>CBDVDH010000037.1:0-38266 GCA_965372715.1 uncultured bacterium | reverse complement strand
GTGAGCCGCCCCTACACATCAACACAACGTTGTTAGGGAGGTATTCTCTTGGCGATAACAGTGGTTGGTTCAGTTGCGTTCGACGCGGTTGAGACCCGCGTGGCTAAGCGTGAAGAGCAGCTTGGCGGGTCGGCGACCTATTTCTCGATAGCGGCGTCGAAGTTCACGGATGTCAACCTCGTCGCGGTGGTCGGCGAGGATTTTGGCCAGGAATACATCGATTTCCTGGGCAAATACAGCGACCTGTCGGGTCTGGTGGTTGAGCTCGGGGAGACGTTCCGCTGGGCCGGCAAGTATTCGGACGACATGAACGATCGGGAGACGCTTGCGACGCATTTGAACGTCTTCGCCGATTTCTCGCCGAGGATTCCGGACAAATACCGCGCGTGCGAGACAGTTTTTTTGGCGAATATCGACCCAGACCTTCAGGGCGACGTGCTGATGTCTTTGGGCCCCGGCAAACGGCTCGTCGGCCTGGACACGATGAACCTCTGGATAAACATCAAAAAGGAATCGCTCGTGAACGCGCTGAAGCAGGTCGATATCCTGACGATAAACGAGGACGAGCTGCGGCAGCTCTGCGACGAGCCGAACGTCTGGGCCGCCGGGCCGAAGTGCCTCGAGTTGGGCCCCACGATTGTCGTGTGCAAGCGGGGAGAATATGGCTCGGTCCTTTTCGCGAAGGACGCGACATTCGCGCTCCCAGCGTTTGGGACTCACAACGTAGTTGACCCGACCGGCGCGGGCGATTCGTTCGCTGGGGCTTTCTTCGGCTACCTCGACAAGCAAAAAGACTGGCGCGCGAACGAGGCGCTCAAGGACGCGCTGGTGCTCGGGACTGTTTTGGCGTCGTTCACGGTCGAGGCGTTCGGGGTTGATGGGCTTTTGCAGGTGGACAAGAGGGCGATGCACTCCCGCCGGGAGGGGCTTTCGCGCTTGTGTGATTTTGCGTTTGACTTCGATTTCTGAGTATTGCTATACTGCAAACTGTAGTATTGTATTGAGAGCAAGGTTTGGTTAATCGCCTCTTGAGGCAAGGAGGATAAGACTTGGTTACGCTTCCTCAGCTTTTGACACAAATGGTCGAAAAGGGTTCCACGGACCTCCATCTAACCGGTGGAACTGCGCCTCAGATGCGCATTGATGGTCTGCTTCAGCCAATGGATTACCCCGTCATGACGACGAAGGACACCAAGCGGCTGTCCTATTCGGTGCTTACCGATGCGCAGAAGCACCGGTTTGAGGAGGATAAGGAGCTTGACCTTTCGTTCGGCGTAAAGGGTCTTTCGAGGTTCAGGGGCAACGTGTTCCTTCAAAAAGGGGGTGTGGCGGCCGCATTCAGGACGATCCCCTGGGAAATACTCAGCTTTGCGGAGCTGGGCTTGCCGAAGGTCGTCGAGAAGTTTCCGAACATCCCTAAAGGGCTGATTCTGTGCACGGGGCCGACTGGCAGCGGCAAGAGCACGACGCTGGCTTCGATCATCGACAAGATCAACGAGGAGAAGCACCTGCACATCGTTACAGTCGAGGACCCGATTGAGTATTTGCACAGACACAAGAACTGCATCGTTAATCAGCGCGAAATCGGCGCGGACACGATGAGCTTTACGAACGCGCTCAAATACGTGCTCAGGCAGGACCCCGACGTTATCCTGATCGGTGAGATGAGGGATATCGAGACGATTGCTGCGGCCCTTATCATCTCAGAAACGGGTCACCTTACGTTTGCGACGCTGCACACCAACTCCGCGGCCCAGACAATCAACCGCGTCATAGACGTGTTTCCGCCGCATCAGCAGCCGCAGGTTCGGACGCAGCTATCCTTTGTCTTGCAGGGGGTTATCGTTCAGGCGCTTTTGCCGAATATGAGCGGCCGGGGGCGCTGCCTTGCTACCGAGGTCATGATCCCAACGCCCGCAATCCGCAACCTCGTCCGTGAGGACAAGATACACCAGATCTATTCCGTCATGCAGACCGGTCAGGAGCTGCACGGGATGCAGACGCTGAACCAGTCGCTGTTCAGGCTTTATCAGAGTAGAACGATCTCTCTTCAGACTGCGATGTCTGCCTCATTGAGGCCCGACGAGCTCCAGCAGATGATCGCGACAGGGACCGAGGCAGCAGCCACCGAAACTGTGGCGATGGCGAGGCGGCGCCGCTAGCAGGCCCTCGGCCATTAACACGAATTGATGACAGCGTAGGGGCGAACCTCCGAGTTTGCCCTATGTCCATCAGTCAGGTAGGGCAGGCGCGCGCCATGGCCCTGCACCAACGTGCGAACCGCAAACCACGGCGGGTGGTTCCGAGACGGCGTCACTCCATGGATTTCTGTTTGACGTCGCACAGGACGCTGTTGAACGGGTCGAGCTCGACTTTCTTGGGCTTTGACGGGACGGTCAGGACGAACTCGTGTTCCTTTTCGTGCACAAGCCTCGACGAGACGTAGCGCTTTCCGCCTTTCGTGAATATCCATATCGGAAGCGGCATCTTGAAGAGCTTATCGCCGACCTGCTTGATCTTGCAGGTTACTTCCCAGGCGCCGCCCGTGGCCTTCTTCGTGCTCCAGGAATACTCGTATTTAGGGTAGCCGGTGCTGTATATCCACTCGTCGAAGAACCAGCCAAGCGATGGCTCGCCGCCGAGCTCGATAAGCCGCTCTCGGCCAAGCGCCAGCTCGCAGACCTCCTGAAAGTCGGACGTCGTCGCCTGCTTCCATTTGAACTGCTCGACGAACGTGCGCAGTATCCGGATGAGCTCCTCGTCGCCCACCATCATCCGCAGCATGTGCATCACGTAGGCGCCCTTGTGATACATGAGTTGGTAGCCAGCGCGCCGGCCCAATCGAGGGTAGCCCCCAGGCATATAGGCCCCTTCTCGTCGAGCTTCTTGGCGCTATAGGCCCAGTCTTTCAATCGTCCCTTGACGGAGTCGTTGTCCCGTGCGGATTGGAGATACATCAGAGTGGACATCTCGGCGAAGCCCTCGGAGAGCCACTGGTCAGCAGGCGAGAACCAGCCGACGATGTTCCCCCACCACTGGTGCGACACCTCATGGCAGTAGAGGCCAGGCTGTGCATCGCCAAGAAGTCCATGACGACCCGTAATAGTCACGAGGGAGGCGAATCCTCTGCCATGAGACCAGTTGACCGGACAGACGGATAGCTTTGAATATGGGTATTCTCCAAAGCATTTGGCGTAGAAAGTCAGACTGCTCTCGATCTCTGGAAGGACGTATTTCCTAGCCTGTGCGTTGTCCTTGGAATAGATAACGATCGGCTTACCTCCTGCCTCACCATCGAGAATGAACAATTCTCCTATCACAAATCCTGGGAATCTGGTGCAGTGTTCTCCAACCCAATGCTTCGTTCGATAGCCGTGGTGGACTTGCTCTTCGAGCAGCTTCCCCACTGAAGTCACCTGGAATTTCTCCGGAACGGTTATCTTCAGCTCAAACGCCTTGCAGTCTAGATAGCCCGATCCAGGCAACCAACCATCCATGTAACCGTGAGTCCAGTCGATATCGCCTGGCTCTCGACCCTCCGCGAAAAGCACGTTCATCCTCCCCGCAGGGCAATCGACCGGATCGACGGGGACTAGGAGTTCTGAACCCATGTCGAAGAACAGCATGTCGTTGCCGCCAGCGTCGGTCAGGGCGGTCGGATTAAGCGCGGAGAAGTCAAACATGGCGACTGTGGCATTTGGCTTGAGCGTCTCGTATTCAAAGATAATCTCGAACTTGCCCTTCTTGACCTTATCAAGCATCCCCCTCTCGAATCTGACATCTGCCGACCAGGACACGGTCTTGACGCTGTCCTTGCTCTCGTGCTGAAGCTGATGCAGAGTTTTCTCTTTGCGCTGGCCCGATTCATCGTATTCACAGACTGTCTTGAACCATTTGAATTTGCGTTTTGACATCTGTTGCTTCGAGCGCTTGCACAATGAGATTTCCCTAATGGATGAGGGATCGAACGTATATGACAGCAGGTCGTGCTTAGGCGTGTCGAATTCGAAGCGAAGAAAATCCCGGCTGTCGGGAAGGATACAGATGGGATATTCCGACCCGCCAAATGCGAGGTCCTTTCCTCTCATTATGGGCAGAAGTCGCTCAAAAAATGCATCCCGGGCCTCCCTCTGAAGCTCATCCTGGCTCTCAACAGGCCTCAATTCGAGCCTGTCCAGAAACGCTCTCATCCAATTAGGATGACCCCAGACGACCGCGTTGCTGAATCCACAACCGTCCAATCTGTCTGTCTCCAGATGGTGCTTAAACTGCTGAGTCTCTCTATCTGAATCGACCGCATTCGAGGCAAGCTGTGTTGGCGGATCGTAGGAGAGTTCGCCCTTACCCGTGATGTAGCCAGCAAAGGGCTTCCCGTCAGCCTCAATCAGAACCAATCGCCCTTTCGGGACAGAGAAGCGCATGCGGTCGTGCTCGAACTGCATGTTCCCAAACTCAAAGACGCTCCTCAGGAAGGCCTTGGATTGGCGAACTTCCTTTTTGTGAAATGGGGCATAGAACTCATCAAAGGACTGGATAACTTGCCTCGAGGTCGCCACATAGTGATCGCCCTTTTTCTCCCAGAAGACCCGCCAGTTCTCGACCTTGAATCGCTGTCCCACTTTCTTAGTGCCGACAAATATCGTGCTCGTTATCGAATCGCCGTCGGTCCGTATCTTCGGGTCCTCTCCGATCTTGACGGTCCTGGCGTAATATGAGGTGAAGTCGGGTGGCTCTTTCTTGTCATCGATCTTGTGCTTGTCCGCATCCCAGGGGAACTCGATGCTCTCCGGGCCGTCCTGCTTCACTATCTTGCGAAGGTGCTTTGTCGCCTTCAGCAGCTGCTTATCATGCTCCTTCTCCTCGCCGCCTCGCGCGATGAGAGGCAACAATAGCAGCCCAGCAAGCACAGCAGCCAACAACACCGCCGACCAATTCCTTCTCAACATTCAATCAACCCCCTGCAATCGCAATCAGTACCCAGACACAAAACGTGGCGTTCCAGCGCCAATTCTGCCCGATCCGACGTCCCGTCTCAAATGAAATGAAAAGAGGAATAACCCGAATAATTCAAGGGCATGACTCTCGTCGGTGTGGGGCAGGCTTTCCAGCCTGCCAAAGACAGGGTCTCGCGTGACAGAGTGTCGCGTCCGAGGAATGCGGCAATCGCTACAAAAGGCGGGCTGGAAAGCCCGCCCCACACCTCATGGCATCGCGAGTTTATGAATAATACGGGATAAGAGAAGGGGGACCATGACCGGAATGCCTGGGTGGGTGCGACTGTATCTGAGGGGATGAGCGTAAGGTTGATCAGAAGCCGTTGGGCGACTCGAAGTGAAGCTCGAAATGGCGTTTGAGCCATTTTTTCAGGGGGACCTTCATGAGATTCCGTGTCGGCGGGACGAGGCAGCACAGGCCGATGAAGTCGGTCAGAAGGCCAGGGGTGAGGAGCAAAAGGCCTCCTGCGAGGACAAACGCGCCGCTGATGAGCTGTTCCGCGGGGATGATCCCATCGTTGAGGTCTCGCTTGATGTTGTTGAGCGTCGCGAAGCCTTGCTGTTTGGCCAGAAGCGCACCGAGGACGCCGGTGAGGATGACGATCGCAACGGTCCGCAGGGCGCCGATTCGCGAGCCGACCTCGATCAGCAGGTAGAGTTCGAGCACCGGGACCAGCGTGAACAGCAACAGTAGTTTGAAGAACATTCGCAGACGATACCCCTGTCAGGTTTGTGCGTCTAACGGTTTCTTAGTGACACGCGTATCCGCCGTGGGAATGGTTGTTCAGGCCTTGTAGGGGCGGTGCTTGCCCCGCCCTTCATACGTTCGGTCGCATCAGAGAAGGGTGTGGCGAGCAGCACCCCTACGCAAGACAGTCCACAGCGATTCCCTCCGAACGGTGGCCGCGCCGTCTAGAGCAAACTACGGCTCGACCGTTATGTAGGGATAGACGTTGCTGACGTTGCCAGCGTAGTCAAACGCGATGATCTGAAGCATCACGAGTCCCGGGGGCCTCGAGTTCGCCTCGAGCGTGAAGCTCCGGACGTAGAAGCCATCGCCCGGCTCATCGTCGGTCTGTGAGCCGTCGTCAAGCATCATGATGCCGGTCGGCATGCCATCGACGTATATCTCGACGCGCTCGATGTCCTCCGGGCCGTTGGGGTCAACGACCAGCGCCTTCAAAAGGACATCGCTCGTCTGGGAGATATCCACGGCTGGTGGATAGAAGCCGCCGACGAAGATGACGGGCTGGGCGTTGACCAGCGGAATAGGCGTGGAACCTTGCGGGGCGCTGCCGCCTGCAAGCGAGGCGCGGAATACGCCGCTCGGGTCATCGGGCGGCGTTGGGCCATACTTGTCCATCAGCGCCTGTATTCGCCAGGGCACGTCAGTCGGATCGAATCCCTGGTCGAGCATTGGCGGAGACTTCCTTCTCGATCCATCTACAATGGTCAGATATGGCCACAGTGAGCTGAAGCTGCCGTAGATGTCTTCGGCCGCGATCTCGTAGATGGGCAGCATCCCAACCAGGCCGGCTCTTGCCATGTATTCGTGATAGTAGAAGACGCCGTGGCCCTCAAAATAGCCGATTAAGTCGAGGAAAATCCCGACCGGGTGGTGGCGCTTGGTCGCGGCGTTCATCACATACATCTGGACGTTCCTGATCATGTCCATGCCCTCGCCGTATTCGACGAGTGCCCACGCCTCGAACTCGCCGATGTCTGACACGTAGATACCGGTGTTGCCCCAGCCCGCCATAGCTACGGCGGGAACGGCCGAGCACGTGAACGACCACGTGACCGGGGCCATGATGTTGCCGTTCTTGTCCGCGGCCTGCACCTGAAGGGTAACCACCTGCCCCTCGGTGAACGGGCTGGCCGGCACGAACGTGCAATTATAGACAGCGTCACTTCCGGCGGTCTCCTGCTCTTTGCTGAAGTTGGGGTCGAGGCTCACTTCGACATTATTCACCCAAAGGCGGATCGAATCTGGACTTACACCGACCCCAGTGTCGGCCACCTTGAAGAATATATCGGTATCGACGGAGACGTTGTATGCGTTGTTAGCTGGCCTTCTCGAGGTCAGGACGGGTGGCGTGTTATCAACCGTCGTGAACGACCAGCTGTCTTCACCTGGCATCCCCGCCAGATTCCAGGCCTTGCCCCTGACGGTGTATGTCTGGCTGTCAGCGAGGCCGTGGTCGAACGACACGTGATAGCCGTTGTCAATTACGCTGGTGCTGACGAGCTTGCTCTCGCCGTTGATCGACAACTGGATTGAGCTCCGATCAACGCCATAGAGCGCATCGGTAACGTCAACGCTTATCGTGTTTAGTCCCGGCGGCACATCTGTGGCGCCATCCCGGGGCTCTTTATTTGTGAAGCTCGGGCCGCCTTCGCCGACCGTGAAGGTGTACTGCTCAGAGGTGAGCATCGGCGATCCGCAAAGCGTCTTAATGTCCATTCTCACAGGGACCTCATCGCCGTCCGTGAACGGTGTGGGCGGCTGGTAGCTCACGTGATAGCCCTCATGGTCATCGAGGGGAGTAACCTCCGCCCAGGGCATCACATCCCTACCATTCACCTGGAACCCGATCGTGTCCCTGTTAATGCAGGTTACGTCCTCATACGCGTCGAAGGATATCACAATGTTGGGGTCAACATTGGTGGCCTCCCCCGGTATCATGTTGTCAATGATTGGCCCTGTCGTGAACTCGGGCGTGCTGAATAGATAGCTGTTAGACCCCTGGTTGCCTGCGTAATCTGAACACGTAATGCTGTAAATGTAAGCTTCGGAGGGAGGTCTTCCCTCCCAACAGCCAAACGTGCCGATCTGGCCGCTCGGAGGGCCAAAGGTAATGTGGTATCCGCCTTGTATCTTCTCAGCCTTAAAGCTAACGGTTGGGGAATTCACTGGGGTGATGTCCAGTGTGTTGATCTCAACGCCACACTGGTCGAGTATGTCGAATTCAATCGCGGTGCAGAGGGCTACATCCGTCGAGGTGTCTGGCGGTGAGAAATTCGTGATCTCGGGTCCCTCGTCGTCGTATGGGTCAAGCTCCAAGACCCAGGTCACGAGCCATTGGTTGTAGTTTTGATAGTCGGCCACGGTTGCTTTCCAGTTGTAGATATTGAAATCGTGATCGATTACCACGGCAAGCGGGACATTGCTGTCCTCCAGCATCCGATACAGGTCGCCTGTAGATGCGCCCCAGGCCTGTTTGTCGGGATCGTAGAGGATTGGGAACGTGGCGTTGGGCAAGTTGGGTCGCATAGATAGTATCTCTTCCTGAGATTCCCGTGCCAAGCCGCCGATCGCGAAGAACCTAAAACAGCCAGCGTTTTCGTATGTTGCCCACAGACCGTTCGTGAGACTCGTCAGTATCTCCCTTTGCTGTGCTTGATCCTGCTGCGGGGTGAAGAAAAAAAGAACTAAAATCGCGCCTTCGTGGTGCGACAGCGTGACCTGCTCGCCATAACTAAGTGAGATGGGGTTAATATCCTCAAGCACAAAGTCCTTGGCCGGCTGGCCCTGCGTTAAGAGGGGCGCCAGCAGCAAGACAGCGAAAAACAACACTATACCCGAAAAACCTACACTGCGACTGGACATAATCGCCCCTCCGAGTTCATTGCGTGCGCCTCAGATAGCGACCGAGGCGAAAAATGGCTTATCTATACAACACTCACTAGAATGGAATATAATTGGGCGCGTGGTTCACTTCAAGTGTTTTTTGGGCGAGCTGCTAGAATAGGTGTGTCTGGGAATTAGATGAGCTCTTGGCCGGGGTATTGGATGTGTAGTGGCGTGGTCTTTGACCCGCCCGCTCAGTGTAGGGGCAATCCCCCCGTGGTTGCCCTTTACGATCAATAAAGATAGGGCAGGCGCGGGGGCCTGCCCCTACGGAATTGGAACCAGCGTGGTTATGGGCATGTTTTACATAAAAGCACTGAACGAGTAGGTAATGCCGCTAACAGACGATGAGCTGATTGACCAAGTTCGTGCGGGAAACCTACGGAGCTTTGAGGAGCTCATCGACCGTTACCGCAATCAGGTTTTCAACTTTGTGTATAGGATTCTGGGCAGCCGCGACGAGGCGGAGGATATACTCCAGGATGCGTTCATGAAAGTCTATCAACACCTACCTCGGTATAAGAAGCAGTCCAAGTTCTCAAGTTACTTGTTCACTATAGCGCACAATCTGTCGATGAACAGGGTCAACTATAGGAAGCGTTCTCAGATGAAACTGGACACGCTCGCACAATCGGACCGCGAGAGTAGCATTACGGACAGGACGCCTGACGCGCAGCTGAGGGAGAATGAGATAGCGATTGTTGTACATAGAGCAATTGAGAAGCTTCCGCCCAAGTATAGGGCGGCTCTAGTTCTAAGTGAGTTTGAGGGCTTTTCCTACAAGCAGATAAGCGACGTTCTGAACTGTTCGGTGGGGACGGTTAAGTCCCGCATCTTCAGGGCGAGGGACCTTTTGAGAGGATATTTGAAGGGCTATGAAGAAGAGGGCCTGCAAGAGAAGCTTAATTAGGATTTCGGCATTCCTTGACGACGAGCTATCGCCGCTTGAGCGTCAGAAGCTCGAGTCGCATCTCGCCGTATGTCCCGACTGCTCGGGCTATCTGGAAAAGCTCCGAGGTGTTTCCGGCCTTGTCAAATCGCTGCCGGCGCTTGCACCCGGCCGGGAATCCATTCTGGAGCTCAAGGCGAGGCTTCGGCTGGTTGCCGACGACGCAAAGGAGAACGTGTGCCAAGCGATGCCAATTAGGCTTTCGGCGTTCCTCGACAATGAGCTATCGGCATTCGACCGAGAGCAAGTCGAGTCACATCTTGCTGGCTGCCGTGACTGCTCGGGCTATCTGGAAGAGCTCCGGGCCGTCTGCGGACGTTTCAGGCTCTTACCACAGCTCAAGCCGCGTGAGGAAGTGATTGCGGGGCTCAAAGCGAAGATACGCTCGGCCGAAGTGCCCAAGCAGAAGCGGCTAGCGCCGGTTTTCAGTTTCCCGCGGCTTAGGCCCGCGCATTTCGCGCTTGCGGCCGCGGCGGTTGCAGTTCTGTTCTTCACGGTTTTGCTTTTCAAGTTCTCCCCATTCGGGCCGGGGTCTCCCGTTGCCGACGTCGCTTTGGAGCCGCAGCCCTCAGCCGCGGGCGCGTCTGTTGGCTCGGAGGCGGTTGTGATCGATTTGGCCGACGGCGATCTCGACAGGGGTAAGGCTCGGTTGCTTGCGGAGTTGGCTTCTGAGGAGAGCGAAGATAGCGATTACTCAAGTGAAGAGCGCTCGGAAGGCTCTCTCAAGGTCTTTGACCCTTATCATGGCGATACCCGCGGCCGAGTAGTTCACTCCGTTAGCTTTGGTGACTTCTCCGCCAGACGTGCTCCGGTTTCGTCTCGCGTTTTATTCGTGAGTTACGGTAATTGAGCAGGCGTTATCATAATGCAAGATGAAGCACGTAGGGGCGGTGCTTGCTCCGCCCGAAAGTCAGATGGGTGCGGTTCGCCGCGCGGCGAACACCCATACGCAAGACCGTCCGCGGACCTATGGGACAACCTTTTAGAGGGTGTGGGGGCTCAGGAATCATTACGAACGTCGTAATTGTGGAGGTCTAGTTTGAGAAGAATGTTGGCGCGGGGCATGTTGGTGCTTCTGCCCATTATGTGGCTTGGTTTTGCGAACGCTCAGAGCAGCTACGATCTGGGCAATTGCCTTTTCGCTCAGGGGCTGCTCGCGGAGGCGGCCGAGGCCTATGAGAAGTCGCTGCACGAGGGGAGCAGCGACGTTGTGGCCCACGCCAGATTCATGCTCGCAACCTGCTTTGAACAGATGCGGGACTTCGATGAGGCGGACAAGAATTACCGACTCGTTTGGCAGCTCTTTCCGAGGAGTCCCTGGGCGGATGACGCGCTTCTGCGTGTTTCAAGCCACCTTCTCACGTCTCCCGACCTCGAGGATGTGAGGGCCGCCAAGTCATACCTTCTCAAGCTTCAGGGCCTCTATCCCACGTCCCCTCTGACCGCAGAATCGCTCTGCCTCTTGGGCGAGAGCAACACACGTTTGCACGAGTTTGACGAGGGGATAAAGAATCTGACTGAGGTCCTCGACAAACACACTGAAAGCGGCCTCTTGCCTCGGGCGCATTTCGCACTCGGGAGGCTCTATTCTGAAGACCGGAATCCGTTGCGGGACTTTGAACGGGCGATAGACGAGTTTAGGCTTGTTTTTGAGGAGGATGCCAAGTGCGGCTACGCGCCTTGGGCCTATTTCTCGATTGGCAATATCTTGCGGGAACAGAAGAAATGGGAGCACGCCAGGCCTTATTTTCAGATTGTTATAGAGCGGTATGGCGGGACTTTCTGCGCGGCCGCAGCAAGGCCAATGCTTGTCCTATCACAAGTCGAACGAGACCAGTTCCTGCGGGGGCGCGAGTCGTTTGAGCAGTTGCTGGAAATGATCAATCAGGCTCGTCAACCTGTCGCACCTAAGAAGGTCCAAGCCCTGCCTCCGCCTGCGCAGGTGATAACGCTCGAAATAATCTCGGACGAGGCTTACTCAGACGAACATCGCGCGATCTACAAGGGAGACGTGAAGGTCTCTGCGGGCAAGATGCGGGTTTTTGCCGATCACGTCGTGTGCGAGCTCGCCGACCAGATTCTGCGGGCGTCCGGCAAGAGCACAAGAATGCAGTTCGACAAGCATTTTGTGCTGGACTGCAAGCGTCTCACGTTTGACATTAGAAACCAGCGAGGCGTTGCCTCAGGAGGCGTCAGATTCGTTGAGAGAGACCCTGGGTTGGGTCCGTCTTCGACCACGCCGAAGGCAAAAACAGTCAAGCGCCTCGTCTTTGAGATAAAAAGCGACGAGACACTCTCACTCTCGGTGCAGGAATGAGGCTTTCCTTCGAGACGCCGGCCATGCTTGAGCGCCTGCTCGTTCAAACCAGCATTGTGTCGCGCGAAGACCTCCAGCAGGCGTTTCTCCAGACAGGGCCATCGAATAACGGCGCAATCGGTGCGCTTTTGGCCGCTCAGAAGCTGACCGAAGACGGCCTTGCGGAGACACTCGCCGAGCACCTGGGCTGTCTCCTCCTGAAGTATGCGGATTTCCCCGAGGAGTTCGTCGATGTGCCCTCGCTTTCGGCGAAGTTCCTGAAGGAGCATCTCATACTTCCGCTTCGGTTCGAGGACAACAAGTTGGTCGTCGCGTTGGCCGATCCGCTTGACAAATACACACTCGACAACGTCCGGCTAAGCATCGGCAAGGGGGTGAAGATAACGGTCTCTTCTCGGCGGGACATTCTGCGAGCCCTCGAGGACCGGTTTGGCGACGCAACGATGGACGAGATCATTGAGGACCTCGACGAGGAGGACCTTGAGCTGATCGGCTCGGAGGAGGATGAGGACATCGATCACCTTCGGGACCGCGCGTTTGAGGCGCCGGTCATAAGGCTCGTGAATCTTCTGATCTCTCGCGCAGTCGAGGCAGGCGCGAGCGACATCCACATCGAGCCTTTTGAGGGCCAGCTGAAGATTCGCTACAGGGCGGATGGCGTGCTTCACGAGGTCGAATCGCCGCCTCGTGCGCTCGAGTCGGCCATCGTGTCCAGGGTGAAGATCATGGCGGATCTCAACATAGCGGAGCGTCGGCTTCCGCAAGACGGCAGAATCGGCCTCAAGGTGGGCGGCAAGAAAATCGACCTGCGTGTCTCGACTGTTCCGACGCTTCACGGCGAGAGCGTCGTGATGAGGGTGCTCGACCGCGAGAGCATGGGCTTCAGCCTCATCAGCTTGGGCTTTGGCGAGAAAACGCTTGAACAGTTCGACTTCCTCATCCGCAAACCTCACGGCATCGTTCTCGTTACAGGCCCGACCGGCAGCGGCAAGACGACCACGCTGTATGCGGCGCTGGAGAAGATCAACTCGCCCGACAAGAAAATCATCACGGTAGAGGACCCGGTGGAATACGAGCTCGCGGGCGTGAATCAGATCGAGGTCAAGCCAAAGATCGGCCTGACGTTCGCCAGCGGATTGCGTTCGATCGTTCGGCAGGACCCGGACATCATCCTAATCGGCGAGATTCGCGACCTCGAGACGGCCGAGATTGCTATCCAATCGTCTCTTACGGGCCATCTCGTCTTCAGCACGGTTCATACTAATGACGCCCCTACGACGATCACACGGCTTCTGGACATGGGTGTCGAGAACTACCTTCTTGCCTCAACTATCGAGGGGATACTCGCCCAGCGGCTAGTGAGGCGTTTGTGCGCCCAGTGCAAGGAGGGCTACAAGCCCTCGAAGCTGGAGCTTTCGCAGATCGGCGTCGAACATTCTAAGGAGCTCGAAAAGACGTTGTATCGGGCTGTTGGCTGTGACGAGTGCAATCAAACTGGTTACAGAGGCAGAATTGGCATCTATGAGCTCTTAATCATGACAGACGAGATGACCTCTTTGATTCTTGAGAAGGCTGCGGCGCACAAGCTGCGGCAGGAGGCGTTCCGTGAAGGCTCTCGGACGCTTCGAGATGATGGCTGGCTGAAGGTGGCTGCCGGGATAACCAGCATCAGCGAGGTCCTGAGGGTCACCCAAGAAGAGCTTATCGAGATGTAGCCGCCAGAGTTTGCGCCGTGCAGCTTCGCACTGTGTTCTTAATGTGTTGTCCTTGAAAATCAGCATGAATCGGAGATGAGCGTTGCCAGTTTTCGTATATAAGGCATCAGACAGGCGAGGGAATGTAACCGAGGGCACGATGGACGCGCGCGATCAGACGCTCGTCGCGCAGGCCCTCCAGCAGCGAGACCTTTTCCCGGTGAAGATTGAGGCATACGTGCCGAAGAAGGGTCTCTCTGTGGAGCTCAGTCTCAAGCAGATAACGGCCCGGATACGTCAGCGGGATGTCCTTGCGGCAACACACCAGCTGGCGACTCTGCTCGAGGCGGGCGTTCCCTTGGACAAGGCGCTCGCGATAACGATCGACACGACAGAGCGGGACAAGTTCCGGCGAGTTCTGGAGAACGTCCGCAAGAGCGTTCAGGGCGGGAACTCGTTCGCTGACGCGCTTGGCAAATACCCGAAGGTCTTTTCCAAGCTCTACGTCAACATGGTTCGGGCCGGGGAGCGCGGCGGCGTTCTGGAGTCCGTCCTGAAGCGCCTGGTTCAGTTTCTGGAAAGCACTCAGCAGATGAGGGAACACATAATCAACTCGATGATCTATCCGCTCCTCCTGGTTTTTGTGGGCGGCGCCGCGGTTGTTATTCTGCTGATGTTTGTCATTCCGAAGTTCGCCCAGATCTTCGAGGACATGGGTCAAGCTCTTCCCCTCCCGACGCAGATTCTGATGGGCTTGTCCGAGGCCTTCGGCTCATACTGGTGGGCGATGCTCGCCGTATTAGTCGCGGCGATTTTGTCGGCCAAGCAGGCCCTAAAGAACGAGCGGAACGCGCTTTCGTTCGACCAGTTCAAGCTGAAGATGCCGCTCTTGGGCTCGCTCTTGCAGAAGATTGAGGTCGCCCGCTTCGCGCGGACGCTTGGGACGCTGGTGAGAAACGGGGTGCCGATAATCCAGGCGCTGAAGATAGTCAAGGACGTGATCACAAATCGCGTGATGTCGGAGGCGATGTCACGCGCTGCCATAAGCGCCAATGGCGGGAGCAAGAAAAGCAGGGACATCATATCCTCTATAACTAAGGGGAAGGGCATCTCGCGCCCACTCGCGGACAGCGGCGTGTTCCCGCCCCTTGCAGTCAGCATGGTAACGATTGGCGAGGAGAGCGGTCAGCTTGAGGATATGCTCGAGAAGGTCGCCGACATCTATGAGGTGGACGTGAGAAACACCATCAAGCGCCTGATTAGTCTTCTGGAGCCGATGATGATTCTGGTCATGGGCCTCGTAGTCGGGTTCATCGTCATCTCCATGCTGATGGCGGTTTTCAGCATCAACGACATCGCCATGTAACGTAGGAGGAACTAAACATGCGGTCAGCAAGGTTGCGAATCCTGTCGGTGGCGGCAGTGCAGAAGAGAAACGTCCGGGGCTTCACGCTCATTGAGCTGCTGGTCGTCTTGGTGATATTGGGTCTTTTGGCCGCGATTGTCGTCCCGAAGTTCACGGGCAAGACCGAGAAGGCCAGGGTCCAATCGACGAAGACGCAGATACAAATGCTCGGCACGGCCCTTGACCTCTACAGCGCCGACGTCGGCGCCTACCCAAGCTCGCTGGAGGAACTCATCTCTTCAAGCGCTCAGAACTGGGACGGTCCTTACCTGAAGAAGAACAAGATCCCAAAGGACCCCTGGGGCAACGACTACTCCTACGATGTGGTCGATAACGGCCGCTCATATCGGCTGAGTTCACAAGGCTCGGAGTCGTCCGGCGCAATCAACAGCTGGGAATAGGTTTGGGCGAAGTCCAAGTTCCAAGTTCCAAGTTCCAAGTTCCAGGTTCCAAGTTCCAAGTTCAATCCAGCGGGTTCACGCTCGTTGAGCTGCTGATAGTACTTTTCGTGGCTGGCGTCATCGCCGCCTTCGTAGTGCCCTCGTTTGTCGGCGGACTAAGGGGGATGCGGCTGAAAGGGGAGGTGAAACATCTGGCGGCGACGCTGAGGTTCGCACGCAGTCAGTCCGTCTGCAGCAAGGGGCTCGCGGTCGTCAAGCTAGACCTTGACAACGGGACTTATGAGCTCACGGTCAAGGAGAGAAAGAGGCGTCAGAGCCAATCAGGCTTGGAGGACGGCCTCGGTCTCTTCGGTGGTGGTTCCGGGTCCACCGGTCTCGGCAGTGGCAGACTCGGCTCGGCCTCTCTCAGGTCGGGCGGTTCCTTTGACGGGCCCTCCAGCTTTGGCGGCTCTTCTGCTTTTGGCACAACCTCGGATGAGCTTGAGTCTGAGGGCAAAAAGAGCGAGTCCCCGCTTGCTCAGGCCATCAAGAAAAAGCGAAAGCTGAAGGAGGGCGTCAGCATCGCGAGCTTCACCTACGGGGACGAGACATACGACGACGGAGTCTGCAACGTTTTCTTCTTCCCACGGGGCACATCAACTGGCGGTCTGATAGAGATAACGAGCGAATCCGGTCGGTCGTTTGTTATAGAGATAGAGCCGGTAACAGGCTCGGTGAAGATCAAGTCGCCAGATGACTACCTATGAGAGCACGCAGATGACACGAAGACGAGGTCGGGCGCTCGACCAGAGGGGTTTCACTCTCCTCGAGGTGATGGTGGCGCTCGCTATCCTTGCGATAGGGCTGGTTACCGTGATGCAGCTCTTCGCGGGGGCGCTTAGGCTTTCTCGCGTCGATAAGGGGTTGACTGAGGCCGTGTTCGTCGCTCAGCAGGTGATGGACGATTTGGTCCTGAGAGGCAAACTCGACGACGGCTTCGAGGACTCTGGGGAAGAGAACGGCTACTCGTGGACGGCCCTGGCGGAGAAGCTCGTCGGCGAGGAGATGGACCCGGCCAACGAGAAGGACATGCGAACCGCCGAGTTCATCGAAGAGATAGGCGGCGAGGACGCCATCGTGCCTGTGAATGTATTTAGGCTCACCGTAACTGTGAGGTGGCGGTTCGGCGATAGCACAAACGAGCGCGTGTATGAGCTCAACACTTTGAAGTCGCTCGCGTTTCGAGAGGAGCTCGAGCAATGACATTGTTGGGCCGTCGCCGCGCGGGTTTCACGCTCCTCGAGCTTCTTATCGCCAGCACTATTACAGTAGTGATCGTAACTTTGATTCTCGCGGCCTTCCAGGTTGCCTCAAAGGCCTGGGCTACCGGCGAGCGGCGAGGGGATAGCACACAGCGGACGCGGATCGCTATTTCTCGGATGATCGAGGACATAAAGTCGGCGTATCCGTTCAAGGTTAGGATGTTTATGCAGACGGGTAGGAAAAGGACCACACACGTCTTGCTTTTCTCGGGTCAGCAAAACAGCGTCAGTTTCGTGACCAAACAGGGCGGTATTACAGGCGAGGAGAACTCCTACGGGCTCCGCGCCGTAACCTACTTCGTGAACGATTCGGGCACGGAGGACGAGAACGGTCTGGTGATGAGGGAGGGCAACCCCTTCGTCGAGGAGCCGTTCGAGGAGGGCATCCTGTATCGGCTCGATCCCGACGTAACCTCGATATCGTTTCGCTATTTTTACGATCCCAATATCCGCCTCCGCTTTTCCCGGATTCTAAAGAACGATTCGGGGCTTGAGGCTGGCGAGTGGCTCGATAGCTGGGACTCGTTTGGCGACACTTCTGACATGGCGTTTTCGGTCGAAGAGTCGAGGGAGATTGAGCGCTACATGCCGAAAGCCATCGAAGTGACGATGACGGCGGTGCGAGAAGACGAAGAGGAGACGCTCGGGCCGTTCGTAATACCTATCTTGAATCGCCAGGTGTCGCTCGCGAGTGGACTGGCGGAGGTGGAGGAGTTTTGAGGATAAGTTTCAAGTTTCAAGTTCCAAGTTCCAAGTCGAAGATTCGAGGGACGGCGAATGCCAAGTTGAGGGACAGGCGTGGCGTTGCGCTTTTGATGGCTATATGGATAATGGTTCTATTAACGGTAATGGCGCTGGAGTTTTCGTTCGAAAAGAGGGTTGACCTCTCGGTGGCGACTAACTTCCGGGATGAGGTTCAGGCGTATTACCTGGCACTTGCGGGGATCAACATGTCGCTCGCGGAGATTCTGTCTAAGGAGTATTACTTAGGCTCGACAGACGGCTCAGGGCAGCTTTATTTCGTCGCTCGGCAAGTCAAATGGGACGAGGCGGGCGAGCTCGAGCTGGAAGAGGCGGCGCCCTCGCGCCAAGGCGCTCGGCTCGGTAGAGGTTCCTTCGACTACGAGATCGTCGATGAACGTCGAAAGCTGGACATCAGACTCTCGAGCAACGACGAGAGGCTCAAGGACCTCTTGATAGACTCCGGTGTTGACGAGATGACGGCGGATACGATAATCGACTCGGTGAAGGACTGGCGCGACGCGGACGATCTTCATCGGCTGAACGGGGCCGAGGACGAATACTACGAGGCGCACTACGAGGAGCAGGGGATGAATGAGCCATACTTGTGCAAGAACGCCAACTTCGATTCGGTTCGCGAGCTGCTGCTGGTTCAGGGCGTGACGCCCGAGATACTCTTTGGCTCGGCCAACGTGGAGAAGTATGGATTCCGCAAGGATGACGATGCGGACGGCGATTCCGACGAGGAGCATCTTGGCGTCTTCGATCTGCTGACGGTTTGGGGCGGCGGCCTCTACTACGACACGGCGTCGGACGACCTTCTCTCTGGACTTACGGGCGATTCACGGGCGCAGCAGGAGATGGACCGCAGAGAGAGCGGCGATTGGACTAATCGCCAGGCTCCGACGCATCGAGTTACCTCATCGAGGTTCACAGTCACCTCGACCGGACGCGTTGGCGTCTCGGACGTAACCCGAACGATCGTCGCCGTGGTCAAGAAGGTTGGCAGTTTCAGGCGTCCCAGAGTCGAGATCATGGAGTGGCACGACAATTACGTCGGCTCCGCTTACATGCAGTTTGGTTTTGGTTCAGAGCTATAGCAGTCCCCATCGGAATGGAGGTCCGGAAGGCCTAAATGGTATCACTTCAATCCAGCCTGAGCATTCTATTCAAAAGGGACAGGGTCATTCTAACGCACCTGGGCAAGGGCTTCAGCAAATACTCTCTGATGGACTTTGAGGTCATCGATCTATCGAGCGTCGAGGACCGCTCCGAAGACCACATCGACATGCTCATTCAGAACGGGATTTCCCACTTTCTCGAGGAACATCGCATAAAGCCCGATAGCGTATCGATCGGCATCCCGCGCGAGGACGTTTTCTTCACGTTTGCCGAGCTGCCCAAGGTGCCGGGCGCGAGGCTTGAGGACCTGCTCAATTACGAGATAGAGCGCCACGTGCCTCTTCCTTCCGACTCGATTTGCTTCGACGCCCAGGTGGTCGGAGGAAATGAAGCGCAAGACGGCATGCTCAAGGTCGCGATAATAGCGGCCCACCGGGACCTCATACAGCGGTATGCCAACATCGTCGAGCAGATCGATCTCACGGCATCAGCGATCACGATCTCCGTTTTGGGGCTGGTCGATTTCTTCTTCCAGTTCGGTGAGCCCTCAGATGATGCCACCACCGCGCTCATTGACTGCGACAATGGCAGCGCCGACGTCGTGATTCTGAGGGGCAAAGAGCTCATGCACTGCCGCTCAATTGACCTTGAGCGAGATGAGTCTGGCATAGGCTGGCAAAAGCGGCCAGCAAAGAAGACCATGCTCGGCCGGAGGCTGAAGGAGCATGGGCTGATAACCGACGAGCAGCTGGAGCTGGCCTTGACCGAACAGCAGAAAACAGGTGAGGGTTTGCTAGGGCAGATTCTATTTGATCTCGGCTTCATCTCAGAGGAGGACCTTGCTAAGGCTCTTTCCGGTCAGGCGCCTCGTTCGTCGGCAGCGCCGGACGACGGCGGGATACCCGACGAGGACTTGCCCACTTCGGCTGAGCAAGGTGTGGGGTCGCTCGCTATGCAGGATCAGACCACAAAGATGAAGGCTCGAGCCATCCTCAACGAGCTATCAGCATACGTGGATACAAACGGCGAGAACGCTTACATAGACGAATTATATCTGTCTGGCGAGTATCGCAGCGCCTTGGCGCTTCAGGGAACCCTCATGGAGCTTGGATTCTCAGGCCGAATCAAAATGATGCAGCCCCACCAGAAGATACGTTCACTCCTGCCGCCAGAAAAGGCCAGCTCGCTGTGTCCGGCGATAGGCCTCGGGATGCGCGATTTTGAGGAGAAAATGTCCGGCACGAATCTGTTGCCGGCGGGGCTTCGCGCGACGCGCAGGCTTTACGGGAAGCGGTTTATGATCGGCTTATCCATTGCCTTGTGCATACTGTTGGTCGCCATTCTGGCGAGCAGCGTCGCCAAGCGGCGGATGGAAGTCGGCTTCCTTGAGGCGAAGGTCCAATCGCTTAGCAACGAGGTCAAGCTGGTGTCGGCCACTCGGCGCCAGTCAGCGATGTGGGGTGCGCTGTTGAAGGAGCTAAAGGGCATATCCGAAGAGACGCTCAATCCTCTTCTGGTGTTGAAGGAACTGGATAGATTGCTTCCAAGTAATGGTCCGGAGAAGGTGTGGCTGACCAACTTCCGGCTGAAGCGAAGGAACTTGTCGATCAATGGCCGCTCTGACAAGCCTGAGGAGATACTCACCAGGCTCGAGGAATCGCCTATCTTCAAGAACGTTAATTTTGAGGGACGGATAACCTCCGGAAAGGACACTGAACGGTTCGGCATTGTGGTCGAGATCGACATCGAAAACCAATGGCAGCTGCTGAAGCCTCAGGAGGAACCCGTGGCTTACGAGGAACCAATCGGGCCGGAACCTCCTCCCGAGGGCATGGTCATAGGCCCGATCGATTTTGATGAGGAAGAACTGGAGGAGGAGCCCGAAGAGATGCCCGAACTGCCGCTTCGCAACCCGTTGGCCGGCGCAGACATCGATAGAACGCAACGGCCCCCGGGGCCGGACTTGCCGCTTATGAACCCGCTTATGCGCGGCCCGGCCGGCCAGATATTCGATCATCGATTCCCGGCGACCGGGGCGGGCAGTTTTCCTCCTGAGGGCGCCTCGGAGGACGAGGGTGAAGACGTCTTTGAAAACGGCGAGCCAGACGACGAGGGCGACGACGTCTTTGAAAACGGCGAGCCGGATGAGTCGCAGCCGGAAACGGAAGCGGAAACGGAAGAATGAAGCTGAGCGACCGGGACCGGAAAATACTCATCATCGGGGCTGCGGCTGTTGGGCTATTTCTTTTGCTCAAGTTCGCTATCGGGCCCCTTTTTACATACAGCCAGGAGCTAACAGAAAAGATCGAGGACCTTCAATTCCGGTATGAAAAAAGTGTGCGGGCTATCTCGCAGCGAGCGGCCCTGGATTACGAGTTGAACGAGCTGAAGAGGATCGGCGCCGGCCTCGAAGCCAGCCTCATTCACGCCAGGAATCCCAACGTTGCGGGCGCGAAGCTCCAGCAGACGCTCGACGGTTTCCTTCAACAATCGAAGCTCAAGACACGCAGCAAGAAGATACTGAAGAGCGAGGAGCGAGGCGGATTCCTCTGCGTTCCTGTCGAGTTGAGTGCGACGGGTTCCCTTTCGGAGTTTGAGGATTTCCTTTCCAAGGTCATGAACGACCGTATGTTGCTTCTGGTGACCAAGCTGGAGCTCAGACCTGAGAACCAGCGCGACCCAAAGAAGGTCTTCATCGAAATAGTGGTCGCAGGTTTCGTTCTGAAGGGACTGCCCTAGGGATATTGGGGAAATGTTTCGGAAGCTTTTCGTAATAAATCTTTCTCTTTCCGTTGCGGCTGTTCTGGCAGCGCTTTGGCTGGCCGAGATATGGCAGGGCCCGCTCGGCACGGAGGCCAAAGCCAATCCTGCTGCTCCGAAGCGCATCTCGCGGGACGAATACTCGTTTGAGAAGATGGAGGCCGGATCGGGCTACGAATTGATGGTTGATCGCGACCTCTTCAGGCCCGATAGGAAGCGTTACTTCCCGCCTGAACCCTCGCCAACCGAGACGCCGGGGGACGAGGCGAGCAATAAGGGCAGGCCCAATCTCGACGTAATCGGGATTATGATTCTCTCAGATAGAGTCAAGTATGCGATAATCGCCGAAAAGCCCGTCAAGAAGGCCGTGCCCAAAAGGCCTAAAAAGCTGTCCCGGAGGCGATCTCGACGCAGGACGAAGAGGACGCCCACGCCCGCGCCCACCCCAAGCGACCTACTTAAGGCAAGGTCCTATCGAGAGGGCGAGGAGGTCAAGGATGGATGGTATGTGGCCGAAATACGGCACACACTTGTCGTTTTCTCCAATGGCGAGGAAACCTTTGAAGTGGCTGTATTGAAGTCAGAGATCCCAGAGCAGACCGAAGAGGAAGAAGGAAAGGACAAAAGAGAGAAACATCCGACAAGGATGCTGGATTCAAAAAGGCTGCCGCCATCGCCGCCTGATAAAGACGAGGCGACGCAGCGCTTTCTCGATGCTCTGAAGAAGGCAGGCAAAAAGGAATAATGAGCACCTCAACGTATCGGAGATGTGATTTCTCCCGTCGTCATCACGAGTCACGGGAGATGGCACGATACAGACAATGGCAGACCCGAGCGTCTGTCGATATATGGACCAAAGACACTTGCGATCTTGTTGTGCGAATAAACGGACCCCAGGGGGTGAATATGTGGAATAAGCAATCTTTATTGTCCCGACGCCTCGAAAGGCTCGGGTTGTGTCTCGTTTTGCTCTTGTCCGCAGTTTTCTTGAGCAGTTGTGCATCCGTTTTCAGGCAAGAGGCGTTCACGGGCGGTCCGGCTGCTCCTGAGTCGGAACAGCCCACGTCGGATTCTGATGAGGCATCGAGGGCAGCCAATCTCATGGCAGAGGAGGCTGCCAAGGAGCACGTTTCGGCCGGAGCACCGGATGAGGAGCGAGAGGTATCCGATGCGGGGCCTTCAACATCAACTATAGCAACAGAAGCGGCGGCTGAGGCCGAGGTTGCGGACGAAAGAGCCAAGCTCGAAGAGTACGAAGCGTCGGGCGACAAGCTCCTGTTCACGACGCAGAGCAGGCCTCCTAGCGGTCTGCTGCCTGAGAAGATTGAGGAGAGGGAGACCTGGCCATATTTGACGCTCGAGGATGCCCCGATCGAGGCGGTCCTCGAGACGTTCATCAAGATCATGCCCGAGCGCGGCACCTTCAACTACATCGTCGATCCGGCCGTCAAGACCAAGAAGATAACCACGCGTTTCTGGCGCCCGGTCAGGCCGGACAACTTGTGGTTCATTCTTCAGTCGATACTCACGATGAACGGCCTTACGATGGTGGATTCGGGTCGCGACTTTTACAAGATCGTCCCGCTTCCGAACGCCAGGCAGCTCCCTATCGACACCTACGTGGGTCGCGCGGGCGATCATCTGGAGCTCGAGGACATTCTAGTGACGCAGGTGATCCCGACGGAACACATTCTGCCTTCGGGGCTCTTGAGGCTCGTGAAGCCGTTTCTATCGGGAGTATCGTTCGAGCTCGCAAACGACGAGACGATGCTTCTCATCATCACCGATCTCGCCTCGAACATTAAGCGTGTGATGACTTTCGTAAAGCTGCTCGACGTCCCAACGGCGACCGAAGAGCTGAAGGTCTATCCAGTTCGGTATGCGGATGCCGGAGAGATTGCCTCGATTCTCGATAAGCTCTTCTCCGCCAAGAGCCGGAAGACAAGCGCAGCTGCGAGGTCGAAGACCCGAAGCAAGCGCACGACGTCCAGAAGCAAGAAATCAGATTCTCTCAGCACGTCGGGCTCATTGGGTGGATTGGGCGAGAAGCCGGTCATCATAACCGATAAGCGCTCCAACTCGCTCATCGTTCTGGGCAGAAAAGCCGCTCTTGAGGCGATAGAAACGGTCATTGAGATGGTGGACGTCGATGTCTATGGGGCCGAGAAAACCTACGTCTATTACCTCGAGAACGCCGAGGCTAAGTCGATGGCGTCACTTCTGAGCAGCCTCTATTCCAAGGGCAAGAGCAAATCCACGGGTTCGCGCGCAACTTCTAAGCAGAAGACGCCCTTCGGTAGCAAAGTCCGCGAACGCGGAAGCAAGGGCAAGACATTCGACACAGGCTCAGTAATCGGTGAGGTCAACATTGTGGCGGACGAGTACACCAACGCGCTCATTATCATGACGGACCCCATCAACTACCCGGAGATCGAGCGAACGATCGAGGCGCTCGACATACGTCCGAAGCAGGTCCTGATCGAGGTTCTCATCGCCGAGTTGACGCTGGATAAGACGACGCAGTTTGGCCTTGAGTGGGCCCTTAAGGGCAAGGGCAGTGCGAACGTCGCGGGCGAGGAGTTCAACGTGTTCTCAGATATCGCTCAGGCCCTCGGTGTGCCATCGGGCAGCGGGTTCGTGCTGAGCGTCGTCGATGCCGAGAGGTTCAGAGGCCTCTTGAACGCTTATGCCAGCCAATCCAAGCTCAACGTGCTCTCGACGCCCAGGATTATCGCCTCGAACAATCATGAGGCAAAGATCTACGTTGGCAAGGATGTGCCGATCGTAACCAGCGAGACCTCGAGCGGCACAAGTACCGTGGCAAACTTCGACGTCCGGCGAACGATCCAATACAAGGACACCGGCATCATTTTGGACGTGAAGCCCCACGTCAACGAGAAGAGAAGGATCAAACTTGAGATAAACCAGACCGTGTCTGACGCCCAGACTAACAAGATCGGCGGCTCCGATTCGCCGATTGTTAATCGCCGTGAAGTCCAAACAACGGTCTTCATGGGTGATAGAGAGACTCTTCTCATTGGTGGCCTAATAAAGAAGAATATCAACACAGCTAAGGAAGGCATTCCGCTTTTGATGGACATCCCCTGGGTCGGGCACCTCTTCTCATCCACCTCGATCATCGAGACCAACACGGAGCTTCTCATTCTGATCACGCCCACGATCATAGATACTCCGGAAGACGCCCAGGCAGTGATCGATGATCTCGAGGCGAACATGGGAGAGCTGTTCAAGGAGATCCGCAAGCGCCACGGCGCTTTCTGGGAGCAACAAGGAACTGAGGAAGAAGAGACGACGGAGTCCGAGGGCGGCCAAACTGAGTCGGCCACCGGCGCCTCGGGAGAATCCAAATCAAAAGACAAGACAGAGACAGATGAATAGGCTGATGGAGGCATAAATGCGAAGACTTATCTTAATCCTAACACTCTTGCTTCTCGCCGGGGCGCTGGTCGTTCCTGGCTGCTCCAGGCGCGGCGGCGACAGCGGAGATGACTCCGAATCAACGGTCTGGGGGCTTCAAATAACGGCCATCGAGTCGATGACAGGTTCGCCCTACGTCGAGTCAAGCGTCAACGCGAACGATCTCGGCACAGACGACAGTGCGATAGTCTATGTGGTCAACAGATATCCCGATTACTATGTCGGCACGGACGGCGACATCGATCCGTCCTACAATGTGATCGTGACGAGGTATCTGGTCGAGATTTCGCTGCCCGATTACCCTCCGTTCACATTCGAGAGAAGCATGTATGAGGAGATACCCGCCTCAACGGCCGACACGGCAACGTCGCTCACGGTCGTGGCAGTACCATCGGTCCTGAAGCCGCAAATAGCGACGATAGTCGATGCCGAGGGTGGCACCGTGGAGGGCGTTCTCAAAATCCGCCTCGAGGGCAAGTTCGGCAACGGCGAGGACGCCTACACAACCGGCGAGACTCGCCTTAGGATCACCTCGCAAAGCCCGGCGTAGGCAGAGTGGCATAGTGCAGGAAGTTCGCTCCCATGAATGAAGACTTCGGGTCTGCGGCTGCTCGTCACTATTGTGACGCAGAGCTATTGCTTGCCGACCAGAGATTCGACAACGCTGCTTACTTGGCTGGTTATGCGGTCGAATGCGGCTTGAAAGCGCTTGTGCTTTACGGGGGGGGAGGACAACCAAGAGAATACGGCCACGAATTGCCTACTCTGGCTGGCAAGGCTCTTGACCTGGCAGTCTTGCTTTCACCCGCGATGCGACGTTATCATATCGACACGATGGACGAGATGCTTGGGGCTTGTCATGGCTGGGGGCCGGATTTGAGATACACTAAGACTGGTGATATGTCGGATGCTAAGGCAAAGGAGTTCGGCCGAGCGGCCAGAATGTCATTCGAACGGCTTTTGATCCCTATGATCTTGGACGGCCGGGTGGAGATAGTAAAATGAAGCATTTCAGTGAGGCCCGGCGGGATGTTCAGAATGGGGTTCTCCGGAAGAAGTCCGATTTGACTGGCAATGGCGTATCGCGTGTCTGCCTTATATGGGACATCAAGGGCATTCTGCGAGCTCTGCTGAAGGTCGATGAGAAGGGCGATGTTGAGAACGCTAAAGCGACAGTCGAGGGGATTCTCCAAGACGCCGCCGGCCCCTTCTGGAAGGACGAGATATGGGTATGGTCTGAGGACTCATCCAAGGCCGAAGAGGCCGTTTACGAGCGAGCATGGGAATCTGCGAAGTCCGTTGATTCCGGCCCGCCTGAGATCAAGGTTCTTGACCGCCACATCTCGAAGGCATCCTGGTTCAATCCCGTCCTGGACGAACCATGGCCTCTCAAGAAGCAAACCCCGCCAGTTTTGTCCTTTTACTCCTTCAAAGGTGGCGTAGGGCGCACTACCGCCTTGGTCTCTCTTGCAATCCAACTCGCTCGCAGCGGTAAGAAAGTCGCGGTCATTGATCTTGATCTTGAGGCGCCTGGTCTTTCATCGTTGCTGCCGGGCGCGGACGGTCAGGTCGCTGAATATGGTGTTGTCGATTATCTTCTAGAATGCTGCATTCTTGGCTCGAAAGGGAGCATGGACATCGCCGATTACTATCACCTAGTTGACGACCCGATGCTGGTTGCCGACGGCCCCCCAATCACGGTTGTCCCAGCGGGCAAGCTTGATCACAACTACCTCGAAAAGCTCGCTCGCATTGACTACGAGGCGCTCTATGCCCCTATGCCCGGGGAAAGACCAGGGGTCTTGCCTCTAAAGGAGCTTCTCAAACATATTAGATCAGAAAGGAATGTCGATTACATCCTCATTGACTCACGAGCGGGATTCCATGACTTAGGAGGCTTGGCGCTATCAGGAATGTCACACCTGGATGTTCTGTTCGGCCTAAGCAGCGAGCAGAGCTGGCGAGGTATGGAACTGATAGTCCGTTTCTTGGGTCGTGACCTAATCGAGAGAGGCAAGAAACAGCTCGATTGCGCCCTTATATTCGCCATGGCGCCTGCCCCGGGAAAGAAACGCAATGACCAACTTGAGCGTTTCCTCGACCGTTCCTACGAGTTGTTCAGCACGAACTATTATGACAAGGAGGAGGCTACGGGTGAGACGAGGCGTCCCGTACCTTCAATAGATACATCAGACAAGCCGCATTACCCGATCACACTAGGTTTCGACCCCATCGTTAAGGAAGCTGACCATATTCGAGACATAGCAGACCGTCTTTCAGAGGGTGACTTCAGGGACTTCGCGAGGCTTATTCTGGAGCGCGTCGGGAGGACGCTTGATGAGTAGATGGCTGGGTGATCAGCGACGACAGGCTCTCCTCCATAAGCTGTTCGATCTCTGTGGCCGAGGACAGGCCGAAAGTGAGTCCGAAGATAGCAGTGCTTTCCTCAAGAACTTCTTGCCGATTCGGGCTCATTTCAGGGTCCTCGACCCTGACGTGCGACTCATCATCGGGGACAGGGGCTCTGGCAAGACACATCTTTTCCGAGCTTTGCAGTACGACGCAGGGCGGTCTGCAATGGTGCAACTGGCAAAAGAGAGGAACCAATCTGCATTGGACATTCGTAAGACCAAATGGCTGGTCGGATATGATGATGCCGAAAAGACGTTCCCTCCTGGTGAGATTGTCACACAGTTCGCAGATGGGAAAACGCCGGCTGATCTCCGGATGTTCTGGCTTGGGTTACTTCTCAGAGTTCTTGTTGAGAATGAATTGATTCGTAAGCCAGCTATCCCGGATTCATTGGTTGCTGCAGTCTTATGCAAAGAATGGGACCTCAATAAGCTGGTTCAACAGATTGACGAGAACCTAGCGCCTCTCTACTCAGCCCTTGATAGTTTGGATGAGACACTTCGAGCAAAGGGCGACTTCGCATTTGTCTCCTATGACTATCTCGATCGGATGACCTCTGGAGAGTGGGAATCCTTGGAGACTGTTCTTGAGGGGTTGGTTCACTTCTGGGCATACATGAGGCGTCTAAGGAACATACGGCCGAAGATATTCTTGCGGCGAGACCTATACAGGAAGGTTACTCAGTCCGGCCCGGACATCGCGAAGATCGCAGCAAATAGGGCCGAATTGATTTGGAGCATACCTGAATTCTATGGAGTACTTTTCAAGCGGTTGCTGAACGATCGACTGTTCTTTGAGTACCTCAAGCCAGCCGCCTCAAAGCAAATGAACCTGCCGCTTAGGACTATCAAGTGCGATGAGCTCGTGTTTTCTTCCCACGCAGACTTGGGCAGAATCCCTCAGGTCTCCGAAGAAGAAGGATACAAGCTCGTAGTCAATCGTATGTTTGGTGAATTCATGGGGAAGGACCCCAGAAGGGGCCGCACCCTGACCTGGATGCCGAATCATCTCAAGGACGGTTTTGGGCGGATCTATCCGCGCTCTTTACTCCGTCTTGTCGAGGAGGCCGCTGAATTCGAGGTAAGGGACAGAAAGGCGCAAAACACCAATAACCTGATACACTACACGGCACTTCGCGGTGCCCTAGATAAGGTATCGGAGTACCGAGTCAACGAGCTAGCCGAGGAGGAGTTTCCTTGGATAAGAACAGTCAGGGAGAGCTTCAAGGGGAAAGGTCTTCTCGTTCCGGGCGATCAAAAAAGGTTTCTCGGCGTATTACAGGGAATCAAGTGGTCCGGAGAGCGTAATCTCCCGCCCGAAACGCGCCCCGGCCATCTCTTGAACTACCTCGTTGATCTGGGGATCTTCTCTTACCGTTCGGACAACCGAGTTGATGTGGGAGACCTTTACTTGGAGGGTTTCCACCTGAGGAGAAAAGGGGGCGTGGCCAGACCCAGAAGGCCAGCTGCTGTCCGTTAAAAGGCGCCAGAGCAGGGGGTAAGCCGGATTCTGTTCCCGCGGGCGATTGCTCGCACAGCGGGCAGCGGCCATTTATCTGGGACGCCGGTTCCCCGGCGCCTCGTGCGACCCACCCGGGGGCTCGCGCGGGCCACGCTCAAACGCCCCCATATTTGGTCTTGCTCCGAGCGGGGTTTACCTAGCCGGCCCGGTCACCCGAGCCGCTGGTGAGCTCTTACCTCACCGTTTCACCCTTGCGTTCGCCAAACAAGGCGAGTTCGCGGTCTGCTCTCTGTTGCACTTTCCATGGGGTCACCCCCCCTGGGAGTTACCCAGCACCCTGCCCTGCGGAGTCCGGACTTTCCTCCAGCGCTAAACGCGCCAGCGACCGCCTCCCCTGCTCCAGCGCAAGGTTAAACGTAGCCCAAAGCTCGCAAAGAGTCAAAGGTGGCGGAACTGCGGTGGCATTTAGCTCGAGACTGAGGATCAATCTCATTGGATCTTGGTTCCGCGCACCTCTCGACCGCGTTTCAACGCGGTTGAGCTATCGGAGACAATCTCATTAACTCCATGCTTCAGCGGCTGTCCCTTAAGTCGGTGTCGGGCATCGTAGTGGCGGTGCTTGCTCCGCCCTCCTCTGATGTGACCGAACGCTCGCCGGCAGGCGCAGTCTCGCCAAAGGCGGATATGAAGGGCGGGGCAAGCGCCGCCCCTACAGACCTCACTGCCCGTTGGGAGCCATACTCCAGGCGTTTCGATCCAATAGAACACGGCAGAACACGGCCACTTTGATCTTGACAATTGGCAGCATTTCTTATATCATTTTTGTGCAAGTGGACGAAAAAACCTCCATGCCCCGACTTATGGGACAGCCTCTTCCAGCCTGCCGAATGAATTGTGTTATACAACGGTGTGTTGCGTCTGAGGAATGCGTGATGGACCTGGAAGGCAGGCTGGAAAGCCCGCCCCACACTGCTCTCCTTCTTTCCCTTTCTCCCCATTTCCCCTATCTGCCCCATTGACCGACTGACTCACTATGTTATCTTCGTGCTCATTGTTGACAGCAAGTACAGGGGCGTGGTCGAACTGGGACGACGCGGGGCTTTATACCTCGAGGTGGAGGTTCAAATCCTCCCGCCCCAACCATGATCGGTTGGCGGTTGGCGGTTAGCCGTCCGGGAAAACGGCGAATTGGTTGCCTGGTGAGCGAAGGAGAGTTCAGGGTTGAAGGTCGATTATCTGAGCGACGAGGAATACAAAGAGCTAGGCCTCACGTCCGGCATTGAGATACACCAGCAGATCAAAACGTCAAAGAAGCTCTTCTGCCGCTGTCCGGTAATCATGCACAAAGACAACGATTTCGACGCCGTTGTGGTGCGGCACATGCGTCCCACGCTGTCCGAGCTCGGCGAATACGACGGGACGGCGTTGATGGAGTTCAAGACCAAGAAAGAGGTCGTCTATCAGCTGTATCACGACTGTGTTTGCACGTATGAGATGGACGACACGCCGCCGTTTATGATCAATCAGGACGCCGTAGATATTGCGCTCGTCATTGCGACGCTTCTCGGCTGCACGCTGATCGACGAGATATTCATAACTCGCAAACAATATCTCGACGGGAGTATCCCGACGGGCTTCCAGCGGACCTGCATCATAGGGATAGACGGCGCCATCCACTGCAAAGGCAGAAAAATCCGCGTCCGGCAGCTCGGCCTCGAGGAGGATGCCTGCCGGGAAGTCTCGGACGTCGGCCACCGCATTACGTTCAAGGCCGATCGCCTCGGCACGCCGCTCATCGAGGTCGTTACCGAGCGCGACATGGTTACGCCTCAGGAGGTTCAGGGCGTCGCGGAGCAGATCGGCACGAGCCTCAAGGCGACGGGACTCGTGCAACGCGGTCTAGGCAGCGTGCGTCAGGACGTGAACGTCAGCATCGCAGGCTCAACGCGAGTCGAGATAAAGGGCGTTCCGCAGATCGCCCGTATTGGCCCGCTTGTCCATTTCGAGGCGCTGCGGCAGAAGCACCTGCTGGAGCTCAGGGACGAGCTCGCGAATCGCGGCGTCACAAAGGACAGCCTGAAGTGCTGGGACAAGGACGTCACCGGTATTATTGGTGAACATGGCTCCGAAATCCTAGGAGCAGGGCTCGGTGCAGAACCGGGCAACTGCGTTGAGGCAATTGGGCTCGGCAGGCTTGCCGGACTTCTTGGCTTCGAGCTACAGCCCGATAAGACCTTCGGCTTCGAGGTCTCGCAGCGGATCAAGGTCATTGCGTGCCTGGACGGCGAGCCCAACATACTCTGGAGTGATGGCAAGACGCAGACCGGTGACCTCAGCGACGAGGCTTGGGCAGAGATATTCTCCGCGCTTGGCGCCTCGAAGGACGATGCAGTCATTCTGGTCTGGGGCAACAGGCCGGACGTCAAGACGGCAGTTTCAGAGGCGCGACTGAGAATAGAGGACGCAATTGACGGTGTTCCGAATGAGACGAGGCAGGCGTATGATGATGGGACGACAGGCTTTGAACGAATCCTGCCTGGGCCCGATCGGATGTATCCTGATACCGATCTGCCGCCGCTTGCGGTTCCGATTGAGTGTGCCGAGCGCACAAAGGGCCATATCCGGGCCAACCCATTCGAGGCCTACGAGCGTTTCCGCAAGCTCGGCCTCTCGGATGAGACGGTCAAGCAGTTGATGCGCAACGGGCGCTGGCTGGTCTTCGACCGAATTGTGGCTGAACTGAACGTTGAGCCGCGTTTTGCGGCGTCGGTCCTCACGCAGCGATTGAGGAGGTTTGAGCGGGCTGGTTTCGACGTGTCGGGGCTTCTGGACGACGAGATGTTCGAGCTTTTCAGGACCTACAAGGAGGGCAGGTTGTCGAAGGAAGCCGTCGCGTGGGTGATGCGGGATATTCTCGTCTTAGACGATGCCCTTGAGGTTGCGGTCGAGCGCTATCGGCTGGACCTACTAGATAAAAGAGCGCTTGATGCGTTCATTTCAGCGCGAATTGAGGTTCGGCGAGAGCTGCTTGAAGCGCTGCCGGAAGATAAGGTGTTTGAGGCGCTGATGGGCGACATCATGTGCTCATCTGCCTGGAAGCTTCAGCCCAGGGGGGTTGCTAAGGCCCTCCGCACGGCCTTGAGTAAGGCTTATGGGCAAGCTTGAGGCGGCTGCGCGCTCCCTTGCCTTGATCGCCGCGCGGAGGATTGCCAGGAACAGGCAGGTCGCGGATGTAGTCTTTGATAGGTGTAAAACCCCGGCCGATCTCGCGAGGTCCGCGCTGAATCATCTCGCGTTCGTTCTGAGGCTCCCCAAGACGTTCTATCTCACAAGCGTCATGCTTGAGGTGACGAATCGCTGCAACCTGAAGTGTTGCTTTTGTCCGAGCGAGAAGATGACGCGACAGAGGGGATTCATGGACCCCGCTCTCGCAGAAAGGGCTCTGAGAGGCTGCAAGCATCTTCAATACGTATATCTTTACGACTGGGGCGAGCCGCTGCTGCATCCCGAGCTTGCAGGTATCATTCAAATGGCAACGCGCCTCGGCCATAGAACGTTCATGGTTACAAACGGTACTTTGCTGACGCCGTCGCTGTCTGAAGAGATCATTCGGGCCGGCCTTTCGACTATATGCTTCTCAATAGACGGACTCGACGATGTCTATACCTCGCTTCGGGGGGTTGATTACCGCGTATTGGAGCAGAATCTATTGGGCTTCCTGAAGATGAAGGAGAAGCATAATCCGAGGCTCCGGGTCGAGATCAACTACGTGGTCTCGGCGGACACGGAGCATCAGGTGGAGCGGTTCAAGTCGGTCTGGGCAGGCAAGGTGGACTACATAAGTTTTCAGCCGATGTTGACCTACGATGAGGTGAGACGCGTCAGGCCGTGTCGGGAGCTATGGAAGGGAACGCTTGTGGTTCTTTGGGACGGCCGGGTGGTTGCGTGTTGCGTGGACTATGACGGGGCGCTTCAGGTGGGAGATGCCACCGAGCAAGATATAACAAGCATCCTCAATTCGGGCGAAATGATTCGCCTGCGCGCGGATCACGGCCACGGGCGCTTCTGCTCGCTGTGCAGCTTTTGCTCGGAGTATGAGACGGAGCACGTTGACGGGCGCTTCGACGGCCGCATGTCCGCGCGCGAGGGCGAGCACGTGTTGTAGGGGCAGGCCCCCGCGCCTGCCCGATCCAATTGAATCACGGAGGGCGGACGCGGGGGTCCGCCCCTACGCAACCCCAATCGACTTATGAGACAGCCTCCTTGCCCCGCCCCCGTAGGGTCTCGCGATTGGCCTGCAAAAAAGCCCTAAAGTTTCCCCGGCTGCCTTCGATAAGTGCTGGAGCAGTTGATGCGAATGCCTGGAAGGTAAGAAGAGAATCAGAGAGGGAGGTGAAGCCCAGGGTCAAGACTCTTTTGGATTCAGAAGCTGGCTGCGAAAAGCAGCGCGGCTAGGAACTAGGGCAAGGATGCCCGAACACCAGCCATGTTCATGGCTGAAATCACGGAGGAAACAAATGAACGCAGAAACGCAAGCTATTGGCATACAGAATATGCTTGCCTCAATCAGCACGCTTGTGGCCACGACCCAGAACAGGATCTCGACGGGCTACAAGGTGTCCAAGGCGTCTGACAACCCCGCCGACTACGTCATCTCTCAGATGATGAGCAAAACGATCAATGGTCTTCAGACGGCCAGGGCCAACGTCGGCAACGCCAGCAACCTAGTGGCGGTTGGGGAAGGCGGCATGACCGGCATCAAGAGCCTTCTCAGCGAAATGCGAGCGACCGCATTGACGGCCGCTGACGCTACGAAATCCGGGGCAGAGCGCGCCGCGTTGGGCCGGACGGTTGACGAGATGATGAAGGAAGTTGATGACATGGTCAAGCAGACCACGTGGGGCGGCAATATGCTGCTCAATGGCGCAGGGTTGTTCAACTTCCAGACGGGTGCAAACCCGGGCGACGTAACATCGATCAAGATCGACCAGAGTTTCTACGCTCGAGAGATCGGTGTGGGCCTGACTGGTTCGGCCGCTCAGGCGGACTGGACGGAAGACTCAGATGGTCGGAAGATCTACGTTGCCGACTACAGCGCGGCTGAGGATGCGGAGTGGACAATCGAGTTCACGAGCGCTGGCACGTTCAACGTAACTAGCACGACGATCCATGAGCCCCCAACTTCAACAGGCGCGGTCGGTTCGGCGTATGCAGACGCTGGCATCACGTTCCAGCTGGCGGCGAGCGCCAACTCCACTGACTACGCGGTTGGCGACAGGATCACCTTCAGCAGCCAGGCGGCGGCCATTGACGCGGTTGAGACGTTTCGCAGCAAAGGCACGACAGGCAACGCGGCCGCAACCGCCGGAAGCCAGTACACAGGTGAGATGAACGGGACGTTCCAGATCAACGTCACTGGGTCTGGTAACGCGACGGTCATATCCAGTCAGGGCCAGCTGACCGCTTCATTCACGTTCAGCGGCACGGATGGGACAGAACACAGCGGCACGTTGTCGATCGACGCGGACGGCAAGGCCAGCCTGGTCGATGGTGCGTGGGATTCTGGGATCACGATTCAGCTCAGCGACTACGACCAGATCGGAAGCACGAACGACTTCGTGGCTGGCGACAGCTTCTCGTTTGACGTTACCGCTGCATCCGTAACGGGACCCGACACGACGGGTATCCTTGGGGAGAGCGGCATCAGCCTGACGTCTGCGGCCGCTGCCTCGACCTCAATCGCTCACATCGACAAGGCGATCTCGTTGGTGGAGACGTATGAGACGATTCTTGGTTCGACATCCCGGAGGCTTCAGATCAGGGAGAGCTCACTCTCGACAATGATCGAGAACAACACGGCGGCCATGGACCGTATCGTGAAAGCTGACCTGGTTGAGGAGCAGCTGAACCTGACTAGGTACACGGTGCAGCAGCAGGCTGCGCTTGCGATGTTCGCGCACGCGACGATGCAGATGCAACTACCTCTGTCAATCCTCAGTATATAGGGAATGTAGAAAGTCAGAACAGATAGCGCGACGGTAAGGGGGAGCCTCTGCTCCCCCTACCTTCGCTTCGTTTCCTCGAGAAGAAGTTGAAAGGCAAGTTAGAATGTTGAATCAGCAGATGACCGCCGGAAGGGCGTATCAAGCAGTGCAGTTCGCAACAGCCAGCGGCCCGCGCATGGTACTCATGCTCTACGAGGGTGCGCTCAAGTTCGCTGGACTTGCTAAAAGACATACGAACGACGGGAACTTGAGGGAAGCCTACAAGTCTCGAGGCAAACTGCTGAACGTGTTGTCTGAACTGACGCGCTCGTTGGTCCTGGATTCAGGGCGCGAGGAGGTCAACAGTTTCTTCTTCCTCTATGACTACATGAGCAGAATGGTGCGAAAGACCGTAATCGAGCAGCAAGATGCGAGCGGCTTCGACGAGGTCTTGCACATCATGGGCGAGCTCAGAAATAGCTGGGAGGAGATGTTGGCCCGTAACAAGATGGCTAACACCACTGATCTGGCGCTAGCCGGGAGGTAGCTAAGATGATGCGGATCGAAATCGCCTCAAACTTTCAGACAAGCTCAGTCTATGGGGATAGGAGAGCCGCAGCTGCCGCGCGACCAAGTGAAGAGAAGCAATCAGCTAACGCGGATGCCCGGGCCGCTGAAGCGAAAGACAACACTTTGGGCCTCGGGCCAACCTCGGATAAGACTGGCAGCATTAACAACGCAGCTGCGCACGTTCAGAGCATAGCTCCTATTGAGGAAACTGACGATGCACGTTCCTCAACTGCCGAGGAGGACTTGGCACGGACAGAAGATGATCTCAAGGAGTTCATCTCAATGCTCAACGAGCTGAGTCAGATGTCCAACAACCGACTCGAGTTCGAGTTCGACCCCGAGGATGAGATATCAGTAATCCGCGTGGTTGATAGGGAGAGCGGTGAGATAGTTCGAAAGATACCACCCGACAAGCTTCTCGCCGCGATGGACCAAGTTCTCAACACGCTAGGGATAGTTCTCGATCAGACGGCTTAGATTAAGCCCTCATCCATCCCCATTGCAAGGCGAAGGGGGCTGATCGGCGCTTCGGCGCCGCGGCCCCCCTATCGCCGTTTTTCGGCACCCGTTTACGTCCGCGATCAGTCTACCCTGACGCGGCGCAGAATCCCACCTCGAGCCATGTTCCTGAACGATGCCATCCGAGGGGTGGAGATTATTTCCCTCTGAACGAGTCTGTCGCTAAACAAGCGAAGGCAAGCCCAATCGCCGACACCACGACGGCTCTCGGGCGGAGCTCTTGGGACCCGAATGAGCCTACTCTATCGGAAAAACCTGCCATCTTTCCTGTGTACATTGGCCTGAGAGCTTTGGTGCGATGGCAATGCGATCAGCCCACACAGCCTTCCTAAATCCGCTTCTCAAACGGCGATTAGGAACATACAACTACAATAGTGTGATGGAATGGCACGGTTCTTGCTCAAGCCTACTTGCGGCAGAGGACTATTCGCTGTCAGGCAACGTGAACATTCATAGGATGAGAGAAAGATGAGCACGGAGGAATCATTGTGAACGCAGAAACACAAGCAGTTGGTATTCAGCACATGCTCGCGCTGTTGTCGAGGGACATCGGGCAGACAGAGCGAAGGATCGCCACTGGTCTTAAGGTCTCAAGGGCATCAGACAATCCTGCCGACTACGTCATCTCGGAGATGATGAACAAGACCATCTCGGGCCTGACCACCGCGAAGGTCAACGTCGGCAACGCCAGCAACCTCGTCGCGGTTGCAGAGGGCGGCCTGAAGGGTATCAAGGACCTTCTCAGTGAGATGCGAGCTACAGCTTTGACCGCGTCTGACTCCACCAAATCGGGCCCGGAGCGGTCCGCTCTGGCGAGGACCATCGCCGAACAGATCAAAGAGGTCGATGACATGGTCAAGCAGACGACCTGGGGCCGCAGACAGTTGCTTAACGGCGCCGGTCTATTCAATTTCCAGACTGGGCCAAGTCCAGGGGACATCACCGCGATCAAGATCGACCAGAGCTTCTATGCTCGCGAGATCGGGGTCGGCGCAACCGGCGATGCAGCCGAGGTTCGGTGGACGACCGATAGTGATGGCCGATACACCTATATAACCGATTACAGTCTTGTCCAGACGGCGGAGTGGACGATCGAGTTCACAAGTTCTGGGACGTTCAACGTGAAGAGCACGACGACCGGCGAGCCGCCTGAGGCGACCGGCGTCGTTGGCTCAGCATATTCCGACGCAGGTGTTGAGTTCCAACTCGAGGCCAGCGGCAACTCTACTGACTACGCTGTTGGAGACAGGACAACCTTTAGCTCGACCGCCTCCATTATTCACGCCTTCGAGTCGTTTCGCAACAAGGGCTCGACAGGCACTGCCGCCGCCACGGCCGCTAGCTCATACATAGGCGAGGTCGATGGCACGATCCAGATCAACGTCACCGGGTCCGGCAACGCGACAGTCATCTCCAGCCAGAGCCAGATGACCGCAGCTTTCACTTTCAGCGGCGCTGATGGCACGCAGGAAACCGGCACACTATCACTGGACTCCACGGGCAAGGCCACGATCAGCAATGGCTCTTGGGATTCAGGGATCACTGTCCAGTTCAGCGACTACGACCAGATGGGGCACACAGATGACTTCATAGAGGGTGACAGCTTCTCGATCAAAGCCGAGGCCGCTAGGGTCACGAGCCCTGATATTTCCGGTGTCCTCGGAGCGGAAGGCATCAGTCTTGGGACTGCGAACGCCTCCTCGACGAGTCTGGCGCATATCGACATCGCGATTTCAACTGTGGAAACGTTCGAGACACTGTTGGGTTCGACATCTCAGAGACTGCAAATAAGAGAGAGCTCGCTCGCGACCATGATCGAGAACAACACGGCAGCTAGGGACCGCATAGTGAGGGCCGACATGGTCGAGGAGCAACTCAACCTCACGAGGCAGATGATCCAGCAGCAGGCTGCGCTGACGATGTTCATGCACGCGACCATGCAGATGCAGACGCCGCTATCGATCCTCCAGCTGTAAACAAAACCGACCCAAAGAACGAAGATAATAACGGGCGGGGTGCGACGACACGTGTGCGCCCTGCCCTTTATGTTGCCCCGATGAGCAAAGAGAGGTGAATAGGTGGACCAAAGGCTGCACGCAGAGAAAGCCTATCACTCGGTCCAGGTCAAAACTGCCAGCGGTCCCCGCTTGATACTGATGCTTTACGAAGGTGGGATTAAGGCCGCCGGCCTGGCCAGGAGAAGAATGCTGGAGGGAAACACCAGGGAAGGCTACAAGTATCGAGGCAAACTGCTGTGCATACTCTCAGGACTGATGAGCTCGCTCGCCATCGACTCCGGACACAAGGAGGTTGACAGCTTCTTCTTCCTTTACAGCCACATGAGTAAGCTGGCGCGTGAAACCGAGATTGAGAAGCAGGATGTGAGCGGCTTCGACGAGGTCCTGCGCATCTTGGGCGACCTCAGAGATTGCTGGAACAAGATGCTAATCGATAACGGGATAGCATAAAAGGACAGTTCGCCAAGAGAAGAGCTTTTGCGAAAGACTTAAACCCTGACAATTATACGCATATTCGAAGTTGATGGGGCAGTTTGCTGGGCTCTATGT
>CBDVDH010000036.1:0-40155 GCA_965372715.1 uncultured bacterium | reverse complement strand
ACCGCCGTTATTCCCCCTCGAAGAGTGCGATTCATAGAATCCAATAAACAGGCCTGTTAACCTTGGAATATGCGTATAATTGTCAGGTCTCAGACCCGTCCTTTCGAATTGATGGTCGTATAAGATGCCTCGTACCCGAGGGGATTCATGTAGGCGGGCGGGTCTGAGACACCGCCCCTACGGCCTCTCCTTGTTATTCTACAGCGCTTTTCTGCGGAGAATCGGTCGGCGCTGATTCTCTCCTCCCTTTCCTGTTCTTTGGTTTCCGAGTTGCGGAAGCTCCCCTTCGTGGCATATCCTCTTGGCACTGAAAAAGGAGCAAATGACAGGGGCGCGTATCGTGATTTCATTCAGATTGAGGGCAAGTCAGCGAATCGCTTGTCTTGTTTTCGTTTTCTGGCTGGTAGCTCTTTCCATCTCGGTCTGGGGTCAGGCAAGACGCCCGGATGAAGGCATTGAGCTCCCGACCATTACGATCACTGGCCAGGCCAAATACCTGATCATGCCACAGCAGCCGCCCGTAGTTCGGGAAGAGCTGCGGCTTGCGGAAGTCGGCGCAACCCTCTTGCCCAACGTCCACAGGCTGAGAACGTTCCCATCGGTATCCCTTCGACCGTCCCTTTTGGTCCCAGAATCGGGAGGGTGTCTGTTTGGGTCGGCGCTCGGCGCCTCGGTCTCCAGGGTGTTTGCGAAACAGAGGTCGCTCTTTCGCTACGGTCTTGCACTGTACGGCAAGGGGCGATTCTCGGAAAGCGATCTCAGGCTGAAGCGTTTGCTAGAGAAATACCCGCAGTCGGAATATGCGCCCGAGGCGCTCTTTTTCAGAGCACAGATCGCGTTGGTTCAGAATAGATACGAGCCTGCTTCCGAGTTTTTCAAGGACCTTGTAGCCCGCTTTCCGAACGGCGCGACGCGGCGCGATGCGCTGGGGAATCTCGCTTATGTCCGCTACAATATGCAGGACGTCCCCGGCTGCGTTGAGGCGCTCTCTGAGCTTCAGCGAGACTATCCCGACTCGGCGAGGGCAGTCGATGCGAGGCACGCCCGCGCCGCGCTTCGATTCAAGGTCGGTGAGTTCACCGCGGCCGCCGAGGACTTCAAGTTCTTGGCTGACTTAGCGTCTGACATCAGTTTGCGGAATGAATACACATTTTGGCGCCTCGAGTCGCTCTTCTGGGCGGGCGAATACCGCCAGGTTCTTAATCTCTGCATAGCCAGCGCCAAGAGCTTCGAGGGCGCCGAGATACAGCCCCGCCTCCTTTATCTTTGGGCGTCTGTGCTCCAAAGCCTCAATCGAGGCAAGGAAGCGGCAGAGCTTTTCAGAAAGGTCTCTGACGCGTTTCCCGAAAGCGAGGTCGCGGCGCCAGCGATTTTCGCGAGCGGCCAGATACATCGCGACGCGGGCTTGTTGAACCGCGCTCAAGAGGCCTTCGAGGACGTGGCGGTGCGTTACCGGGACACAGCCTATTACTGTCCGGCGCTTCTGAATCTTGGCTCCGTGCGGCTCGTGATGGGTCAGCTCGACGTGGCCAGAGATGCTTTGATTCAGGCGGAGCAGACTTGCAGCCCGGATGCGGACCTGCTGTCTCGCGTCAGCTATCACTTGGGCCTTGTGTTTGCCTTGAAAGATCGGGCAGGCGAGGCGCTGCGGCATTTCAGAGACGCTTATGATGGAACGCAGGATGATGACGTCAAGGCTGCGGCCTGCCTCGGGCAGGGCTGGAGCAATTTCGTCAGCGGTCAATACGAAGCCGCTTCGTCATTTTTTGACAAGGCGCTAACGCTCGGGCCGCCAGCGAGCATCAGGTTTGAGGCGCTTTTTTGGGCTGGTCAGGCCCGCCTCAAGCTCGGGCAGGCTAAGCTGGCCCAAGAGAGTTTCCAGGAACTTGCAGACGCGTCCGGCGCGAGCGTGGACCTGCTACTGGACGCGCAGCTTGGTCTGGGTTTCGCCAGCTTCCTCCAAGAGCATTGGGAGAGGGCGCTTGAACATTTTCAAGTTGTGGCAGAGAGCAACAGACCCAATGACGATCGCGCCCTGTCGTGGCTTCGAATGGCGCAGTGCGCCTATTACCTCGGACGATACCAATCGGGCGTCGAGTATTCCCAAAGCGCGGCAAAGTTGACGGATGTTGAGCCTATTCTATGCGGCGCCGCATTCGTTGAGAGCAAGTGCCTGTTGAGGCTTGGGCAAAAGAAAAAGGCGCTAGAGCATCTCGCGTCGCTTCCCGAGCAGTTTCCGCATTGCGACTATCTCGACGACGCCCAATACGCCATCGCCTCAGCGTATTTTGAGGACAACGAGTTCGACGAATCGATCGAGGCGTTCGAGGGGCTTCTCTCGGCCTTTCCTGACAGCTCGCTCGGACCGAAGGCTTTGCTTGGCATAGCCAATTCCTTCTACAACATGGGCCACTACGAGAGCGCGGCGACCTATTACGGCAAAACGTTAGGCGCGGATGCTGAGCCAGCGGACAAGAAATCGGCCCTTTACGGGCTGGTTCTCTGCTATCAGCGTCAGGGGATGCTGTCGGAGCTCGAAACGCGAATTGAGGAATTCATAAGTAGGTTCGAGGACCAGCGGATGGCCGGCACGCTTCGTGCGCTTCTCGCGGAGGAAATGGCGGAACGAAGGCAGTACTTCGGCGCCATCCGGCAATACAATCAGGCGTTCTACAGCCTCGAGCAGGCTGCGGCGAAGGAGGAAGAACTGGCCAAGATACTCTACCGCATCGGCCAGATAATGGAGCTAACCGGCGACAAGAAGGGGGCCATAAGCGAGTATGATCAGCTGGTTGTTCGATTCAAGGACAACAGGTTCCTTTGGATGGCAAAACTCCGCAAGGCGCATCTTTATGCGGCGCTTAAGCAGACCAAGAAAGCGATCGAGGCATACTCAAAGCTCGCAGAAGAACATCCCGACGATGCGGATATCGCAGGCGTTGCACTGTTGAAGCACGCGGAGTTAGTCAGAAAGCGGGACCACAAGAGATCGCTTGATCTGTGTGATGAGGTCGTCTCTCGCTTCAGTGGGACAACAGTGGCCGCCAGCGCACTGATTCTCTCAGGAGAGATTATGATCGAACGCGAGCGATTTGCCGATGCGAGAGCCAAACTCGACCTGGCCGAAAAGATGGGGCCGCCGCCGGGCCAAAAGGCTTACGCTTCCTATCTTTTTGGCCATTCATTGTTCGCTGAGGGGAACTTCAAAGAGGCCTCGTCTGCCCTCATGCGCGTGAGGTATCTCTATCCCTCCTCGCCTTGGGCGGCGAAGTCACTTCTTCAGGCGGGGAAAAGCCTGCTGAAGCTGGAGCGACCCGGCGAGGCCCGAAAAGTCTTCAACGCTGTCCTAAGAGACTATCCGGACGATGAGGAGGTCGTCCGCCAGGTGCGCGCCGCACTCAAAGCGCTTCCCGGCTCGGATTAGCACATGCTTGCCGACTCGCACCACAATTATCTCGTTCCCGTTGTGGCGATCGTGGTTCTGCTGCCGTGTGTGACCGTTGGCCAGGTTGTCGATGACTCAATGCGGAAAGTTGAAATTCGAGCGTCGAAGGCCGACGTGGAGCGACTTCGGGAATCGAATGCGTCGCCGTCGATCATTTACGATTTCGCGGAGTCCCTTTTCAGGGAGAACGATTACGAGGCCGCCGCGATGCAATACCGTCTCTTGCTTCATGTTCAGGCCGGTTTCGAGTTCGCGCAGCGCTGCAAGATCAAGATAGCCCTTTGCTACATCCTGCTCGGCAGGTTTGACGCAGCGCAAGGCGAGCTTGATCGAATGTTGCGCGACGAGTCGATGCGTGCGAGGTGGGACGAATTGTTGCTCTGGCAGACCGTGTGCTTCCTAAACAGCAAGGACTACGTCAGCGCCTACGAGCGGCTTGCGGCCTTGTCCTGCGACGCACAGCCACATGACATCCGGGCTTACGCCTCATATCTCCTGGCGTGGACCTGCCTCTCACGCGGCGATTCCGGGTCAGCCCAGAGGCTTTTCGCGACGTTGTCGGCCCGCGCAGGCAAAGCTCCCGCACTCTCGGGAATAGACATGAAGGCGCTTGCTGATGCGGCTTCTGAGGCTGAATCCGTGAGGCGCAGGTCGCCCGTGGCCGCCGGGGTGCTGAGCGCGTGTTTGCCGGGGGCCGGTCACCTTTACTGCAAGAGATATAGGGATGGGTGTGTTGCTTTCGTCTTGAACGCCGCATTCGTCGGCGCCTCGGTCGAGTCTTATGACAAGCGTATCTACGCGGCCGGAGGGATCGCGTCATCGGTTGCATTGATCTTTTATTCTGGCACTATATATGGTGCTGTCAATGCGGCTCATAAGTTCAACAGATCGGAGCGGGAGGAGTTCTTGCGAGACCTGAGGCGAAGGTTTGGCAACGAGCGGTCGCTTCTAATCGAGAGGCTTTACAAATGAGCGAGGAGGTTCAAGCAGTGCCGCCTCGCCATTGCTGGAGATAGGAGATGATCGGATACTTGATTGCTGGCGGGCCGGTTATGATACCGATTGTCATCTGTTCGGTGCTCTCCGTGGCCATAATTGTCGAGCGGGCGCTGGCTTTGAGAGATGCGCGGATCATTCCTGGTGCATTTATCCGTGAGGTCAAGCGCCTCGTGTCCGCTGGCAAGGAGGATTCACTGCTTGAGCTTGCGAGGAAGAGCAGAACTCCGATTGCGCGGGTGATTCACACAACAATCCTATCGCGCAGTCTGCCGGGTGAGACGCTGCGCGAGGCGGTGCAGGCGGTCGGCAAGGACCAGGCGAACAAGCTTTCGCGGCATTTGGCGGTATTGGCGACAATAGCGAGCATAGCTCCGCTGCTTGGGCTCCTGGGAACCGTAACCGGGATGATCAGGGTCTTCAGCATTATCTCAAGCAAAGGTGTCACGAACCCGTCCGACCTCGCGGGAGGCATCTCCGAGGCGCTGCTGACGACGGCCGCTGGGCTCGTCGTGGCCATCCCCACGCTGATTGCATACAACTTCTTTCACAAGCGCACTAACGCCTACGTCCTGCGGATGGAGGAAATAACGCTGGGAATCGTGTCGCGGCTGTCCCGGGACAGTCGGAAGCACGACGGCAAACCTCCTGAGGGTGCGCTGGCAATCGACGACTGGATCAAGATCGATAGGACGTGATGTAGGGGCGTGGTCTCAGACCCGCCCGCCTGTGTCAATCCAATTGAATACCGCATCCTCGACATAGCAGTCAATTAGAACGGGCGTGGTCTTAAGACCTCGCCCCTACGCCCCAGCGACCGAATTATTACGCGGTCTCACGCAGGTCTGCCCCTACGTTGATTTCTGACTGGTTGCCGAACAAAACTGTTGACAGCCAATAGTAATCTTCATAGGATTCGGCAGGAGCCGAACACAATCCGGAATCGGTGAGTTCTAGGCAGCGATTTCTTCGGCTGAGGATTATCCTAGGTTTGGGTTGGTATTGAAGGTTGCTTGGTCGTTTTTTTGTTCTAGCGGCCAGTAGGAACGAAACATAATTCTAAATTGACAGGAGACTTTTAGGTGAAGGATCTGTATGCACGTTTGTTTATCCTATTTCTGGGGTTGGTTTTCGGTCTGGTTCTTTCAATACCTGCGCACTGCGGCATTACGGGCATCATCAAGGGTGACGTCAAGGATGCCCAGACCGGGGAGCCGCTTCCCTTCGCAGACATTCTGATATCAGGCCCTGCGCTTCTGAAGCCCTATGCGTTTTCGGCGGACAAGGACGGTAAGTTCGTTAGGGCCGGATTGCCGCCAGGAACATATACCGTTGAGGTCGTTTACATCGGTTACGTCAAGCAGAAGATCACTGGCATCGGCGTGGTTATGGACAGGACGGCCTTCGTGAAGGTCGAACTGGAACAGCGGATTGCCCTGGAGAAGGAGATAGAGGTCGTCGCGACCAGTCCGCTGATCGAGAAGGAGGTGTCCGGAACGTCGGACGTTATCGAGGGGGACTACATCGAGGATATGCCGATTCAAGGCCGCGCATATCAGAACGCTCTGAAGATTCTTCCGGGGACGCTTGTCGATCGGGATCAACAGATCCATATCCGGGGCGGCCGAACCGGAGAGGTCGGCTTCAAGGTCGATGGTATGAACGCCCAGGACCCGGTAACAGGCGGCTACGGCACGAACGTCAACATGAACGCCGTCGAGAAGATGGAAGTCATCACCGGTGGTTACGACGCGGAATACGGCGGCAATATGTCGGGTATGGTCAACGTCGTAACGAAGAGCGGAACCGATACGATGCACGGAGACGTCCACTTCAACTACCAGAATGCCTCACTTGACGGCGTGCCTTACGACTGGCGCGCCTACAATCCGGGCATCACGCTTAAAGGCCCGGTGATCCCCGAGAAGCTCAACTTCTTTCTCTCTCTGGAATTCGAAGACAGCAAGCGGATGTTCCCGTCAGCTGAATGGCCGCAGGACGATTTCGCTGCTAGCATGTGGAAAGAGCTCGGCGGAATGGCGAAGTTCACCTGGCAGGCGGGTATCGACGACAAGTTCGTGTTCCAGTATTTCTTCAATACTGTTGACACTCGATCGGGCGCCGACTGGATAGAGCCAGTGCATCTTCCCACGATGAAGTTCGACTATAATTTCTTCATGGTCAACCATACTCACACGTTCTCGCCCGAGCTGGTTCTCGAGAGTATCGTTGGCGCTGGAAGAATGTATCTCGGGGCGAAGGTCGAGAATATGGATTGGCACGACTACGAGCCTTGGACATTCGTGTACGTCTGGGACGAGGCCCGCTTCTACGCGTCGAAGCAATACGGCGGCAGAGGTGATTACCCGAACTGGCAGTGGCGCGAGGTCTATAACGGTTTCTTCAACTCGAGCGTTACCTGGGTCAAGGATGATCACCGATTCAGAGCGGGCGGTTCTGTCCAATATGTGGACTACGAGGGCGAATACGTTGTCGTGCCGTATTATGCCATCACATCTCGCGAGGCATGGAGTGAGAATCCGGAGCAGATTGATTTCTATCAGAAGCGGCACTTTTTCATGGACAAGGACGCCTGGACGACCCATTACGGCGGAGCGTTTGTGCAGGATCGGTGGAGCCTCGACGAGAAATATGACCTCCCAATTTACCTAAACTACGGGCTCCGATACGACTGGCAGGATGCGAACGACGGCAGTCAGGTCTCGCCTCGTCTGGGCGTAACCTACACGCCCGACGACAAGACCAAGCTCCGCGTTTCATACGGTTGGTTCTTCCAGGTTATTCCGCTTGCGGATGCGATGGCGCGGCCCCTTGAGTATCGCTATGAGTATGGCGAAAATTATCGGCAATACGGCCCGTTGGAGTTCAACTACTATAGGGGAGCGGCGGGGCTGTCGAACCCGATCAACAAGGCCTTTGAGGTAGGCGTCGAGCGGGAGATATTCCCAGACATTACGCTGGGTGTGACGTATTACGACAAGGACATGCAGGACCTCTTGCAGAATGTCGATGTGAACCCTGACCCCGCAATCGACGAGTGGCAGATGATGAACGTGGCTGGAGCCTGGGCGCGCGGTGCGGAGGTGAAGGTCAAGAAAGCGTTCAGCAAAGGCTTTGAGGCCCGTCTTTCTTATACGTATCAGGAAGCTAAGTCGATCGGCATCGACAGGTATGGGGTTATGACGGGCAAGGAGGCCTGGCTGGACTGGGACCTGCGCCATGCCCTGGCGATCTCATTCAACGCTGAGCTGCCTTACGACATAAACCTCAACGGCATTTACAGTTGGAACTCCGGCTTCCCCTATACGCTGAATTACCTCATCCGGAACGAGGAGACTGACCAGCTGGAGCGCGAAGAGGACAACGTCAACGAGGAGCGCGAGCCATACTACAGCACGTTCGACCTGACGGTGTCCAAGGAGTTCCAGGTCAGGGACTACACGCTGACCATGTTGGTGCAGTCCTACAACGTGTTCGACCATCGCAACGTGGCGTATATGGACGAGCTGAAGGGCGAGGCCGCGGCGTATGAGGCAGGCCGGCGGCTCCTCTTTGGCGTGAAGTTTGAGTTCTAAGAAACAAGATAGATAAGCGGAAGCATCATAGCCCAGATTCTTTGCCGCCGGGATACCTTGCGCCCACGGGCGGCGCATTGCAGGGGGAAAGGCTTGGTGGGTCTGTTGGAAGTCTTATCCGGGAGAAGCAAGAGTGATAAAACCGGTTTCTTTGTGGCCAGAGACGTTCATGAAGATGTTGATAGTCGTGTTCGGGGTCTTTTCTCTTCTGATCTGTCACTGCTTGGCCCAAGAGCCAGGAGAGATCGTCGCAGAGCCTTTTGAGGAGGGCACATCACTCTTAGAGGAGCCGTTCGACCTCTTGGCAACTGAGACCACACTTGCCACTTCCGCAGCGGCCACCATTGCGACCGTAGCCACGCCAGCCACAACCCCCTCCGGGGCGCCTACCGAGACGCCAAAGCCACCCAAGACCACCAAGAAAGACGGAGGTTTGGGCCTGATCAACCTGTTCAAGAGCGGTGGCCCTGTGATGTGGCCTCTTCTTATCGCGCTCTTGATCGCCATCGGCTTTTCGATTGAGCGGGGCATTGTCTTCGGGGTCGGTAACATCAACGCTCGCGAGTTCATGATGAAGATCGACGCTCATCTCGAAAAGGGGGATACGAAGGACGCGCTGGCTCTGTGTGAGGGCGCCAAGGGTCCCGTCGCGGCAGTCATAAAGGCAGGGCTCCTTAGATGGGACAAAGGCCGCAAGCAGGTTGAGAAGGCAATCGAGACAACGGGCGCAGGCGCCATGTCCAAGCTGGAAAGGGGCCTTCCGGTTTTGGCGAGCGTCGCCAACATCGCGCCTCTAATGGGCTTCCTCGGGACTGTAACGGGAATGATAAAATCGTTCGGAGTTATCGCGAAGGCTGGCCTTTCAAACCCGGGCCTCGTTGCGCAAGGGATTTCCGAGGCGCTCATAACGACAGCGTCAGGACTTATCATCGCCATCCCGGCGCTTGCGGCCTACAATTTCTTCACGAGTTTCATTGCCAAATCCGCCCTCCAGATGGATGAGAGCACGTCTCAGCTGCTCGACCGGCTGAAATGAGGTTCAGGCGCAAAGGGGGCATTCGGGCAGGCATCCCATCGTCGTCGATGGGCGACATAGCGTTTCTTCTGATAGTTTTCTTCATCGTTACGACTACGTTCAGCGTCGATAAGACGAAGGTCAACCTTCCGAAAAGCCTGGAGCGCGAGGCATCGGTTCCGGGTGCCGCCATCATCGTCGTTGACAGCGAGGGTCAGGTCTTTCTCTCGAGCGGGGATCACAACCCCGAACCACACGGCATCGACGACATAACCATCTTCGCGCATAACCTGGTATCGCGGACGCCTCAGATGCAGTTCACGGTCAAGGCGTCCAAGGATGTCGAATATCGCTACGTTGACAAAGTTATCGAACAGCTCCGCGAAGCGAACGCCCGCAACATCTCGCTTTTGACCGTTCAAAGGGTGCCGGGCTCCGCCGGCTAGGGGAATTGACGTGAAGTTCGGAGCTAGACTCAAGATTGACGAGGAGATAAACTCCTCCTCGACAGCTGACATCGCCTTTCTCCTAATCATATTCTTCATGGTTACGACGGTGTTCGGCACGACCAGAGGTCTCGAGATGACCCTTCCAAAGAAGCAGAAGGCTGAGGAAGTCAAGACGACCGAGGCGGTCCTTATCGAGATCGACGAATACTGCAACATCAGCATAGACGGAATGCCGTATTCAGTCGAGGACATTCAGCCCTACCTGGAACCGAAGCTAGCGCGAAATCCAAATAAATTCGTCCTAGTAAAATCTAACCTATCCGCCAAATACCAGGGCATGGTCTCAGTGATTGACGAGCTCAGGCAAGTGGGAGTCAAGAACATCTCGATTCCCACACAGAAAGAGATTCAGCTGTGGGAACAGTATTAGAAAATCGCGGACAGTGTAGGGGCGATTCACGAATCGCCCTTCCTAGAATCGGGGAACGCGCACTGCAACATCTCCGTCCCCACGATCGCAGAGGGCGGCTCGTGAGCCGCCCCTACAAAGCCTGGAACGAGTTGCATCCCACCCTTTTGCGGCGGGGGGGGGTCAGCAATCATAAGAACACGTTAGCATATTCATTATAGGAGGCTAATCATGCAGAGGTCTTATCACTCGTTACTGTCAATTGTCGCCATCGTTGGCGGGCTACTTGTCGCGCCGTCCGTGATGCTCGCCCAAGATGTGGCAGCAAGCAGCGCGCTTGCCGCCTCGGAGAACCCTCTGGAACTCATCAAGGACTACAAGGGCGAGAAGATTGCATTCAGCCTCGACATAGCCGCATTCAAGCTCTACGACGCGCCGGGCGCGAAGATCGAGGTCTATTACGACATACCCAACACCGGGCTGGAGTTCAAAGAGGTTGCGTCGGGCGAGCTGGCCACGACTCTGATCATCGTTGTTAGGATACTCGACAAGGAGGGTAAGGTCGTCAAGGAAGCGGCAAATCGAGGCTCGACAAGAGTCAAAGACGAGAAGGAGGCCACGGACCCCGCGCTCTCGAGCAAGTTCGTCTCCTCATTCAACCTCGACCCCGGGACCTACGTCTTCAAGATCGGCGTAAAGGACAACCTCAGCGGCAAGATCGGTGTCCAGGACAAGGAGTTTGAGGTCAAATCGCTGGCGAAGGATGAGCTCGGCATAAGCAGCGTTGAGTTCGCCCAGGAGGTCGAGAAGGCCAAGCCGGGCGAGGATTCAGGCTTTTTGAAGGACACCCTCAACGTGCTCGTTACGCCTCACCCGAGCCGAAAGTATCGCCTCGGCGACACGCTGTCAGTTTATTTCAACATCTACAACTTGAAGGTCGATAACGCCAAGAAGCCCAGGTTCAAGATCACCTACAAGTTCAAGCGAGAGGGCGACCGGCGCATTATTCGCAGGATCGTCGATGGCGAGCGCGTCGAGGGCGTCAACCAGAGTCATCTCTATTCGTTCGACGTCACTGAAGAGAACAAGTTTAAAGTCGGCGATTATACGCTGTTCATAAAGGTCACGGACGAACTAAGTAACAAAGCGGTCGAGACAAAGGAGCCGTTCAAGATAGTGAAATAGCGACCGTTCGGGTCACTGGCTTGTGCCCTTATTGTCTGCTGGCGTTGGACGGTAAGAACCGCAGAGGTCATCTATCTGTTTCAATAATAGAGATGCTGTTGCACCAAGACCACTGGTTAGGAACTAATTAAAGACAACCCATCGATACGGGAGGGAAGTGTGATGCGTAGCAGTCGTTTTCAAACTCTATTGGTCGGCCTTTTCGCGTTTGTGCTGGCCGGCGTGTTTCTGTTTGGCCTAACGGCCTTCGCGGTGGAGGACGAAGAGGATGGCGGAACATACACCGGCATCCCCAAGGACAAAAGCTGCACCTGGTGGCTCGACGAGAGCAAGGAGGTCCCAAAAGAGGACAAGGCCGAGATAAAGAAGCTGTTCGAGGCGCTTGAGAAGAAGCTCGAAAAAGACGGTCTCGACTCGGTAACGTTCCCCTGGAAGCCGCCTGAAGATGAAGAGGACAAGGAGGCCGAAGAGGAGAAAGAGGAAGTCGAGCTAACCGACGAGCAGAAGAAGTGGGAAGAAGATGAGCTCTTTGAGGACCCGGAGACCTGTCCCGGCGTGATCATCCCTAGCAAGGACGATATCAACGTGGCCAAGGTTGACGGTGTTCCCACGGGCACGCTCTTCATCGTTCGCGGCACGTTCGACGACCCTCGGCTCGAGGTCTGGCGAATGAAGCTAGCGAAAAAGGATGATGAATGGTCGGTAATAGGTCGGGAGATCGAGTATTCGTTCGAGCCGGTTTACACCTGCCACATGCGGAAGAATACGGCCTACAAGTTCAGCAGCATCAGCTTCGACCATGACCTGATGCACATTTCCATGACTGAGGGCCGCTTCTATCCCGTTTTCTCGGGCAACGAGAAGATCATTGGGGGCGTCGTATTCGGCAAGGGCACTATGAGTTACAGGCCACCAACCAAGCTGGCCAAGGATTGGGAAACGGATCAAGAGTTGAATGAGTTCAGGCTTTTTACGGAAAAGGCTACGGGTAAGCAAGTCGATGAGTTCAACGACGTCAAATTGACAAAGTTGATCTTCTTTTTCTCACCGACCAACGTCGAGAATTATCTCAAGCTTGAAGACCTTGAGAAGTTTGAGATCACTGACAGAGGTGAGTTGAAAAACGCCGAGGAACTTGTTGAGGGCGAGATGGATTGGCTGGCCGGAACCAAATGGGGCGTAAAACTGCCGTATAAGGGGCAGCCCGAGGGTGAAAAGAAGCTCGTATCGCTTTACTATTTTCAGGATTACGATGAGCTGTGTAATGTTTTCGCCTACGGCCCTAAGTATCAGTGGGTCGGGTACTATGACTATCCGACGTCAGCGCCATCGATGCGTGGTGGAGATCAAGAAGAAATAAACCTCTATGTGAGGCGCGAGATGCGCCTTAAGGCCGGCGACGAAAAGACACTCGATAGCTGGTGTGCGTATAACAGGAAGGACCAGAGGGAGTCTCTGACCCGGCGCGAGGCGGAATACGAGCCGACGGATGATGCCAAGACGCTGCACCGCGCAATTGACACGAATATCGGTTACAAGGAAGAGGTTCTGAGCAGCGACCAGTATGGCGTCATCGCGCGCGCGTACACGGGGATATATGCCAAGTTCAGGACCACTATTGATATGGAGATCACAAAGGCTGACACGAATGTTCTGCCGTTTTCCATGTATTTCTTTGGGCAGAAGCAGGAGGTGGTAAATGTCGTGGATGAGAGAGGCCTCGACGTTCTGCGAATTGGCAATTTTACGCTCGTGTACCCGCCGTTGGCGCTTGGCCAACGGATCAAGTTCACGTCGGAGTACAACGGGGTAATCTGCCAGAGAATGCTGACCACTAACTCCTACACATCGGGGAATTGTAGGTGGTTCCCAGTGTATGGTTATCTCGAATGCGCGACCTTTGATCTTGTGGTTGGTGTCCCCAGGCCTTACACAGCCGCTTCCGTCGGAGCCCTAACGGATTCATGGAGCGAAGACAAGACCAACTTCGCACATTGGTCATCTGATGAGTGCATCCGTATGGCTGCCATTCTGTATTCTGACTACAACGTGGCGAGGAAGACGTTCGAGAAGCCGAATGGTGAGCAGCTCGAGTTTATGCTCTATTACTACCCCAAGATGCACTTCTACCTCGTCTATGGAGACTTCTATTCCGCTGCTTTAGGCGGACTCACGGGCGTCGATAGAGGACGTGCTCAGACATATCTGACCAGGATTCGCAAGAGGGAGTTCTCTGTGAGAAGTCCTGACAGCATTGTTACTGAGTTTGAGAGCATCTGGAAGTGGTTACAGGGACTATATCATCCTCTGCCATATAAGAAGATCGCGGCAGTAATGCTCCCAATAACCAGCGGTTATGGTCAAGGGCAGCCCTCCATGCTGACACTTGATGGTTGGTCCTTTGTCTCTGAGGGTGACAAAGCACTGTATGAGGTTCCTCCCGGGCGCTGGGGCGCAGAGTTCTGGGCGCATGAGGCTGGTCATCAATACTGGGGACACGTCGTTTGCTGGAAGGCTGGCCGGGATCAGTGGTTCTCGGAGGCGTTCACTGAGAACCAATGTGCACTTTACATGCAGGCCTCACGTAGCGACGATGAGTTCCGGCTGAAGCTCAAGAGGTGGCGAGATTGGACGTTGATGATGATCAATCAGGGCGTCGATCGACCTATGACCCTGGGGGGCAGATTGGGCTCCAGGAATCTAGAGTGGTATGCCACATTCTACAACAAGGGCCCATACGTGCTGTATCATCTTCGTTCCATGATCGGTGACAAGGCGTACATCGCCTACTGTAGGAATATCCTCAAGTCGATGTATTGGAAGAGCGCGGTAACTAGTGATTTCATCCAAGTCCTGGAGCAGACACTCGGCAAGGAGAACATGCTGAACCTGTTCGGCAAGGACAATATGCAGTGGTTCTTCGATCAGTGGATATATGGGACGGGCATTCCGAGCTACGAATTCGGCTACGAGATCTCCGGGAACACCGCGAAGATAAAGATCAAGCACACCGGTGCCCAGTTCAGGGTCCGTATCCCGATCTGGGTCTATGACACGTCGGGTAACAAGTATGCCATACCAGTGCTGCTGACTGGCGAGAAGCCGATTGAGGAGTTCGAGCTCAAGCTTCGTGGGCCGGCCAAGAAGCTCGTGCTGGACGAGTTTGACTCGGTTCTGACGAAGAAGATCAAGAAGGTCAAGTATAAGAAGATCAAATAGAGGTTTCTGGCTCATTGTTAGTTTCTCCTTCCAGGGGGGTGGTGAACGCCGCCCCCCTCTCCTTTATTGTGATGAGAAAATGCGGGGACAAGAGGAAAAAAGGACAAAGGGACAAAGGGTCTGCGGCAGGTTCCCGTAGGGGCGGTTCAGGAACCGCCCTCTTCAGGGAAAGGGCCTACGAAAACGTTGAGAGCCATACATATCACCGTGTTGAAACGCGGTGGGAAAAGGTGGTGAGTGATATGATAAATCGGTTTTTTGTGAGGTTTTGCCCGGTGCTGTTGGCCCTGTCTCTGAGCGTGGGTTGCGGCGGCATCGTTTACCTTGCGTATGACAACCTCGACGAGTCCGGCAAGGAGACGTTCAACGAGATACGCTACGTAGCCACTGACGAGGAGCTCGGCGAATACGTTGAGCTCACGCCCGGCGAACGAGCCAAGTGGCTCGAGGCGTTCTGGAAGAGGCGGGACCCGACGCCCGATACGCCCGTCAACGAATACAAGCTGGAGCACTACAAGCGGCTGCGCTACGCCGAGAAGAAGTTTGGCTGGGGCAAGAAGCCCGGCTGGAAGACTGACAGAGGCAAGATATTCGTCAAATACGGCCGTCCCAACGAGATCGAGTCGCGTCCGATGGGCGATGTGGCGCTCATGGGCGGCTGGTATTCAAAGCCTTACGAGAAGTGGTCCTACGACTACATCCCCTACGTCGGGACGGATATAAACTTTCTCTTCGTTGACACGCACATGACAGGCGATTACGAGATGCGCGGCTCGATCAAGGACACGTCAAACAGCCCGGATGAAAAAGTCCGCGCGTCCGGGTTCGACCAGGCCTCCGAGTCCAGCGCCTCCGCCTTTGAGGACTTCGACGTGGGCGAGACATTCGACGGCGAGCAGAGGCGGAAGGACGGCGATTACAGCTACCGGCGAAGCACGAGGGCTGGCGGCGGCGAATGGGAGACCAAGGCCGACGGAACGACCCTGTCTGATGAGTCGGTCATCGACATCGAGCAAGGCGTCAACGATCCGTTCAAGGCCGCGGTTCCCATAACGCCCGAAGATTCGACGCTCCAACTTAACGTCGGCGTGCTGACGTTCGACTCGCCCGGCCGGGCCAACATGGTCGAGTTCGACTTCGTTATCCCCAATACCGACCTTCAATTCGAGATCGATGAGGAAGAGGGCTTCAAGGCTGAGATGGTGATCTCCACCCGGCTCTACGACAGCGAACGCTATCTCGTCGGCGGCACGGTCCGGCGCCGTTTCGCGATCGAGAAGCACGAGGAGGACACCGCCGCTCAGGACAGATTCTTCATCTATATCGCTGGGGCGTTGCTTGAGCCGGGCGTCTATGAGATCGAGGCTGTGGCCATTGATCAGAAGTCCAAGAGGTATGGCTATATTCGGCAGACGTTCGAGGTCAGGATAATCGAGCCCCGGAAATTGAGCCTTTCGAGCATCGAGCTCGCCTCGACCCTAAGACTGGCGACCGAGCTCTCGATGTTCGTGAAGCACGGATATGAGGTGCTGCCCAACCCCGCGGGCGTCTATCGCATGGGCGGCATCCTGGGCGTCTATTACGAGATATACAACCTGGCAATCGCCGGCACGGGGGCGCCGAAGTTCATGGTGCAATACTCGATCTCAACCCGCGACGACCCTGACCACATCGTCTTCAGCTACAAGTTCCTTGCTCCCGAGGAGGGCGGAAGGAACCAGATGCAGGTCTATCGGCTGCCTATTCGACCCGACATCATCGACCCCGGAGAGTATAAGCTGCACATTCGCGTGGTTGACATTGTGGAGGGCGTTGAGCTCCTCGCGCACACCAACTTCGAGGTAATTGAGTAGTTGACGGCGAGACGATCGAGCGGTAATCAATGTGAGCCTCGAGAATTCATATCGACTCAGGCGGCTGGTGGCCCTTATGGAGTGCGGCGGCCTGACGCCGCTTTCATTGGCGGTGACCTGGCACCGCCGTACGATTTCTCGCTTTGTGAACGTTGATGTTGGGGGATTGGTGAATGAGGTGTGATGCATCGGGCGGGGAGCCGCGTCGGGCCGCGGCGAGCCAAAGCGGCGTCAGGCCGCCGCACTCCAAAAGAGCCGACTTCGAGGTGATTGAGTAGCCAGAATGGCAGGTCGGCCTGGTGATAACGGACACGAGCTGATCAGGCTCCACAAGGTGAGTAAGTCCTATATCATGGGCAGCAGGGAGCTGCGCGTTCTGGACGACGTGTCGCTCACCGTGCGAGATAACGAGTACGTCGCGATAATGGGGCCTTCTGGGTCGGGCAAGACGACGTTGATGAACATCATCGGCTGCCTCGACAGGGCGACGACTGGCAGCTACCACCTCGAAGGGGACCCCATCGACGAGAAGAACGACAGGGAGCTGGCAAAGATAAGAGGCGAGAAGGTCGGCTTCGTGTTTCAGACTTTCAATCTTCTGGCAAGGACCTCCGCGCTTCGCAACGTCGAACTGCCGATGCTATACACAAGCGGGTCGAGGCGGAAGCGTAAGAAAAGGGCGCTTGAGATGCTCAAGTTGATTGGCCTTGGCGAGCGGACCAAGCACAAACCCGGCGAGCTTTCGGGCGGCGAGCGACAACGAGTGGCGCTCGCAAGGGCGCTCGCCAACAATCCGAGCTTGTTACTCGCTGACGAGCCGACCGGGAACCTGGACAGCAAGACAGGGGATGAGATAATGCGCGTCTTTGCCGAGCTGCACGAGCAGGGCAATACGTTGATCGTCGTAACGCACGAGCAAAAAGTCGCGATGAACGCCCACAGGATCATAAAGCTACTCGACGGCAGAGTGATCTCCGATGAACGAATTGAGCGCACCGGGAGCCACGATGCTTGAAGCAGTAACTTTGAGTTCAATCTCGACCGCCGCGTCGACCGGCGCGACGCTGAGCACTATCTCAACCAGCGCAACGGCCGGCTCCACAATCGCCACGGTTTCGACCGTAGCGTCGCTTGTCCAGAAGGTCGCTGCCGCCGCACCCGCTCCCGAGCCAACGTCGTTTTGGTCGTCGATAGGCTTCTCCGCCGGTGGCGGCCAGGTGATGGAGCTCTTCAAGAGCGGCGGCCCCTTTATGTGGCCGATTCTGTTCGCCTCGTTCGTCGGCGTCGTTTTTCTCTTCGATAGACTGGTGAGCCTCTCGGCCGAGGCCAGGGCTACGAGGAAGATGCTGAAGACGCTCGAGGCGCTTGCCTGCCGGACGGACGTCGAGCCTGAGCAGCTTGAGGCGCGAAGCGAGGAGTTTCAGAGGTCGCCCGTTGCGACGATGACGGTCGCTGGCTTAGAGAAATATCAAGCGGGCGAGATGAGCGGTATTGAGAGCGCGGTCGAGCGCGCCGGTCAGGCGGAGATGGGGCGCCTCGAGAGGGGCCTGCCCGCGCTTGCCAGCGTGTCGAACATAGCGCCGCTCATTGGCTTCTTGGGCACGGTTTGGGGCATCATTCTGGCATTCCACGTCATCGGCATGAAGAGGGTCGTCAGCCCGCAGGACATCAGCGAGGGCATATCTCAGGCCCTTATCATGTCCGCCGCCGGGCTCGCGGTCGCCATCCCGGCGTCCGGCGCCTATAACTACTTCGCGACGCGGGTCAGCAGAATCGCGGTCATGATGCAGGAGGGCGCATACCTGCTGACAATGTTGTTCTCAATGATGACGGGCGAGTTGGACGGCCCGGATGAGACGTTCGCAGCCGAGAAGTGCGAGCTACCGCCAAAAAAGGAGGACAAGAAGTGAAAGTTGCGCTTGTTCTCGAGGAAAGGCAGAAGCTCGACCGAAAGCGTCTCATCCGCGCCATCATCGCCGGCGTCTTGTTTCATCTATGGCTTTTCTATTTCACGTTCCCCGAGATGAAGGGCATGACAATTGGGGATAGCGTGAAGCGCAAGGTGACGATCAGGCGCTGGCGTCCGCCGCCGAAGGAGAAGCCGGAGGTCAAGCCGCCTCCGAAGAAGAAGACGGAGAAGCCGACGGTCATCATTCCCGTTCCCGATCCAACGCCGGACCAGCCCGAGGAGATACAGGAGCTTGAGCCAGAACCTGAGATCGAGGACATCCCCATAGATGAGGATTTCATCTGGGGCATCCCCGACGAGCCAGACATTGAGGTCGGCGAGGAGATGAGAGTCTATAACTCATGGGAGGTCAGTCAGCTTCCGGAGGTCATCAAGGAAGTGAAGCCGAGCTATCCCACGCTGGCGCAACAGGTCGGCAAGGAAGCCATTGTGGTTTTTAGCCTGGTGGTGGACGCAAACGGAGATGTCATAGGCCATGACGTTCTCCACGCCACTGGCGACAAGTTCAGGGAGCAGTTCATAAAGGAAGCCGTAATGGCCATTTATAGATTCAAATTCAAACCGGCGATTCAAGCCGGTCATCCAGTACCCTGCATGGCTAAGTACACCTTTAATTTCAGCCTCAAATAGCGCCTCCCGACGCTCCCCGGTTCGATAGGTTCTTGCTCTTTGATGCGCTCACCCCGGTTCAGCGTCGTGTGGATTGCTGCGCTCCCCATGGTCTCAGGTCAGGGGCCGCGGAGCAAGCAGGTTGACTTTGTGGGGTAGGCCCCGCCGCGGGGCGCGCTCGCCTCTGACGCCGAAGCGCCGCACGTGCGGCGGCCTGCCGCCTATCGCCTCAGGACGAGGTTTTGCAGCTTCCTCTCAAGTGAGTCGAAGATCGATTTGGCCTTATCGGGCCTTCCCAGCCGCTGCGCCTCATACATCTTCCTGACTTCAGACGCAAATTCGTCCTGCTCGCTGTCCGCTATAATCGGTACCAGGACCTTCTGGAGCTTGCCCTTGCTAATGCTGACTGTTCCGGTGCCCTGCGCCTCCTTCTGGACAAAGGCCTTACCGATCGAGCTATTGAGATAGAACGCGAGGAATGACGGATTGAGACTCTCGGGCCTGACTATGAGCATCCAATCGTCCGCCTGACCCTTATACCGGTCGTCTATCACGCATGTCGCGCGGCCAACGCAGCCGGCGCCGACTCGCACAACCATCACCTCGCCAACCTCTACGCACGCCCAAGTCCTGAATACCTCCTCATCGGTGCGGATGAAAAAGTCGTCCTCGCCGAACCTGAATCCGTAAATCGAGAGGTTCTTGGCCTTCAGCAGGCGAGTGTATTTGTCCTTGTCTGGACCTCTCTTCGGCACGGATGAATAGATCAGCCGTGTCTTCTCGCCGTACTTGACGAAGCCCGTACGGATGTCCGCAAGCTCGGAAAGCGGCTCAAATGAGACCTTTGAACCATCGAGCATCTCAGATATCCGCGCCCCGGCGAAGTGGTAATCAGGGTCCATCCTACGTTGAATCTCTGCCATGCTGACCTGCATGCCTCCATTAGGCTTGTCTATCGACAAGGCCGCAAGGTCGGTCAGAGACTTGACGTCCGGAATGCTCGCCAGCCTGACCCGTTTCTGATGCCATAAGTCGGCACGAGTGTTCCAGTCCCTGCCCCTCTTCTGACCGAACAGAATGGCCGTCTTTGCCGACGTGCCGCCGAACGTGTGTCTGGGCAAGCCAACCACAGCCTCGACCCAGAGATTCTCCATGATGTAATCACGCACGTATTGTAGGGTTGTGTTGGAAAACACGCTCATTGGCAGGATGATCCTGACCAGCCCGCTGGGCCGAACCAGCTGAATGAACCGCTCCAGGAAGAGTATCTCAACTGCCTGCTTAGGCCGGCCTAGCTCATAATTGGCAAGGATGCTCTTATCGTCTATCCTCGACCGCTGATACGAAAACGGTGGGTTGCCGATCGCCACGTCAAACGTTCCTATCGCCCAGCTGCCGAGAGTGGCGAGATTGAGTGCATCCCCTGCAAGAAGGCTAAGCCCGCTATAAGCCATCAAACGCTCCCGAATCTGAGCCAAACGCTCATCCTGAAGCTCGATGGCCCAAACCTTGCGGTAGCCTCGTTTAACCAATGTCTGAATGAAAGCTCCGTCACCGGCCGCCGGATCGATTATCCTCGCATCCTTGCGGACCTCGCTGTTCTCTATCATGAACTCCACAACCCCGGCCGGCGTGAAGTATCCTTTTCTGTGGTCTTGATCAACCACTTCCAATCTCTGAGCCACTTAACTTGCCTCGCTTCACAATGTTAGCCATAGAACAGCCACAGTTACCCGCAAACACACGTGGCTTATCGTTACCACCATCCCCATATCTGGGGAGCTTTTAGGACAGATAACGCAGGATAATACCCGCACCGCAGTACTATAGCCAATTGCGCTAAGTACGTCAAACTTCAATCTCCGTGAAACGGAACCGGGCGAAAGGGAGAGAGGGGAAAAGGTGAAAAGGGTGAAAGGACACCAGCCGAGTCTTGAATCCCGCCGTTGGGGAAATCTGCCCCGCTGCTCTGTACGCCCCCTTTGCACACGGGCTACGTCATCACGATGCCCTTGGGCTTCACCTCCTGCCCAATGAACGTCCCCGGACCCATCGCCTCGTACTCCGCGACAGTATAAGGTAGCGGCTCGATAGGCTCGAAAACATCTGCTACAGCTTGCCCAAGGACGCACAACCTGTCGTAAAGCCCCATGCGAGCAAAGTCGTCCGAGACCACCACCACATCGATATCGCTATACTCACGAGCGCTGCCCGCGCAGTGTGAGCCATACAGCACTATTCTGGCAGTCGTAATGCCTCGCCTCTCGAGTGCCGCCTTGAATCTCTTTATGATTTCGACGATTTTCTTATCCATTGGAGGACATCCTTTGTCTTCTCGAGCACGTCGTGTGTCTTCTCCCGGTCAAACATCTTTTCAATGCCCGGCAGCTCGTCAGGGTAACGGGTCGGCACGTTGAATGTATTCAACTGACCGATGAAGGCAAGCATCTCCTCTGATGGAGACAACTGAGCTAGCTTGAGCAAGTACATCAGATTGTGGGTCTTCGGCGCCACTTCTTCGGTCTTACTCAATCGTCGTTACCCCTTCGTTAATTACGCCCTCCCTGGAGGGCTTGTTCACCATCAGGGACTTCTATTTCCATGGATAACCGTCAATCAGAGCTTCATCCAGGTCTTCGTCATCGGAGGAGATCTCGGTCAGCTCGAAATTCTCAACTCGGCGATCCTGACGGTTGAAGACGAGTGTCAAGGCGACAATGAATGTCACTTCCTTATCCATCTCCTCAGGCTGATAACCCCAGTCTGAATATCCAAAGAATGACACAAGATTGTCGTAGTACACCGCATCAACGCTATATTGGGTATGCATGTCGTCAATCTCCACCCTTTGATTTACGGAAACCTCCGGATCTTCCAGCAGGTTGGAGAGGAAGGGCTCAGAAAATCCGTCTCGCGAGAATCGATCGAGATATTCTTGAACTGCTTTCCCAATCTTTCTGGCCTCAGTTTCTAAGTACTCCAGTAGGTCAAAAGGTAAGTCTAGCGTTTCCTTGAACGGGATGAGAAACTCCTTGATGCTGGGGTAGAGATCAACACAGCCATCGGGTAACTCCCTTTGCCTCACGTCCGCCTTCAGGTCCTCGTGAAGCCCGAGCCTTGATTTGTCCATGAAGTGCTTGTCGGCTGTGATGAAGGCGAGGCGGGTCCATGCGTTGGCTTCAGACAATACGGACGCCCAGATCAGCGCATCGCGGTATCCGGAATCATCTTCAGTGAAAGGCCTATGCCGGCGAAGGCATCTCTGGACCAGTGTGAGGTGTCCGACCTCTGGGACAGGGATGGTCTCGCCAAGAGCGTTTATCTGGTTTCTCAGGCCCTGTTCATAATTCCTGACAAGATCGTCGATCTTAAGCTCCTTAGCAGGTTGATCTTCCGCGAGATGCAGGCCCAGTCTTCTAGAGAGCTTATATAGCTTGCGCGCTTCCTCCGCCCATTTGTTAACAATTTCGAGTACGGCTATTTCAGGTACCTTGAGTTTAGCCCGAAACCTAGATAGGTAGTCCTCAAGTCCACGGAACGCGGGTCTCTCCAAGTTGTAGTCAGCGCATATGATGTTCGCGTCAAGGATTACTACCTTGGGGCTGATGGTCCCGATCATGTCGCCCTGTTCATGCATAAGAAGCTGCTTTGGTTCCCAGAGCGCATTGGCACATCACCATGCTTTCCCTTAGCACGCTCGTCGGAGATGATTCTGTCAAGCCTTCGTCAACGGCCAAATGGCCAAAGAAGACAGCGAATAGACGCTTGCCGGAATCGAGCACCAGCCGATAAGTCACGAAGGCGTCCTGCGTGACGTTTGTCCACCGTTACGAGTACGTTCTTCAGTTGCTCAGCTGCTATTATTCGCATTCCTCGCCTCGGAGCGCCTGGATCACTCTGGCAACGTCTTCCCCTGGCCCACTCATGCTGAAGGAATCGCAGTCCTTTCCGTGCTTCCTCAGAATGGTCATGTTGACTATAGGCGCTGCCGCAATGCGCTGAATGTTTTCCCGCGCAGATTGTGCTCTCTTCTGATCGAGCCATCTGCGAAGCTCGCTATGGAGGATGCTCAGCCCAACCCCGGTTAGTGTGAGTACTATGCCCAGCCAAAGTTCTGCCGACTCTCTCATGAGGTAGGGGTCTGAAGGCTGCCTAAGGCCAAGATCCTGAGGATCGGCACATTTCGCACCAGCTTCCTTTAACCGATTGCTCAATTCGATCTGCTCGGATGTCTGGTAAATGTCTTCAGGCTTCTGAGCCGACAAGATGTTCTCAGGCAGGCAAAGAACATCATATCTCTCAAGATGGTCGGGAGATATACCGAATTTTTTCATTTGAGATTCAAGAGTCAGACCTACACCCATTGTGTTTCCCTTCCTTGCCATCCTAGCGAGAGACTATGCATCGCTGTTAATCTCAATATAGCCTCTCAGAACCGTGCGTCAATATCCTAGGAGCCTATGCCGAAATGCCTCGATGATCGCATACTCGTTAGATCTTATCTCCCTTCGCGGCTGCTGGCGGGGTTGCCGCACTGGCGCGGTGACGCCGCCAGCAAGTAACGAAAGTTGCAGAGGGGGTGTGGGGGGATATGCAACGGCATCCCCCCACCCTATCAATCTTCTTTCTTCCAGCGCAGCACGGGTTTGCGCGCGGCTTGAACCTGGTCGAGGCGCCAGAGCTTGGTCCGCGTGGGGGCGCTTTTGACTACGTCTGGGTCGCACTCGGCCTCTTGTGCTATCTTGATCATTGCGTCTATGTATTGGTCGATCGAGGCCTTGTCTTCGGACTCGGTCGGCTCGACCATGATGGCGTGGTTGACTATCAGCGGAAAGTAGTTGGTCGGGGGGTGCATTCCGTAATCCATGAGGCGCTTTGCGATGTCCATAGTTGTGACGCCATGCGCCAGCTGCTTTGTGTCGGAGAAGACGCATTCGTGCTTGCACAGCCGGTCGTATGGCAGGTGGTAGTGCTTTCTGAGCCGCGCACGGATGTAGTTGGCGTTTATGACGGCGTTTTGGGTGGCCGCCTTGATCCCGTCCGGCCCCAGCGAGCGTATCCAGCAGTAGGCCTTGACCATGACGCCGAAGTTGCCGTAGAACCCGATTATGCGGCCGATCGAGTCGGGCAAGTCGTAGTTGAGATAAAACCCATCGGGGCCATTCTCGACCGTCGGGATGGGTAGAAAAGGGGTCAGCCTCTTGACGACCCCGACGGGTCCTCCTCCTGGGCCGCCGCCCCCGTGTGGGGTCGAGAAAGTCTTGTGCAGGTTGAAGTGCATGACATCGACGCCCATGTCGCCGAACCGCGTGATGCCCATGAGGGCGTTAAGGTTGGCGCCGTCGCAATAGACGAGCCCGCCCTTTGAATGGACTATCTCGGCGATCTCACAGATGTTCTCCTCGAATATGCCGAGCGTGTTCGGGTTGGTTATCATTATCCCCGCGACATCATCTGTCATGACCGCGGCAACCGCATGGGTGTCGGTGCAGCCGTGCTCGTTAGACTCGACCTCAATGGGCTGATACCCACACGTGGAGGTTGTGGCTGGGTTGGTCCCGTGCGCCGAATCGGGCACGATGATCTTCGAGCGGGGGCTGCCATTCTTGGTGTGATACGCGCGTATCATGGCCGTCCCGGTAAGCTCGCCGTGGGCGCCGGCCGCGGGCGCAAGCGTAACCTTCCCCATGCCTCCGATCTCCGCCAGGAACTGTGCCAGCTCGAACATCAACCTCAGCGCGCCCTGCGACAGGTCGTCCCCCTGATATGGGTGCGCGTGCGCGAACCCGGGCAGGCGCGAGAGGTCCTCGTTGACCTTTGGGTTGTATTTCATTGTGCACGAGCCGAGTGGGTAGAAGCCCGTATCGACGCCGTAGTTCCAGGTAGAAAGACGCGTGAAGTGACGAATGAGATCAACCTCGGAGACCTCCGGGAAGCCATTGATGGTGTCCCGCAGAAGCTCATTCGGGATGATATCGGATGGACCCCGTGTGGGTACATCGGGTTCAGGCAGCGAATAGCCCCTCTTACCCGCGCGGGTCCGATCGAAGATCAAGCCCTCTTCTTGAACGAGGCCTTCCATGTATTTCCTGTCAGCCGTCACCGGGTCGCCTCCTCGCAGAATGCGTTGATCGCCTCTTTGGGCGCGTTCTCAGTGAAGCAGACCAGCATCGTGTTTTGGTCGAACTCCTTGTAGAAGCGGTTGAGGCGGACGCCGCCAACGATGTTCCTCTCCAGGAGCGCCTCGTTCACACTGTCCACAGGGCGGGTCGCTCTGACGACAAACTCGTTGAATACAGGCCCCGAAAACGCTAGCGCAGCGCCCATCTGGGCGAGGCGCCTTCGAGCGTAGTCTGCCTTGAATAGATTGAGTTTAGCGACTTCCCGCATCCCGGCTTTGCCCATTGCGGTCATATACAGGGCGGCGGCAAGGGCGCAGAGTTGGTGGTTGGTGCAGATGTTGGAAGTCGCCCGTGCTCGCCTGATGTGCTGCTCGCGGGTGGCCAGGGTCATAACGAAACCGGGCCTGCCATGGTGATCGACAGTTCGTCCGGCGAGCCTGCCGGGCATCTGCCTGACGTATTTGTCGCGGCATGCGAAGAACCCCAGGTGCGGCCCGCCGAACGACATCGGGATACCCAGGCTCTGCGCCTGTCCCACGACTACGTCCGCGCCGAGCTCGCCCGGGGGCCTCAGAAGCCCAAGTGAGATGGGTTCCGAAACTGCAACAATGGAGAGTGCGCCCGCGGTTTTTGCCGCATCTATCAGCGGCTGCAAGTGCTCAATGACGCCAAAGAAGTTGGGCGATTGCACGATGACCGCTGCGACGCTGTCCTTGAGGTTTTGCTCAAGCGAATCGATGCTGATTTGGCCGCTCGCACTGAAATCGAACTCCTGGACCTTCATGCCAAGCCGCCCAAGATAGCCCTTCAGCACGGCCCGATATTCGGGGTGTACGCTTCTCGCGACCACAACCGTGTCCCTGTTGCGGACGACCCTCGTGGCCATCATTGCCGCCTCGGCCACGGCGGTTGCGCAGTCGTACATCGAGGCGTTGGCGACCTCCATTTCCGTCAGTTGGCAGATCATGGTCTGAAACTCGAACATAACCTGAAGCGTGCCCTGGCTGAGTTCAGGCTGATACGGCGTGTAGGCCGTATAGAACTCCGAGCGCGTGAGAATGTGGTCGATGACGCTCGGGATATAGTGGCTGTAACAGCCCGCTCCGAGCAGAAAGGTGTATTGCTCGGCGCTCGCGCAGGCCTCCGATAGCTGTTTCATGGAGGATATGAGTTCAGGTTCTGATAGCGCCTCGGGCAGGTCCAGGGGCTGTTTGAGCCGAACATCCTTGGGGATGTCGGCAAAGAGGTCCTCAACCTGTTGAATGCCTATCTCGTTGAGCATCGCGGCCCGATCAGCATCGGTGTTCGGGATATACCGCCTCAATGCTCGCCGGCCTCCTCCTTGACGAACTGCTCGTAGTCTTTGTAGTTCATGAGCTCGTCAACCTCGAGTGGATCGGCGATCTCTATCTGAACGAGCCAGCCCTTTTCGTAGGGGTCCTGATTGATGGTCTCGGGCGCCTCGAGCAGGTCCTCGTTGATGGCCACGATTTTGCCGCCGACGGGCATGTAGCAGTCGCTCACGGCCTTCACCGACTCGACCGAGCCGAATCTCTCATCCTTGGCGAACTCGCTGCCGACCTCGGGGAACTCGACGAACACCATGTCGCCAAGCTGCTCCTGCGCATCGTCCGTGATGCCCACCTTGCCTGTCTTAGGATCGAGCCATTCGTGTGATACGCTGTATTCCAGGTGCTTTGGGATCATCCTATCGTGCTCCTTTTGCCTTATTGATTGGAAAACTCGTCAACTCGTCTTCTTTTTCGTTCTCGGACGCCTGTAAAACGGTGTGGGTATGACCTTCGCTTTGACCCCCTGATTCCGTATCATTATGTCCAGTTGCGTGTCAAGTTCGGTCAGCGCCAGCGGGACGTAACCCAGGCCGATTGCCTTCTTGAGAAAAGGCGCCTTGGTCCCGCTCGTAACATAGCCGACCTTCGCGCCGTCGCTGTGTATATCGTATCCGTGCCTGGGGATGCCAGCTCCGACCATCTCAAAGCCGACCAGCCTCCGCGTCAAGCCCTCCTCAAGCTGCTTTACGAGAGCACCACGGCCAATGAAGTCGCCCGCCTCCAGCTTGATGATCCACGCGAGATTCGCCTCATAAGCGGTGGTCGTGTCGTCGATATCGTTGCCGTAGAGCATCATGCCCGCCTCAAGCCGGAGCGTGTCGCGCGCACCGAGCCCAACGGGCTTGACGCCAAACTCCTCGCCCGCTTTCATTATCTCACGAAAGACGTGTTCCGCGTGCTCGTTCGGGACGTAGATCTCGTAGCCTCGCTCGCCCGTATAACCCGTCGCTGCGATCATAAGGTTATCGACGCCGGCGACTGTCCCGTGCGTGAACCAGTAATACTTGATCGTGCTCAGGTCAACTGGTGTGATCTTTTGCAGAACTTTCCTTGCTTTGGGGCCTTGCAGTGCAAGCTGCGCAGTCTCCAGGCTTGTGTTAAGGACCTCGACGTCGCCCGATGTGTTCTCGTTGACCCAGGTGAAATCCTTGTCGCAATTGGCCGCGTTGACGCAGAGCATGTAGTGATCGTCGGCAATCTTGTGGACTAGAAGGTCATCGACGAACGTCCCGTTGGGGTAGAGAAGACCCGCATACATGGCCTGCCCGATCGACATCCTGGAGACATCGTTGCACACAAGCCGCTGCACGGCCGCGAACGCGTCAGGACCCTTGAACTCTATCTCGCCCATGTGGCTGACGTCGAAGAGGCCAGCGGAGGTTCTAACTGTATTATGTTCATCGACAATGCCCGAGAACTGCACCGGCATCTCCCAGCCAGCGAACTCGACCATTCTGCCGCCGAGCTCCTTCACCACAGCGTTCAAAGCGGTTCGTTTTATCTTTGTCATCTCACCTCTCCATACATCATGTAAAGCAACGTGAAAACCTGACATAAGAGGTTTGAGCTGTCAAATGAAAGATAGAATTGAACGGTCCCAAGGCCCGATGGAGCTACCGCAGATTGTGTCTTTGTCTTCGTGCGTTGATCTGTTGTACGCAGCTGCATGTGCCGAAAGACCGGCTTGGCTGTTTAACCTCTGATGGGCGTTGGCTACCTATGAGTTCTAGTGGGTGATTCAGTCACGGAATTGGGTGGGGCGTGCGCGTTTTGCAGACGCATTACCGACCATTGCGTGACATCAGGGAAATGGATTGAACGAGAGCACTCCGATTCTTGTTGTAGCATCATCGAACGCGGGCAAGGTCAGGGAGCTGGCCGACTTCTTGAAGGGCGCTCCCGTCCGGGTGATGATGCTTCCTGACGCTGAGAACGTGCTCCGGGGCACAGAGGGCGAGAGCCATTTCGAGGCGAATGCGGCCGCGAAGGCCCGACGAGCGGCGCAGGTCTCCGGTATGATGGCGCTCGGCGAGGATTCGGGCCTCGAAGTGGAGTTCCTAAAAGGCGCTCCGGGGCCGCTATCCGCCAGATTCGTCTCGGCCAGCGCGTCTGCCCAGGAAAAGAACCAGGCGCTGCTTGACAGGCTGAATGGCGTCCCGATGGAGAAGAGAACTGCGCGGTTCGTGTCGGTCGTTGCCATTGCCGAAACCAACGGCGAGATTCATCTCTTCCGTGGCGAGTGTGCAGGATCAATTGCGTTTGAGGCGGCAGGCGAGCACGGCTTCGGCTACGATCCGTTGTTCATTCCGGACGGATATGATAAGACCTTTGGCGAATTGGGTGCGGACACAAAGAACAAGATTAGCCACCGCGCGGCAGCGATGGCGAAGGTGCGGGAGTATTTTGAGGCGAACTGCTGAGATGATTGCGCTTCGCAGGCTCGTCGGATGGATTTTGCTGATGCTCTGCATGATTGCGCTTCTGTTGGCGCCTTTGGGTTGCACACAAAGGGCGACCGTTCGGCGGGGGGAAGCCGTGCGTCCACTGCGTCCGCTCTCTCGGGCCGAGCTGACCGGCAGGCTCGAGGCGCTCAACCAGAGTCACAAGTCGATAAAGACGTTCTCGATGAGCCTCGTGATGTCGATCTCGCGCCAGAATGGCCTCTCTTTGTCAAAGAGCTTCCGCTGCGATGCGGTCTGTGAAGTGCCTGACAAGCTGCGGATTAAGGGCTACGCAGGCGGCGTGGCGCCAGCGTTTGATCTTGTAACGAAGTCGCGAAAGGTCTGGCTGTTCCTGCCGACGCGCAACGAGCTCATCGAGGGCACACGGTCGCGGTTCAAGGAGCTTCCGGTCGTTGAGAAGCACAGCATTGGCCCTCTCCTGGAGGCCGAGCTCCCTCATCTTTTTGTCCCAAAACTCCCCGAGAAGGACGTGTTTTGGGAAGCCGGCCCGGACGGCATCTGGCTCTACGAGAACGGTTCGCACGACGGCACTTGGCAGCGAACGCTGCTGGATTTCGAGACCTTCCTCCCCATTCGAAAGGAGGTCTTTTCTGACAGCGGAGTACTGCTGCTTGACGTTCAATTCTCGGATTATAGGCTTGTCGAGCAGGCGCATTGCCCGTTTGAGCTCAATCTCGCGTCCAAGACCAACGGCTTTGAGATTAGGATAGTAATTGGTTCCATGAACGCTAACGTCCCGCTCGCCGGGGGGGCATTCTCGATGCACGTGCCCGACGGCGTGACCAAAATCCCACCGGACGAGATTGAAACCACAATCCAAGAACCTGCTGATAGTCCTTGATTTCCCCCACATCGGAGGCGCGGAGCGGGTCGCGCTTCAGATCGCGACGCACATCGACGCTGATCGCTTCACTCCCATCATCGTCGCGCCTCCTGACGGCATACTCAACCGGGAACTCATAAGGTGCGGCGTTAGGACCGCATCCATAGACTTTGAGCGCCTCAAGAAATCCTGCCGCTTCGTACTGCCAGTTGTCGCGGCGATTGTCAGGCTCGTTCGGCTGATCAAGCGCGAAAACATCGACGTCATACACGCCAACTCGCTCTGGACGCTCAAGTTCTGCACCATCGCCTCAATCCTCACGAAGGCTCCGACATTGGCCATGATCCACGCCTATCCGAAGATACACAGCCGCCTCAAGAGGATAGCGCACGTCCTAACGAGGCGCTTCTGCTACTCGCGGGCTAAATGGGTCATCGCCGTCTCAAACGTGCTGAAGGATGCTCTGATTGAGGACAAGGCCCCGCCAGAGAAGATCGTCGTCATCCCAAACGGCATTGAGCCAGAATGGTTCGCCGACTCCGTTGACCTGCCTAAAGGCAAGACCAAGACTGTCCTCACCGTCGGGCGTCTCCACCCCGGCAAGGGCCAGCAGGTCTTCCTCAAGGCCGCCGCCATGGTAAAACAGAGCTTCCCGGACACGCGATTCATCATAGCCGGCGAGGAGTGCCGCACCTCCCTCGAGGACCTCGGCTTCAAGCAGACCCTCTCCGACCTTGCAGAAGAGCTCGGCATCTCCGACTCGGTCGAGTTCGTCGGCTACACCAGCAACCTCCGCGAGCTCTACCGCCAGGCCAGCGTCGTCGTCCTCGCCTCCTTCGAGGAGACGTTCGGCCTGGTCGCGCTCGAGGCGATGGCCGCCGCGAGACCCATCGTCGCCTCGCGCATCCCCGGAATCACCGAACTGGTCCAAGACGGCCAGACTGGGCTTCTATTCGAGGCCGGGGATCACGAAGCGCTTGCGGAGAAGGTGATCGCCCTGCTGTCGGATGAACCCCTCGCTCTCTCGTTATCCGAGAACGCGCTCAGCGTCGCCCGGACCAAATTCAGCCTGACGAATACCGTGAAACGGCTTGAGGGGATTTACAGCAGTATGTCGGGCGTGGAATGACTGCCGGTCCCACGACTCCGGCTGCGCGCAAACGAGCCAGGCCCTTTCTGAAGTGGGCAGGAGGTAAGCAGCAACTACTCGCCCAGTTCGAGCGGTATTTCCCCACGAACTTCAATCGTTACTTCGAGCCGTTTGTCGGCGGCGGCGCGGTTTTCTTTCACCTGCACAGTGCTGGCAGGCTCCCCCGAGATGTCTTCGTATTTGACAACAACGAGGAACTAATAAACACCTACGGAGTGGTCAGAGACAATGTGGATCAACTGATAAGGCTCCTGGCAACTCACAAGCAGAAGCACGGCCGGGACTATTATTATAGCATCCGAGACCTCGATCGGAAGATTCGCCCTGGTTCGCCGAACGGCGACCGAACGGAGAACAGAGAGACCGTTACTCTGAGTGATGTCGAAAGAGCAGCACGCACCATCTACCTAAACAAGACCTGCTACAACGGCCTCTACAGGGTGAATGGGAAAGGCCAGTTCAATGTCCCGATGGGGAGCTATAAGGACCCCAGGATACTATATGAGGATGTGCTTTGGGCCGCGAGCGCAGCTCTTCAGGGCATCGCCATCGAGGCCAGGGATTTTCGGTCAGTTGTTGAGCTTTGCCAACCGGGCGACTTTTTCTACCTCGATCCCCCGTATCATCCGCTGACCAAAACCGCGAGCTTCAGAAGCTACACGGCGGATAGCTTCGGCGACCAGGACCAGCGCGACCTCGCCGACGTGTTTAGGCATTTGACTGAAAAAGGCTGCCTCTGCATGTTGAGCAACTCCTACACGCCCTTCATCCTGGACCTCTACAAAGGCCTCAGGATAGAGATTGTCCAGGCAATCCGCGCCATAAACTCAGATGGCGCAGGTAGGGGCAGCATTCCGGAAGTTGTCGTTCTCAATTGTTAACCAAAGGCGGGACCAAGGCCCTTCCTCACGTCATTCTGCCGCAATGGGACGCCGATGCAAAAGGCTCAATGTCCTATTGAGAAGGGCGGCTCCGATGAGGTATGATCTGCGTAACGCTGCACGTGAGCGCCTTAGGTCCGAGATGATGTCGGAAACGAACTAGCTAGACGTAACACCTTGCCCAATACGACACAGAGGGAGCTAGTCTTGAAAGGAAGAAGCGTCGGCCAAGATGGGAACTTGGACGCATACGAGTCCCTGTCCCAGGTTGCCGATAGGCTCGTTGGTTCCGTCCGTGACTTGATTCGAGGCGCAGAGACCGAGGAGGATTTGCGAATTGGATTTGAAAAACTCTTGGGGCCATTACTGAGTAGTATTGGAGTTAAGTCCAAGCCGATGTACGAACGTCTGAGTTCAGAAGTTAAAACGGTCTATCAAGGTCGGCCGGACGCTGTGCACGGCCAAGTCATCATTGAGTATAAGCGTCCAGGCGCCTTTGTGTCCGACCGCGCTGTGCAGCGTGCCTACGACCAACTCGCCGGTTATATGACCGCAGAGGCTGCGGCGTTCAAGACCGATCCGCTCGGCCTTTTACGTCGGCTCGTCGGCGTGGGCGTTGATGGCAAGTCTATTTTCTTTGTGAGGTATTCAGGAAAAACGAACGTAAAGATAGAGGCAATCGACAAGACGGCTTTTGCTCGCCGTGGTCCCTTTCCTCTTGAACCTGAGAGCGCTCGTTCATTTCTGACATATCTGCGCGCCCTGTCGCGCCTGCCCCTTACAGCGGAGCATCTTGCTGACAAGTTCGGGTCGAAGAGCAAGACAGCGGCCAAAGCTGTGTCGGCATTCGCTGATGCCTTGAGACATTGGCGTAACGAAAGAGTCAGCGTCTTTTTCAATGAATGGAAGCGCCTGTTTGGCATGGTCTATGGCGAGCAATTCAATGATCAGCGAGCAAAAGCAGCACACTCGCATACTCAGCTCTATGGGGTTAGCCGGGAAACAGACTTTCTGGAATTGCTCTTCTCAATACACACATATTTCGCTCTTCTGATGAAACTGATAGCTGCCGAGCTTGTCACCCTAAAAGAAAGCAGCTTCGCGACCTCGTTTTCCTTCCAGCTCACGCACAGTTCAAAAAACGAGCTGAAGTCATCACTAACGCACATTGAAGACGGGGGAATCTATGCGAGGCAAGGCATTACGAATTTCCTCGAGGGGGACTTCTTCGGATGGTATCTGGACGCTTTTTCGCCACGCCTTGAAGAGGCGATCAGAGAGGTGGCAAGAGGGCTTTCAGAGTTTGAGCCTGCTACAACTACGATCAATCCAGAACCGACTCGCGATCTCCTCAAAAAGCTCTATCAATACTTGGTGCCGAAAGACCTCAGACACAAATTGGGTGAATACTATACGCCGGATTGGCTTGCCGAACTGGTTTTGAATGAGGTGGGTTACAAAGGCAACACGCTTAAGCGGCTGCTTGACCCGGCGTGTGGCTCTGGGACGTTCATCGTTCTCGCTATTCGCCGGGCAAAGGAATATGGGCTGGGACAGAAGGAGCCGCTGCTTGAAACGGCAAAGAGGATTGCAGCGAATATCTGGGGCTTTGACCTCAATCCTTTGGCCGTTATCGCTGCTCGGACCAATTATCTCTTCGCCCTAGGTGACCTGGTGGACGTGCTTCCGGATCTGGAGATACCAATCTATCTTGCGGATTCTGTTTTGTGGCCTGAGCGAACTAGTCAGATGCAGGTGAACTTCCGGGGCGGCGAACACATAAGAATACAAACGTCCGTCGGGGAGTTCCACGTCCCTTATGTCTGGATAAGGGACCAGGGATTTCTTCTGAGGAGGGCTGCGCCGCTCCTGCAAGAGATGGCAAGACAGGGTTACACCGTGACTGACGCGGTGGCCAGGCTCAAGAAGGAAGGGCTAGTCTTCCCGCCTCATGAGCAGGTTATTCGCAACTTCTACAAGGACATCCTTGAACTCGAAAAGCAAGGCAAGAACGGTATTTGGGCACTGTTCCTCAAAAACGTCTTTGCGCCAATGAACGCCCCCCGATTTGATTTCGTGGTCGGTAATCCACCCTGGATTCGATGGGGTTACCTTTCAAAGGAGTACCGAGCCGCAACCCTCAATATGTGGAAGGAATATGGCCTCTTTTCGCTCAAAGGGCACGCGGCAAGGCTGGGAGGTGGCGAAAAGGATTTCTCGATGCTGTTCACTTACAGCGCAGCCGACTACTACCTCAAGAACGGCGGTAAACTAGGATTTCTGATTACACAGGAGGTCTTCAAATCAAAGGGCGCCGGTGAGGGGTTCCGAAGATTCAAGCTCGGAGACGGGGAACATCTGCGAGTTATGAAGGCCCACGACTTGGTTTCTGTCCAGCCGTTTGAAGGGGCGGCTAATAAGACTGCCGCGATTATTCTGAGAAAAGGTCAGAAAACTCGCTATCCGGTTCCCTATACACTTTGGACAAGAAAGAAAGGAATCGGCAGGATTCCAACCAACTTCTCTCTGCAAGAGGCGCTGCCGTTGCTGAACAAGAGACGGTTACATGCTCGACCTATGGGCACCTCAAATGGGTCTTGGCAGACAATCAGCGAGAGCCATAAGCCCCTTGCTGTCATCCAAGGCAAGAATGCCTCTCATGCACGACTTGGCGCTCGCATTGAGCCGTACGGCGTTTTCTGCCTTGAGGTGAAGCAAGTATTCTCAAACGGAGACCTGTTCATACGTAATATGCCAGAAAGGGGCAAACGGGAAGTTCCAACAGTCGAAGAAAGAATTGAGGCTGATCTGGTCTTCCCGGCTTTACCCGGCAGGGACATCTGCCGTTGGTGCGCGACGCCAAACCAGCTTATTGTGATGCCTCAAGACCCAGAGAAGAGAGAACCTTTTCCGGAAAAACGGATGAAAGAGGAATGGCCCAGAACTTACGGATACCTCACTAGGTTCAGGCATGTCCTGTTGTCTCGCGGCTCAAGAACCGTTCGCGAACTTGCTGAGAAGACAGCGTTTTATGCGATGTATGGTATTGGCCCGTACACAGTCGCACGCTATAAGACCGTCTGGAAGCGCATGGCAAGTGATCTCGTGGCGGCGGTTGTCACCCAGCACAAAACGCCTTTTGGGTATAAGACGATTATCCCAACGGATACGACTTCATTCTTTGCGACGGACAACGAAGAGGAGGCCCACTACCTTTGTGCGATAATCAACTCCGTACCCATCCGAGAGTTCATCAAATCGTATTCTTCGCCCGGCAGAGGATTCGGGGCGCCCAGGGTCATGACGCATGTCGGTATCCCCAAATTCGATCCCGGCGACTCCACCCATCAGAAACTGGCGAAATTGTCAGAGTCCCTCCATGAGCTGAAGTTGAAGAATGAACTTGACGAAGTCCCCGAACTGGAAAAAGAAGTGGATGGCACGGTCCGTATCTTGTTTGCCATCAAGGGTGTTTAGCCGTTGCAGCAACAGGACATCTTCATAAAGGGGGCGCGGGAGCACAATCTGAAGAACATCGATGTGTCGATCCCGCGCAACAAGCTCGTGGTTATCACGGGGCTTTCGGGCTCGGGGAAGTCGTCGCTGGCGTTCGACACGCTCTACGCCGAGGGGCAGAGGCGCTACGTTGAGTCGCTCTCGGCCTACGCTCGGCAGTTCCTGGAGCAGATGGACAAGCCGGACGTCGATTACATCGAGGGGCTCTCGCCAGCCATCTCGATTGAGCAGCGACCGGTCAGCAAGAATCCCCGCTCGACCGTCGGCACCGTCACGGAGATATACGACTACCTACGGTTGCTCTACGCACGAATAGGCGTTCCGTATTGCTACAAGTGCGGACGTAGGATCGAATCGCAGACAGCGGAGCAGATAGTCGATGCTGTGCTTAACATGCCTCAGGGGGCCAAGTTCTACGTGCTCGCCCCGGTAGTGCGAGGCAGAAAAGGCGAGTATTCGGCGCTGTTTGCCGATTTGGCGAGGCAGGGCTTCGTTCGCGTGCTCGTTGACGGAACGATGCGAGAGCTGTCCGAAGAGATCGTCCTTGAGAAGTATAAGAACCACGATATCGACGTTGTCGTCGATAGGTTGACGGTGGCAGCCAAGAACCGAAGCAGGCTTACCGATTCGGTGGAGCTCTCGATGAGGCTCACCAAGAGCCTGGTCAGAATCGCTCTTCAGGACAAAGATGGCAGGCTTGGCTGGTCTGATGACCCGGATGTCAGCAGCCCGGCGAAGCGCAAACGGCGCAGACTCGAGGCCAGCGCCTCGTCGGGCCGGGAACAGACCACGGCTCAGGCGCTTGAGGGATTTGCGGTCAGAACGTTCAGCAGCGAGATGGCCTGCCTCAACTGTGGCATCAGCTATCAGGAGCTTCAGCCTCGAGCCTTTTCATTCAACAGCCCTTATGGCGCGTGCCCATCGTGCTCGGGGCTTGGCTTTGTGCGTTCAGCGTCGGAGGACCTGGTCGTCCCTGACCCGTCGCAGTCACTGATCGAGGGGGCGATCGAGGCGTGGGCGAGCGCTGAGAACTCGATGACCGTGCGGGTTTTCAGGTCGCTCGCCTCGCACTATGAATTCGATCCAAACACGCCATATCGCGACCTGCCGCCCGAGATCAAACATATCCTTATGCGTGGCTCGGGTAAGGAGCGCATTAAGCTGAGGTTCAAGGCCGGAACGCTCAGGTGGGGTAGGATCAAGAGATTCGAGGGCATTCTGAATAACCTCGACCGGCGGTATTTGCAGACGGCCTCGGAGGAGATGCGGGACTGGATCGGTCGCTATATGAGCACGGTCCCTTGTCCCGATTGTGGCGGGGCGAGGCTGCGTCCTGAGGCGCTTGCGGTCAAAGTCAATGGCCTTAGTATCAGCGAGACCACAGAGAAGAGCGTCGATGGCGCGGCCCATTTCTTCAATGGACTGTCGCTTCCAGAAAGGGAAGAGAAGATAGCTGGCCGTGTGCTGAAGGAGATCGTCTCTCGGCTCGGCTTCCTCAAAGAGGTCGGGCTGGGCTATATAATGCTCGACAGGGGGTCCTCGACGCTATCGGGCGGTGAGGCGCAGCGGATACACCTGGCCACGCAGATTGGTTCCAGCCTCGTCGGCGTGCTGTATGTTCTCGACGAGCCGAGCGTCGGCCTTCATCAGCGCGATAACCGCCGCCTGCTGGACACTCTCTGCGAGCTGCGTGACCTGGGCAACACTGTGGTGATTGTGGAGCACGACGAGGAGACGATGAGAACCGCCGACCACATAATAGACCTGGGCCCTGGCGCAGGAGAGAAGGGTGGCCACGTTGTCTGCACGGGAACGGCTGAGAAGGTGGTCCGGTGCAAGAAATCGCTGACGGGCGACTACCTCTCCGGACGGCGCGTGATTCCCGTGCCCGGCAAGAGACGGAAGTCAAACGGCAACACCATTTCGATAATCGGCGCACGGCACAACAATCTGAAGAATATCGACGTGGAGATACCGTTGGGCATTTTCTGCTGTGTAACGGGCGTGTCCGGTTCGGGAAAGAGCTCGCTCATCGACGAGACGCTTTATCCCGCGCTTTCGAGAAGAATCTACCGCTCCCGTGAGATTCCTGGCGAGCACGACGAGATTCGCGGCATTGAGAACATCGACAAGGTTGTCGAGATTGACCAGATGCCGATCGGTAGAACGCCTCGCTCGAATCCCGCGACGTACACCAAGGCGTTCGACGAAATCCGGCGGCTGTTTGCTGCGACGGTCGAGGCGCGGAAGCGGGGCTACAAGGCGGGTCGGTTCAGTTTCAACGTCAGGGGCGGTAGATGCGAGGCTTGCGGCGGAGGCGGTCAGATAAGGATCGAGATGCACTTTCTGCCCGATGTCTATGTCAGATGCGACGAATGTTCTGGCAAGCGTTTCAACCGTGAGACGCTTGAGGTTCGGTACAAGGGCCGGAGCGTATCCGAGGTGCTGGAGATGTCGGTCGAGGAGGCGCTCAAGTTCTTCGAGAACATCCCGCGGCTTAAGGACAGATTCATGACGCTGAATGACGTGGGGCTGGGCTACATCAGGCTTGGCCAGCCTGCGACGACGCTCTCGGGGGGCGAGGCGCAGCGGATCAAGCTGGCAAGGGAGCTCTCCAAGAGGGGGACAGGCGACACCCTCTATATACTCGATGAGCCGACGACCGGCCTTCACTTCGCGGACATTCACAAGCTACTGGATGTTCTTTCGCGCCTCGTCGATGCCGGCAATACGGTCGTCATCATCGAGCATAACCTCGACGTGATTAAGTCCGCGGATTACGTCATCGACTTGGGTCCCGAGGGCGGTGACGAGGGCGGCTACGTCGTGGCCACTGGTACCCCCGAGCAAGTCGCCCGTGACCCGAAGTCATACACTGGCCGCTTCCTCCAAAAGGTGCTGTGAGAACGGTGAGGGGAAAGACGACCAAGTCACACGCTGTTCGCTGCGAATCGAGGATTTGACATCCTTGCCGAACGGGAGCAACCTAATCCTGGACGTTATCGCAAAATGGGAGGAAGATAATGGATGTCTGAAGTGGGACTTCTTGAGGAGTTTCGGTTCTTCCAAGAACATGTCATTGAATGGTCGAAGGACAAGGAACGCTACCGGAAATGGGCCTTGATAAAGGGTCGGGAGCTCGTCGGCGTGTTCGACACCTTCAATGAGGCCGTTGCCCAGGGATTCGAGCTATTTGGCCTTGAGCTTTTCTTCGTCTCTGAGATTCATCCGGACGCAGACAAGCTGCAAATCACGCCGTTCATATTCAATGAGTTCCTCGATGACAGACGGCCTACCTCCGAGCGGTAGTTCTGCTCAGCAATTCATATTCCTTGCTAGTTCAGAGCTCGCCGAGCAGGGTGCCTGGATTGAGGTGACGTTAAGGCCTCATCCCGATCAGATCGCTGTCCTGGAGAAAGCCAGCAAACTGCTTCCCAAGGTTCGATTGACACTTCCTGCTCTCATTGGCACCGGTGCAGGATTGACCTGCATTCACGACAGGATAGCGGAAGATCTTGGGTTTAGGCAAGTCGGCAGAGTATGCCTTTCAGGAGTGCATGATCAGGATACGTGCGCTGTGTATCTGGCGGACATTCAACTCGGCCCGTGGCGTCAGTCATGGAAAGTGGTCGGCCTGAGGTCGCAACGAAGCGGCCCGATACCGTGCATCTTAGGCCGAGATATTCTCCAGTTCTTCACGCTATTCTATGTCGGGCCGGAGAGTTGCTTCGGCCTATATCACGGCGTCCCGCCCTTTGTGAAGGATCTTATGAAAAAGAGCCAGGTGTTGCCTTCCTGATTGACTCTGGCAGATTGGGTCTGGCGATATGCGCATCCGACGCTTCAGACGCAGTCCCACGTGATTGGCTCGTCTTCCTCAATCGTCCTGAGCGCGGGTCTGCCAAGTACGACGTCCAGATGCTCTGGATCGATGCCCCGCTGAGGTCTTACTAGTTTGATGTCATCCCGCTCGATCTTCTTGGCTTTAGGTATTTGCCTTATAGCGAATATGCTGCGCCTGGCGTAGTATTGCGTTCCGCTTTCGACGGCCGAGCAGACTTTCTCGCCGGAGCCCAGCGATTTCTCTGTGGTCCGGACCGCATCGATCATCTCTTTTAGCTCGCCTGGCTCCATTGAATAGGAGTGGTCGAGTCCCTGCTGCTGTCGCTGCTCGGTGAAGTGCTTCTCCAAAAGGTCGATGCCGAGCGCGGCCGCCGCGATTGGGATATGGATGCCCAACGTGTGATCGGATAGACCAACCGGGACCTTGAACGCCTCACGAAGGGTACTGATTGCCCGAAGGTTCATGGCCTCTGGAGGCGAGGGATAGCTCGACACGCAGTGCATTAGGACCACCTCCTCGCAGCCCTGCTTTGCGATCGTGTCAAGGGCCCTTCCGACCTCGCCAAGCGTGCCCATCCCTGTTGATAGCACGATTGGCCTCTTCTTTGAAGCGATGTGCGAGATGAACGGCAGATTGCTGAGATCGCCAGACGCTATCTTGAACGCTGGCACGCCGAGTTCGTCGAGAAGATCGACCGACTCAAAATCGAACGGGGAGGAAAGAAACTCGACGTTGAGAGAATGAGCGTAATCGAATAGCTCCTGATGCCACTCATGGGGAAGCTCGTATCTGCCGAAAAGTTCACAGAGGTTCGTCCCGTCCGGGAGCGATTCGCTCCTTGCGACCAGCCTTTCTGCGACGAACGTCTGAAACTTCACGGCGTCCGCGCCGGCATCGGCCGCGATCTGTACGAGGGTCCTGGCCTTCTCGAGGTCCCGATTGTGATTAGAGCCAACCTCCGCAATGACGAATATCGGACTGCCGTGCCCGATTGCCTTCTTGCCTATCTTGATTTCGCTTTTCATGTCGCCTCCGGAATTATGTTCCGAGTTTCAAGTTCCGAGTTTTAGGTTCAATTGTGTCCAGACGTCCGGAATGTGGGTGCGGACGGGCTGTTAAGTCCGTGTAGGGGCGTGGTCTCAGACCTGACAATTATGCGCATATTTGTGGAGTTCGTTTTCTCTGAATCACTACGTTTCAACGCCGTGATATGAATGGCTCTTATTATTCTAGCACCCGAATTCATTCGGGTGACCTGAG
>CBDVDH010000035.1:0-40645 GCA_965372715.1 uncultured bacterium | reverse complement strand
GCGCCTCCTCGGGTCCCTCTGCCTCAACAGGTTCTGGTTCTGGCGCCGGCTCTGAGGCCAGCTCGGGCGGAGCTGGTTGCTCAGCCTCGACCGCCTCCGCGCCTCCAGCCTCGACCGCCTCCGCGCCTCCAGCCTCGACCGCCTCTGGCGCCGGTTCAGGAGCTGGTTCAGGCTCAGCCTCTTCTCCCGCAACTGGTTCTGGCGCCGGTGTCGGTTCAGTTTCCGCCGGCTGCTCAGGCTCTACCGGCTGCTCAGCGGTGACTTCTTCCGGTCGCTCGACTTCTTGCTGCGCCGGCTCCCCTGGCTTTGCCTGCTGGAGGGCGACTTCGGGCTCGGAAGGCTCGAGCTCGGGAGCCTCTGGAGCTTCTGCCTTCTCTTGCTCGATATCCTCGCTAGGCGGCTCCGGCGGGACCTCTTTTGGCTCCCTTGCTTTCCTTGCCTCTTTCGTTTCTTTTTGCTGCTTAGCGGCCGCTGATCTAGCCGCCTCTCGCTCCTGCGCCCTCTTGAGCTTCTCAAGCATTTCTTGTTCTTCGGCCTCGTCGAGGCATTCCCGGATACTGAGGCTTAGGCGGTGGTCCTGTTCATTGACCGAGATGACCTTGATCCGCACTGCCTGGTCTTGGTCAAGAACCTGGCCAGGGTGGCCTAGCCGCTTGCTCGCTATCTCAGAGATATGGACGAGGCCCTCAACACCAGGACGGACCTCGACAAAGGCGCCAAAATCAAGGATGTTTATGACCCGACCGGAGATAACCATATCGGGCTTAAGGTCCTGCTCAATGCCTTCCCACGGATCGGTTTTAATCTGCTTCAGTCCCAGCGATAGCTTGTGAGACTCGGGGTCTGCCTCAAGCACAACGAGGTCGAGCGGGTCTCCGAGTTCGAGCACGTCACCGGGATGGCGCATGTGCCTGCTCCATGTGATGTTGCTTCTGTGCAAGAACCCAATTATGTCCTCATCAATCTCCACCTTGGCCCCAATGTTGCTTATCTCACGGACTATCCCGCTGACCCCGGACCCAACGGGATACACGTCGGCGATCTGCTTCCAGGGGTCCTCTGTCAACTGCTTCAGTCCAAGCGAGATCTTTCGCTCGGCCGCGTCAACCCGCAGGACGACCACATCAATCATCTCGCCCTCGGTTATGAGCTGCGAGGGGTGCTCAATCCGCTTGGTCCAAGACATCTCGGACACATGCAATAGCCCTTGCACGCTCTCCTCAAGCTCCACGAACGCGCCATATTGCTTCAAGCTAACCACACGCCCCTTAATCCTGGCGCCCTCATAATATCGCTCCTCAACGTGCTGCCACGGGTCCGGCGTCCTCTGCTTATACCCGAGGGAGACCTGATTCCGCTCCCTGTCAAACCGGAGAATTATCACCTCCACCTCGTCGCCGACCTTGAAATACTGCGACGGGTGCTCTGTCCGGCCCCACGAGATGTCTGTCCGATGCAGAAGGCCATCTATGCCGCCGAGGTCTATGAAGACGCCCCAGTCAGTGATGTTCTTGACGATGCCCTTGACGATCCGGCCTTCCTGAAGCTTCGCTAGCGTCGCCTCAATCCGGTCCTTCAGGTCCGCCTCGAGCACGGCACGCCGCGACAGGACGATGTTTCTGTGCGTGCCCTCAACCTGAAGGCTGAGTATCTTCATCGGATACGTACATCCGACAAACTCGTCCATATTCCGAACTGGATGTAGGTCAAGCTGAGAGCCCGGCAAGAAGGCCTTAATGCCTTCGATATCGACCGTGTATCCGCCTCGCTTGCGGCTGATGATGGTCCCGTCAATGGGTTCGTTGTTCTGAAACTTATTCCTGAGTTCATCCCAGAACTTCAGTCGATCTGCTCTGCGCTTTGACAGCAGAACCCGGCCGTCCTGATTCTCTATCGCTTCCAGAACGACTTCGACCTTTTGACCGACCTCTGCCTTAACTGGGAAGAGGCTCTCCTCAAGCTCCTGACGCTGCACAATCCCCTCAGACTTATAACCGATATCGACAAGAACGCTCGAATCATCAACTTCAATGATCAACCCGGTGACGACGTTGCCTTCCTTCAGGTCCTTCATCGTGTCATCGTAGAGCTTCTCCAGAACCTCGCGGTCGAGCTCCGGCTCATCTTCCGAATCGCGCAGATAGTCCTCCTCCGCCTCTTCCTCGTCTTCCAAAAACATCTGCTCAGCCATAAAGCTCGGAGCGACACTCGGTTCGGTCTGAGCCTCCTCCGAAGACTCGTCCTCGTCTTCTTCGGGCTCCGGTTCAGCCAGAGAATCTGAACTGGCCGCCGGTTCTTCTGGAGAACCCGGGCTATCCTCGTCCACGGGCTTTTCCTCTTGGTTAGGTTTCAAATCCTCAACATTCGCCATACAGCTAAAAACCTCCCGTTTATAATGATGGCACGACAACCACGATTAGCTGCCGTGCTTCTTCTCCGCAGCTTTTGAGGCCTGGGCGCGAACCCCCCACAGAAACAACACAATCCAGGCTATCATCGGCCAAACAAGGTCCATCCTGCTGCCGATCAAAATCCCCCTCAGGCTATAAAGCACTGCCACGGCCCCGGCCACCAGCAAATACGAGCCTGAAAGAGACGTAAACAGTATCATAGCATGTCGTATTAACGAAACTGAAAGCAATCCTAGTATAACAAAAGACGCAAAAGTCCAAAGTACCGAGGAGCCAAGACCCAACCGCTCGCAGAGATAAGAGACAAAGACCGCGCCAAAAAGGCCGCAGAAAATGAAAACCGTCAGCTTGACGAACGGAACCGCGAGACTGCCCAGCAAAAGCCCCAACACAACGGCAAATGCCAACGGCAGCGTCACGGAGTCGATCGTGAACCTGATACACACCCACTCACCCAAAGAGAACCCAAGCGCGGCCCCGAGCAGAAGCCCGAACACAACGAGCGTTATCCTGTATATCCGCCATCCGAAAAAGAGAAAAAGCAGCGCAACAGCCATTGTGGCCAATACCACCTGCATGGGCTTGCCCAGCAAGACGTTGAATGTGGAAAGAACGTCGCCAAACACGCCCGAAAGAGCGGCTCCAGCCTGCTGAAAGATGCCCTGCTTCGGCGGCAGAAGCCCAGAGTCGGACGCGGCGCCTTCTACCCCGGCCTGCCCTGCGGCCGCCCCAGTGTTCCAGCCACTCGGGCCCTCCTCACCCTCCGCCAGAATCGCTGTTGGGAGGAGCAAAAGGCCCAGACCAACCGTAACAACAAGACCACATACAGCCAAGAATCGCTGGTTACTCATCTCCATCGAGCCTCATAGTTGTCTGAAAAGACTGTAAGTCTCAAGGACAGGTTTTACAAGCGGCGCGATCTTGAGGCGAAGAGACCGCAATCAAGAGCAATAGACGCATCAAAGTAATCTGCAACGGCATCGTTGGGTCAAGCTCTCCTCGCTGCAAGAAAAGCACTGACAAGAGATGTTTATACCGAGAAACTCTATGATGGCACAGCCGGGAACTGCCCCTTCTAGCTTGTGTATTTGCCCCTGCCAATAACCGTCGGCTGCAACAGGACAGCGTGGGAGCCGGCACAACTGGCATGACGCATGGAGTTTGGCGCGGTCATTTAGAGGGGCCTTGAAGCCTTACGAGAATCGATGTAATCTCTTGGAAGCTTTCTAGCTGGCGCATTTGGCCCAGGAGAACACTAGGGAGGAGTTAGGAGGTTTGGATTATGAGGTTTGTGGTCGTTGTTCTTGGGGTTTTGTCGGCTTTACTTTTCATAACTTCACAAACCTACGCGGCGGAGTATCAGGTGAAGCTCGATGGGACGGGGGATTTTGCGGTCATTCAGGAGGCGATCGATGCCGCAGTGGATGGTGACACCATCATTGTGCATCCGGGCACGTTCTACGAGAACATCCACTTTCTCGGCAAGAACATCGTGCTCCGATCCGTCGATCCCGAGGACCGAGAGTGTGTTGAGAGCACAATTATCGATGGAATGGAGAGCGGCTCGGTGGTCACGTTCGCCGGCACCGAGGATGAGACCTGCGAGCTCTCCGGCTTCACGATCACGAATGGTGAGACAGCCGGAAGGGGGGCGGGAATCAACGGCCAGGACGCTGAATGCAGTGTACGGAACTGTATTATCAGCAGGAATGTAGGCACTGGGAGGCTGTCAAACGGCGCGGGGATGGATGGTTGCTCTGGCGTGATCAGTAATTGCGTCATTGCGGAGAACGAAATCCTCAACGCTAGCCTTTACTCGGATAGAGCAGCTGTCTCCGAGTGCCATGCGATTATCACAGAGTGCCTCATTAGAGACAACAAGTGCAATGGGATGAGTTGGGGTGATGGGGTAATGAGCAACTGTATCATTCGCGACAACTCCGGGACGGGTGTCGTAATGATCAGTGGGATCATGTTCAATTGCACTGTTACTGGTAACTCCGGGACGGGCGTTATTTGCCGCGAGACCATAATCTCAAACTGTCTGATCAGCTATAACCAGGGCGGGGGGGTGGCATGCTCCCAGACTGATCTCTTCAATTGCGCAATCGTAGGGAATACAGCGGAGAATGGAGGGGGCTTGTGGAAGTGTGACAGGTCATCCCACGCGACCAACTGTCTCATAGCCTACAATGAGGCTTACGAGAACGGAGGTGGGGTTTACGCTCCGTTTAACTACACTGGCATTACATTTGGGAACTGCACGATTGTTGGTAATAGGGCAGGACTAAAGGGCGGAGGCGTGTATCATGGGGGCTTCTACTCTGGCATCGAGAGCAGCATCATCTGGGGTAACAGCGCCCTTGAAGCATGTGACTTCCATGCCCCCTACCTGGTCGCGACACCGCGTTACTCCTGCATCAGGGATTGGTCTCTGGGCGGCGAGGGGAACATCTCAGATGACCCTCTGTTTGTAGCTGGTCCACAGGGTAGTCTCTATCTCTCCTCACGCGACGCCGGCCAAGATGTCGATAGTCCGTGTATCGATGCAGGCGCTGTTTTTGTCAATCATGAGATACCCAGGAATCTCACGACCAGAAGTGATGAGGAACCTGATCAGCCCCCGGTTGATATGGGCTTCCATTACACGCCGGAGTTACCCTACGCCAAGTTCGAGAGCAAGTGCGCCGTCAACGGAGGTCCCTTTCAACCCGGGGACCGCATAACGCTGTCACTGGAGGGGCAGAACCTCGGACAAGAAGTCTGCGTTGACGTTTATCTGGTGGTGTTTTTCCGGAGCCAGGGAATGAATTGCTACATCACTCCAGAGCGGATAGACAAGAAGTTCAAACCGTGGCTTTCGGACTTCGTGATTCCAGAAGGCTTCGTATATGGGCCGGAGGTCGTGTTCGAGTTCGAGGTTGCCGAGCGATCATATCCCTACCCCCACTTCTTTAAATTCGGTGTCCTGATCAACCACGCTGGGACGCTGTCCCCCATTTCTGCGTGTCTGTCACGCAAATTCCGCGTGGATTGGCCATAATGCTCCTAGTGTGAAGTTGCGGCCACCGGCGGGACAGTGAGGCGGCCGTGGAGTGGTCCAAGATGAGTCGCAACGGCATGAAAGCCCGGCGAACGGCCCACACTCAGAACGTGTCCTTCAGCGTGGCGACGCTCATGCCGATGTCTATCAGCCAGCCGATGACGAAGAAGGCTATCATTGACGCGGCGATTATCGCACGTTTCTTGGCGCGTCGGTCGGTGGAGGCGGTCTTGATGTCGGCGAGTATCTCCTTCCGCCTGAGGACCGCATAAGCCGCGAAGCAGCACAGGAACGGTAGAAGTGGGTATCGCTGGCGGTAGAAAAGGAAGGCCGCAAATGCGATAGCGCTGAAGTAGCCGAACAGAACGAGTATGAGGCGTTCGTAGAGGCTTTCCTTCTTCATATAAACGAAGCCGACGACGGCGAGGGGCAGCAACAGCAGGAACGGCAGGCCCATGTAAGGCCCGGCGATGAGCAGCATCCACTTGGGCACGTGGCCGTAGTAGCCCTCGCGCAGGTTCACGAAGAACGTCCGCTCCATCGAGTAGAGGTTCCACTGCATCCTGACGCCCTTGAAGATGAACAGGTGCGGATTCTGGACGATCCATTTGAGCGCGAGCTTCCGGCAGACCTTGCCGAGCTTGAGCTCATCTATGTGGCCATTCTCGTCCGTAGCCATCCTGTCCGCCTCGTCCTCGCCGGGTTCATCCGACAGGTTGCGGATTATGTGATAGACGCCCGAGTGGTTGTGCTGAAAAAAGTCCCACCCGACCTTCGTGTTGATGGGCACGAAGGCATCGAGAACTACATAGTTGCGTATCGTCCAGGGCGCGATAGTGGCGAACATCAGCAGCGTGACTAGCACGCTCTTTTTGATCGTGCGCCTGTCGCGCCTGAAGATGAGGAAGAAGCCGATTATCAGCGGCAGATAGAACATGATGATGCTCCTGACGAGCGCTGCGACGCCGAAGAGCAGGCCCGCTGCTACGAGGCTCGGCGACGAGGCGCCTTGGAGACTTCTTACGTAAAGTACCATCGCCAGCAGGAAGAAGAACAAAAAAACGGTCTCGGTCTGCATCAGGTCCGCGAACTGGACGGATTGGGGGTAGAAGGCGAGTATCCAGGCGCCGAGTCTCGCGACCTTCTCGTCAAAGATGCGCTTGGCCAGGAGATACGTAAATACGACGCTGAGCGCGCCGAGTATCGCCTGGACGAACCTGACTGCGAAGAAGCTGTGTCCGAAGAGCCAATAGACGCCGGCGAGAAAGAAGGAGTATCCGGGTGGCAGAAACGCCCTGTAGCCGCGTTCCTCGACACAGATGAACCCCTTGCCGGCCAGCATCGAACGTGCCGCGTAATCGTAGCCGTTCATCTCGTGGACGAGCTTCACGTCAGTGTGGATGAACACCAAAAGCAGCCGCACGAGAAGCGAGGCCACGAACAGCCAGAGGATTCCCTTACCTTTCAGATGCCGTGTCACAATTCAGTGCCGGCATGTAGGGGCGGTGCTTGGAGGCTGAGAGGTAAGTTGTTGCGGTTGTGTAGGGGCGGTGCTTGCCCCGCCCTTCCCTGATTTGACCGAACGCACGAAGGGCGGGGCAAGCACCGCCCCTACGGCATAGCAGGCTGGAAAGCCCGCCCCAGACTCTGCCAAACACGCCCATTTCACTGAAGCATCAATTGCGCTATGAACTTGGTGGGCAGCGAGGCGAAACTTATCAGGCGATTGTGGAAGTCGCGCAGGTTGAAGTCAGGGCCCATCTTGGCCTCGACCTTTGCCTTCAGCTTCTTGATCTCAGCCTTGCCTACAAGATAGCTCAGCGGCTGCGTGGGGGACATCGTGTATCGCCTGACCTCCGCCGTCGCGTTCGGCTCTGCCAAGAGCGCCTCATCCATAAGGAGCTGAATCCCCTCTTCGACGGACATCTGGCCTGTGTGCAGCGATGCGTCGATTATAACGCGGCAAGCCCGCCAGAGCTGCGCCTTGAGCTGGAGGACGTAGCTCTTTGGGTCGGCCAGAAAGCCCTGCTGGCGCATCATCTCCTCGCAGTAGAGCGCCCAGCCCTCGACAAAAACCGTGTTATGGAAAAAATGCCTGAGCCTCTCGGGCCACTTGTTGGCGCAGACCAGCTGGAGATGATGCCCGGGATACGCCTCGTGCAGAGCCACTACCTTGATGTTGGGGATCGAATGGTCTCTGAGGATGCTCTCCTGAGTGTCCGCGGGCAGCCTCTCATCGACTGGAGTTACGTAGAACAGCCCAACCTGTTCCTTCTCAAACGGCCCGGGCATACTGTATGCCGCGTAGGGAATGATGGGTCGCCAGGGCTCGGGCGTATCGACGACGCGGAGCTCCTCACCGGCGGGGACGTCAACGAGGCCCCTGTCGATGACGAACTCCCTCGCATCCAGCATATAACGCTGATACGTGGCTTTGAGCTCGCCAGGCTCTGGATGCTCAGATTTGATGTCCTCCACAACTTCCTGCCAGCTCTTCGAGGCGTCAACTTCGGCGGCTGCCGACTTCAGTTCTTCCTTCGTTTTCTCAAGCGTCTCTCGACCCATCTCAAGCAGCGTGTCCACGTCAACGTCGAGGAAATGGTCCATCTTGAGCTTGAGTTGGAACAGCTCACGTCCAATGGCGAACTCACCGTCGGAGCGGGGAGAAAGGTCCCGCTCGAGGAATGAGCGATAGTCGTTCAGCGCAGAGATCGCGTAGTCATTGGCGGCCAGCAGCTCCTTGGCGCCGCCGGGTGCAGCATTCGCTATCTTAGGGATCGAATTAGCGAGGAAATCGCAACTACCTTTAACTTGGTCGAGCGTTATCTTGGTGAAGATGCTGGGGGGGCGCTTGAGGTTCTCCTTGCCCTGTTCGAGCACTCGCCTGAATTGCCTCAGTCGCGACGCGGCGGCAGCTATCCTGTCCTCATCCGGCTCCGGGGTCCGCGAGAAGAGGCTGTGGACCCCGAATATGGCAAGCCCAGGATAGATCGAGGGCTTGATAGACAGATGATCGAGCTGCTCGTGCATGATGACGGACAGGTCAAAGTCAGCCTTTGCCACCTCAAGGTCAATCCGTTCGTTCAGCGAAAGCGCCGACCGATCGATCTGATCGAGCTCCCTGCTGAATCCTCGGAGCCTCTCGATCTTGTCTTCGATGGACTGACGACTCATGTCGTCCAGCTCGCCATCCTTGTCGTGCACGCCCATCTGCGTGGCGCCAGTAGGATTGCTCTCAATGATGAAATCGGCGATCCGCTCGCTCAGTTTGCTGAATTCTTCCATGTCTGTCCTTCCCTCAAGTATCGCGCTCCGAGTCTAGAAGCAGCTAAGTAATGCCACATTCGGCAATGCTGGCAACATACTGCCCTGTCGAGTAGCAAGGTTCAAGGCTTGCTCGCGAGGAGTTTCACCATCGGGGAAACGGACGAAAAGGGGAAAAGGCGAAAAGGGAGCGGACGATGCCCACTACAAGGGCTCAACACTGTCCCTCAGAAATCCGAGACAGCTGATCACGGGGGTGTTTTCCCGGCAAGGGTTTGCCAGTTGGGCGCCGTTTAAGCGGCTGTCCCATAAGTCGTTGCGGTTGTGTAGGGGCAATCCCCCCGCGGTTGCCCTTTACGATCAATAAGATAGGGCAGGCGCGGGGGCCTGCCCCTACAGGCCGATTCCGACAATCGCGTCGCAAATGAAAACCGCCGCGTTGATCTTGACAATCGGTCGTGTTTCCTGCATCGTTGTTGTCTGAATGGACAACAAGAACCTCGCCAATCGGATTATGACCCAGCCTCGGGATGCCCGCCCCACGCCGGACCATCCTTGTCGGAATAATACCGTGGGCAATCTGCGGAACACGCCACTAGGTAGGCTTCGAGAGCGACCGTGCGAGTAAGCGACGTCAAGCGTTCGTTTTGCCTCGGGGCGGTTGGCCAGGTTGGAGGCGTCGTCAGCGGCTTCATATCCGTGGCAATTATTTCGATGATTTCTCCCACGAACTTCTTTGACTCGCCAATCAGAATCGCCGTCTTCACCACTGCTTGCGGCCTCATCGGAGGCATAGCGGCCTTTTCCGCTTCAATCTCGCTTGCGGCCTCTAGAAGGCTCCTTTTCTCAATCCCTACTGCCCTGGGCGCCTGCACTGGCCTTTGCATCCTCTTCAAGATCATCCTTTCCCCCGCCGGCGAAGATTCGCCCGTCGGCAAACTCTTCTGGCTCGTCTCCGTCGTATTCACGGTCTGCCGGGTGATAGTCGGTTGGAAGGCCAGAAGGCGGCGCAGCGACCAGAAAGCAAATGCTGTCGTGGGGCAGAAGCCGCGAAAACCGTCGCTGAGGCCGATGTTGACCAGGGCGCTTCGAGCCGGCGCCGGGACCGCGCTTGTCTTGCTCGGAGTCCTCATGTTCGCATTCGCAGGAGTGCCGATTGTGAACACATCACAAATCGACGGTTGGAGCATATTGCTGTACGTGCTCCTCGGATTCCTTCTCAGCTGCATCATATCTCTGGGCGAACCCTTCTGCACAAGACCATCGCGACGAGTGGAATCCTTGCGGCCAGTATAACGGTCAAGCCGCGCAGCTTTTCGACAGGTTTCGGTTTATTCCCAGGTCTTTTCTTGCCCAGGTCGTGCACTTCCTAGCGAGGCTCTGGGTCAGAATCGGGGAGCTGTACAGAAGCTGTAAGCCCCTCTGAAAGTCAGTATATGGGTAGGCGTATAAAGGAAAAGCACCATCCGGAATAGGCGTTCCATATGTACGCGCGAGCCACGGTATTACACTCGGCCCAGACAGGCTCAGATCAGGCCTTACGCGGGCGTTCGTGTCTCACCCTTTTTCCGTTTTTCCTTTCCTCCTTTTTGCCGTCTGCGACTTATCGCAGGCATGACGAACGGCGAGCAAAAACTCTCTCGAATCTCTGTTGACTTTTGTGGATCGGCCTTGTAGAGTTATGATGGGTTGCTATTGTGCTGGGCCGCACAGAGGGTTAGACTGATGCAAGGCAGGGCTCTTGAGTACTTCGCTGAGCTCCACGGTCTTGTAGATTCGGCGATTCAAGACCGGGTTTTTGGCGCGGCGGTCTTTTTCGTGAAGCGAGAGGGTGACTGGATCCTTCATCACGCGAAAGGTTCTCTTGGCACTGGATCAGAGAGTGCGCCGTTGGACGAGGATGTGATCTTCGATGTAGCCTCGCTGACGAAGGTGCTCGTTACGACCCCAGCGGTGTTGCTGCTCCAGGAGGCCGGCGAGCTCTCAATCGACGACCCAGTCGCTGATTACCTCCCTGCGTTCTGCAAGGGGCACAGGTCGCTCGTCAGGCTCCGGGACCTCTTGACCCATTCGTCCGGTCTGCCTGCCTGGGCCCCAATCTACCTCTTTGCCGATGCCAAAGACGAGGCAATCGAGTTCATCTGCCGTGTCCCGCTTGAATACGAGCCAATGCACAAAATCCAATACAGCTGCCTCGGATTCATATTGCTTGGCCGTATAGTTGAAACGGTCTCGGGACAGGACCTCGCGGAATTCGCGGCCGACCACATATTCGGGCCACTAAACCTACAACACACGTTCTTCAATCCACCCGGGGAGCTGCTAGAGCGGATCGTCCCGACCGAGAATGGAAACGTCCACGAACAGCAGATGGCGGCTCGCTTTCTGGACGAGTTTGAAACCAGCGCGTCACAGGACCCTTTTCTTGAGAGCCAATACCAGCGCGCGAAGGAGCGGCTCAAGTCGATGAGGCGCGAGGGGCCTATCCGGGGCGAGGTCCACGACACAAACGCCTGTTTTCTGGACGGCGTCAGCGGCAACGCCGGGCTCTTCAGCTGCGCCTCGGATGTAGTGCAAATGGCGGAGGAGTACTTGATGGGCGCAACGGGTCGAGCGGGAACAGCGATTCTCTCGCCCGAAAGCATCCAACTCATGATAAGAACCCACAAGGAAGCTGGTGGCCAACGACGGGGCCTCGGCTGGCAGCTGATAGAAGGCAGCGAGACAAGCGGCGGTCGCGTAATCTCAAGGAGCGCGTTTGGCCACACGGCGTTCACCGGTTGCAGCGTGTGGGTCGATCCCTTGAGGGAACTGACCATCGTCCTGCTGTCGAATGCGGTCCAGCCCACTTACAGGAAAGATAGCATGAAGAACTTCCGCCCAGCCTTCCACGACCTCGTTGTGAAGTTCTCCGACTGCATCTTCAAGCCCGCCCACGCGTAGAGCGGCCAGACTCCGTGAATCCGGGCGGACCAGGCAGCCTGCATCCGACAGTCAAGCCGTGCCTTTGATTGTTTCTGAGCCTCTTGGGCGACGCGCCGGGGCCGGGTTGCGCATTTCTTCGGGAACTGGTGGCAGCTCGTCCGCGCGAAAACAGGGGCCGCTGACGACCGCTTCTAAGAGCTTTTCCTGTTCTGGATACCCCGCGACGGTCGCCTCAAGCACCCAGAGCAGCTCAAGCAGTTCCGTCGTGAACTGGCTAGTCCAGCGCTCAGGGCGGATATCGTCCAGCAGCGAGGACTTCCTACCCGCGCCTTTCTTCATGCGGTATTTCAGCCAGGACTGCACGACCTTTAATCCTGAGACCTCAAACTCGAAGACCTCGGGCGACACGGGCCGGAACCCTCCGGCCCCGACGTGGAGCGTCTGCGTCAAGTCATTGTACTCGAACGATTCGGGATAGCCGTCCTCGTCCCCGGGGACGGCTTCAGTGCACTTCGCGGCACCGTAAGGGACCTGGCCTCGCTGCTTCCCCGGTGGAACAAGCCTCTCGCCGTATGTGTGCAGCCAGAGCAGCTTCGCTCCAATGACGCGGACTTTCTCAAATAAGGTAGGCTTCTTCGTGATCGGCACTCTTAGCTCTCGCGTCTCCAGCTCTTTCCAATAATGCTCCGTAAAAGCTGGCTGCGCAAGCGCGCCATAGACATAGGCCAGAAAATCCTCTGGAGTCACCTGTCGCTCGTAGGATTTGCCAAGCAGTTCCAGCAGGCCGGGGAGGATGTTCGGTTTCGTCGCCTCACTGTCACGGTACAGGGGGATGATGTCCTTTCCGCCTCTGCCCGCAAAGAAATGTCGATCAGGAATATGCCCCGTGGAAGTAACAGCCGGACCTCGGCCCAATTCGAGAACTACACAGCTTGCCATATAAACCTGCTTGGGCCCATGTGCACGCCAGAGGTCTGGGCAGGGTCTGTCAATCATGCGGCCGTCTGCGATCAACCATTGCCTGTCAAAAGCGCGGAAGCCAACCTGTCTAATCTCCGGGCAGGGCGTGTCGCGTGGGAGCTCTCGAATTGGCTTGAGCTTCCGACGCGGCGGATACAAGCTCAAGGCGTGGTCAGTGATCTTGCGTCCAGTGGCGTTGTCGATAAATGAGCCGGCTCGCTTCCGCGCTGGAATGCCAAGCAGCGCGCTCCAGCGAGCTGAAAGGCATTCTGTGCTTGGACCGATCACCCACGTCCTGCCCGCCATCACCCCCGTGGGCTGCCATGGCAGCATGAGGTCAGTCAGAAGCGGCCAGTCGAAGTATCGTCCCTTTCCGGCAGGACGGAAGGGCACCTGCCACTCCTGGGGACAGTCGACCCATTTCACCGATGCGAAATCGCGAATGCACTCCAGCTCGCCGAGCTTGCGCTGCCGAGAGCCCTCGATACGGGCGTAGCGCACACTAGCCGGCTGGTCCTGGTTCGGGTTTGCCGACCGAACAGCTACGGCTATGGCTACGGGCGTCTGGATGGTGAAAACGTTATCGCTCCTGCGAGTGCCGCGTCCCTCGCCTCCCAGGTCTAGAATCCAGATTTCGTCGCATAGGCGACGCATGTGCTCGCGCATACCAACAAATGCATCGCCGTCGAGATAGCTCGATGCGCTGATGAAGCTGACCACCCCAGGGCCCGGAGTGGCGGCGCACTCGAAGACCTTCCACAGTGCCCAGCGCCAAAAATAGACGTAGAGGTTGTAGAGGTTCTTCATGTGGAGGGCAAGACCGGACTGGACGGCAGGAAAAACAAAATCGTTGAAGATTGCCGGAACACTTTTAGGGATCTTCGCTTCGATCGACCGGTTTCCCTTGCCGTCATCGCCCCATCGGACCCACCCTCCAGTCCGGGCCTTGTTATTCTCGTTTGCGGCCTCGTGGCGGTCGTAGGGCGGGTTGCCCAAACACACGATCACAGGGACATCTTTCTTGACTGCTAGCGCCTTGGCGTGCTGATCGGCGATAGGCTTGAGTGGCAAGGATACTTGCGCTGCTTTGGCAGCAGGGTCTTCCAGGGTGTCAGTCAGGTAGACCCGAGGCCCGTCTTGCGGCATCCTCGCCCCGGAATCCCGCAAGGCCTGGCTGACCCGGAGCTCCGCAACGGCGAAGGGACCAACCATGAACTCGAAACCATAGAGATTGGCCCCGAGCGTGGAAGCCTGGCCCGGCACTGCCCCGGCACCCTGTTCAGCTTCAACCTTACTGAGTGCGTGCTCGATCACACCGAGTAGATACGTGCCGGTCCCGGCGGCGGGGTCCAGAGTTACGACACCTGGGTCGCAGAAACCGAGCCGCTTGCCGAGACGGTTCACAAGCAGGTCATCGATCAGCCGGATCTGGGCTCGCACAACCTGGACGGGCGTGTAATACGCCCCCGCGTCCTTCCGCAGCTTGGGGTCGTAGGCCTCAAGGAAGTCCTCATAGAAATAAAGCCAACGGCTTGCGGCCCCGGTCAGGGCCCTGTGAGGCACGAGAGCGATAACCCGCAACAGGAGGTCCACGGAGGCCGACATCACAGGACGAGCCTGTGGGTCGGTCAGGAGGCGGAGTGCACGTGAAAGCAGTGTATGCTGTGCGCTGAGAGCGTTCTCGGCGCTGTCAAGCGTCAGCGGGTCCGCGCCCTCGCTCCTCCCGAGAAGCAGGGCGAACGCGACAGTCTGAGCGTACGCGTCGGCGAATCGCTCATCCGAGGCGTCTGGAAAGAGCAGTTGGCGCCAATCCTGGGCGAGTTGGACGAGCGGAGACTTCTGATCTTGGAGCGCGTCGGTTACGTCATCGCGCAACATTCCGCAGAGGGGGGCCAGCTGGTCAGCGAAGCGCTTTAGGTCAATCTCGCCATTCCGGTCGATCGGGATACTAGGCTCCCAGGATAAGAACCCACGTAGCAGGCGTTCGAGCGCGCGGGCATCCTCTGTGCTAACGGCCTTACGCCCCTTTACTGTCACGTCCCCGGATAGGCGCACCAACTTGTGGACGACTTCGCCCTTGCGATAGAGCGCCCATTCGTTCCCGTCGCAATAAATGAGATTTGGCAGCAGCCGGAAGCGTTTCCACTGATCCTTATTGTGGCGGCGGAAGTCTTTGGGATTCGCCCCAAGTCCGGGCGCTTTTAGTTCGACGAAGCCAGCGAGCAAACCCTTCACGTGAACGGCATAGTCTGGCTTACCAAGCCGATCGGCAAGCGGCGTCTCACCTTTGCAAGCAACGTTGCCCCCCAAGGCCCGTCCAGCTTCGGTCATGAAGTTCTCAAACGGTCCTCGCAGTTGATCTTCGGGTTCGCCGGGAGTCATCAATCCCATCTTGGCCTTAACGGTCTCGGCGAATACCTGAAGGGCTTCATAGATGTTCATACTTTCCCCTATGTCCCGCGTATGCTCTGACTGATCTCAGCATATTGAGCACTTTTCGCCTTCACAGGTCAAGCGAATCGGTCCGGTTGTGGGGGAGAGGGTCGGCTTCGCGCAGACCCCATCTGAAGATGGGGCTAATGTAATGGGTCGCCTTGAAAGATCATCGCAGCGGCTGCTAAGATCGCCTGCATGGCTAGAGCGAAAAAGACAATCGGAATCGGCTTTCCAATCGTTCATTCTGTGGAGGGCGGCGCGGAGATGCACATATCGTGCCTCGACACGGCCTTGAGGGAGAGGGGATTTGAGGTATCGAGAATCGATATCCCGTTCAACTTCTCACCGCCGAGGCAGCTGATAAGGGACTGCCTCGCCTGGCGCCTGCTCGACCTCACGAAGAGCTACTTGCGGCCCTTCGACCTCTTTGTAGCGACGAAGTTCCCATCCTACGTTGCACAGCATCCGAACAAGGTTGTGTATCTTCTGCACCAGCACAGGGAGATTTACGAGCTGTGGGGCACGCGCTTTAGCCAGCTCAAGAGCAGCGAGGAGGACCTTGGGATAAGGGACGCGATAGTCGCCATCGACAATCAAGCCTTGCGCGAGGCGAAGGCCGTTTTCGCAAACTCCAAGCGTGTGGCCGAGCGGCTCAAACGATACAACGGCATCGAGAGCAAGGCGCTTTACGCGCCTCCGCGCCTCAAGAACGTCTTCCGGTGCGAGGGATACGAGTCATTTGTGTTTTGTCCGGGCAGATTGGAGCTCAACAAGCGCGTCGATCTAGTGCTCGACGCCCTTGCAAAGACCGACGCCAAGATCAGATGCGTTATCGCCGGGCGAGGCCCGCAGCAGAATGCGCTCAAGAAGCAGGCGAAGAAGCTCAGGCTCGGCGAAAGAGTTGAGTTCGTGGGTTGGGTCGATGAGAAAACGCTGCTCGACCTTTATGCGAGGTGCCTGGGGGTCCTCTTTGCGCCCAAGGACGAGGATTTGGGCTTCATCACGCTCGAGGCGTTCCTCTCCAAGAAGCCTGTGATCACGACCGAAAGCTCCGGGGCCGTCCTGGAATTCGTCGATGACGGCGTTACAGGGCATGTGGCGGCAACCAACCCACAGTCGCTTGCGGAGAAGATTGATTTGCTCGTCGGCCAGCCGAAGCTCGCCAAACGGATGGGCGAGGCGGGATATGAGATAGCGCAGAGGCTCAATTGGGACTATATCGTCGAGCATCTGACCTCGTGTTGACGAGGGGATCGCCGACAGACCACACGAATGCGTAGGGGCGTGGTCTCGAACCTGACAGTTGTGCGCATATATTTTGGTTAATGAGGGCTGTTTAGTGAGTTCCATAAATCGCATTCCCCAAAGGGGAATAGCAGCAGTAACGACGTGCGAAATGGGGTGATTCGGATCTGCCGGCGGGAGCACATGTCCGACACTCATCGCCCGGCTTCAGCCGAGGCGATGCAAAGGGCTATCATTGTCCTAACCCCCGAATTGATTCGGGGGTCTGAAGAGGAGGCCACCACCCTCCCTACATCCTTTTCAGGAGGGGATTCTTTGGAGTGAGGAGGAGGCTATCGGGCGTCCACCTGTCACCCGACTGAAGTCGGGTGTTAATATGATGATAACCATCAATATCACCGCGTTGAAACGCGGTGATTCAGAGGAACATACCCTCAGAATATGCGTATAGTTTTCAGGTCTGAGACCGCGCCCCTACCGGACACACCTGTAATCTAACGGGACGGGCGTGATGGATAGAGCGAAGTACTTCCTGCTCTGCGTTCTCATTTGCGTCTTCTACGTTGTGTTCGCGGGGCTTGTCGCACTCAAGAAGGCGCAATTCGCATCTATGGACCGTGCGCTCGTGATGGCTCTCGCCTTTGCGTTGCCAGCCTGGTTCCTACTGACAACAGCATTGACGCTCGTCTGGCGAAGACGGAGCAACGAGCACTGGCGCCGCACCGCGATCTTCGACCTGTTGTTCTACGCGTTCTTGCCCATCACAGCGGGTGGCATCTGCGCGGTTGAGCTCCTGGGCGAGCTCTCTCTCGTCCGCGGCTTCATCGTGATCGCGGCGTTGAAGGCGCTGGCGACAGTCTATTCCATGGCCCGGGCGAGCGATTCTGGCTCGAGGCGCTGGCCGACCGTCCTGTTTGGCAGCACTCTATCCCTAAGCGTGATTCTGACGATTGTGGCTATCTCGGGCCAAAGGGAGCACATAACGGCCACAATCAAGTTCGGGCCGGAGACGTATCTGGCGAGAAGAAACCACACGCTTAGCGCATCCGTGAAGGAAGGAACCCACGCGACCAGCATTCGTCTTCAGACGGCGCTCGTGCATTCTGGCGGGATACTGCAAGACACGAAAATCGCACACCTCAGGGTTACTGATAAAAGTGGCGCTGGATATGATTTTGCCTTCCGCGTCGGCGTTCACGCTTCCGAGAAATGCTATGAAATCCCGAACACGCGAACCCACATACGCCATATCAGATCGCACGCCCAGGAGTGCAACGCAGAGTTTTTGGCTCACGGCCAGGCGTATATGGGGAGGTCATGCTCCGCGACGTTCAGTTTTGGCAAGCAGATTGAGCCGAAGTCAGTCGAAGTTTTCTTCAGCCTCGACGATCCAGAGCAACAACTGCTCCGAATCTACATCAAAAAGGTCTTATTCCTCGATCGATGAACACACACTTCTGGGTTGCCTGCACAATATGCCTCGCCATCGCCTCAGCGCTGTGGTTGAGCGGCTATTGGCTTGCGCTCGATGTCCCACGGCCACAGATAGTCTCCCAATATCTGCCGATTATACTCGCCCACGCGGCGATACTCCTGCCGGTGCTGGGAAAGATAGGACTCCGCAAGAGAATCGAGGCGGGCGCCAAGATGATCTGCGCGTTCGGCGCAATTGCCTTTCTTATCCTGGCTTCACCGCTGATAACTGCGGAGTCGCGATACTTTGAGGCGCTGGGAGGCACGGTTCTTCTCGGGGTGATCATCGCGGTCTCAGTTACTCTGATGCTTATACTCGTGCGTGGCGCGAGCGAGCTTCCGCGCAGAAGACTCATACTAGCCCTGACAATCGTGTGCGCCTCGTGCTATTTCTGGCTCGGCCTATGGTCCTATGACCAACACCCACCCGACGGCGACGAGCCATACTACCTTCTTACCGCCCACAGCATCGGTTATGATCTGGACATCGACCGCACCAACAACTTCGAGAACAAGGAATACCTAGCCTATTACCCTTATGAGCTTCAGCCGCAGTATCGGAGCATAAGCATCAAGGGAAAGCACTACGAGGTTCAGAACTACAACGTTGGCTTTCCCCTCTTGATAGCGCTTCCCTACAGACTTTTCGGCTTCCGCGGCGCGGTTGCCTTCATCAATTTTCTTGCCGCTCTACTGGTCGTGAACGTCTTCCTCTTGAGCCAGGAGCTGGGAGTCAGCAGAAAACACGCGCTGCTGGGAGCTCTTTTGTTCGGGTTCTCAGTTCCGATGCTCAATTACGCAAATCAAATCTTTCCGGCCACGCCGACGGCGCTGGTTGCGATCTACGCGTTCAGACGGCTTTCGCGCGTTGGGCGAGGCAAACGAAAGGAACTCTTGACACTGCTTGTTCTTTGTTTCGGTCTTTTCATGCTCAAGATACGGCTCTCGCTGATCATCGCGCCTCTGCTTTTGCTCGCTATGTGGCAGACCACGAAGAGAAAGGCCGTATGGCTATACGCGTCGGGCGGGGCCGCAACCGTTGCGCTCTTGGGTTTTCTACTGCGCGACCGTGTTGTGACGCTGCAGCTGCTGACCTCTCGGCTGGACGAGCTTTTCCGCATGGGCGTCGGGGACTTCACGCCGGCCAACGGTGTGCTTGGCCAGACGCTCGACCAACAGTTCGGCCTCCTCGTGCTGGCACCGATCTACATTCTCTCGGCAGCGGGCGCTTTGGCGCTCTTCAGAAGCAAGAGTGGGATGCTCTTCAAGATACTGCTCGTCATCGGGCCATATTACCTCGTCGTGGGCTCTATGCCGTGGTGGAACGCATCATGGTGCCCGCCATGCCGCTTCCTGATTGTGATTCTGCCGTTTCTCGGGGCGCTGCTCGGCCTAGGTCTTGAGCGGATTGCAACAATGAGGCAGGCGGCCGCGTTCAGTTTTGCGGCGGCGATTTCGGCGACGGTCACGTTTCTGCATCTTCTATCCCCTGTATTCCGGTACGACCAAGCCAACGGGGCCAGCCGGGCGTTTTGGCTGCTTCACGTGAACACGAACATCGATCTCTCGCGGTTCTTGCCGTCGTTTTTCAGGACCGACATCGCAACGGCGGTCAAGGTGTTTGTCGAGATCATCGCCTTCGCTTTTCTTCTGCTCATGATTGTGAGATTCAACAGGCAGTCGGCGCCCAAGAAAGACCTCTTTAAGACAGGCAGATATGTTCACGCAGCGGGAGTCGGCGTGGCGCTCATGGTTTTCCTGCTCGCAGTCGGGACGGTCTATGATCTGCGCGTCGAGAAGGCTACCTATCAAATGGAAGACGAGCCGCTGTCGATTTACGACCCGCCGTCTAGAGCCTATATCAAAGGCGGACGACGACTGACGCCCGGTTACCCGCTTGAACGAGAGGTTCAAATCTCACCCGGCGAGAAGCTGATTATCGTCGAGGCGATGATGCGGAACCCAATTTGGACGACGGTCCCCAACTTATGGCTCGAATTGCGGAGCTGCGCAGAGACGATTCGCGTCGTTGACGAACCGGTCGAGGTCGAGCTAATGCAGAAGTATTACAGGCGCGTGAGGCTCGCTGGCGGGCACTATCTAATGCGCCTCGGCATAGCGATAGCGGACGTGGATATGAAGGAGATTGACCCAGACAAAGTGGCCAACATCTACGTTGATCGAGTACAGATTTTCGACGCCGATGGGCTCGAGGCCTTTCTGTACGCGGCATTTGGCCGGCTTTATGATCTGCTCTGTTTGCCCCAGGGGCGCGATTTCTTGGGCCATGCCTACATCGCCCAGCCCAAATACAAGAGCCTAGGCGAGAACGTCTTTAGGGCCTTTGTTAAGGCCGATATGTGGCCCGAGGCCGCGGACCTCTTCTCCTTTCAGGCTGACTCTGACCCATTCGACCTTCTTTCGCCGCGCGGCGAACCCCATCAACTGCTGAAGCTGGCCCAGGCGGAGCTCGCGAAAAAGCGATACCGGCACGCGCTCCAGTTGCTCAGGCTCATTCCGGGGGACACATCTATCTCGCTCATGGTAGGACTTGCAGCTGCGGAGGCGCATCTTGGTCGCAACGAAATAGACGCGGCGCTGTCGTCGTTGCCGAGGGCTGCGAAGGAGCCCGCTGTGTCCCGAAAAGCGGACTATCTTCGGGCAATATGCCTTATTCGAAAGAGCGACGCGCGACAAGCGTATCGTGTTCTCACAAGACTTGCCGAAGAGTCGTTTGAGGAAAGATTCGATGCGCTGTGCCATCTGCTCACCTTGGCCAAGAGCTTCAGTGATGATACGCAAAAAAGCCGTGCCATCCAGCTGATGCAGGAGACCAGGACATCAGAGCTGACGGTGGGGCAAATGACGAAATCGGGCGGCAGAGCAGTCGATGACGGGGCCTGGCTCCTCGAGCGGAACGGCTTCTTTGAGGCGCAGGTTAACGTTCTTTCGGACACGCTCGCGGTCGGGATGAACGTCAAGGCAAGGGGAACTTTTGAGACCCACGTTGAGACAGGACTGGTTATAGACCCGGCGACGGGGTTCAGCAGATATGTCTTTCCAACTCTCAAGGTCACGCTGGGCGACAGCGCCCCCCAATACGTTAGAATCCCATATCACGATTGGACTAATACTTACGTCTTTTTTGAGGACGTCGAGCCCGGCGCCCACAATCTGAAGATTCATTACATCAATGACCACACGTTCCAGAAGGATAGACAAGACCGACAGTTTTTCCTGCGCCGCGTTCGGCTTCAAAGCGCGATCATGTTCTTCGATGACGAGATTAAGTGGAAGATAGGACCCCACGGTCGGACCGCCGTTTTTGCGATCGGTCTTGCGCCTCAATTTACCGTCGAGTCCTTTGCTGTAAATCTGGGAGAGTTCCCCGCCGGGGCCGAGGCGGACCTGGAGCTCGCGATTGATGGCCAGCTGCGATGTAACCTGCGTCTTGATCAGCACACAGAGAGCCTTGTCGAACGTGACCTCGCTCTCGCGCCGGGGACCTACAGCGCCGTGTTGACCCTTCGCACTGACGCTCCATCACTCGATGTCGAGCAGGTCGCCGCAGCGGTCAAAATAATAGGATTCGCGTATTGAGTATGGACAACTCACATCGAACGCCGCCTGAATGGTGGGAGCAGCAGGCTCGGGAGGATATGACAACCGCGAAGGTCAACCTCGATGCGGGCAGGTTCTACGCGGCCGCATTCTTCTCTCATCAGGTCGCCGAGAAGGCGATCAAGTCCGTCATTATCCGGAGCGGACAAGAGATGCCATATACGCATAGTCTGGAGCGCCTCACGTCGGTCTGCCAAGTTCCCTCGGCGGTTCACAAAGCGGCACTGAACCTGGCACCAGAATACGGTAGAGCCAAATGCCCCTATCACGCCGGTGGTGTGCCAGCGAACCTCTGCGATGCGGAGAGGGCGACTGAGTGCATCGGCCACGCTGAGCTGGTCTTGAATTGGGCCTCAACCCTTGCGTGAAACGTGCTTGAGCGCCACGCAATATGAAGCTGCGACCGATGACCTGGCTCCTGCGAGCAATGAGGGTTATGACGGGCTCTCGGGCCGGGCTTGATTCGGAGCAGCCTGTTGCAGTAGGATTGCGTAAACTGGGCCTCAAAAGGCCGTGCAAACAAGGGCCGCATTAGGAGCGTGAGCGCGTGTCCTTCCTTTCACGGCCGTTCACTGGGGAAGATATGACATGAAGCTGCGTGTTTTAGGCTGCTACGGCGGCATTACACAGGACCACAGAGTAACTAGCTTTCTGATCAACGATCACGTCCTGCTCGATGCGGGCTCCGCGCCGGCATCGCTTGCGCTCGAGCAGCAGCGGCGAATAGACGCTGCGATCATCAGCCATTCACATCTCGATCACTGCGCCGGCCTTGTTTTTCTGACTGATAACATCTTCGCAGATGCGAAGGCGCCGCTTCGCATAATTGCCACGGCGGAGACCGGCCGAGCGATCCAAAGTCATCTCCTGAACGGGACGATGTGGCCCGACTTCACCACAATCAGAAGCAAGAGTAGCTCGGTCGTAACGCTTGAGGTACTTGAGCCGGGCAAGCCAAAGGAGGTGGACGAACTCGTTGTCACGCCCTTTAGTGTGGAGCACACTGTGCAAACGGTGGGCTTCGTCGTCTCCGACGGCAAAGTCGCAATGCTCTATTCAGCTGATACGTGCGATCTTAGGCCCGTCATCCGACAGGCAGAGAAGACCGATAACCTGAAGCTCGCAATCCTGGAAGCATCGTTCCCGAACTGTCTGCGGGACCTGGCGCGTACGACAGGGCATCTAGTCCCGGAGCAGCTTGTGCCGCTTGTGGACTCACTCGGCGAACGTGTCCCAATCCGGTTGTTCCACATGAAGCCCCGCTACGTTGAACAGATAGCAAGCGACGCCGCGTCGCTGGGTGGGAACGTAGCGCTTCTGAGGCAGGGCGAGGTCATTGAGTTCTGACGGCAGAGCGCCTAGGGCGGGACACAGAAACGTTAGCAGAATGAAGATGTTCATAGATCATGTGGTTTAAGAAGAAGAGAGGGATACAGAAGCCTGCCGGGGGCACGAGAATTGAGATGCCCGACGGGATGTGGCTCAAGTGCCCCGGGTGCAATGAGATCGTTTATAGGCGAGAGGTTCAGGACAATCTGAAGGTATGCCCCAAGTGCGGCTTCCACTTCAAACTCACCGCCGTGGAGCGTTGCGAGCTCATCTTCGACAACGGCGAATATACGCAACTGGATACGGGCCTATACCCGACCGACCCCCTGAAATTCGTCGATAGCAAGAAATACAAGGATAGGATCAAGGAGCATCAGGCGAGGGCGAACATGCCGGACGCTGTAATGAACACCGAGGGCAAGATCGCCGGATGCCCGGCTGCCGCGTCCGTGATGGACTTCAAGTTCATGGGCGGCAGTATGGGCTCGGTCGTGGGCGAAAAGGTTACGCGCGGCTTCGAGCGAGCAGCCCGTAAGAACACACCCATGATCACCATCGCAAGCACTGGCGGCGCACGGATGCAGGAGGGCATGCTTTCGCTGATGCAGATGGCGAAGACCTCCCAGGCCGCGGCGAGATTCGGGCAGACGGGCAACCTCTTCATTTCTGTGCTCACGGACCCATCGACCGCGGGGGTGATGGCCTCGTTCGCGATGCTCGGCGACATCATCGTTGCAGAGCCAAAGGCCCTGGTTGGCTTCGCCGGGCCGCGTGTCATCAAGGAGACGATCGGCGAAGAGCTCCCCGAGGGCTTCCAGAGCTCCGAGTTCGTGCAGGAGCATGGCTTCATAGATATTGTCGTAGAACGCAAGCGACTCAAAAGGGTCCTTGGCGATCTGCTCACCTTCTTCTCGCCGGACCAGGCGGCGCGCCCGGACAGGACAACGTCAGACAAGACAGGGCCCGCCGACGAGAAGGCCGTAACCGAAAAAGCAGAAGATTGAATTGCCAGCCTAGGACCTCCAGCGGATTCAATCGCAAGTTGCTCTGGGAGCGTCCCTGGATTGTAGGTAACTTGGCCGCATCATTGCCTAGCCGGCCGAGGTGCGTTCAGGTCGCCCGGCTTCAGCCGAGGCGACAGATTGGCTATCATTGTGTTAACTCCCGATTTCAATCGGGAGACCCCAGAACTCGACACCCTTCTCTCCATCCTCCTCAGATCAAGATCTCGGGGAGGAGTAGGGTTGCGACTCGGCTTCCAGAACACCCGACTCGAAGTCGGGTGTTAGGACAATGAGAGCCTTCTATATGACCGCGTTGAAACGCGGTCGTGATGACCAGAGCTCTACCCACTATCAAAGGTCGCACCCGCAGCTCCCCCGCCCCGCGCGGCGCATCCTGCTTGTGTGTCTGACCTTCCTCTCATTCGTTCTCATCATTCACCCTGCGAGCGCGCAGACGAAGCTCTTCACAAGGGCTGAGAAGATGCAGGACGAGTTCCTGAAGATGGCCGAGAAAGAAGACACGGTCGAGGTGTATGCAATCAGGCAGCATTACGACGCCAAGACCGGGATAGCGACGCTGGAGGGCGCCGTCGATATCCGGTTTGGCGAGATCAGGCTACGCGCCGATAAGATAACGTTCAACAGGCGGACCATGGAAACGGTCGCAACCGGCAACATCATACTGGAATACCTGGAGAACAGGATCGTCGGCGATAGGCTCGAGATGAACCTAAAAACGCGACTCGCGAAGGTCTATTCGGCGCAGGCGTTCCTGGCGCCGTCGTTTTTTCTGACTGCCGAGAAACTGGAGCGCTTCAAGCTGGACAAATACCGAGTTCACCGGGGGACGTTCACATCGTGCTCACAGGAGGTCCCCGACTGGTCCTTCAAAATGAAGAAGGCGACGATCCACGTGGATAACTACATCTACTTGTCGCACGGCTCGATGTGGGTCAAGAAAATGCCCGTCATCTATCTGCCCTACTGGATATACCCCATCAAGCCCGACAGGACGACGGGCCTTCTGATGCCGGAGTTCGGCAGCAGCTCGCGGCTTGGCAATTACCTCAGGAGCTCATTTTTTTGGGCAATCACGGACAACACTGACGCGACGTTCTCGCTCGAATACTACGACGAGGGGACGTCGGCACAGTCGCTGGAGTTCAGGTATGTCTTGTCGCCGACGGCGGGAGGCAACTTCTATGCCTTTCACGTGTCCGAGAAGCTCGCCAAGCAAGCCTACGACACGACATCTTTTGTCAACAACCCCTCCGAGCGCTGGCAGGTCAGCCTCCAACACACCCAGGACCTCGGCAAGGGATTCAGGGGAACCGCCAACATCAACTACGTCAGCGACAAGCACTTCGGAGACGACTACGTGTATCTTCTGTCGGACCGGCCACAGCAGGTCGTCTCCGAAATCTCAGTAACCAAGAGCTGGTCCCAGTATTACTTCTCGGCGAATGTCTTGCACATCGAGGGCCTGGACGAAGATGACCCGACCGACACGATCCTGCAAAAGCTCCCGGAGATCAACCTCGTCAGCATGAAGCAGCCGATATGGGGCACGCCCGTGTTCTTCCAGTTCTCGGCACAGGCCGCCAGCCTCGCCCAGACCTCCAGTTTCTTAATTGGTCAGGTGCCAATAGAGAGGAAGACCAACAGGTTCGATTTCTATCCGCAGCTAACCTACCCGCTAAACATCGGCCAGTGGCTCTCGATAACCGGGCGTGTGGGTTTCAGGACGACGTGGTATCTCGATTCATCGATGGACCTGTCGGACCTGGACGTGCGGCTCCATGGCGTTCGGTTGGGTAAGGTCAAAACCTACTCGTTCATCGCCGATAACTCCGAGGCGATAACCGGCCGGAAGGACGGGAAGATATTCGACAAGGAGCGCCTCTTCGAGAGGGTGGTTCGCCACGGCAACGACGTGCGAAGGGAGATTTACGACTGCACTCTCAGCTGCTCTGGCCCGTCGGTTCACCGGATATTCTCATTCTCGGGATGGGGCGACATAGACAAGGTGGAGCACCTGATCACCCCCGCTGTTAGGTTCGACTACATCCCCGCCGTCAACCAGTCTCTGCTCTATCAGGTCAATATCCTCGGATACAACTATCCGCTCAACTACGATAACACAGACTACATCGGGATGATAACCGGCGACCTGTGGGGCAGGAGCGCCATGACATATTCACTCACCAATCGTCTGCGAGCCAAGATCATCAAGCCGACCGACGATGGTGAGCCCAAAACTGACTATCGAGACCTTCTTACCATCACACTCCGCCAGAGCTATGACCTCAAGGTTGCGGGATATCTCAAGAAAGATGTTTACAGTCCGTGGAGGTCGGATTACAGCCCATTCTCTGACGTTATAGCGTCTGCGACCGCGCGCCCTACCGCGACGTTCGACGCTGACGCGCAGCTCAGCTACAATCCCCACAAGAACCGCATCTCTAACTACACACTCGCCGCCAAATACAGAAAGGAAAGCTGGCGGGCGGAGCTCCGATTCCGCTCAATTGACTTCTTCCGCCCGCAGACTGACACCACCAGCGACGATAGCAGCTATGCCGATACTCGCTACCTGACCGCGGAGCTGGGCTGCGCGCCTCATCCGAAATGGGAGTTTTATACAACCGTCAAATACAACATCGCTGAAGAAATGTTCAACCAAAACAACTACACTGTGGTCTATCACTCGCAGTGCTGGTCCCTCACGTTTTTCGCTGGCCACGAGACCCAATTCCAATGGGGAACTGTCGATGGGAAGTGGGAGAAAGAAACACGTCAGGATACCCAATTCTCGCTCTCAATAACGCTCAAGAACGTCGGCAGCAGCAAGCTCCCGTTTCTGTAGTGACAATGAACCACGAAGCGCAGAGGGAACCACGAATGAACGCCAATGAACACGAATTGGGCACGCCGGCAAGAGCCAGGAACATCTTCGTGTGGCTTCGTGCTCTTCGTGGATCACTCATCTAATAGAATCGGGAATCCACGAAGGACACTAAGAACCACGAAGCGGAGGTGGCTTTCTATAACCGAATACCTTAGGATAATCGCCACGGTAACACTGCGGCGGAATTAACGTGAACCAACGGCAATCGGAAAGACAGAGCAGATGAAGGGCCTAATACTCAGCGGCGGGAAAGGGACGAGGCTGAGGCCGATAACATACACCAACGCCAAGCAGCTGATCCCCGTTGCCAACAAGCCGATCCTGTTTTATGGGATCGAGGCGATCGTTGCGGCGGGAATAACCGACATCGGGATAATCGTCGGCGAGACCAAGAACGAGATTGTCGCGGCCTGTGGCGACGGCTCGCGGTTTGGCGCGAACTTCACGTTCATCGACCAGCCGAACCCACTTGGGCTGGCGCACGCAGTCCTAACCGCCGAGGCGTTCCTGGGCGACGACAGGTTCATCATGTATCTCGGCGATAACCTCATCGTCGAGGGCGTCGCCCGCTTCGTGGAGGAATTCGAAAGGAACGCGCCGAACGCGCAGATTCTGCTCGAGCACGTCAAAAACCCGTCGCATTTTGGCGTAGCGGAGCTCGAGAACGGCAGAGTGGTCAAGCTCGTGGAGAAGCCCAAAGAACCAAAGAGCGATCTTGCGCTCGTTGGCGTGTATCTTTTCGACAGCAACATCTTCGAGGCGGCCAGGAGCATCAAGCCGTCGTTCCGCAACGAGCTCGAGATAACCGACGCGATTCAATACCTGATAGACAAGGGCTACACCGTCAATCCCCACACGATAACCGGCTGGTGGAAGGACACCGGCAACGTCGAGGACCTGCTCGAGGCGAACAGGCTCGTTCTGGACTCATTCACGCCCAGGTCGGACGGCTTGGTCGATTCGGGGTCCGAGATCGTAGGCAAGGTCGTGCTTGAGCAGGGCTGCGAGATTCGAAACAGCGTGGTTAGGGGCCCAGCCATCATAGGCAAGAACACCAAGATCATCGATTCTTACATTGGCTCATTTACGTCGATCAATCATGATACGGAGATCATCGGGTCGGAGATCGAGCACAGCGTAATCCTTGCAAACTGCCGGCTCCAGAACATCGGCTTCAGGATCGAAGACAGCCTCATCGGACGCAACGTGCTGATCGGCAAAAGCGACGCAAAGCCCAAGGCGCTGCGCTTTGTGCTGGGCGATAACAGCGAAGTGGGGCTTATTTGAATAGGAAGGAAATAGGATGGCAACAAGAGACGTAAACAGAGAAGAGAGACTTAGGAGCGCGATAACACAAATAGAGAAATCCTACGGCAAAGGCTCGATCATACGCCTCGGCGACAAGGGAGCGCTCATGGACATTGAGGTGATTCCGACGGGGTCGCTGGCGCTCGACGTCGCGCTCGGCATCGGCGGCGTGCCTCGCGGGCGCGTCGTTGAGATATACGGCCCTGAGGCGTCCGGCAAGACGACGCTGGCGCTTTCGATTGCGGCTGAGGCGCAGAAGCGTGCTGGCATCGCCACGTTCATTGACGTTGAGCACGCGCTCGACCCGATTTATGCCCAGGCGCTTGGGGTCGATATGGACTCGCTTTACGTGTCCCAGCCCGACACTGGCGAGCAGGCGCTCGAGATCGTCGATGCGCTCGTCCGCTCGTCGGCCGTCGATCTGATTATTATCGATTCGGTTGCGGCGCTCGTGCCCCGCGCCGAGATCGAGGGCGAGATGGGCGAGCCGCAGATGGGCCTTCAGGCGAGGCTGATGTCTCAGGCGCTTCGCAAGCTGACGGGGGCCATCAGCAAATCCAAGACGTGCGTGGTCTTCGTGAATCAAGTTAGGCACAAGATCGGCGTCATGTTCGGCAACCCCGAGACGACGAGCGGCGGCAATGCGCTCAAGTTCTACTCGTCGGTCAGGCTCGACATCAGAAGGATAGCAGCGCTCAAGGCCGGCGGCGGCGAAGTGGTCGGCAACAGGACCCGCGTCAAGGTAGTCAAGAACAAGCTCGCGCCGCCGTTTAAGCAGGTCGAGTTCGACATCATTTTCGGCCAGGGCATATCCCGCGAAGGGACGATCATCGACATGGGCCTTGACTGCGGCATCATCCAGAAAAGCGGCACATGGTTCTCATACAACGACCAGCGCATCGGCCAGGGCCGTGAGAACACCCGCAAGTTCCTGAAGGAGAATCCCAGCGCCGCCCTCGAGATCGAGAACGCGCTCCGCAAAGAGCTGAAGCTGCCGCAGATGTCGCCGCCGAAGGAGGCCGAGGCCACCAAGACGCAGGAGTAAGTCGAGGCATCCTGCCCGCAGATTTTGGCAACGCTTGGAATCAATGACCGTCTCCGGACGCTGAAATGTTGAGGGATGACATCCAGGCGGCAATGGGGAAAGCCCATTACGAGATACTTTCCGACGATAGCACGCTGTTCGGCGAGGTCCCGGGCTTCAAAGGCGTCTGGGCCAACGCAAAGACACTCGGGGCCTGCCGCAACCAGTTGGAAGAAGTTCTCGAGGAATGGATACTCTTGCACTTAAGGGCGCTAGGTCAAGTTTAGGAAATGGGCTAATCGGTTCTGTCTGCCACTTCGTAACCTTGATCAGGGCCCTTTAGCGTTAGATCTAACTTGTTGATGACATCTCTGCCCAGCACGGGACCGATTGCGCTGTCAGGTGGGAGCGCCATCACCCAGACTTCCTCGAATGTTCGTCCCCAGACCTGCAGAGCCAGAAGATGCATACCGCAACCCTTCTTAGGCACGCCGGGTACCGAGGCGGACCTCATGTGATTTGTGGTTTGTCCAAGTCCATCTATGTCGCTCTTCCTGAGCCAGCAGGCAGCTGAGCCCGTGTCAACAAGGCAGCCCTCGACGCTGAGCTGCTGACTGGTTCGAGGATTGGTGACAACCACATCTGCGATAGGGGCGGGAACTTGGCTTTTGTCGTACTTCCATGCCATGCGGCCGAGCCAACCTACAGCAATTTGGGGCTAGAGAGCTGCACTTGAGGCGGGCAAGTGTCGATCTGCTGGATCAGGATCGAATCGTCAGGATGTGAACGTTCGACTCTTTTCCGGAGGGGCTCGAAATCCGCGTCGATCCCCACCAACTTGCCACGGGCAAAAGCGGCGAATTTGGACCTGTGCCCCTCCGCAAGAAGACTTGGCAGTTCCGCGAGGAACGCCTTCACGTTTTCATCGTCCGCGAGATAACCCAGGTCTAAGTCGGCCCAGGCACCCTCCTGGAGCGCTCCCGCCGTGAGTTGGGGATCTAGCCTAGGCGCGGCGTCCAATTCAGCCTCTTGGAGCCAGAACCCATCCAAGCAACGCATTTGCACATCGGCATCGGAAAAGCGCTCGCGAGCAGCCCTTTCGCGTAAGCCATTAAACACATCGGATATCTCAGATGCGCACTCAGAGCGCGACAAAGCATTTCGTGCGAAATTGCCGTTTAATGCCTGGATGAATTTCTCAAGTGCTGTCGAATAGCGCCCGCCTTCCTCATGGCATTCGTAAGTTTCCGTCACTGATTTTTCCGAAAGATCGGTATCCCGGGGAAACAACATCACCGAGTCTATTTCAGACTGGTGAGATAGCCTTTCTCTACGCATTGATGATACCTCCCACGCAAAAACCCCGAAGGTGCAGAACCGAGGCCTCCATTATTCTTGAAATGCGGCTTTCGTCCCCAAGCAACGAAACGATGCCCCGTGCATCTGAAATCTTCTTCTCGTAGCACAGCAAGAAACGTAGGGAAGCCTCCTTGACATCTATGGGGCCCAGTCTCGCAGTTGCCTCAAAGTCATCAAAATCATAGCTTAGTTGGACCGTGACACGGAGTCTATCTGTATGAAGATTTGACATTAGCGCCGTCTTATCTCTCAACAGCCAAGCCTCGAAACTGGCAACCCCCTCCACTGTCGGAAACAGAGCCTGGCCATGAAAATTAAACGAAACACTTTTCACAGGCGTATGCTCAAGAGTCTTCAAGTAAGACTTAGCCAGGCTGATTGCCTGCTTGGGCTCGGGAACATCTGCCTTATGCCACACCATGAATTGGTCTAGATCCGCGACTATCTTAAGCCCTCTTCCCTTGTAATCCAGTGAGGCCATAACCGGAATGACTGTGGGTTCTGGCACCTCAGCATCATCTGGAATGGCTCCTATCTTCAGAAGGAAGTCATGATTTAGGGTCGCTGGGTTGAACTCACCCTCAATCCGTATATAGAACAGCTGTGTCTCGACTCTGACGCCAATCACACCGATGCCTCTCCCTAATCAAAAAAAACACACATAGGAGTGTGCTTCATAGCTCTTACGAACATTATCGGACTATCCAACGGCACCACTTTAGCTGGATCGCGGATAACAAGCCAAGCCCCACAAACAGCAACCTCTAGATATAGTATCTAATGCACGCCGCAAACAATATACAGAAGACAATAAGGATTCAAGTGCTTTTTGCCATGGCGCCACATCTATTCCAGACAAACACATAGGTCTGCCCACTACAAGTACGATACTACGCGATCTGAAAGGTCTTCGCGGACGAACTATCCGCAAAACGGAAGGATGATAGGCTGCAGGTCCGACCTGACCCCTACCATCGTTTCCGACTCCCTGATCGTATTCTCCTTTTAACAGATGGGACACTACATCCTAACATATTTCTTGTCAAGCGCTTTTATCGGGCAATTTCATGGAACTAGGACTTCCTCGGCAACGAAATGCAATCGGATCACGCTCGGCACCTTGTGCTCATTAAAATGGCAGCGGACCGCCTCGGCTACAGCCTTTCTCAGCTCTTCACCCGTGTCGGCCTCGGTGAAGATGGAATGACCTAGCGCCCACGCCTCGTATCCGCCTTCCGGGGATTCCTGGACCTGGAAGATGATTTCTTTCGCCATTTCGCTCTGAATTCCTTTCTGTGAAAGACTCGGCGAATGTCTCGTCGTCCCGGATTGCCTGAAGAATCTCATTCTGATGGTCGTAATAATAGGCGATTGCGGAATGCACCGCGGCGAGCGTCAGGCGAGGATGAGCGTCACAAATCTCATCCGGCGTCATATTGAGTTGCTCATACTCCAGGACGATCTGCTGGACTTTGATGCGAGTTCCAGCAACCCTGGGTTTGCCCCCGCAAACGCGGTCGTCCGTCACGACATACTGCTCAAGTTTTGCTATCTCTTTCGACATCAGACATCCTGCCCTTGTTCGACATAACTTTGATATAGCAGCACCTCCGTAATCCGCTCCATTCTAACAAATTGCTGCACAAGAACCAAATGCGGTCAAGGGAAGACGCTTTCGCCACCACTGACGTCCTAGCACCCAACCTTCCGGTAAAGCCGGTTACCGACCAGGTTATACTCTAATACCAACCCTCCCCTTTGTCCTTTTTAGCCTATTGACGTTTTCGCCCGTGTCCCCGACGGGGAAACTCCTCTGACGATTGCGTTGACAGCTAAGGTGGCGGTATCTATGATGTGTTCTCACCTATTTTGATCGGTTTTTTTCGACGCGGTGTTGTCGAGCTGCACGTCACTTTTTACGAGCCTTTGCTTGATATTGGGCTCTGAGACTTGTCTTTTTAGAGGAGGAATTTAGATGAGGAAGATTCAATTGATGCTCCCGATTGCCGTGACGCTCATGGCGTGCAGCGTGGGACTGCTCGCCTCTGACATTGAGCTTCCGGCCGAGGTCCTTCGTGGGCCGACGGGGGGGCCGGCCTGGGCCGAGACGGACGTTGATTTCGGCGAGTTGGGCGTCGTTTCTGGCGCAGTCGGGGCAGGGTTGCCTGTTCCGCTGAATGGGGACGGCAGTTTCGTGAACGAGGTCGGCCCGGGAACGCCGATCGCGCCTCAGGCGGAGGACGCGCTCCTGCTGGTTCCCGAGTGGCTGCGAATGGACGTTTACGACATGTTCGTCCGCATGACCACTTCGCAGCAGGAAGACTTTGGCCAGCTGCTTCTCGACATCACAGACCTCAGGCTCATAGACGAGGTGGCTTTCACGATTGCGCACTCTTCTAAAAGCGTCCTGACCAGAGGCGATCCGCAGCTGCTCATTAGAAACGCGGAGCTTCTGTATCAGATAGACGCCGAGGTCGCTTATGCGGACATCGTTGACTATGGCGTCCCTGGACAGGACCTCGATTACTACTCCACCGTGCGATACAACACGATACGCGGCGGCGTAATGGGCCAATATGAGCTGCCGAGGGACATCTACTACTGGTTTGTGGTTCACCCGAAGCACGGCGATGAGCACCCCTCAATGAGTCCCGCGATTACCGATAGGACCAGCACCTACGGCTACCTCTGGCGCGAATACCTGTTCTACAATCCATCCGAGGAATACGACTACACAAACTACTACGTGAACAAGACGCCCAACTGGATAACGGACGCTGACGTCGATAGTTGGGGCCCGTCCGCGACGGGTTACCTGACCGACGGTTACAAGGGCTATCGGGCCGCCATCTTGATGGCCCGGTCCGACGCTGAAAAGCCGCTCCTTTGTGAGTATCCCTGGAGCATGTCGCGCGTGATTGTTACGACGATGGACGCGGAGCAGGCCTACGCTACGGGCAAGACCAAGATGCTTCAGAATCTCGTTATGCGTTCTAACGGCATTGCGAGCGAGATGCTCATACCAAGCGACTGGGTAGGCATACTCGATGACACCGGCGACCCCAATATAGTCGGCCCGATTCAGGAAATCTTGGAGAACAACGACATCCCTTATGAGATGTTCACGTCCGACGACTTCATAATTCGATTCTGGAGTCGGTGCAGTAAGGTCATCGTCGCCTCGAATCAGAGCCGCGCCTTTTACGAGGCGCTGGCGGACGAAACCGTCGTGTCCCGGATTCGCAGCTGGATGGCGGCGAGCTACGTAACGTTCCAGTTCCATGGGGCGTGCGCTCCTGAGAACGCTTGGGGCGATCTCGACTTGCCATTCGGTTTGGGGTACGTCCCTGAGACGATTAACGAGGTTGGTATAGGTCGTTATCCCACGCTGCAGGAAGTGATAGGGAACGCGAGCCACCTTTGGGACGACAGCGTCGTGAATGCCTCGCTGGCCGCCTTCAGACCATTTGAGCCCAACAGCATGGCGGTGGATGTTGTCGGCAACTGGGTGTGCAGGAATCTGCCTTTCAGAGCGAGAGGCAACCGGCCAATCCAGGCCAATCAGATATGCTTCGAGCATAACGGCAACTGCGGCGAGATTCAGGACTTGATGAACGCCGCAGCGAGAGCCTGCCTCCTGCCGTGCGCCGGCGTCAACAACCACACCTGGGACCACGTTACGAACGAGTTCTGGGAGGGGGATTGGCATGGGTACCAAGTTGACTGGAACGGCAACCACACTTCCGTTGCCAAGCAGAGCGTGCTTTATGACAAGGACTTCGGCGGCAGCAAGGACCTCTCCGCGATCTCGCAGGACAGGGGCGACACGTATCCTGTCAACGCGACCAAGAGATTCAGCAAGGTCTGCACGCTCCGTGCGAGGGTCGAGGACCTAAATCACAATCCTGTGGACGGAGCGGAGATAACAGTGAAGGTTTATTACAATAATAACCCCGCCTATGGTCTGGGGACCGCGATTGTGTCCTACACGGATTCTACTGGAGAAGTCTTGATAGACCTGGGCAACAACAGGGACTTCTGGATGAACGTCAGGAGCCGGGTCGGCAACGTGGGCGACGCTCAGATTCTAACCGGTACTGTAGCAGGTGAGCAGTATTCTCACACTTGGGTCATTGAGGAGGGCCTGATGCCGACGCTGCCACCGATTCAGAGCGTAGAGTTCCCAGTGGGCGAGCGTGAATACCGACTCGACTTCACCTACAACGTGGAGTTTGAGATGCTCTACAGCATCAGCGCGGGGTCCTTCGGGCACAAGGAGAAAGCCGGCAACGTTGATTTCTTCATCGTCAGCTCTGACGAGTATGACAAGTATCAGAACGATGAGGCTTTTCAGGCGCATGAGTGGCGCACCGATTCTCCGGGCGACAGTTTCAACGCCGAGACCCCGTCGGAGAGCTACTACATCGTTTTCTCGAATGAGGACACCGTCTGTGTTAAGCAGTTTGTAACAATTAGCGTTGATGTGAACAAGAAGAGTGGTGGCGCCTGGAAGCACGTGGAGAGCTATGAGAACTACGTGGCGATCCCAGCAAGGGACTCTTTTGTGCTAGAGTTCACGCCTGGGGAGGCGCCCTCCGTCGCGCCACAGATATACGCGGCCGGCTATCTTGAGGCCAGCGTCAATTCCGCCACGGGGTTCGAGTTTGGGATGCAGGCGTTCGTTGTCGATCTTGACGGCCTTTCCGACGTGCAGACTGTCGAGGCGTGTTACGGGAGCATTCCCTTGGGCGTTTTCTTGACCGACGACGGCCTTGAGCCGGACGACCTCCCTGGTGATGGCATCTTCACGTGTCTTGCGCAGATGGCGCCTGGCGAGATCGGCCCTGGGAATTACCGTGTGGAGCTTGTAGCGACGGACGCCGCCGGCAACCAGAGCACATCCTGGCCGTATCTGAACGTGCTGTCCGGCCCGTTGGCCTTGCCAAGCGAACTGTCGCAGATGAACGTGGATGTCTGGCAGCCGGCGATGACGGCGGACGGAGCGCCAGTTATTCTGGGCGGCGGCTTCTTTGGACGCGAAACCGTCGGTCCTGGCGAGAGCATGAAGATAGTTGCGTTTGTTTCTGATCCCGACGGCCTATCCGACATCGACCGCGTCGAGCTGTTTCTCGAGGGCGGGGTCCCGACGGGTTTCTTCTTCAATGACGACGGCATAGACGGCGATGACTTTGCCGGGGACGGCATCTACACGTTCCAGATACTGATGCCCGGAGGGCTTGCGCCGGGCTGCATGACGCTGGAGGTCGTGGCGTTCGACAGCTCTTTGAACTCGAGCGCCATATATCCATATCTTACCGTGAATTGATCGGATGGAAATAAAAAAGGAGCAGGTTGAATACCTTGCGGGGCTAGCCGGGATTGAGCTCAGCGAGGCGGAAAAGGAGACGTTCAGCCGCCAGCTTCTGCGGATCATCGCCTACGTTGATAAGCTGAACGAGCTTGATCTTTCCGACGTGCCGCCAACCGCGCACACGCAGAACCTGACGAACGTGTTTCGCGAGGACGAATGTCGGCCGGGCCTGCCCCAGGACGTGGCTTTAGGGATGGCGCCTGACCGGCAGGGCGATTATTTCCGCGTGCCGAGGGTCATAAAGAACGAATAAGCGGGAGCTCAATGACGGATTCGCATTACGATTCTGAAGGCCCTCGATGCGAGCGCTGTAACGACACTGGTTGGGTGATAGAGGGCGAGGAGGCGTTCCGCTGCGACTGCTACGAGAGCTTGAGGCAGAACATTCTGCTTTCTCAGGCGAATATCGCCCAGCGCTATTCGCATTGCAGCTTCAATGACTTCGATATAGCGAACAATGTCAGCCTTGGAGAGGCCAAGAAATCTGCGGAGGATTTCGTGAGAGCATATCCGGCCAAACGCGACGGCCTGCTTTTCATGGGAGGGTCTGGTGTGGGCAAAACACATCTTGCCGTCGCGATAGTGAAGGAGATGGTTTCAACAAAGAGCGTGCCATGCCTCTTTGTCGATTTCCGGTCTCTTCTTGGCGAGATCAAGGAGACCTATTCGGACCCCAAGGGGGAGACTTCCGAGAGCGACGTTTTGTCGCCTGTCTTGGAGACTGACGTCGTGGTCTTGGATGACCTGGGGGCGGAGCGGATTAGCGATTGGGTTCGTGATAGGCTGGGCTTCATCATCAATCATCGCTACAACCACAAAAAAGCCATGATCATCACGACCAATTTCATGGATGCTGGGGCCCAAAAGAGCGGCCTTACAAGAGCCACGGAGACGCTTCAGGACAGAATAGGAGTGCGGTTGCGTTCGCGGCTTTACGAGATGTGCAAGTTAGTCGAGATCAAGGCGGATGACTACAGGTTGAGGCTCGTGGGAGGAAAGCCCGCCAAGAAAAGAGGAAGACCTCGCAAGAGTGCCGTCGAAGAATAGCTCTCAGGCTCCGTTGATTGACATCTCTCTGCCGCTGTCGCTGCAGACGGTTACATATCCTGGCGACCCGACGGTCGAGATCGAGAAGATCAAGGGCGCAAGCGCAGAGGATGCCGCGGTTGTCCACAGGTTCTGCATGGGCAGCCACTCCGGCACACATATCGATGCCCCAGCACATATAATCAGAGGGGGGCGGACGCTGCCGCAGATTGACCTGTCGCGACTTGTCGGCGAATGCTGCGTTCTTGATTGCACTGAATGCGAGGTGTGCATCGACGCCGAGACGCTCGCTGGGAAAGAGATCGCACACGAAGAGCGGGTCCTTCTCAAGACCAGGAACTCCAAGCTCATTTCGCAAGCAGACTTCAACCGCAACTACGTCTATTTGACTCCAGACGGCGCGGAGTTCCTTGCCGAGCTTGGCGCGTCGCTCGTGGGGATTGATTATCTCTCAATAGGGCAGATGGGGTCGTCTGGAGTTGAAACACACAGGACGCTTCTTGCCCGCGACGTGCTGATTCTCGAGGGCCTGGACCTCTCGCAGGTTGCCCCTGGCAGCTATGAGCTCCTATGCTTACCGCTGAGGATCGACGTGCCCGACGGCGCCCCAGTCCGGGCACTGCTCCGCCCGTTGATGAATGCCGATAATCCGCGAGCAGAAACGAACCGGAACCAGACGCGATGCTGAGGCAAAAGGGGGCTGACGATGCAAGATAAGAACGTGCTCTACTACGGCGACAATCTGGAGGTGCTGAGGCTACACGTCACGGATGAGTCGGTTGACCTGATTTACTTGGACCCACCTTTCAAAAGCGATCAGAACTACAACGTGCTCTTTGCGGAGAGGAATGGCACGCAGTCCCCCGCGCAGGTTAAGGCGTTCAAAGATACTTGGACTTGGGACCTGGAGTCAGCGGAGGCATACGAGGAGGTCGTGGAAAGAGGCGGCAAGGTCTCCCAGGCTATGCAGGGCTTCAGGAAGCTCCTGGGTGACAGCGATATGCTCGCCTACCTGTCCATGATGGCGCCGCGCCTCATCGAGCTTAGGCGTGTTTTGAAGCCCACCGGGAGCATATACCTGCACTGCGACCCGACAGCCAGCGCACACCTAAGGCTGCTTATGGATGCGGTTTTCGGAACAGAGAACTTCCGAAATGAGGCAATCTGGCATTACAAGCGCTGGCCCGCTGGCAAATTTCAGTTTCAAAGAATGCACGATGTACTGCTATTCTACAGTAACCAGCACGGCAAGAACACTTTCAACGTTCTACTGGAGCCATTGACGAAAGGCACACTTAGACGTTGGCGCGGACACAAGAGCCGGGTCGAGTTTAAGAATGGGATGCGACAGGTTACAAAGATGACCAAGGAAGTATCTCCCGGGGCACCCATGGACGATGTATGGGACATTTCTGTAATCAACTCTCAGGCCAGAGAGCGGCTTGGCTACCCGACGCAGAAGCCTGAGTCGCTCTTGGAGAGGATTATCACGGCGAGCAGCAACGAGGGCGATCTGGTTCTCGACCCGTTCTGCGGATGTGGCACGACGGTGGCCGTTGCTCAGCGCCTCAATCGTCGCTGGATCGGCATTGACATAACGCATTTGGCCGTTACGCTCATGAAATACCGACTTGAGAACACATTCGGTGAGGGAATCAATAGCCAATACGAGGTGGTCGGCGAGCCAGTGTCGATCTCCGGCGCGATGCAGCTGGCAAAGGAGAATCCGTATCAATTCCAGTGGTGGGCGCTGGGCCTGTTGGGCGCAAGGCCCGTTGAGCAGAAAAAGGGTGCTGATAAAGGCGTCGATGGCCGGCTCTATTTCCACGATGAGGCGAAGGGCGGTAAAACCAAGCAGATCGTCTTCTCAGTTAAGTCAGGTCACGTTACGTCGTACATGATACGCGATCTGCGGGGTGTGATTGAGCGCGAGGGCGCGGAGATCGGTGTCCTCATAACGATGCTCGACCCAACGAAGGACATGCGAGGGGAGGCGGCAGGCGCCGGTTTCTATGAATCGACAGTCTGGCAGAAGCGCTATCCGCGCATTCAGATTCTTACGATTGAGGACATCCTGCGCGGCAAAGGCGTCGATTGTCCGCCGCTTAAGCGAACCAACGTTACCTTCAAGAAGGCTCAGAGAGCCAAGAATAACGACGCCGACGACTCAAACAACGTATTCGATTGAAGTGACGGTAATTCTACATAGCCGTAAGGATTTGAGGATGCAAGATAAGAACGTGCTCTACTACGGCGACAATCTGGAGGTGCTGAGGCTACACGTCACGGATGAGTCGGTTGACCTGATTTACTTGGACCCACCTTTCAAAAGCGATCAGAACTACAACGTGCTCTTTGCGGAGAGGAATGGCACGCAGTCCCCCGCGCAGGTTAAGGCGTTTAAGGATACTTGGACGTGGGACATGGAGTCAGCTGAGGCATACGAGGAGGTCGTGGAGAGAGGCGGCAAGGTCTCCCAGGCTATGCAGGGCTTCAGGAAGCTCCTGGGCGACAGCGATATGCTCGCCTACCTATCTATGATGGCGCCGCGCCTCATCGAGCTTAGGCGTGTTTTGAAGCCCACCGGAAGCATATACCTGCACTGCGATCCAACTGCGAGTGCGCATCTGAGGCTGATTATGGATGCTGTGTTTGGGCCCCAGAATCTCCAGAACGAAATCGTTTGGTACTACCGTGGAGGCGGAGTATCCAAGCGTCGCTTCGGTCGGCGCCATGACGTGATCCTCTTCTATTCGAAGACAGAGACCGCCAAGCGACCATTTAACGTTGACGCGGTTCGGACGCCGTATTCGTCAGATACTGCGGAGAGGTTGAAGTACAAGGCAAAGGCTTTTCGGGGGGACAAAGTCTATGATTCCTACGAGCCACATCCTCAGGGCAAGCATCCTGACGACGTTTGGACAATGCAGCCCGTCATGCCTTCAGCTAAGGAGAGACTTGGCTACCCGACGCAGAAGCCTGAACGCCTGCTCGAGAGGATTATCAGCGCCTCCAGCAACGAGGGCGATCTGGTTCTCGACCCGTTCTGCGGATGTGGCACGACGGTCGCCGTCGCCCAGCGCCTCAATCGCCGCTGGATCGGCATCGACATAACGCATTTGGCCGTAACGCTCATGAAATACCGACTTGAGAACACGTTCGGTGAGGAGATCAAGAAGGAGTATGAGGTGATTGGCGAGCCGGTCTCCATCTCCGGCGCGATGCAACTGGCGAAGGAGAATCCGTATCAGTTTCAATGGTGGGCGCTGGGCCTGTTGGGCGCAAGGCCCGTTGAGGAGAAGAAAGGGTCCGACAAGGGCATTGACGGACGGCTCTATTTCCATGACGAGGCGAAGGGCGGTAAAACCAAGCAGATCGTCTTCTCAGTCAAGTCGGGTCACGTTACGTCGTACATGATACGCGATCTGCGGGGTGTGATTGAGCGGGAGGGCGCGGAGATCGGTGTCCTGATAACGATGCTCGACCCAACGAAGGACATGCGAGGGGAGGCGGCAGGCGCCGGTTTCTATGAATCGACAGTCTGGCAGAAGCGCTATCCGCGCATTCAGATTCTTACGATTGAGGACATCCTGCGCGGCAAAGGCGTCGATTGTCCGCCGCTTAAGCGAACCAACGTTACCTTCAAGAAGGCTCAGAGAGCCAAGAATAACGACGCCGACGACTCAAACAACGTATTCGATTGAAGTGACGGTAATTCTACATAGCCGTAAGGATTTGAGGATGCAAGATAAGAACGTGCTCTACTACGGCGACAATCTGGAGGTGCTGAGGCTACACGTCACGGATGAGTCGGTTGACCTGATTTACTTGGACCCACCTTTCAAAAGCGATCAGAACTACAACGTGCTCTTTGCGGAGAGGAATGGCACGCAGTCCCCCGCGCAGGTTAAGGCGTT
>CBDVDH010000034.1:0-41539 GCA_965372715.1 uncultured bacterium | reverse complement strand
CCTTTTACCCGTGAATGCGGCTGGCCGGCTCGCACCCAAAGGGAGCTCGCCTTGGACTGAGACGCAGAGACAGGCAGGCTGGAAAAGGCTGGGTCATAAGTCGATTGACGAGGATTTCGTTGTCCATTCAGACAACAATGATACAAGAAATGCTGCCGATTGTCAAGATCAACGCGGCGGTTTTCTTATGCGACGCGATTGTCGGAATCGGCCTGTAGGGGCGGTGTCTCAGACCCGCCCGCCTACATGAATCCCTGCGGATACGAGGCATCTTATGCGACCATCAATTAGAGAGGGCGGGTCTAAGACCACGCCCCTACACAACCCCAGATTCGAATTATGACCCAGCCTGGGAAAGCCCGCCCCACGCTTCCTTGCTAGGTCATGCCAGTTATGACACGCTTACAGTGATATGCTTGAGAGGTTCCTGGGGCGAATAGCAGGTCTCTGCTTCACTCGTTCCTTAACGGTTATTCTTGTGGCGTTGGGCCTGGTTGCGGTCGCGCTGTTTCTTGCGCTTAGGCTTGAGTTCTCAGCCGATATTCGGCAGTTGCTCCCGGAATCGGACCCCCGCGTCGAGGAGTACTTCGAGGCGATGTCGCGGTTTGCCGGCTCAGAGACGCTCATCGGCGTTGTGAGCCCAACCGGGAAGCAGGATGACCGCCTCATGCAGGAGTTCGTGAAGCACTTCAGCGAGTCGATAGCGGAAAGCAAGCTAGTCGAGAGCGTCGATTTCAACGCCAACCGGATTGCGCTCGTTTTCTTCACGGAGTTCTTTCTAAAGCACATTTTCCTATTCCTCGACGAGCAGGATTTCAGCGGTGTTGTCGAGGCGCTTTCTGAGGGGGGCATGAAGCGGGCGTTGAGGCAGGCTCGGGCGACGCTCGTCTCGCAGGTGGGCCTCGTTCAAAAGGAGTTCATCGAGCACGACCCGCTCAACCTGCGGCGATTCATGTTCAAATACAGCCCGAAGCTCAAGCAGGGCCTGAAGCTCGACCTTGTCGATGGCTACTACTTCTCAACCGACCACAAGATGGCCTTTGTGCTGGTAAAACCAATAGACAACTCTCAGAACCTCGAGTTTGACCGCGCGCTGCTTGGCTTCGTGCGACGCGCCGCAGATGCGAGCCTGAGTCGGCTGGATGACTTTCACCAATGGACGAGGGGCGAGGCCGCGAAGCGACTGTCGATTTCGTTTACCGGTCCCCACGCCATACTGCTCGAGGAAAGCGCCGTCATAAGGCACGATATGTTTGCGACGCTCATCGTCTCTTTCGTGCTTGTGATCTTGCTCTTTGTGGTGGCGTTCGGCCGGCTCGGCAGCCTAGTTTACGTCGGGGTTCCTCTCCTTTCTGCGCTCACGTTCACGCTCGCGTTATGTTACTTGACGCTCGGCCACGTGAATCTACTGACGATCGTTCTGGTAGCCTGCAACGTAGGCCTCGGGATAGATTTCGCCGTGCACCTGTACAGCAGGTATGTTGACGAGCGTGCCTCGGGCAAGATGGGCCAGGACGCGCTGCGCATCTCGTACACGCGCACCGGTGTGGGCACTCTGGCGTGCGCGGCGACAACATCTCTCGCGTTTCTGAGCTGCGCACTCTGCCGGTTTAGGGGAGTCAAAGAGCTTGGTCTTCTGGCCGCCGCTGGCATCGTTATCTGCCTCTTCACGACCCTCATGTTCATGGGCGCCCTTCTAAAGCAGGGTGAGCGTTTCGCTCGACGTGATTTCAAGACCCCGCGCACTGCGGCTTTCGGCCTGTCAAGGGTCGCACGCCTCGTATCGAATCACTCAGGCGCCGTCATCGCCGCTTGGGTCATCCTGACGCTACTTGCGGCGGTTCAGGTGTCCAAGATTCAGTTCTCCGAGGATGTCAGCAGGCTCAGAGCGAAGACCTCCAAGGCCGTTCAGCTTCAGAGGACGATAAGCGAGGCAGTTGGCGGCAGCTTCAAGGATTGGGTGGTCTTCAAGAGGGTCCCCGACGCCCAGTCCGCTCTGAAGTTCTCTGAGCATGTCCGTGGTGTCTCAGAAGAGATGATCGCATGCGGCACGCTGTCTTCCGCGTCGTCGCTGCTCGATTTCGTGCCCCCAATCTCAACGCAAAGGGAGAACATCGAACGGCTGGCGCAGCTTGCAGAGCACGTCTCGCCTCAAGAGATCATTTCCGGGTTCGAGGCGGCTACGGCCGAGAGCGGCCTGAGGATGACTGCCCGATATGAGGAGTATATCCGTCGGCTGGCGTCATCGCTGCGTGTGAGGGACCCCATGGACCTTCACGCGGCCACAGCCGATACGTCGCTTCGAAGGCTTCTGGGACGCTTCCTACAGGCCGACGATGCTGGCCTCTACACGGCGTGCTACGTGTCTCCCGCGAAGCTTCTGAGCACCAGAAGCGACGCAGTCGCCTTCGAGCGGACGTTGCGAGGGCGCCTGGGCAGCGAGGTCTCGATTGTGAGCACAACCTACCTAACCGCCATTCTGAAAGACCTGGTAACGAAGGATATCTGGCTGATAGCGATCGTCGCCGCTGGCCTTGTATTCTGCGTTCTGCTCGCCCAGTTCAGGAGGTTCTCGGTCGCCCTCGTGGCGATGGCGCCTCTTTGTTCGGGCGCCGTGATGATGCTGGCCGCGGCCTCGATGCTCGGCATCGACCTCAACCCGGTCAACCTATTCGTCATTCCGATGATACTCGGAATCGGCATCGACGACGGCATTCACCTCGTGCATCGATTCCTCGAGGCCAATTCGACAGCAAAGGACGCAATCGTCGGCACTGGCAAGGCACTTGTGCTGACGTCCCTAACGACGGTCCTCGCCTTTGGCACGCTGGTCTTCGCCGGGTTTGAGGGGCTCGTTCAGGTCGGTGTCTTCACCATACTGGGCGTGGGATTCGCTCTGCTCGCCTCAATAACGTTCCTACCCGCCCTTCTGCTCCGGTTCGTGAGGCGCGGGAATGACTGACAGGCTGGATTATGATTGAGGTGTGGAGGTCTTATTACGTGTTTGCGCAACAATGATAACGCAAATGAGGTTTGTAGGGGCAGGTCCCCGTGCCTGCCCTATCCAATTGAATGACAGAGGGCGGACACGGGGGTCCGCCCCTACACAAACAGATGCGTTGAATTCTGACCCAGCCTCCACGAGCCGCCTTAAGTTCGTGGACAGATATCAGACTGACGTAGAGAATCAGACATGACCGAACCACCACACGGGATAGAGCGAGTTGAGCAGAACGGGCTTGTGTATTTCCGTTCAATTCGCCTTCACGGTCTCGGTGTTCCTCACCTTTTCACGACGCGCCTCTGCACACATGTCGGCGCACACGCCGAATGGGACCTGGGATTCAAGGGCGGCGCCGACCCTGACGTTATTATGCGAGCCAGAGAGCTTGCGTGTGAGGTCTTGGGGGCTGATCTTTCCAGATTGACGGTTACCCAGCAGGTCCATTCTGGACGCGCCGTTGTTGTCGAGGAACGTGATGTCGGTCGAGGCGCATCCGGGCCGGAGGACACGATACCCGGCGCGGACGGCATGGTCACGGACGTGCCCGGCGCGGTGCTTCTGATCCTCACAGCCGATTGCCTGCCGGTTCTGCTGTTCGACCCCGGGGGACGAGTAGGCGCATTCCACGCCGGCTGGCGGGGAGCGCTTGCAGGGATTGCTCAGAATACGGTCAGGCTAATGGTCGGGCGTTGTGGCTCAAATCCATGTGATCTGATTGCAGTTCTGGGTCCTGCGATTCGGCAGTGTTGCTTCGAGGTGGGCCCAGACGTCGCAAAAAGATTCAACCTGGCCTCAGGAGGCAAGGAGCGGCAGACCGTCATCACACGTGAGGAACGGTTCTTCGTTGACTTAGCGGCATTTGTCAAAAGCGAGCTTGTGGCCGTGGGGCTTGAAGAAAAGAACATCATCGACGTCGGACTTTGCACGTCTTGCCTGTCCGAGCTGTTCTACTCCTATCGCCGCGACCGGCGCCTCATCGGCTCACAAGGCGCCGTGATTGCCTCGACATGAGCCCGAGAACTTCCGCTGCTATAGGCGAAGAACCTCCGGTTCCGTAGCCCTTCTTGCCCGCGGTTGAATCGAGGTGCCTTAGCCGCCGCTCGGCGCGGAGACATTTCCAGCTCCCCAGTAATCACCTTGATGGTCATTGACCTCACAGAGACCACTGGTCTTGCCTCTGTAATCGGCGATTCTTCCGACCGCGGCGGCTTTTATGAGTCGCAGCCGTTGGGTGATTTTGGAGTGCGGCGGCTTGACGCCGCTTTGGATGGCCGCGGCCTGACGCGGCGCCTCCTTTGACAAGAGCTCCGGAAAGTCCGGATCGGAGCCTTTATGGTCTTAAGAGCCGTCCATCAGGGCTGGTGTCGAGCCACCACCAATGAAAGCGGCGTCAAGCCGCCGCACTCCAAATGGACCCTCATCGAGCCGGACGCCCTTCGATGTGATTATTGGGCGACTCGACACCCGTTGAATTCTCGAGGCGCCGGGCTATGCTGCTCCTGGAGATGCAAGGGCTTTTTTCATGGTTTTGCTCAGCGTAGACCGGGTGTGATTGCCCGGTCACGCCTTAATCCTGAAGAATGGAGAGGAAAGATGTATAGAGTTTTGCTCACTTTGGCAGTTCTGGTGTTGTCAGTTGGTTTGCAGGCTGAACCTCTGACCCTACAGCCGTACGCGTCGCTCGTCGGGCCGCTTCCGGAATCAACCCTAATTCCTGAAGAAGCTGACCGAGCGCTTCGATCTGGTCCAGGCGAATCGGGCCTGCCGGTTGCGCTTGAGCGAGACGGCGACTACATACGGGACCTGACGCTCAGGACGGTCCTCTCGCCTTCGGCGGAGGAGTCGCTTGACATCGTGCCCGAGTGGCTAAGGATAGACCTCTACGACATGTTCACGCGGATGTCGCAGAACGATCAAGAGGATTACGGTCAGCTGCTGCTTTCGATATCCGACCCGCGCCTCATCGACGAGGTAGCATTTACGATCGCGCATTCATCGATGTCTATCCTCAGCTCTTGCGATCCGGACCTCTTGGTTGTGAACGCGGAGCTTCTGTATAGGGTTGATCCGGACATCAGCTACGCCGACATCGTGGACTATGGCGAGCCGGGCGTCGATCCCGACTACTACTCTACGATTCTTTACACCTCGATAGTCAGCGGCGCGACTGTTCGATACGAGCTCCCACTCGACATCTATTATTGGTTCGTGGTTCATCCAAAGCTGGGGGATGAGAGCCCATCGATGAGCCCGACGCTGACGGAACGGACAAGCGCATACGGGTATCTGTGGCGTGAGTATCTGTTCTACAACCCGTCGGAGGAGTTTGATTACAGCCTCAACTACATGGTTCGGGAGCCAAACTGGCTTACGGCGTCGGACCTCGAGGGTTGGGGTCTTGCAGCGCCCGGCTATCTTGACTCTGGCAGCATTGAGGGCGTAATCGTCGGTGGCCCCGGCATCGAGAAGCCGGTGCTTATCGAGTGGGCCTGGAGCTACGGCCGTGTGATCTTCACTACGTTGGAAGTGGAGCGCGCAGCTGCCGCCGGCAAGGGCAATGTGCTGGAGAATCTGCTGATGCGGTCGAGCGGCTACCGAGGTGAGCTCCTAGTGCCGCAGGGCACCGGCCAAGATCAGGTCGGCATCGTGGACGGGTCAAACGATCCAGCGATTCTCGACCCGATTGTCGAGGTCCTTGAAGACAACAGAATCGTCCATTCGATTGTGTCAATGGAGGAGATGTATGACCGCGGCCAGTGGGACTACTTCTCGAAAGTGGTCGTACCCTCTCATCAGACCTACGACTTCTACGCCTCGCTGGCAACCGTTGGCTTCATGGACAACTTCAAGTCTTGGGTCGGCAGCATAGGCGGCGCTATGGAGGTTCACGGCGCGTGCGATCCCGAGCACGACTGGTCTGACCTGAAGCCGTTTGGAAGGGGCTATTTGGCTGAGCCAGTAGAAAACGTTACGATCAACCCATATCCGGTGCTCGGAGAAGTTATCAAGAAGGCTACTCACGTCTGGGACGACAGCTACGTAAGGGCTGGCCTCCCCCGCTACCGCCCATTTGAGGAAGACTCAATGGCGGTTGACGTTATCACCAACTGGGCGTCCAGGATGCTATCTTTTCAGGCAAGGGGAAATCGCCCGATCCAGCCGAATCAGATCTGCTTCGAGCACGATGGCAACTGCGGCGAGATTCAGGACCTGATTAACGCCGCTGCCAGAACGTGCTTGGTTCCGTCGGCTGGGGTCAACAACCACACCTGGGACCACGTATCCTGTGAGTTTTGGGATCGGGACTGGCACGGGTACCAGGTCGGATGGAATGTTGGCAACGCCTCGATAGCCAACCAGGGCGTCCTGTCGGACAAGGACCTCGGCGGTGGCAAGGACTTGTCGGCCATATTGCAGGATCGAGGCGATACTTGGCCGGTCAATGCGACCGAAAGATACAGCGAGATATGCCGGTTCCACGTCAGGGCTGAGGATGGTAACGGCAATCCCGTTGACTGCGCAGAGATTTGGCCCTATGTTCACTATTTCAACGATCCTACCAGGGACCTGAGGTGCCCTCTGATAGCCTATACCGATTCTTCAGGGGAGATAATAATGGACCTGGGCAACAAGCGTGACTTCTGGTTCAGAGTGAAGAGCCGAGCCGGTGATGTCCACCGTCCCCAGGAGCCGCTTCTCACTGACACCGTTGCAGGCCAGGACTACGAACACACCTTCGTGGTCGATGGCTTCATGCCTCAGCTGCCGGACATCGAGGCAATCGAGTTTCCACCCGTTCCGCAGTCTCCCTATGGGTTGTTTGTTTCATACAACGTCGATTACGAGACGCAATACAGCCTGAGTATGGGGTCATTCGGGAACAAGAACTATGACGCAGGAAACGTCGACTTCTTCATCCTGAAGTCGGACGATTTCAACAAGTATAGCGATGGCGAGGCGTTTTCGGCCTACGAGTGGCGGCACAACTCGGCTGGGGATGAGTTTGAAGTTGGCCTCCCAGATGAGGAGGTCTATTACCTGGTGTTCTCGAACGAGGACACGCTCATCGTGAAGGAGTTTGTGTCGATCTATCTGCAAGTATATCAAAACGATGGTGGCGCGTGGACCCCGGCCGAGAGCTACTCCAACTTCGTCGGGATACCCGCCGGGGATTCCTACGTCATTATGTTCAACAACAGGTTGGCGCCAAGCGTCTATGCAGCGGGCTTTTTCGATGCCGAGGTCGATTCATCGGGCAGCTTCGAGCTCGGCGTTCAGGCGTTTGTGCTCGACCCCAGCGGCCCGCACGACGTGCGCGAGGTCGAGCTCTGCTACGGTGGTGTGCCGCTTGGCAGGTACCTCAAGGATGACGCCATCGCTGGCGACGGGATATTCACGTTCTCGGAGCGCCACATGCCCGGCACGCTCTATCCCGGCGTCTATAAGCTGGAGATAGTCGCGACCGACATGGCCGGCAACAAGAGCATCTCGTGGCCATATCTGAACGTTCTCTCTATTCCGCTGCGCCTCACGAGCCCAACCTGCTCGATGAACACGAACATCTGGCAGCCGGCCGCGACCGCCGATAACGCCCCGGTGATACTTGGCGGCGGCTTCTTTGGCCGAGACGCGATTCCGCCGGGCGGCATCTTTCGCATAATCGTCTATGCGGACGACCCGGACGGCCTCTCAGACATCGATCGCGTCGAGCTCTTCCTCGAGGGTGGCGTCGCAACAGGCCTCTTCCTGCACGACGACGGCGCAGATGGCGATGACCACGCCGGCGACGGAATCTATACCTTCCAGACGTTCATGCCGCCAGGTATCCCGACGGGCCCACTGACGCTCGAGGTCGTCGCCTTCGACAAGTCGGGAAACGTAAGCGCCAGGTATCCATACTTCACTGTGAGATAGAGCCGTTGACGCCGGGCTCCTGTAACGTGTATAATGCTCGGCAAGATCGATAATCCATACACAGGCGCATCGCCTTTCCGGCGTGATACTCGCAGGTCACACCGGCAATCGTGAGGAGAGAGTAGAATGAAAAGAATAGTGTTGTCAGCAGCGATTTTTTGCTTGGCAACGGGCTTGCAGCTCGCCAGCCAAGCGGGGCCGTATTCATCTTTAGCAGAGCCGCTTCCGGGCATGGTTGCGGCGCCTGACATTGAACATCAGACCCAGGAGAGAGCGTCCCATAATGGCGTATTGGTTGCGCTTGACGGGCAGGGCGATCTCCTGCGAGACCTCACATCTAGAGCGGCCATCTCGCCATCGGCTGAGGAGGCGCTCGAGATCACTCCTGACTGGCTCAAGATGGACCTTTACGACATGTTCAGGCGGATGTCGCAGAACGATCAGGAGGATTACGGACAGCTTCTTCTGTCCATATCCGACCCGCGCCTCATCGACGAGGTGGCTTTCACGATTGCTCACTCGTCAAAGAGCGTCCTGAGCCAAACGGACCCGGACCTTTATGTGCGAAACGCTGAGCTTCTGTATCAGATCGATCCAGAGATACCCTACGCTGACATTGTGGATTACGGCGAGCCGGGTGTGGACCCCGATTATTACTCTACGGTTCGATACTGGACGATCAGGGACGGCGAGATGGGCCAGTTCGAGCTTCCACTTTCCATTTACTACTGGTTTGTGGTGCACCCCAAGCTCGGCAAAGAATACCCCTCGATGAGTCCCCAGCCGAGGGAGGATGCTAACGCCTATGGCTACCTCTGGCGCGAGTACCTCTTCTACAACCCGTCGGAGGAGTATGACTACACCCTCAGCTACATGACCAGAGAGCCGAACAGGATAGACGAGTCTGACGTTGACGGCTGGGGGCCCACCGCGGCCGGATACCTCGTGGACGGGCCAAAGAAGTGCCCTGACGGCGTGATTGTCGGCGGGCCTGGCATTGAGAAGCCGGTACTTGTGGAATACATCTGGGGCCAAGCTCGCGTCATCGTTACTACCCTGGAAGTTGAGCGGAGCCATGCCGCGGGCAAGAGGGACATGCTGGAGAATCTGGCCATGCGTTCAAACGGCCAGTGGGGCGACCTCCTTTTGAGGGAGGGGATCAATCCGGATTACTACGATCAGGTGGCAATCGTCGATGGTTCGGGCGATTGGGGCATTCTGTCCCCGATACAGGAGGTCTTGGATGACAACGGGATACCGAATTGGGTCATTTCCGCTGAAGAGATGCTTGATGCCGGCCAATGGGGCTACTTCTCCAAGGTGATCATCCCCTCACACCAGAGCCGGGCGTTTTACGAAACGGTTGCCAGCGCCGAGTTCATGGACAACTTCGAATCGTGGGTAGATTTCCGAGGCACACTGGAGTTTCACGGAGCTTGCGATCCTGAACAGTCATGGGCGGACCTTGAGCTCTTCAAGCTCGGTTACGTGGCGGAGGAGCTCGACGACGTTGAGCTCTACGGCTTTCCCGTCCTTGGGGAGGTGATAGGCAACGCTAGTTACCTCTGGGATGACAGCGTTAAGAACGCCTCGCTGCCCGGTTCAAGGCCGTTTGAGCCCAATTCGATGGCTGTCGATGTCATCTCGAACTGGACTTCCAGGATGATCAATTTCCGCGCAAGGGGCAGTCGGCCAAGTCAGCCCAACCAGATTTGCTTTGAGCACGATGGCAACTGCGGCGAGATACGGTACCTACTCCACGCCGCAGCAAGAACATGCCTATTGCCCACAGCGGGCGTGTGCAACCATTCGTGGGACCATGTGACGTGCGAATTCTGGGAGCGCGACTGGTATGGCTACCAGGTCGGCTTCAACGTCGGCGGCGCCATGATAGCGGACCAAAAGGTGCTTAACGACAAGGATTACGGAGGAACCAGGGACCTGTCTGCGATTGAGCAGGACCGAGGCGACAGCTTCCCCGTGAATGCGACGGCCCGATTCAGCAAGTCCTGTCGCTTCTACGCGAAGGTTCAGGACCTTGTTGGCAATCCAGTTGATTGCGCCATGGTAAAGCCCTGGGTCCGCTGGAAGAACCAGCCCAGCGAGCCGCTGCACAGCCCGCTGTGCGCTTATACCGATTCGTCAGGCGAGGTAGTCCTGGACCTGGGCGACCACCGCGACTACTGGTTCGAGGTCAAGAGCAGGGCAGGGGATGCGCCCAAAGAGCAGCTGTTGACGGATACTCAGGAGGGCATGGATTACAGTCATACCTGGACAATCGAGGAGGGAGTAGTTCCGCAGCTGCCCGAGATTGAGCCGATAAACTTCCCGTCAGCTCCGCAGCACCCATACAAGCTGCACGTCTCATTCAGAGCTGATTATGAGACCCTGTATAGCGTGAGTGCGCTGACGTTCGCGGAGAAAAAGGAGGACTCGGCCAACGTCGATTTCTTCATCTTGAACGCCGACAGCTTCAGGAAGTATAGCCAGGGCGAGCCCTTCTCCGCGTATGAATGGCGAGAAGATTACAGGTCCGATGAGTTTGAGGTCCAAATTCCGGATGATGAGCTATACTACCTCGTTTTCTCGAACGAGGATACCCTTCTCGCCAGGCAATTCGTGACGATAGCCGTCTCGGTGTTTGAGAGCGATGGCGAAGCCTGGATTCCCCTTGAAAGCTACTCGAACTTCGTCGGGATACCAGCGCAGGATTCGTTCGTTGTCATGTTCAACAACAAGCTCGCGCCGAGCGTCTATGTGGCGGGCTTTTTCAATGCCGAGGTCGATTCCTCGAGCAGTTTCGAGTTCGGCGTTCAGGCGTTCGTGCTCGACGACGACGGCTTGCACGACGTGCGGGACGTCGAGCTCTGCTACGGAGGCGTGCCGCTCGGCAAGTTCCTCAAGGACAACGGAAGGTCAGGCGACGCGTTCGCCGGCGACGGCATATTCACCTTCTCCGAGCGTTACATGCCGGGCACGCTCTATCCAGGCATCTATAAGCTGGAGATCGTCGCTACGGACATGGCCGGCAGCACGAGCGTCTCGTGGCCGTATCTTTGGGCGTTCTCGACGCCGCTCTGCCTCACTCAGCCAACCTGCCCGATGAATACGGACATCTGGCAGCCGGCCGCGACTGCCGCCGGCGCCCCGGTGATACTCGGTGGCGGGTTCTTTGGCCGAGACACGGTTCAGACGGGCGATACCGTTCGCATAGTTGTCTATGTGGACGATCCTGACGGCCTCTCAGACATCGATCGCGTGGAGCTCTTCCTCGAGGGCGGCGTCGCAACAGGCCTCTTCCTGCACGACGACGGCGCCGATGGCGACGACCACGCCGGCGACGGCATCTATACGTTCCAGACTTCCATGCCGCCTGGTATACCGCCGGGCGCCCTGACGCTCGAAGTCGTAGCCTTCGACAAGTCCGAAAACTCCAGCGCCAGATATCCGTATTTCACTATAAGATAGGCCTGACCCAAAGCTGATCCAATTGAGAGGTCGAAGGGTCAAGGCGCTAGAAGCGAGTACTTTCGGCAGATGGGCGCTCTGGAAGGTTGTCCCCAAATGGCTTTGTGCAGAACCACACTGCGCCTGAACCGTAGTTACGGCCATGCTCTGTCCACCAAGTGTTGGCGGCGGTCCTGGGGGGCAAGTTCAGGGAGGAGACGGTCCCAGCTCCGAGGATAGAGGGAATCGATACAAAATATTGGGGTCTGGAGGGCGAGGAATACTAGAGATAGCCACACTTAAGATTCCTTGACTTTGTGCAGAAAAACCGTAATGTTGAGGTGTTAAGGCATTTTGGATAATAGTATGGGGAGGTGACCCAGATGGTTGAGACTAGCTTGGCACAAGAGCGCCAGTTTTTTGATCGTCATATTGCTTCATGGTTGGAGCAGGAAAGCAACATAGGCAAATGGGTCTTGGTAAAAGATAATGACTTGATCGGCATGTATGAGGACTTCGACGAGGCCATCCGAATCGCTTTTGAAAGATTTGGGCTTTCTCCCTTTCTTGTCTCTCAAATAAGGCGAGGGGCAAATGAGGTCACGACTACAGCACTGATGCTTGACGCTATTCTTGATGACTCTCGAAATGCCTCCCGAAGCCAGCCGGAGGCATAAGCCGTTTCTTAACGGCAAGGGTCCCATCAGATTACATGGTATGCTCGTGCCAGTTACGGTGCGGCTTCACCCAGACCAAGCCAAGGCACAGAGGGACGCAGGGCAACCAATCGGTGACAAGGAGCGGAACATATTCGCCCTTATTGACACAGGTGCTACCGGCACATGTATATGCAACAGCATTGCTGAGGATTTAGGTCTGAGAAAGATTGATGAGACCCTTGTCAAGGGCGCAACTCACAAGAGAATTTGTCCAGTCTTTATGGCGGAGCTGGTATTGGGCACCCAGCTCAAGTTTCATTGGATAGTCATCGGTTTACCACCAGACCAAATGCCTCAGAAATGTCTATTGGGCCGCGATGTCCTCGAGAAGTTTACGCTGATTTATGTAGGCCCGAGGGAACGATACCTTCTTTATGAGGGTGCGCCGCCGAATGTACTTCAGATACTTCCTGACAGCCCACCTATTCAGACGGCTCCTGAAAGTGATAACGGGGAACGGGGGACTAACTAGTGAGGATTTGACAACACTCTACACCCAGCCCAAGAAACTCCGACCCGACTCCCTCGTGGCTGGGCAGTCCGAGCCTGTTAAGGACGGGCGGTTGAGGCCTGTTGATGTCGTCCTTGTCGAGGCCGGCTGGTTGCTCGAGGAGCGAGAGCGGGCACTTGCGCCCCTCGGCCAGTCGTTGACGAGAATCGAGCGAACGTAGTCCGGCTACCGAACCACTACCAGAAGGGGCCTGCGCTACACCCAAAAGGTCAACGTGGGGCATCTTCGTCAGCAGTTATCGCAAGGACTGCCCGTTCCTCGAGGGAGGATCGCCGCGAGAGCCCCCGTTAGGCTTGGTGGGCGATACTGGATTTGAACCAGTGACCCCCGCCGTGTGAAGGCGGTGCTCTACCCCTGAGCCAATCGCCCAACCAGACTTTCCTCCAAATATAGCACGCCATAAGAAAAGTCCAAAGTCGAAGGAGGCAGTTTCAAGTTTCAAGTTCCGAGTTTCAAGTTCCGAGTTTCAAGTTTCAAGTTTCAAGTTTCAAGTTGCATATTCCCGGCGGCAAAGGCTGAAGACATCCGTGAGCAGACGTCCGTTTGACCTATTGACCCCCTTGACCTGTTGACCCCTTGACCTGTTGACCAGTCTTCTCGCTCTTCTGGGAGTCTAAGGCCGGGGCTGACCGCTAGAAGCTGTGCGGCTTTTCGCCCTTTTGCGTTCTGCCCTCTTCGGCCGCCTCCGCCCTGTCGAAGACTCGACAAGCGGCGAGCGGAAACTCCTCCGCGCATATCCGTCGATCGCGGCAGGAGGCTCTCGGATTCCGGCGAGTTCCGGACGTTGTGTGCCGCTTTTTCCACAACATGCTGCGGTGTCCTGCAGAGGCCACAATATCTTGCGAGATTGTGCTTAGCATCTCGGCCGACATCTCTGTGGGCTCGCAAGGGAATGCCTCCGTTGGTTCTTTTGCTCCAGTGGGTAGTTCAGGGAGGCGCACAGATCATTTCCTGGCATTCACGGGATACACGCTTGGGATTTAGCTGGGATTCTTGGTTGAATCGGCTTAAGTTTTGCATTTGAGGGTTTGATTGGGAAAATATGGGAAGAAAACATGGATGTTATATCTTGCTTTCTACTCGTAGATTAGCTTGACATATACAACAGACTTCGTATAACAGCTTGTATCGACATGGAGATCTGGGCTTGACACGGGGCAAAATGTGGGTTCTAATCCCAAATAGCGACACAATACACTTGACGGCGCGTCGCCACATCGAGGCGCGACAGCAGCGACTCGCTGTCAAAGAGGGGTCTTTAGATGGCCAGAAGAAGCACGTCTGATACAGGACCTGACGCCCTGACTTTCGGCCAGGGGATGCGGCGCGTCCCCATCGACGCGAAGGGACGTATCACGATTCCCGGTCGTTATCGCTCCACTTATGAGGACGAGTTGAGGGGCGATTGGGTCGTCTATCTCGTTGCGGACAAGTACAGGATAGACGTCCTTGCTAAGGAGAGGTACGAGGCGAAGTATCTGCGGATTATCAAGGGCGACAGCTCGCACCCTGACGACGTTGATGCCAGGCGAAGGTTCATGGCTGGGACCGAGATCAAGGGCCTTGACCGAGAGGGACGGCTGACGCTTTCGAAAGAGATGCAGAACATGACGAAGATCGGCTCGCACGCTGTCTTGGTCTGGATGCGAGGTTGGCTGGAGATTTGGTCGGAGGTTGAATTTGACGCCTGGTTTTCCTCCGCGCCCTCAGTAGATGATTTTGAGCGGAAGGTCTCCGAGTCGGCCGAGTTGAGGTCGTCGCCTATTAAACAGACCGCTGCTGGTGATCAGGACGAATCGGCGGACGGCTCGTCCGGTCAATAGCAGAGGCTGTTTTTTTCATTCCCCGAGGGGGGGTTTATGAGGGAGCCCTTGGGAGATATTCATCGTCCAGTTCTGGTTCGGGAGGTTTTGGATAACCTTCGGCATGTGACTGACGAGAGCATCTTCGTCGATGCTACCGTGGGCCTGGGCGGCCATGCCCGGGCGGTTCTTGAGCGCTTCCCCGCCGCCTCGGTTGTTGGGATTGAGATCGATGAAGATGTGCTTTGGCTCTGCAAGGAGCGCCTCGAGCCCTACGGAGAACGGGCGATGATGATTCGGGGGTCCTACGAGGATTTGGGCAGTATTCTTCACGGGGCTGGCGTGAGGGTCGCGGACACAATTCTGATAGACACCGGCGTCTCGAGCTATGACATCGACACGCCGGAGCGAGGTTTCAGCTTTTCTCTGGATGGGCCGCTTGACATGCGCTATAGCCGGAATTCGCAAACAAGGACCGCAAGGGATGTTGTCAATCAGGAGAATACCGTGAGCCTTCGCACGATTCTGCGGGACTATGGCGAGGTTCCGTTCGCTGGGCGGATAGCCTCGGCGATTGTGGAGTCACGACGCGGGCGCCCGATAGAAACAACCGGCGAGCTCGTGGAGGTCGTAAAGCGCTCGGTCGGTCGCCGGATTGCTTACGGTAAGCGAGAGAGCTTCTTAGCGAAGGTGTTCCAGGCGATTCGCATCGCTGTCAATCGGGAGCATGAGGTTCTCGAGGCGGGTCTGAGGCAGAGCGTCGGACTCCTTGCCAGCGGCGGCCGGCTGTTGGTCATTTGCTACGAGTCGCTGAGCCACAGGCTGACCAAGCGTGTCTTCCGTGAATATGAAAAGGGTTGCGTCTGCCCGAGCGAGGCGCCGGTGTGCACCTGTGGCCGGAAGCCTGAGGTTCGGATCGTGACCAGGCGCGCGATCAGCCCGTCGGCCTCGGAGGTTGCGGCAAACAGTCGCAGCCGTAGCGCGGGGCTTAGGGTGGTCGAGAGGCTCTAGACGATGAGGTCTGCGAGGCTAGGTGATACGATGTTTTATTTGCTCACCATCGGCATTCTGGTCGCCAGCGCGCTGTTCTACCTGTGGCAAGGCTTCCGCATCATGAACTTGAAGTGGGAGATATCGGCGCTCGAATCGGAGTATGGGAGCCTGGCCAGGCGCGGTGATGGTTTCAGGGAGGAGCTGCTGCAATTAAGCAGCCTTCCGGCGCTGGAGAAGAGCGCTGAAAGGTTAGGCTTTGTTCGGCCGGAACCCCAGGAGATGGTCATTCTGTCAAGGCACTACTCAAATCGTGAGGTAAAGACAATTGCCGCCCACGAACGGTAATCGGCGTCAGGGGCCGACAGCGGGTGACATCGTGCATTCTCGGCGGCCGCGAAAGCTCGATTCGCAGGCCGTGCGAATGCTGGCAGTGCTTCTGGTGTTTATCCTGATCGCGGGCCTGGCCATCTTCAGGCTGGTCTGCATTCAGATGCTCAAGCACGGCGACTACAAGAGGATCGCTGAGTCAATTCACACGAGACGGCTGCCGATTCCGGCGAGTCGCGGGCAGATACTTGACTGCCGGATGCGGACGCTCGCCGGATGTCGTGAGACGTTGTCTTTTTGGGCCTGCTCCCACGGGTTGACCGATGAGGAGAAGGAACTGGCAAGGAAGCAACTTACTGGGTTTCCGGGCATACCGAGGCGCAAGGTGGACGATGTCTTCGGGGACGAGCGAAGATTCGTCCGGCTGCGTCGTTTTTGCGATGAAGACACAGCTGTGAGGATTCAGGCTCTTCACGTTCCGGGCGTCGGCAGCACCGTTGAGCATCAGCGCTTTTACACATCGGATTGCGCCAGCAACATCGTCGGGTTTGTCAACGCTCAGGGCGATGCGCTTGAGGGCGCCGAGCGCCGCTTCAACGGGCAGCTTTCCGGTATCCCGGGCACACTCGTGATAAACCCATACGTGCGCCTCAAAGGCACGCCTCTTCCGCAAGAGGTGTTGAGGCCCCCCACTGATGGTCACGACATCATCCTCACGATCGACAACATCATCCAACATATTCTTTACAAGCACCTTCGCGAGGCTTGTGAGGCGTGGGACGCACCGCTCGCGCTCGGTGTGATAATGGACCCGAAAACGGGCGCGATTCTGGGGATGGCGACGTTTCCCTCATATTCTTCATCAGACTATACCGAAAGCTACATTCTTCCTGACCGCGGTCGTAACAAGCCTGAGTACCTTGCTGATCTTCGGGCGCCGGGCGCGCTCTATAAGGCACGCTGCTTGACGGACCTTTATGAGCCAGGCTCGCTTGTCAAGGTCTTTGTGGTCGCGGCGGCCCTCGACATGAACATCGTGCGCCCCTTCGAGACATTCTTCTGCGAGAACGGCTCCTTGAAAGTCGGGAAATCCACAATCTCGGACTGGCGCCCATTCGGCGAGCTGACGGTCGAGGATATCGTGGTGAACTCTAGCAATATCGGCATGTCGAAGATAGGCATGAGGCTCACGCCTCACCTTCTACACGAGTATTTGATGCGATTCGGGTTCCTTGACAAGCCCGGGCTTGGCCTGTTTGCGGAGCCGGCGCCGGGGGTTAGGAAGCTCTCGCTGTGGGATGACGAATATACGTGTTTTGTCTCTTTCGGTCAAGGCATTTCTGTCTCTGCGCTTTCACTTGTGTCGGCCGTTTCTGCGATTGCCAACGATGGGTTGCTGATGCAGCCCTACATCCTTGCGGCGGTTCAAGATGCCGACGGCAACATCATTCATCGAACGAGTCCCAGGGTTATCAGGAGAGTCGTTCAAGCCAACACGGCAAGAACTGTTGCAGGAATGATGCACAAGGTCGTAACCAATGGCTCAGGGCACAGGGCAAGCGTTCCGGGCGTCTCCGTGTGCGGTAAGACGGGCACGGCTCAAGTGTTCGATGACGAGGCAGGGTGCTATTCACACAACGACCTCATCACCTCCTTTACAGGTTTCGCGCCAGCTGAAGACCCACAAATCGCGCTTCTAATAAGTGTCTTCAGCCCGCGACATAAACAGCGAGAAATATGGGGGAGCACAGTTGCTGCCCCCATTTTCTCCGCTGTTGCAGGCCATGTGCTTGCGTATCTTGGCTCGAGAAAGCCGCCCTTCTTGCGGATGGCACGGACTCCGCGATCGAAGGCTGGCTCAAGTTGAGGCTCAGCGACGTCTTGAAGGACATTCCCACGCAAGCTGCACTGGGTGATTTGACCGTCGAGATTTCGGGCCTATCCTGCTCTTCCTCCAGCGCCTCGCCCTCCACAGTGTTCTTTGCCCTCCCCGGGTTCTCTAGAGATGGGCACGACTTCATTCTGGACGCAATCAAAGGCGGCGCAGCCGGAGTTGTCCTGGATCGGAAGGAGGTCCTTGCCGACGTGAGCCGGTATGCTCCGGAGGGCCGCCCGACGCTCGTCCTTGTCGAAGACGCGCGTTCTGCCCTCTCGGTTGCGGCGTCGAACTACTTCGGCAGGCCCAGCGAGCACATGAAGCTAATTGGCATCGTCGGCACTAATGGGAAGACCAGCGTTTCGTATCTCTTGGAGTCAATTCTTGGCGCCGACGCCACAGTTGGCGTCATTGGGACGATCAGCTACCGTTACCCTGGGCGCAAGGAGCAGGCCTCACTCACAACGCCTGACCCGGTATCGCTGCAACGTCTTCTGTCCGACATGCGCAAGAAGGAAGTTCGCTGGGTGCTTCTTGAGACGTCCTCGCACGGGCTTGCACAGAGGCGCGTCGACGGGTGCCGATTCGAGATGGGCATCTTCACGAACATAACCCGCGAACACCTTGATTTCCATGGGACGTTTGAGAACTACATGGCCGCCAAACTCAGGTTCTTCGAGCGTCACCTTGACCCCTCAGCGTCGCCCGACGCTAAGGCAGTAGTGAACTTGGACGATGGCCATTCCGATAGATTTCTGGCCGCGTCAAAGGTCGAGACGCTGACATTCTCGATGTCAAATGAGAGCGCAGATTTTCTGGCAAGCGGGATTCGCCTGTCGGGAGATGGGACGGTATTCGAGGTTAGGGCCCCGGACGTAGTGTTCGAGGTCAAGACGTCGTTGATAGGCGCTCACGCGGTTGAGAACTGCCTGGCTGCCATAGCAGCATCGGCCGTGGTTGGCCTGACGGCTGAGCAAATAGCTGGCGGCATCGCGTCGCTTGATGGGGTTCCGGGACGCTTTGAGAAGGTCTCTTGCGGGCAGGATTTCCTCGTTGTTGTCGATTTTGCCCACACCTCCGACGCCGTAGCCAAGACGATTGCCACGGCAAGGCAGTTGACAACCGGGCGGATAATTACGGTGCTCGGTGCAGGCGGGGACCGTGACCCTACTAAGCGCGCCCCTATGGGACGAATAGCGGCAGAATCAAGCGACCTTTGCGTGATCACGTCCGACAACCCCAGAACCGAGGACCCAATCAAGATCGTCCAGCAGGTCGAACGAGGCGCCAGGTCTGTGGCGTCGGCTGAGGTCCTGATAGAGCCGGACCGGCGCAAGGCGATCGAGCTTGCTCTCAAAAACGCCGCGTCGGGGGATGTTGTGGTCATACTTGGCAAGGGCCACGAGCCGCACCAGATCGTAGGGACAGCGAGATACCCATTCGACGACCGCGTCGTTGCGCGGGAGCTACTTTGGGACATGGGACATTGCCTAAAGGACGGGAGGACGCCATGACCAGGCCGATTCAGATACAACAGCTTGCGAGGGTTGTTGACGGGCAGTTCATGTATCCGCCGCTTCATCCGACGTACACGACCAGCTTCTCGATCGATACACGCACACTCAAGAAGGGCGATGTTTTCGTTGCCGTCAAGGGCAAGCACTTCAACGGGAACGATTTCGTTGAGAAGGCATTCTTAAAAGGGGCCTGCTGCGCGATCGTCTCGAGGGTCAGGTGGCAGCGTGGGTCGAGGCGCGATGAATCGGCGGAGGAGGGGCCTGGGCCGCTCATCACTGTGTCAGACACAACCCAGGCGCTGGCAAAGCTCGGCAATTTCTTCCGCCGCAAGCTTCGGGCGAATGTCATCGCAGTGACCGGCAGCCTGGGCAAGACCGCCGCGAGGGAGCTCATCTACGCGGTTCTGCGCCGCGCGGGCAAGGCCGACAGGTCTATCAATAACTACAACAACGTTTATGGCCTGCCGCTTTCGATCTTCAAGGCCAAGGCCAATTGTGAGTACCTTATCCTGGAACTAGGGATGAGCGCGAAGGGCGAAATAGCGCAGCTCGCTGACATCTGTGAGCCTAATATCGGCGTCGTAACGAATGTATCCACCTGTCATACGGAGTTCTTCGGGTCCCTCGACGACGTGGCGGACGCAAAGGCCGAGTTGTTCGCCAAGCTCCCGTCCGATGGTGCGCTTTTCCTGAACGCAGACGATGGGCGGTTGCAGAGCCGGTCTCATCTGGCCAAGTGTGAGGTGGTGGGTTTTGGCCTATCGGGCGGCGATTTCAGGGCTGAGAATGTGAAGGCGTTAGGGGAGGACGGGATAGCCTTTGCCGTTGCTCACCGCGGTAGTTCTTTCTCTTTCAGATGCCCCCTCCTGGGGACCCACAACGTCAAGAACGCGCTTGCTGCTGTCGCCGTTGGGAAACACATGGGCATGTCGTGGCAGGCCGTCGCTGATGGACTCCTAAACACAAGTCCTCTCCCACATCGCCTCAACCTGGTCACGAGCGACGATGGGCGACTCAAGATACTTGATGACTCGTACAACTCATCACCGGCGGCGGTTCGCGCCGCTGTCGATGCGCTGCTGGAGTTGCGCAGTAAGGTCGAGCCTGAGAGGCCGGCCATCCTTGTCCTTGGCGATATGCTTGAGCTCGGCGAGATAGCCGAGTCCGAACACTATAAGATCGGCATATTCATCGGCGCCCGAGCCATAGACCGGCTCCTACTGCTTGGGCCGCTTTCGGAACATATCGCAAAAGGGGCGCGCGATTCGGGAATGCCCTCCGACCGAATACAACACAGCCCGTCCCTGTTTGACCTGCGAAAGGCGCTTGATGACATAAAGGGCGGCGCCTGGGTCTTGATAAAAGGCTCGCGGGCATGGGCGCTTGATCGCCTCGTGCACAATCTGTGCGAGAAGTCGCGCCAGGAAATGGTGAGCAACTGAATGTCGAAAGCATCGGCGATATATAGGGGCCAAACGACTTGTTCTATCATCTGATATTGCCGCTGCAGGAGCATTTTTCGCCGCTCAACGTGTTCAGGTATATTACGCTGCGCGGCGCTGGCGCCCTTGTGACGTCGCTTTGCATCTGCTTCATCTTAGGGCCATTTCTAATCCGCCAGCTCCAGAAGCGAGGTCTCACGCAGTTCATTCGGGAGGATGGCCCGGAGGGGCATCTTGCCAAGAAAGGCACCCCGACGGCAGGCGGCGTCATGATAGTGCTGAGCGTGTTCATCTCGGTTCTGTTGTGGGGGAACCTCGCAAACGTATATGTCTGGATAACACTGGCAGCACTTGTTGCTTATGGGCTGTTGGGATTTGCGGACGACATTCAGAAGGTCGCAAGAAAGAGCTCGAAGGGGCTTTCCGCCAGGTTCAAGATAGCGCTACAACTGACGATAGCGCTCGCAATTGGGGTCCTGTTTATCACATTTTGTGAAGAGCCTGGTGTTACGTCGCTTCAGTTTCCCTTTATCAAGCACACGGTCGCGAATTTTGGCTTGGCGTACCTCATCGTCGTGGCCGTCGTTCTCGTGGCAACGACAAATGCCGTGAACCTAACCGATGGCCTTGACGGACTCGCTATTGGAGTGTCGAGCATGACCATCCTCACGCTTGGGGCGCTGGCATACGTGGCGGGGCACAGGATACTCGCAGATTATTTGCACACCATGTTCATAAGGGGCAGCGGCGAGGCCTCTGTTGTATGCCTGGGCCTCTTTGGGGCTGGACTCGGCTTTCTCTGGTGGAATACGTTTCCTGCTCAGGTCTTTATGGGGGACACGGGCTCAATGGCGATAGGCGGCACAATCGGCGCAGTCGCACTATTGTGTAAGCAGGAGTTCCTGCTGCCGATTCTGGGCGGCGTTTTCGTCATCGAGGCAGTCTCCGTGATCGTTCAAGTCGCGGGCTTCAAGACCACAGGCAAGAGAGCCTTTCTCATGGCGCCGTTTCATCACCACCTGGAGCTCAAGGGCTGGCACGAGGCGAAGGTGGTCTCCAGGATGCTGATAATATCATTCATATTCAGCCTTATCGCAGTGGTCGTCGTCAAGGTGAAGTAGGTCTGATGCGTTTCAAGGGCGATTTTGAGGGCAAACGGATCGTCGTCTTCGGGCTCGGCGCGTCCGGCAATGCCGCATCACGGGTGCTTGCAGGACTCGGCGCCGAAGTAACCGTCGTGGACCACGCGGATGGCCAGGTCCTAAGGGAGCGAGCCGAGGTCTTGAGACGGCACGGAATACGGTCTCACCTGGGTGAGGCGCCAAGCAACGTCATGCGCCACGCAGAGATGGTAGTTGTCAGCCCTGGCGTGCCGACCGCTATTGAACCTCTCCAGCAGGCCCGGGAGTCCGGCGCCCCGGTGATAGGTGAGCTAGAGCTATCGTTTATGCTGTGCGATTGTGAGTTCCTCGCGATAACGGGCACCAAGGGTAAATCAACGACCGCGCGGCTTCTGCACCGCATGCTCTGCGCCGCTGGGGTCGAATCTATCGTCGGGGGAAACCTGCCTGACGAGCCGCTCTGCGAGAAGGTCTTGGCCCTGTCGCCGGACGCGAAGGTCGTCGCCGAAGTGAGCAGCTTCCAGCTCGAGACCATCGAGACCTTCAGACCGCATATCGCTTGCGTCACGAACCTCGGGGTCGATCACCTCGACCGCTACTCAAGCCTCGAGGAATACTACGCCGCAAAGCTCCGCATCTTTGAGAACCAAGGCGCCGACGACTTTCTGGTCGTAAACGCCGGGGACGTCAAGCTTCTGGAGCTGACGCGCGATGTAACACCACCACGGATGTGCTTCGGCGTTGATGACCCCGGCGGGGTCAACGGCGTCTTCTTGGATTCGGACCGTATCATCTCGGTCACAGGCGGCGACGTCGTTTTGTTATTGAAGCGCTCAGACATCGCTCTGCCGGGCCTGCACAACGTGGAGAATGTCATGGCCGCGGCCGCCCTGGCGATCAACTGTGGGGTATCCGCGGGGGCGCTGAAGGACGCCATCAATGGGTTCGAGCTTTCACCTCACACGCTTGAGGTATTCGCCGTGTTCAGGGGAATAACCTTCGTTGATGATTCCCACGCAACCAACACTCTGTCGGTAACAAAAGCGATTGAGGCGTTCGACGAGCCGATCATCCTGATCGCTGGCGGACGGGATAAGGGATGCGACTACAAAGAGATTCTCAGGGCTGGAAGGAACCGAATCAAGACGGTCATCGCGATTGGTGAGGCGGGCCCGAAGATCCAGGAGGCTCTTGGCCGGCGCCTGCCGGTTATGCGCAATCAGGGCGATATCCGGGACATCGTGGCGATGGCGGCGAGCCTTGCCGCTAGCGGGGACGTGATTCTGCTGTCCCCTGGGTGCAGCAGCTTCGACATGTTCACGGACTTTCGCGATCGAGGCGCCAGCTTCAAAGAAGCCGTGCTTGAGTACTTCGAGGGAAAGGGGATTGGGGTTGCGCAAGCCGAGTAGCATTTCTCGCAGGTTGTCGGGGCTGGATCATGTAATCATCTCCATCGTGGTTGTACTCCTCGCTGTGGGGATAATCATGGTCTTCTCTGCGACGATGCTTCGTTCCGCGAACGAACACGGAACCCCTTACTATTACCTGGCGAGGCATGTGGTATGTGCCGCTCTTGCGCTGGGGGTTGCTATTGGGGTATCTTTGGTCCGGTTTGAGGCCTTGCCGAGGCTCAGTTGGCCGCTGATGCTTCTGACGGTTTGTCTGCTGGCGCTTGTGCTTGTCCCCGGTATTGGCGTGACCCACAGGGGGGCAACGAGGTGGCTCAGCGTTTATGGTTTCTGTTTTCAGCCGAGCGAGCTGGCCAAATTCACCCTTCCATTGTTCCTGGCTTCGGTGATCTGGACCCAGCGCCAGAAGCGCCACGGGTCGGTGAGGGTCTTCATGGCGACGTTACCGGTAGTCTCGCTGGTCGTCCTCTTGGTCGCCGCCGAGCCGGACTACGGCACCGCCGGGCTGCTGGGCCTGATCTGCGTCTCGGTCTATTTCGTTGCCCAGACCAGGCTCACGCACATCGCGGCACTGGCTGCGTTGACGCTGCCTTCCGGACTCTGTGCGTATCACATATCACCCCACTTCAGAAAGAGGGTGGTTGATTTTGTGGCCTATCTAGTTGACCCAACAGACGCACCGTGGCACCTGAGACAGGCGTTCACCGCGATGGGCTCGGGCGGGGTCCTCGGCATGGGTCTGGGCAAAGGCATGCAAAAGCATCTGGTGCTCGCCGAGAGCTTCAATGACTTCGCGTTCGCATCGCTTGCCGAGGATGGCGGGTTCATCGCTGGGACAGTAATAATAGTGCTCTTCTTGACGCTCGTGGCTAGGGGAATAATGCTCAGCCTGTCGCTCGACATATACTTCGCAAGACTGCTCGGTTTCGGCCTGGCGATGAGCCTGGGTATCCAGAGCTTCATGAACATCTGTGTTGTGCTGGGATTGATGCCGACGACGGGTATCAGCCTGCCTTTCATAAGCTACGGCGGGAGCGGGATGCTTGCAAACCTGATAACGGTCAGCCTCTTGCTGTCGGTTCTTAGAAGCCGCGTTGAGTCTGGGGGCAAGTGATGTTCGCTGGGATTAGAAGGATTCATCTGGTCGGCATCGGCGGCAGTGGCATGAGCAGCATAGCCGAGGTGTTATTGAGGCTCGGCTATGAGGTGTCAGGGTCCGATATTCAGGACAGCGACCTGATCGGGCGACTCAAAAGCCTCGGCGCGAGGGTCTTTATCCCTCACTCGAAGAAAAATGTTGCTGGAGCCGACTTAGTGGTCTATTCAAACGCCATTGCCGGGGATAACCCAGAGCTTCTCGCGGCCAGGAAGAGCGGCATTCCGGACATACCCCGCGCGGAGATGCTGGCCGGGCTGATGCGGATGAGCAAGTATGGGATCGCGGTCGCTGGCACCCACGGCAAGACCTCGACGGCCTGCATGATCGCGAACGTCCTCAGGACGGCTAAGCTCGATCCCACGGTGGTCATTGGCGGCATCGTCAGCGACATCGGAAGCGGGGGTCGGCTGGGCGCAGGCGACATTCTGGTTGCTGAGGCGTGCGAGTCGGACGGGACCATCTTGAAGCTCTCCCCGACAATCGGCGTCGTCACCTCACTCGAGCGGGAGCACATGGAGCGATACGGGAGCGAGGAGGCGCTCTTTGACACGTTTGTGAGCTTCGCCAACGAGGTCCCCTTCTACGGCACGATAGTGATGTGCCTCGACCAGCCAAATCTCAAGTCTTTGATCCCCAAGATCAAACGCCGGCTCTTAACATACGGCCTCGCTACGGACTCGGACATCATGGCCACGGACGTTCGCTTCAAGGGATTCACGAGCCAGTTTGAGGTTCACAAGCGGCAGGGACAAAGCCATCAACGGTTAGGTCAGATAACGATTGCATCGCCCGGGGTCTTCAGCGTTTATAACGCGCTGGCCGCGGTCACGGTTGGGCTTGAGCTCGGTATCGACTTTGCTGTCATCAGCGACGCACTTGCGAATTTCGTGCGACCCGGGCGGCGCTTCGAGCTAAAGGGCGTGGAGAATGACATCATGGTTATCGTTGACTACGGGCATCATCCGACCGAGATACGTGAAACGCTCAAGGCAGCGAAATTGGGCTGGCAAAGGAGGATTCTGGTCACTTTCCAGCCTCATCGGTTCACGAGGACTCAAGACCTCCTCCCGCAGTTCTTCACGGTGTTCAACGAGGCGGATTTCCTGGTCATAACCTCCATTTATCCGGCTGGAGAGAAACCTATCGAGGGGGTTGACGGGCGCCTCATTCTCGAGGGTGTAACAAGGATGGGGCACCGGGCAGCCCATTATGTCGAGAACAAGTCTCAGGCCGCAGAGCGCCTCGTCAAGGAGGCAAGGCCGGGGGATATGGTTCTGGTCTTGGGCGCGGGCGATATATACACGATGGGAGACGTCATCCTTGAGGGAATAAGAGAGAAAGTTAGGGAGAAAGAATGATGTCGGGATTTGGCGTTTGCGTCGAACCTTGGATAGAGGATTTCTCTTCGTTGTGCGCCGATATGGGTTGCGAGAGTATCTTTGACGAGCCTTTGTGCACTCACACATCCTTCGAGGTCGGGGGGCCGGCAGACGTCTTCGTCGAACCCGCCTCGGTCGAGCAACTGGCAGCGATAGGCCAATTCTGCGCGTCGGAATCGGCGCCACTTTTCATACTAGGTAACGGGACAAATGTAATTGTGAACGACAGGGGCTTCAGAGGGGTCGTAGCCACACTCAAAAGGCTCGAGCACGAGACCAACGCGGAGACCAATGGAGAAATCGTCCCAGCTGGGAGGCCCCTTTCAGCCCTTGTCGATACAACGGTGAAAAAGGGCTTGTCGGGCCTCGAGTCCCTGACCGGCGTGCCCGGCACCGTGGGAGGCGCCGTTTTCGTGAACGCCGGGGCCTTCGACAAGTGGATTTGGGACTCGCTCGCGGAGGTTTGGCTCATGTTGGGAGACGGGTCCGTTCACTCGTGCCCCGCGTCGGATTTCCCCGCGTCCTATCGCCACTCTGGCGTCATCCCCGGGGAGATAGTCCTGGGAGCGACGTTTGAGCTCCAGCAGCGCGATCCCAACGAGACGGTCGAGGCCGCGATGGCATTCAGCCGACGTCGCATCGAATCACAGCCGATTTCCGAGAAGAGCGCTGGGTGCGTTTTCAAAAACCCCGATGAGGGGAGCGCCGGGTCGCTTATCGACGGTGCGGGGCTGAAGGGGCTCAAGGTCGGGGGGGCGAGAGTCTCTGACAAGCACGCGAATTTCATTGTCAATGACGGCGGCGCGTGGGCGGCAGACATCCTCTCGTTGATAAGGATCGCGCGGGATGAGGTCAAAAGGTCCATGGGGCTCGAGCTCCTAATTGAAGTTCAGGTTCTCGGCGAGCACGGGTTGATGGAGATATAGCGTTGTGCCCAGCGAATGCGATGAGGGTCTGCGACAACATGGGGCCGAACAGATGGCCTGGACTGGCGGCTTGCCCTTGTCAGGGACAAGCCCATATAGAGGGCTGTGGGTGCAGCAATAAGGGACGCACACGGGAGCCATGAGATGAGAAGAAGACCGATCGACCTTAGACGCGAGCACATCGCTTTCTGCTACCGCCCATCCCTGGCCAAGCCGCCCGTCAAAAAACGGCACAGCAGGACTTGGCCGAAGGGAATCGTAAGCATTGTGGCCGTGAGTATCGTGGCGGCGGCCTTGGCCGCGGTAATGCTATTCGCGCCTACTAGGGCAGCCGTCTCGAAGTTGTTCTGGTCGCTCTTCGCGGTGCGTCAGATTGTGGTCGAGACGGCCGGGGACCTCGACACCAGCAGCATTCTCAAAGGATGCTCAAACAGCCTGGGTCGCTCCCTGTTCGGTGTTTCAGCTCGGGACGTGGCCGATCTGTTTGACCCAATGCCCTCAGTCAAGAGCGTCGCGTTCAAAAGGCTGTTCCCGTCGACCCTTGTAGTGAACGTGCAAGAGCGAAAGCCCAGATTTGTGACCAATCTCGATGGCAGATGGTGGGGGCTTTCCGACGACGGGGTCATCTTATCCTTGCCCAGTGGGCGAGGGGCCGTTTCCCTGCCCTCGGTTCAGGGCCTTGCGTTTGACTCTAACCGGCCTGGCGGGAGGGTGAAAGACCTCTTCTTCACCGACCTCGTCGCATTGTGTGATTCGCTGTCAGACTTGGCACTGGAGCATTTCGGCCCAGACTCACGAATCGAGGTCGTTGATCGCATCGAGGTGCAAATCTGGCCCAGGGCTAGCGAGCCAGCGCTCGTTTTCTCGCTGAAAGAGCCCAAGCGGCAGATTCAGAAGTACGTCCTAGCAATACCTGAGATAGCCCGCCATAAAGGCAGATTTAGATACGCGGACCTCAGGTTTAGAGGCCAGATAGTGCTGAGGAAGAACAGCGGATAATACTGGAGAGGTTTATGTTTGGACGAGCGCCGCAGTTTGTCTCCGCCTTGGATATTGGCTCGGAGAACACCCGGGCAGTTATCGCCCAGTTATGCGAAGTTGAGGAAGACCTGGAGCTGGGGGATGGCGGAGAAGGCTCCACGCGTCTCAGAATCGTCGGCGTCGGTGAGGAGCGGACGCGGGGTGTCGAGCGAGGGGAGTTCGTGGACATCGCCAAGGTTGCGAGCTCGATCAGAGCGGCGGCTGACGAGGCTTCCGTGATGGCGTCGGTCGAAATCAAGGACGTCGTCGTTTCGCTGAGTGGCCGGCACGCCAGGGCCATCGATAGCGTGGGCGCCATCTCCCTTACGGGGTCATCCTCATCCAAAGAGACACGCGCAATGAGAGAGATAGTAGATAGCGACCTCCAGCACGCGCTCGAGGATGCAAAGTCGGTTACAGTGCGCTCCGACGAGAAGACACTTCACACGATTTTGCAGGACTTCGCGGTCGATACCCGGAAGTTCATTAAGAACCCGCTTGGGAAGACCGGGGAGCGCCTGGCGGCCCATATCAAGGTCGTCATAGCGTCACAGAGGGCAGTCAATGAGCTCGAAAGAGCACTCGGGGAGGCGCATCTCTCGGCCAGGCTCATCGTCCTGCAGTCGCTCGCGTCAGCCAGGGCGTGCCTGGCGCCGGACGAGACTGAGGATGGGGTTCTGCTCATCGACCTGGGCATGGGCACAACGGATGCCATCATCTACTTCGGCGGGTCACCCAGATACGCGAGTTGCCTGGCTATGGGTGGGGGCTTTGTGACCAGGGATGTTGCCGAGTGCCTTGGCTGCGACTTCCATACGGCTGAGGAGGTCAAGACTAGTGCTGGTTGCATTGTTGAGAAGCCTCGTCCAACCGAGGGTCATATCGAGTCCCTGCTCCCTGATAAGGACGAGAACAGGCCGGACCCCAAGGCAGTCAGGGCGATCTCATCGAGGTACTCTGAGATCCTGCTGACGCTTAGGAATGACATCCACCGAGCGGATGCGGAGAAGTACATCAAACGCAGCGTTGTCTTGACTGGGGGAGGCTCGGCCAGCGTCGGCCTGTGCGGATTAGCTTCCCGTATCTTCGGCGTTCAGGCCCGGAAGGCAAGGTGTACCGACACGGAGTGCTTCGACGGGGCGCTTCAGGACCCCTGCTTCGCGACCGTGGTGGGCCTGCTGCTTTACGGTTCTGAGCCGGCGGCTGGGATCGGCATCCTCTCGGATAGAAACCGTTCGCTGTTCAGGCGGGCGTGGGACGCGTTAACATGCAAGAATGTAGCACTTACGTAGTTTGGAGGTAAGAGAAGATGGGAAGCATAGCCGAAATTGTGCCGTCAGGAGTGTCGTTCGCTTTCGGACCGCCGTCCGTCCGCCCTAAGCCCAAATGGCCATTCGTGTGGTTTGCGCGCGACCAGGATCGGACACCACAGACCAAGGTCCTGGTCGCCGGAGTGGGCGGCGACGGGTGTAACCTGATTGAGCAGATGCAGAATCGGGTCGTGGGGTCGCTCGACTTCATCGCGATTGACACAGACTACGTGTCACTTGAACGGCTCGCAATTGAGTCGAAACTGCTGCTTGGGAAGGAGACAACTAGGAGCATTGGAAGTGGCGGTGACGCCGAGCTGGGCAAGGCAGCGGCCCAAGAAGCCTCGCAGAAGTGGGTCGAGATCGCAAGCGACTACAGGATGGTTCTCATCGCGGCCGGCATGGGCGGTGGCACTGGGTCCGGGGCGGCGGCGCACCTCGCCAAGATCGCTAAAGACGCGGGGGCGCTCACGGTAGCTGTGGTTTCATCGCCATTCGAGTATGAGGGACGACAGAAGGCGGACAGCGCCGCTGCGGGGGTCGCCGAGCTTCGCTCCTGCGCCGACAGCATTATTGTTATCCCTAACGATAAGCTCTTTTCTTTGACTCCCGAGATAACGTATTACGAGGCGCTGAAGCTTCGTGATGAACTGCTCACGAGCATCATAGCCAGCGTGACGGACCTGATTCTCTTGCCCGCAAAGATGGCGATAGATTTCGGGTCCATAAGAGCCGTAATCGAAGACGGCGGGATGATGGTTGTGGCGGAGGCAACGGCTTCCGGGCACAACAAGGTCGATGAGCTCGTTGAGAGGCTCCTGCACAACAGTCTGGTCGATCATCCCCCCATGGAAGGGGCACAGGCGATCCTGCTGATTACAACGCTTGGCTACAAAGTCATGGCCTCCGAGGCGATGGAACTGAAGTCGAGAATAACCGGCACTGTTAGCCCCCAGGCAAAGGTTTTCTGCGGGACCAGGCTGGATGAGACGGCCGGCAATACGATCACGGCAACGCTGATCGCAACGCACTTCGATGAGCTGCTGGAGCCCCAGACGGAGGTAATCGAGCTCGACAAGATCTTCACCATTGAACAGATAAACAACGCCGGCCTGTCCCACAGGATCCATATACCATCCTATAAGCGGATCAAGACGGCGTCTGAGGGTGAGAACTAATGCTTAAGAGGCGGCGTAACAATGCCTAAGCTCGATAAGCCAACGAGTATCGAACAGGCGCGGAAGGCCTTTGCTGGTTACACCAAGCGGGCGCTTAAAATGGGCGCAGTGGACGCGCTGATCGTCTCAATCGACAGCATCGTGTTCGACCACCGAACGATACTGAAGTGCATGTACGGCTGCGACAGCTGGAACAGAAGCTGGGTCTGCCCGTCCGCCCCGAAAGCGCTGATGCCCTGGGAGGCCGAGCCGCTGTTAAAGAGGTACTCCTGGGCTCTCATCATTCATACGAACAACCAGAACGATAGCCAAAAGATCTCCATCGCAATTGAGAGCCAAGCATACACAGATGACTACTACTTCGCATTCAGCCTCAGCGACTGCGCGATATGTGAGAGCTGTGCGTATCAGAATGCCAAGCCGTGCGTTGACCCGGCCCGGGCAAGGCCACCGATGCAGGGGATGGGCATCGACGTCTTTGCCACCGCCCGGGGCCTTGGGCTACCCATACAGACCCTCAAGGACCCGGAAGGGTCAGAGAAGCAGAATTGGTACTCCCTGGTGTTCTTTGAATAGTCTTGGAAACCAACCACCAAGTCCACGCCGGGGTCCAACAAGGTGTTTAGATGCTGAAACCAAAACCGCTCCCGACCGGCGGCACGATCGGCATAATCGCTCCGTCCGGTCCCGTCGATCAGGCGTCGATCAGTAAAGCGACGCGATTCCTGACAAGGCAGGGCTATCGCGTCAGGCTGGGTCAATATCTGTTCAGCCGGCGTGGCTATCTCGCGGGGACCGACGAGCAGCGCGCCTGGGACATCAACACGATGTTCGCGGACCCCGAGACCGACGCCATCTTCACCGCACGCGGCGGCTATGGCTCGGCAAGGCTCCTTGAACTCATCGACTATGACGTCGTCAAAAAGAACCCGAAGATTCTGGTGGGATACAGCGACGCAACCGCCCTACAACTGGCCCTACTCGCTCGTTGCGATCTCGTGTCATTCTACGGCCCCGTCGCCTCAATCGACTTTGCTCGACCGACCGCGCCCCAATCCGTTGCACGCATGTTGCACGCGTTCAATGCTCGGGCGGGGGCGCCGCTCTTTCCGAGACAGTGGCCCAAAAGCATCAAGACACTCTCCCCAGGCAAGGCCCAGGGAAGGCTGGTCGGCGGTTGTCTCTCCGTCATCGCAGCTCTGCTCGGGTCAGACTACTTCCCCGACATGACCGGCGCGGTCCTCTTCCTCGAGGACGTTGACGAGCCCCCATACAGGATCGACCGCTACCTCACGCAGCTCGAATTGGCTGGGGTGCTTGCACGCGTCGCGGGGGTCCTGCTCGGCCGCTTCGTTCGGTGTTACCCGCGCCGGCGCAAGCCCACGCTCACGCTCGACCAAGTCCTGATGGAGAAGCTCGCGTGCCGTCCCTACCCAATCCTCTCAGGCCTCCCCTTCGGCCACATCGCCCGCAAGATCACCCTCCCGCAAGGCGTGATGATCGCTGCCGATACCGAGCTTCGGTCTTTGACCTTCCTCGAGGCTCCCTGCGAACAGTCGGCGTGATACTAAGTGGGCCGCGCGGAGTGCGCACTCGGTGGCGAGGCCTTCTCGTGAGATTGGCTTCAGACCAACGTTGAAACCTTGTCCTACCTTGTGCTAAGGTCTCCGCAACACTAGGTAGATGTCAGATGTGAATCCAGGAGGGCAGAAGAATGCGAAACCTTAGTCTTTTTTTGACTTGCGTCTCTTGTCTGCTAGCGGTGGTCGGCGCCGTGCTGGCGGCAGATTACTATGTCGATGCCGATAACGGGTCAGACGCGAACACCGGCGCCTCGCCGCTAGTGGCCTGGAAGACAATCTCTCATGCGCTCGCTTCTGTGAACGGGACAGCGGGCGATCCGGCGACTATCTACATCGCCGCGGGCACGTATTCGCCGTCCGAGAACGGCGAGAGCTTCCCGCTTCAGATGAAGTCCTATGTCTCACTGTCGGGCGAGGGCGCAAACACCGTGATACTCGACGCGGAGGAGAGCGCATATCACGTCATCTATTGCGCCCAAGTCGATCACCTCACGATTGAGGACTTGACGGTTAAGGGCGGCGAGGCCAGCGGCGCCGGCACCGACGGCAAGGGCGGCGGCTTGCTCTTCGCAGCCTGTTCAGACATCATCATGCAATACTGCACGATAGGCGAGAACAGCGCCTGGATGGGCGGCGGCGTTCACTGTGACGCTCGCGCCGACGTCTGGCTCGAGGGCTGCCTCATCTCGGACAACAGCTCGATTCCCGACGCCAATGGCTACAGCTACGGCGGCGGAGTCGGCATCTTCAGGTCTTCTCCGACCGTCATCCATTGCACCATCGAGAGCAACTCCGCCGTGATCGGCGCCGGCATCGTGTGCGACGATTCGTCCCCCAGAATCGCCTCGTGCGCCATCCTTGACAACTGGTGCATCCCGGACCCGAGCGGTGGCAGCTGGGGCGGCGGCATTGGGCTGAGCGAAGCCTCGCCGCTAATTGAGGACTGCTCGTTTTTGCTCAATTACGCCCGGACTGGCGGCGCCATACAGACGAGCAATTCCTACTTCGACATCAAGCGTTGTGAGTTCAGGGGCAACGAGGCGGCCTCGGGCGCTGGAATCCACATTTGGGGCGCTGGCGGAGACATCGTCAGCTGCGAATTCGTCAACAACTCCGCCAGTTGGGGCGGTGGTATCTCCGCCAACGACTGCCTCCCGACCGTCAAGAACTGCCTCTTTGCCTTGAACGTGGCCCAATATACCGGCGGCGGCATGTATGTCGATAACGAGGCGCAGCCGTTCATCAGCAACTGCACGTTCGATTCCAACTCTGCTGGGCAGTTCGGTGGGGCTGTTGGGATACTCAACAACTCAACCACGACGCTCGAGAACTCTATACTGTGGGCGAACGGGACGGAGATCGATCTTTACGAGGGCTGCTCGGCCTCGGTCAGCAACTGCTGCGTCTATGGCGGCTATCCAGGGGATAATAACATCTCCGACGATCCGCTCTTTGCAACGGGGCCCGACGGCGATTATTACCTTTCCTGTGTCCCGGCCGGGCAAGATGAGGATAGCCCGTGCATCGACGCTGGGAACGACACTGCCGCGAACTGCGAACTCGACTGCCTCACGACGCGAACCGACGGCGTGGCCGACAGCTGGATGGCTGACCTCGGCTATCACTACCCGACCGATATGGCGGGCGAACTTGCTATCTATTGTTATCTGAACGACGAGAACTTCGCGCCGGGCGACACGCTCATCGCGCAAGTTGAGGTCGATAACCCTGGCCCCGCGGTTGCGGTCGATGTCTATGTGGCTATCGTGCTACCGGACGGGGCGATAATGTGCTTCAGGGGCGACAGCTTCGCCGTGGGCCTCTACCCCTGGTTCTCGGACATCCCGCTAGTAGAGGGCTTCGCGTCTGGCGTTGTTACGGCCTTTGAGACCCCGGTCCCGGGCGGCATGGACGGCAATTACCTCTTCGCCGCCGCGCTCACAGAGCCGGGCACGCTAACATACCTCGCCGGGCCATGCATCTACGCCTTCACCATCGAAACGCCATGATTCGTTAGATCTGTTCTGCGCCTCTACAAACCATGCCCAGTGAACCGTCAATTGCCGATTCGCCGTTCGCTGCAGCCCTCGCCACTCCTCGTTCTCCTTTTCTCCCTTTTTCCTTTTGTCCCCTTTTCCCTTTCCTCTTGGCTAACCTGCCTTGTATATTGCCCCCATCGACTTATTATTTTGGATTAAGCACGGAGGGGTGGCCGAGAGGTCGAAGGCGGCGGTCTTGAAAACCGTTGACCGAAAGGTCCGTGGGTTCGAATCCTACCCCCTCCGAGCCGACAGCGAGCCGCTGCTCCCGTAGCTGCTTTTGCCTGTGAATGCACTGGGTCGGCTCGCACGTGCCGAGCTCGCCTTAACCTTTCGATTGCTTCCCGGCTGGGGCACGGGCGTCCGATGAGGCGCCGACTTGTGCCCCCGCAACACAGAACTTGGAACCGCATCACGTAGGCAGGCTGGAAGCCCGCCCTACACTGCCAACTTGTCCGCCATAGCCTGGCGACGGCGGAACCGCCAACTGACTTACAGCCCGGTCTCAAGCCTTAGAGCGAGGGCTGTGGGAAGTTCGGCCGCGCAGATTTTTTGCTGCGTCTTCTTGAAATCGTATGCGACGCGCTTGATCGTGATAGTCCGTGCCTCGTCATCCCATTCAGCGTAGCAGGCCTGGTTTACGCCGTCCCGCGGTTGGCCCACACTGCCAACGTTGACGATGTACTTGTCGCTTGGATCATAGGTTATTGCCGGCTGCTCCTGGCAATGGATGACGCTGATGGCGCCGGCCGGCGCCTCAAGAATAAAGACGGGCTGATGCGAGTGCCCGACGAAGCAGAGCGGGGTCCTCATCGCCGCAAACGCCATCTTTGCGAAACCATAAGTGATGATGTAGTGCCATTCGGACGGCTGATACGGCGAGGCGTGAGTGAAAGTTGCGATCCCCTTTTCAATCAGGATCCTGTCCTTCAACTTGCTTAGCTCGTTCCAGGCGTCCTTGGTCAGATGCTTCCTCGTCCAGAGTATTGCCTCGGTTGCGACCCTGTTGAAAAGGTCGATTTCAGTGAGCCCCAGTACGCCGTAGTCGTGATTCCCGAGTATCGAGACGAAAGCCTCTTGCGAGGTCAGCTCAATGCAGCGAATAGGGTCTGGGCCATAGCCGACGATGTCGCCGAGCGACATTATCCTGTGGTTCTCGTCGGTCGAGGCGTTGATGTCCTGAAGCACAGCCTCAAGCGCCTCGAGATTGCCGTGCACATCCGAGATGACGAAGTATTTCACGCTTGTTCCCCCGAGACCACCGGCTCGCCCTTCTCGCTCTGGCTGAGCTCTTTCACCTTGTCCAGCACGCCGTTTATGAACGACGAGGCCTTCTCTGAGCTGAAGTGCTTCGCCAGACGAACCGCCTCGTCTATCGCCACAGCCGGCGCGGTGCCCAAATAGAGGAGCTCAAACGTGCCGAGGCGCAGTATCGAGAGATCGACCGGAAGTATCCTCTCAAGCGACCAATGTTCGGACACCTGGCACAGGAGCGAATCGATGCTCTCGAGGTTCTCAAGCGTCCCAGCCACGAAGTCCTCGGCATAAGCTTTCGTGTCGCTGTTGACAGGATGGCCAACGAAAAAGCCCTCCAGTATCTCCTCAGCAGACCCCCCAACCGCCTCATGCTGGTAAAGCAACTTTATCGCTATTTCCCTGGCACGATGCCGATTGCCCATGTGAGTCTCCGTTGCCGGTTGGTTCGCCGCGCGGCGAATTGCCAGTTAATCCGCAATCCGCAATCCGCAATCCACAATTACCTCAGCGTCCTGTAAAGATTGACCATCTCGATCGCTGAAAGGGCGGCGTCAAAGCCCTTGTTGCCAGCCTTGGTCCCAGCCCGCTCGATCGCCTGCTCAATAGTGTCGCAAGTCAGAACGCCGAAGACCACAGGGACCTCACTCTTCAGCGAGACCGTGGCAATAGCCCGTGCGGCCTGCGACGCGACATAATCGAAATGCGGCGTCGCGCCTCGGATAAGCGCGCCGAGGCATAGAATCGCGTCGTGAGCCTTCTTTTGGGCCAAAAGTGCAGCAACACCTGCTATCTCGAGGGCCCCTGGAACCCAAACGAGCTCGATGTCCTTATCGTTCACGTTGTGCCGCACTAAACAATCCTGCGCCCCAGAGACGAGCTTCTGCGTTATGAACTCATTGAACCGCGACGCGACGATCCCGATCTTAAGCCCCTTCCCGTCGATTACTCCGTGTCTTTCTATCATTACTCAACCTCTCGATCTGTCGTGCCCAAACTTGATAATATAGCGTTCTTTCAGTTCTGTCATCAATTAGCGGTGGCAGGCTAGAAAGCCCACCCCACATCTCTATAATTTGGTCAGAAGATGCCCCATCTTGCGCCTCTTGACCTCCAGGTAGTCCCTGTTCTCCTCGTTGGGGGCTATCTCAAGAGGTATTCGCTCCACAGTCTCGAGTCCGTAGCCCTCAAGCGCGACGAGTTTCACGGGGTTGTTGGTCAGAAGTCGCATCTTCTTGACCCCAAGATGCCGGAGTATCTGAGCCCCAATACCATAATCTCGCTTGTCCGGCGCGAACCCGAGCTCGACATTCGCCTCGACCGTATCCCTACCCTCGTCCTGAAGCTCGTAGGCCCGGAGCTTGTTGTGAAGGCCAATGCCCCGGCCCTCCTGACGCAGGTATAAGATCACACCAACACCCTCATCGGCTATGACCTGCATCGCCTTCTCGAGCTGGTCGCCGCAGTCGCACCTCAGAGACCTGAAGACCTCGCCGGTGAGGCACTCCGAGTGGACCCGAACGAGAACGCTCTCCTTGCTCTCCAAGTCCCCCATTACAAGGGCAAGATGATGCTCGTCCCGAAGGACGTTCTTGTATGTAAAACAAGTGAACTTGCCGAACTTCGTCGGCAGGCGAGCTCTTGAGACCTGCTCGACAAGCATCTCACGCTTGAGCCTATACTTGATAAGGTCCTGAACCGTAACGATCGGTATGTTGTGTTCCTCGCGAAACCGCACGAGGTCCGGCACCCGCGCCATTGTGCCGTCGTCCTTCATTATCTCGCATATCACACCCGCCGGAGAAAGGCCCGCAAGCCGAGCAAGATCAACGGCCGCCTCGGTCTGGCCCGCACGAACCAACACGCCGCCGGGTTTTGCCCGCAACGGGAAAACGTGCCCCGGAACTACTATGTGGTCCCGCCCTTTGCTTTGATCAGCAAGCACCTCGATTGCCTTGGCCCTGTCGGCCGCCGAGATGCCAGTCGTAACGCCGTGAACCGCATCAACCGACACAGTAAACGCAGTACCTAAAGGCGCCCTGTTATGCTCCGTCATCTGCTGAAGACCAAGCTGGTCGAGGCGCTCTCCCAAAAGCGGCACGCATATCAGGCCGCGACCGAACGTCGCCATGAAATTGACGATGTCCGGGGTTATCTTCTCCGCCGCGCACGTCAGATCGCCCTCGTTCTCGCGGTCCTCGTCATCGACAACAATGACCATTCTGCCGGCCGCTACCTCAGCGATCGCGCTTTCGATCGAGTCGCAAACCGCCGTCTTGGCCCCACACTCTTTCTCGTTCTCCATTATCAAGCCCGCCTCTTTCAGAAGCCCTTATCCGTCACAGAAACCCGTGGCTTCTCAAGAACTCAACACTCAAGTTACTCTTAAGCCTGGCACGGACACTCTCAGGCAGATACGATTGTAAGCCCTTCGCGACATACTTGGCAACCACGTCAAACTCGATGTTCACGGGAGCGTGAACCTTGAACTCATTGAGCGTCGTATGCTCGAGCGTATGGGGAATTATCGAGACAGAGAACCCGGCGCCGCGGCAATCGGCGACCGTGAGACTGATGCCGTCAACAGCAATTGAGCCTTTCTCCACGACGAGCGAATCCCGCTCGCCCGAATGGCCGATCGAGAGCACGCTTTCCCCGCCCTTTTTCTCGAACGACAGCACTTTGCCAACCTCATCGACGTGCCCCTGAACGATATGCCCGCCGAGCCGATCGCCAGCCCTCACCGCCCGCTCGAGATTGACATGACTCCCCGCCGATATCGACGCGAATCTGCTCCGACGAAGCGTCTCGGAAGAAACGAAGAAGCCGAACCCGCCGGGGCCCAACTCCGTCACGGTAACACACACGCCGGAGACGCAGATGCTGTCCCCGACCTTCGTGTCCTCAAACGGCGCGCTGACAAAGACGTGAAGATTCCTCGCGCCTCTTTTTGAGACGCTCTGGACGACGCCTACCGCCTCAACTAATCCCGTGAACATCTATGTTATCTCAAAATCCAAAGGTCGAAAGTCCTAACGATAACACTATGGATAATACTTGCTCGGGGATGTTTTGTGTAGGCCGTTCGGCGTGAGGGTGGCATCATTGACGGACGTTGGGATAGACCACGACTATCAGGTCGTCGCCGAGCCTTCTCACGCTGTGAATTAATAGCTCGATGGCATCTGAGATGGCCGGAAAGCCCGCCCCGGACACCGAGGGAACGCTCTCGCGGCCGCCCAGAATCTTCGGCGCTATCATGAAAACCGCCTTGTCGAATAGGCGCCTCGAGGCGAATTCCCAGGCCACCTCGGCGCCGCCCTCGACCAAGACGCTCGCCAGGCCCCGCTGGCCCAAAGCCTTCAGCAACTCTCCGATGTCAACTCGCCCGTCGCGCGACCCGGTTCGGATGATCGAGGCGCCGGCGTCCCGCAGGGCATTCTCCCGCTCCAAAGGCGCCGCTTCGGTCGCCGCGATAATCGTCTCGCACGAGCCGCTCGAAATGACCTTCGCATCGGGTGAAGTCCGAAGAGTGCTGTCCAGAATCACCCGAATTGGTCGGTCTTTTCGAGCAGGCTTGACGCGGCGGACGGTGAGTTCGGGATCGTCCTTTTGAACGGCGCCTCTGCCGACGAGCACGACATCAGTCTCGGCGCGCAGCTTGTGGGCGAATCTGCGGGCCTTTTCGCCAGTTATCCATTTTGAATCGCCGGATTTCGCTGCGATTTTACCGTCCAGCGTCTGAGCGAGCTTCAGCGTTACAAACGGGATGCCCGTCGTAATGAACTTGAGATAGACCTCATTGAGCTGTTTGCATCGGTCTTCAAGGACACCGACATCGACCTCGATGCCAGCCTGACGCAGTAGCGCGATGCCCTTGCCCGCGACCAATGGATTTGGATCGACCGTTCCGACAACGACTCGCCTGATCGCAGCCTTGACGATGAGGTCCGCGCACGGCGGAGTTTTCCCGTAGTGGCAGCACGGCTCGAGGTTGACGTATAGGGTGCTGCCCTTTGCGCCCGAGCCAGCCTCTGTTAAGGCGACTACCTCGGCGTGCGGCTCGCCGGCGCGGAGGTGGTATCCGGTCGCGATCTTGCGACCGTTCCTAACCAGAACGGCCCCGACCAATGGGTTCAGCGAGGTCTTCCCACGCGAGCGACCCGCAAGCCGCAGCGCCTCATTCATAAATACGAAGTCTCGTGAGCGCGTGGTATCAGGAGGTAGGGTCATAATCGGGTGTTGGGGATTGTAGGGGCAGCGCTTGGAGGCTGGGACATAAGTTTGTGCATGGTTGCCTCCGTTGATTCGATGGTCGTTTTTTGTTCATGATCACCCTTTTTTGGGGATGGCTATCTGATTAGTCCACCAATTTCGCCTCCAATTTCCAGGATAGGGGACGTTGTGTCAGGCGAATTCAGCCGCAAACGGCCTGTATTGCCCCGATTCGGGCAGACGCTCCGCCTCGTCCTCCGCAGCGTCAACGTCCGCGCAACTACAAAATCCATCACACAAAAGACAAACCCTCGACTACCAAGAGCTCCTCCCGACTTATGTCCCAGCCTCACAAGCCCCGCCCACACGATTCTGAATGTGCGCACCCAATATCACAAGGCGGGCAGACACAAGTCCTGACCCTACGAGGCACGTGGAACGGAATTATGGCAAAGACTCCGTGAATCGCCCCTACGGTGCGCCGATTCGGTTTGCAGTGCTGCTCACATAAGCCAAACAGACACCGAACACAGGTCGAACTTGCCCTCGGGCTATTACTTCTTGTCCCTGGAAACCGTCTTGCCGATCGGCAGGACATCCTCGAGACTTGTATGAGGCCTCGGGATCACGTGAACCGCGATCAGCTCGCCCACGCGCTTCGCCGCCTCGGCACCGGCATCAGTTGCGGCTTTTACGGCTGCCACGTCACCCCGCACGAGAGCCGTAACGTAACCACCGCCGATCTTCTCATAAGTTACTAGCTTCACGTTGGCCGCCTTGACCATTGCGTCCGACGCCTCGATCATCGCCACGAGACCCTTGGTCTCGACCATTCCAAGCGCTTCACCATACATTCTAGATGTGCTCCCTTTACCGTTTCAAAAAGCATCTTAAGAGAACGCGCATTATAGCTCAGCCAATTCTTTCTTCAAAGCTCGCACAACCTGAGCAACAAGTCGATCCGAAACATCGGGTGTTGAGGCAGGCTGGCCACCGGGCGCCGGCTGTGCGTCCGGAGGCTGCTGAGCCGATGCATCCTCAGCCATACACGTGGAATCAGAACAGGTCTTGCAGGCAAGCGGCGGCAGCGTGGTTCCTGATGTCCTCTGAACCTCGGCGATTTCCTTAACCTGCCTGGGCGTCAACAGCCTCTCACCGCCCAGCAGCCGGGCCACGAGCGATATATTCGCCAGATGCTCAATCCGCTCCATGCTGTAGTGCGCGGCGAAAACGTCTGACCCGACAGTAACTGCTCCGTGGTTGGCCAGCAGGACGGCATCGGACTCTCGGATTCTCTCGGCCACGGCATCCGCGAGCTCCTGCGTCGAGGGAACCGCGAACTCGGCAAGTGGGACCGCGCCGAGCGTCATCACGACCTCGGCCAGCACGCATTTGTCCAGTGGGATGCCGGCCACCGCGAAGCCCGTGCATATCGGCGGATGAGCGTGATCGACCGCTTTGACGTCCGGCCGCGCCTCGTAAATCCTCAAGTGCATTTTGATCTCCGACGATGGCGCAAGCGGACCCTCGAGCTTCTGGCCGGAAAGCGTCATCTTGACAAGCTCGTCCTCACGGATGAAGCCCTTGCTGCGGCCCGTCGGCGTTGCCAGAACCAGATTCTCTGCGATGCGGACAGAGATATTGCCGTCGTTGGCCGCCACGAAGCCTCGTAGGTATGTCCTTCGGCCGACCTCAACAATCGCCGCCCTGGCCAGCGATTCGGGCAGATACCTCCCAGAATACTCCCCTACCATCGATTCTATCGCGTCCTGCATCGCACCCGCTCTCTTTGAAAGCAACCTCAGCCCGATTGATACGACAATCTACAAACAAAGCCGACCAGGTGTCAAGGAAAGGCGGAATTGGGCACGTGGGGCGTTCGCCGCGCGGCGAATGCCAGAAGAAGAGTTAGGAGGAGGCGCACGCCCAGGATCACCATATTGAAACATGGTGCAATATAATGAGAACTATCGGTATCACCGCGTTGAAACGCAGTGATTCGGAGGAAGGAGCGCAGGCACGCGCCAGCACCTCATCGCCCGGCTTCAGCCGAGGCGATTCAGAGGGCTACCATTGTCGTAACCCCCATCTTCAGATGGGGGATCCGGGGCGGCCGACACCCTCCTCTATATCCTCTTCAGATGAGGATTCCGGGGAGGGAGGAGGTGCGCGCCTCCGCCTCTTCTCGTCACCCGAATGAATTCGGGTGTTAATATGATGAGAACTATCGGTATCACCGCGTTGCAACGCAGTGATTCGGAGGAAGGAGCGCGGGCACGTGCCAGCACCTCATCGCGCGGCTTCAGCCGAGGCGATTCAGAGGGCTACCATTGTCGTAACCCCATCTTCAGATGGGGGATCCGGGGCGGCCGACACCCTCCTCTATATCCTCTT
>CBDVDH010000033.1:0-41739 GCA_965372715.1 uncultured bacterium | reverse complement strand
CTGGCCCCGCTCTACAACCTCGTATGTGAAAGGTAAATAAGATACACTACACTAGTCGTTCCCGAGGGGCGTGAGTTGCCGCTCAGACTCAGAGACCTGAAGTCAGGCGCCCCAGGGTTGACCTCGGGAGTCGGGGAAGCCCTTGCTCAGGCGGCCAGTGTCTGCCTAGAGGATCAAGGACACTCAAGCCCTACTCCTATGCTAATCTCCGGAGAAGTGACGGGAAGCGCAACATTGGAATGGGATCCTACGTCCGATCAGATTCGACGGTGTTGGAATAACGACGACGAAGCGACCGAGTACGGTGCCTGTGCCATTGCAAGCCTTCTGGCGCCAGAACTGTCGGGATTACAGGTGGTTGAGCGAGCCAAAAAGGGCACTGGGTTTGATTACTGGCTGGGACCCACCGACGACTCGGACTCGCTGTTTCAGAGTCGGGCGCGCCTTGAGGTGTCAGGTATTCGGGCCGGAGCCAAAGCTGCAATAGCCAGCCGGGTGCGGAAAAAGCTGAGACAGACAGAGCGCTCGGATAGTAGCCTGCTACCCGCCGTCGTTGTGATTGTCGAGTTCAGCCAGCCTGAGAGCCGGGTAGCGAAACGATGAACGAGATAGCCCGGCTTCACCGGGAAGCAATGACGCTTGCAGAGGAGGCCAGCGCCGAACGGAGGCGCGGCTATCCCGACCGTGCTTTGGAGCTTATGCGCAGGGCCTTTGAGCTAGAGCGCGATGCTGCTCATGGAACCGAAGACCAGTCCGAGCTAGAGCCCACGAGGTCCGTTCTTCACCGAAGCGCTGCCTCGCTTGCGCTGGAGTGCAGAGAATTCCGGGAGGCCGAGCGTCTGATCGGGCGTGCCCTTGCTGGGAATCCCCCGGAAGAGATCGCTGAAGAACTGCGAGATCTTTTAGAAGATGTTTATTTCCAACGGCATCTGTCGCTCCGAGGCATAGTGCTGCAGCCGGGGGAGTTCCAGATCTCACTGGAAGGGCCGGCCGTGGGTTTCGGCATCACCCCGGCGAGCGTTTTCTGGTCACGAGTGCGGGACATAGAGCCGCTGGTTTATCGCACTGCCGAGCGCAAGAGCGGCCTCCAGTTCGGTGAGAGGGGGCCGCGATCGAAAGAGTTGGCCAAGAAGATGAAGCTCTACGTGTCTGCGCCGCGCGCGGCAAGCTTTGCACTGTCCTTGCGCATCGGAGGCCCCCAGCAAAGCCTTCCGGGAATGGAGTTCCCCCGCGATGTGATCGACGATCTGTTGGATTGTTTTGAGCTTCTCGACGCAGGCGATCTTCAGAAGCTTGAGGAGCACATTCAGGACGAGTCGTATTTCCGGAACTTCGTCGGTCTGTCCGAGAAAATCGCGCCGGATGGCGAAAACATCCGGCGCGTCGGCTTTACAGCAATAACCGCTAAGGGCGAACGTCGCGTCGCACTTTCCCGGACGCGCGAACGCATCCGGGTAGCTGCGATCGAGCCCGCGCGAGCCGAGCCTGACCAACCATTCGAGGAACTAGGAATTCTGTTGGAAGCCGACGCCAGGAAATCAGACCTAGGGCAAATCCAAGTAGTTGATGAGAAAACGGGCAAGTCTCGTAAGTTCTTTGTTCCCCGGGGAATGATGAGCGACATTGTTAGGCCTATGTTCGAACAGTGTGTTATAGTCGTAGCGCAGCGCAAAGGTCAGCGCCTTATGCTTCAGTCGATACACCCGGTCGACGATGAAGCCCCGCTATAACCAGACGTTGCAGCTGTCGTCGTCTCCGGCGCCACAGTTGAACGCGGCCTACTTAGGCGGTAAGTCCTAGGCGAGATTGAATCCCATGACCGAATCGGGAAGCGCAATGTGAGCCGTGTTCAGATATGACAAGACATATGCCACCTCAAATGAGAAACACTCTCTACTACGGCGACAACCTTGAAGTCCTGAAACTGCACGTGAAGGACGAATCCGTTGACCTCATCTACCTTGACCCGCCGTTCAAGAGCAACCAGAACTACAACGTCCTCTTCACGGAGAGGAACGGGACTCGCTCCTCGGCCCAGATAAAGGCGTTCAAGGACACGTGGCGCTGGGACCAAGAGGCGGCGATGGCCTATCGCCAGGTCGTCGAGGCTGGAGGCCGCGTCTCAGAGACGATGCAGGGCTTCAGGAAGCTCCTGGGCGACAACGACATGCTGGCCTATCTCTCGATGATGGCCCCGCGCCTCGTCGAGCTGAAGCGCGTCCTCAAACCAACCGGCAGCATCTACCTGCACTGCGACCCAACTGCGAGCCACTACCTGAAGCTGCTCATGGACGCTGTATTTGGCCCGCGGAACTTCCGCAATGAGATCACCTGGAAGCGTGCCCATACGGTTAAGGGAAACGTCGGTCAGGGAAGCAAGTTCTTTGGGCGCAACACCGACACCATCTTCTTCTACAGCAAGACAGAACGATATGCTTTTGCTCCGGTTTTTAAGGAATACAGCAAGAAGTATGTTGGCCAATTCTTCAGATACACAGATCAAAATGGGAGACGTTACAGGCTCATCAGCATGATCGGGCCCGGAGGAGCATCGAAGGGCAATCCAGAATACGAGTTCCTTGGGGTTCGGCGCTTCTGGAGGTATTCAAGAAAGCGTATGCAGGAGTTCTATGACCAAGGCCTGATTGTCCAAGTTAAGCCCGGTTCCGTTCCGCAGCGAAAGCAATATCTGGAAGACGGTAAAGGCGTGCCTGTCCAATCGCTTTGGGATGACATCAAGGCGCTGAGTGCAGCTTCTAGGGAGCGGCTGGGCTACCCGACGCAGAAGCCAGAGGCGCTCCTTGAGCGCATCATCGAGGCGAGCAGCAGCGAGGGCGACCTGGTACTTGATCCATTCTGCGGATGCGGGACGACGACCGCCGTGGCACAGCGGCTCAAGCGCCGGTGGATCGGGATTGACATAACACACCTTGCCGTAACTCTCATGAAGCACCGGCTTGAGAACGCCTTCGGTGAAAGCATTAAGGAGGAGTTTGAGGTCGTCGGTGAGCCGGTGTCCGTCTCCGGCGCGATGGCCCTGGCGAAGCAGAACCCATATCAGTTCCAGTGGTGGGCGCTGGGCTTAGTTGGGGCAAGGCCGGTCGAACAGAGGAAGGGGGCCGACAGGGGGATCGATGGCCGGTTGTATTTTCACGATGAGGGCGAGGGCGGCGAGACGAAGCAGATAGTCCTGTCCGTCAAGGCAGGCCACGTGGGCGTATCGCACCTCCGGGACCTGCGAGGCGTTGTGGAGCGTGAAAAGGCCGCAATAGGCGTCCTGATAACGATGCTGCCGCCGACGAAGCCGATGCGAATTGAGGCTGCGGGCGCGGAGCCTTACTACTCGCCCGGGTGGGACAAGCACTATCCTCGCATCCAGATTCTCACGGTTGAGAACATAATGGCAGGCAAGGGAATTGAATACCCGCCAGAAAGACACGTCAACGTTACGTTCAAGAAGGCCCCACGAGTTAAGCGAGAGGACGGCACAGAATCGAGCAACCTGTTCGACTAGTGCAGACAATCTGTTTGACTAGTAAGGGAAGCGAGTTGAGCGAAACTGCGCGAACTACCGCATTCCGGCGAGCCTGCAACCTGCCTCGGCGACTTTCGACCTTCGACTTTCGACTTCTCATTTTTCGCTTGATCTATTCAGTCAAGGGGTGTATATTCCCTGCCCCGAAATGTTTGAGATTGACGCGCGTCAGTGGTCAATCGAGAAACACTTGACTTACGTTCGAGGGATGATTATTATCTCCTCTCGATCTGGTTCTCTAGTTCGTTTGGGATCTAAGCAAATAGTATCAATGCAGGCGAAACGTGACAGGTCTTTCGTCAATTTGATTTGTGCTAGATTAAGGCTTTACAGCCCATCTGGCAAAGTCGATAACCATTTACTAACTCTGATTGGAGGAGTGAGATGAGTATGAGGAAGCTCACAGTTGTTCTTGCGGCTTTTGTGATGGTCGTTGCCGCGCAAGGTTTGCTGGCCGCTGAGCCTGATATTTCTGTGACGCCGGACACGTACGACTTCGGCTACGGGGACATTGGCTCGTGCTTGCCGGCGGACTTCACGCTCGCCAACAACGGCAACGCAACGCTGTCAGTCTTGAATGTGATAAGCAGCGATCCCGTAGTATTCGAGGTTATCTTCTCAACACCTGCCACGGTCGCGTCGGCTGCCACACAGAACGTCGTCATAGCATTCTGTCCCCAAGCTCAGACCGACTACGCGGGCACGGTAACGTTCGTGAGCAATGATCCCGGCGGCGACTTCGTCGTCAACGTCTCGGGAACCGGCGTCCCGCCACGTATTTCTGTGACGCCGGACACTTACGACTTCGACTATGCGCCCCCTGGCTCGTGCTTGCCAGCGGACTTCATACTCGCCAACCTCGGACATGGGGACTTGGTGGTTACGAATGTGACAAGCAGCGATCCTTCGGTATTCGAGGTCGTTTTCTCGACTCCCGCCACAATCGACTTAGGCGCCACGATTGGGGTCGTCATAGCATTTTACCCCCCGGCAGCAATGGACTATGCGGGCACAGTAACGTTCGTGAGCAACGATCCAGACGGCGATTTCGTCGTGAACGTTACGGGGACCGGGGTCCCGCCCGATATTGCTGTGACGCCGGACACTCTTGACTTCGGCTACGGGGTCGTTGGCGCATGTCTGCCCGGCGACTTCGTCATAGGCAACGACGGCCATGGCGACCTGGAGATTACAGATGTTATAAGCAGCGATCCCGTTGTATTCGAGTTTACTCTCTCGACTCCAGCCACAATCGGTTCGGGTGCAACGATTGGGATGGTGATCGCGTTCTGTCCCCAAGCGCAGACCGACTATGAGGGCACAGTAACGTTCGTGAGCAACGACCCTGACGGCGACTTCGTCGTGAACTTGTCAGGAACCGCGGTCGAGGCGGATATATCGTTCGACCCGGCGGCTGCGGTTGACGGCCATGACTTCGGCGCGGTTCGCCTGTGCAACACCGTCGAGTGGATATTTGTGATGAAGAACGCGACGAGCGCGACCGCAGATTTCGGGTATGACTTCGCGACGGCGCTTCCGTTCACGGTTCTGCCGACGACAGGGACCCTCGGAATCGGGAGCCTGGCAACAGTTACGGTGACGTTCCATCCGACGGAGCTTGGCGCGACGACCGGAACGCTGGTGCTCTCTAGTGCCAATCCGGACTTCGGCGCCAACGTAGTGTTCGACTTGGCCGGATTTGGCGTTGCGCCGGACATCGACACGATCACTGAGTATCAATTCCCCGACACGCCGAAGCGCGGCATTAGCGACTATTCGCTCGATGTAACAAACATCGCAACGGACGCCACGGCCGTTCTCTTGAGCGTGACGAACATCACATCGAACGCGACTGACTTCACGATTGTCGGCGTAACGAACGCGACGATCGCGACCGGCGAGACCAAGTCGTTCACGATTCGCTTCTGCCCAAGCACGATAGGGACGATTTCGGGCGTGATCACGGTCTATAGCGACGATCCCGACACCCCCGTGTGGGACATCGACGTTTCGGGCGTTGGCCTCGAGGCGCCGTTCATGCAGTTCCCGAATCTCGAGGCGGTTGTGAACTTTGGCACGCTTCGCGTAGGCGAAGTTACAACAGGGACGCTCGAGATCGCCAACATGGGCGAGGCCAATCTTGAGATAACGAATATCGATATCACAGAGAACGCTGAGAGCTTCTCGCTCGACTTCGCGACCCTCGGCACGCTTGGCACCACGGGCGCCGGCATAGGAACGCAGTGGACGATTGAGCCAGGCTACGTTCTGTTCGTTGACGTGTCCTTCCACCCGGTTGAGATCGGTGCTACGACCGGCGTTCTGACCATTTTGAGCAACGATCCTGTCGAACCGACCTATGAGATTACTTTGACCGGCACCGCCCAGGCCGCACCGAATGTGGTTGTCGAGCCGACTTCGCTTGATTTCGGAATGCTCTTCGTTGGCGACGCAGCGCAGTTGACGTTCACGATTTCCAACACGAGCCAGTTGGTGGCGCTCAATCTCACTGGCATAACGTCTGACACAGCCGATTACGTGGTTACAGTTGACACGGAGCTCCCGGTGACTATTGCCACAATCTCGCCGGTAGAGGTAACGGTTGAGTTCACACCGAGCACAATTGGGACGATTACTGGCATCGTAACGGTCTCGACTGACGATCCCGAGACGCCGAACGTTGAGGTGTCGCTGTTTGGCATCGGATACGACGATCTTATCCCACCTGGGACGATCAGCACGCTTGAGGCGCAGACTGGCGCAGTTGCGACAGCCGGCGTTGTACTGAGTTGGACGGCGCCCGCGGACGACGCGACGGATGCGACTTCAGGGCCTTGCGTGAGCTACGACATCCGTTACAGCGACACTGGCCCGATCAACACGATGGATGACTTCGATGCGGCGACGCCGCTCGACACGAGCGAGATTATTCCCGCGACTCCGGGCACGCTCGAGATCTACGAGTTCGAGATGCCCGAGGAGAGCGTGGAATACTGGTTTGCGATGACGAGCACGGACGATCGCGGCAACGTTTCGGGTCTGTCGAACACGACCAATGCGGTTTCGCTGGCAGTAGAGCTTTCCTGGTTCAAGGCCTCCGCTGGGGACGGCAGAGTTGTCCTGACCTGGCAGACGGTTTCCGAGATGGAGAACCTCGGCTTCTACTTGGTGCGCAGCACGGACCTGAACGGTCGTTTCGCTAGATTGAATCGCGGGCTGATTGAGGGCGCCGGGACGACGGTTGAGCCTCAGTTCTACAGCTACACCGACGAGAGCGTTATCAACGGCGTAACCTACTACTATTGCCTCGTTGCGGTTGATTACTTTGGTGTTGAGCAGCGTTCTGAGCTGGTTGCCGCAACGCCGTTTGAGGGCAATTGGGCAATTTCCGTCGATGTCTCCACCAACAAGTCACGGTTCATACCCGGCGATGAGTTGGTCGTAGCGATTGGCGCCTCAAACCGCGGTGAAACCGTTGTGATTGATGCGCGGATTTGGGTCACACTGCCCAGCGGTCGCAGCTTCGAGCTGCTAGCGGTCGATTCAGCGTTCCTCGACGGCGGAGTGTCGGTAGTTGCTGACCTTCTAAACTACACGTTCTCCAGGCGTGACGCATCGGGTGAATACCTAATCACCTGCATGATCACAGACAGCGAGAACGGCAGCATCGTGAGCTACGAGGTGACCTCATTGGTTCTGACAAGGCGGGCAACGGTCCTACCTCCGTCGGCCTGGCGCGGCCTGGACTCAAGCCACGACACAGCTACGGGCCTCGAAATGAACATGGACGACATGATTTTAACCCCATAGGGAGGTTTTCTCCTTATCTTAGACACGAAGGCTGGTCCTCTCCCCCGGGGCCAGCCTTCCTTCTTTTTACCTACTCCCTCCTCGTTGCCGGTGTGTAGGGGCGAGGTCTTAAGACCACGCCCGTTCTAATTGATTTGCCTTATCCAGGGTAGTGTATTTGATTGTATTCACATAGGCGGGCGGGTCTAAGACACCGCCCCTGCAGGCTAATTCCGACGATCTTGTCGCAAATGAACACGGCCCCGTTGGTCTTGACAGCCAATTCAATGTGATGTATTCTTGCTGTGCAAATGAACAACGGGACCGAAACTAACGGACTTATGTGCAAGCCTCAATCAAACTCATCGGCTCAAATGAATCATCCATACAAACAGTTCGCCGAGGTCTCCCTGGGCATCGGCGCAGAAAAGTGCTTCACTTACGCCGTTCCGCAGCATCTCAGCCGGGACGTAGCCGTCGGCAAACGAGTGATAGTCGAGCTGAGGACCCGACAGCGCATCGGCGTCGTCATACGCCTCATCCCAAGTTGCAGCCTCTCATCTGTCAAGGAGTTGATATCGGTCGTCGATAGTTTGCCCGTCCTGTCGCGCAGAATGCTGAAGCTCATTGAGTGGGTTGCGTCCTATTATCTCGCGCCTCTTGGCACGGTAGTTGAGGCGGCGGTCCCACACGGTCTTGGCGAAGTTAAGGGGCAAATCAGCACGGGCGGAGTCGAGCGAACCAGCAGGCGGGGGAGACGGCCGATTGATATCATATCCTCGCTGCCGGCCGACCTGTGGACCGACAGTGACGAAGCGACAGAGAACCTCGAGCTCACTAGTGAGCAGCGCGATGCGCTTTCGAGGATAATCGCCGCGGCGGACGCAAAGGATACGAAACCGATTCTGCTTCACGGCGTGACGGGCAGCGGCAAGACGGAGGTTTTCCTTCGCGCGACCGAACACGTGCTGAAAAAAGGCAAGAAAGCGCTGATTCTGGTCCCGGAGATATCCCTCACGCCAGCGCTGCTTTCGCTTTTCGCTCGCAGATTCGGCGACAGGGCAGGGATATTTCACAGCAAACTCACGCCAGCGCAGCGTCGGGACCAGTGGGAGCGGGCCTATCGCGGGGAGGTTGACGTGATGATCGGCGTCCGCTCGGCGGTATTTGCACCACTTGCGCGTCTGGGCCTCATCGTCGTCGATGAGGAGCACGAGGCGACCTACAAGCAGGAGCGCGCGCCTCATTTCAACGCAAGAGACGTTGCTGTGGTCTCAGGCTCAATCTTCAAGTGTCCCGTGGTCTTGTGCGGCGCGACCCCGTCGCTTGAGACGTTTCACAATTCTGTCAGGGGGAAATACCAATACATCTTCCTGAGCCAAAGGGTCGATTCACGGCCATTGGCTGACGTGAAAGTGATCGATATGCGACAGGAAGCGCAAAAGAGCTCGTCGATCCTTGCCGACGAGGCCTCTGACGCCGTGGGGAGAACCCTTGCGGCCGGCGAGCAGGCGCTTCTCTTCATGAATCGAAGGGGGTTTTCACCGTTCTTGATTTGCAGCAAGTGCGGCCACGTCTTTCGGTGCGACCATTGCGACATTACGCTCACATACCACAGTGCTAGAAGCTCATTAGTCTGCCATTTGTGTGGGACAAGACGACCCGTGCCGACCCAGTGCGACGCATGTCGTTCGGACCAGATCAAGTTCATCGGTTTCGGAACAGAGAAGGTTCAAGAGGAGGCGGCTCGGCTTTTTCCCGACGCACGCATCCTGAGAATGGACAGCGACGCCATCTCGACGAGGCGCAAATATGAGAGGGCCTTGTCGGCCGTTACGAGAGGCGAGGTTGACATCATTGTCGGCACCCAGATCGTCGCCAAAGGGCACAATTTCCCGCACCTGACGCTGGTAGTTGTCGTGCTCGCTGACACAATTCTCAACCTGCCTGATTTTCGAGCTGCGGAGCGGACTTTTCAGCTTCTGACACAGGTCAGCGGTCGGCCAGGCAGGTTCAGCCGACGTAGCTGCAAAGCGGCGAACGAGGTCTGCCACGCCAAGCGGGGAACCGTCCTTCTCCAGACGTATTCGCCCGAGCATTACGCCATCAAGGCGGCCGCGGCGCAGGATTATACATCGTTCTTTGAGCAGGAGATGAAGTTCCGGACGAGATTGGGTTTGCCGCCATTGACGAGGTTGGCGTCCCTCTTGGTGTCCGGCAAGGATTACAAGAGGACTTCAAGGGCCGCTGAATGTGTAGGGGAGGTCCTGCGGGCAGGTCAGTCCGATAACATCCACATACTCGGGCCGGCCGAGGCGCCGATAGCGAAGCTCAAGGACAGGTATCGGTTCCAGGCCTTTGTGCGCTCCTATAGCTCCACGCGGCTGCACAGTTTCCTCTTGGAAAGGCTCAAAGCCCTCAAGCTTGTCCGCCATGGCGTGAGCGGAGGTCAAAGAGCCAAAATGGGGCCTTCTGACATCCGCGTGACGGTCGATGTCGATCCCGCCTCTATGCTTTGAGAGTCAGCGATCAGAAGAAGCCCGGACTTGGGACAGCCACCCCTCAACTTCGGATTCGCCGGTCGGCGAACCTCCGCAAAGACCCGGCTTTGCACCCTGGGCTTTGGACTTAAAGAGAGTGCTTGACATCCCATACGTGCCTTATTATAAAGACAGGACTAATTACAAGAGGGCTATGGCCCTCCATGGATGCAATCAATCTTCGATTTCACCGGAGGTAACAAGGATGAGAAGTGCTTTTATATTGGGGTTGCTATTGAGCGTGCTGCTCGCTAGTTTTGCGTTTTCGGAGGATACGTCGGGCAAGTTTGGGATCAGTTTGGAGGGCGGCATCTACCTGCCGGAGCTCGGAGAATTGCACGACGATTTCATGTATGGCGGCACATTTACGTATCATTTCCTGCCCTGGCTCTTCGGTGAGATCAAGGCCTCGATGTTCTACGATCGCATCCCGGAATTCACCAAGACCGAATATAGGGAAAGCTACTACTGTCGGATCATTGACGGCGTCAAATACCCGGCCGGTCAGAGTTCGAGTGAGGTTGAGGCCGACTACGAGAACGTCATCACAAAGATAATACCGGTTGACCTCAACGTGGGGTTTTCCTTTCTAAACGATAAGAAGATCAACCCTTACATTTCGCTTGGCGGCACCTATTTCTCGGCTCGCGTCGATGAGCTTCCAAAGATGAACGACACGACCTGGGGATTCAACGGTGGGATTGGGGCGGAGCTCTTCCTTGCCAAGCTATTTGAGGACAGGGCAGATTTGGCCCTGGTGATGGATTTCCGGTATCGTTGGGGCAAGGCCGATTTTGGGCTTGGCTATACATCAATGTCTGAAGAGTATTACTCGATAAGCGAGTCTGAACGGCTCAAGAGGAACACTTACAAGACGACCGAGCTTAGGGACATGCCTGACGATCTCGATCTGGGGGGAATCAGCGCAACGGCAGGGCTCAAGATATACTTCTAGCCGGACGGCTTCCGGCGGACTGACCTCTCGGCTGAAGCGCAACGCTGCCGATCCGCCGAAAGGCGAAGAGTCGCCAAACTGTCAGGTCGTGTCCGTGACTGATTATCGCATGTTTTCAAGCAGGACTCTCACAGGCAACGAAAGGAGGGCAGTGATGCGTGTCAAGCCCTTCGTCCGGTGGGCAATCGCCGTTGTTGCGGGACTGGGGGTCCTCACATTTTGCCTTTCTCAAGCTGAGCGAGTTCGCCGCGCGGCGAAGATAAGCGAGCTCGAGGCCTGTTTCCCCTATCTCTCAACGCTTGTCCGGACACTTCGGACGATAGACGAGTTCTACGTTGATGAGGTGGATATGGGCAAGCTGCTCAGACACGGGACCAAGCGACTCGTCTCGAGCCTCGATGCTCGCTCAACGGTAGTATTTGCCGACGAGGGGCGTCAACCGCAGGCGGACCTGGGCTTGAACATCATGTTGAAGGGCGGGGCTTTTATTGTGATCTCTTGTGAGAGCGACTCACCGTCAGCTGGCTCTCAGATAGCGCCTGGCGACAGGATAGCGGCGATTGATGGCCATTCAGTTCGAGGCTTGACGCTAGATGAGCTTCGGCGGAATCTGCAAGGCGACCCACAGAGCGAGGTTACGTTGACGGTCTATGGCCCCAATGACTTCAAGATGAAACATGCAAAGCTCCACCGCCAGATTTACGCCTCTTTTCCGGCGGATTATGCCGTGGGCGAGGACGGTATCCTCCACTTCAGGGTTCGCAGGTTCGCCGATGGCGTGTTCAAGACGTTCAAGGAGGCTCTATCTTTAATCGGAGCCTCTCGATTAAAGGGGATCATAATAGATGTCAGAGACAACATCGGCGGCTCGATTGAAGAGGTCAAGGACATTTGCAGCCGCTTTGTGAGGTCAGGACCCATCTTCGTCCAATCGATTCGCCGCGCGGCGAACATGAAAAAGGTCGCGAGAGATAGCAGCGTTGTCGCTATGCGCGAGGTCGTTCCTGTCGTCGTTATTGTCAACGAGCGCACCGTCGGCGAGGCGGAAGTACTTGCCGCTTGCTTGCGCGGGCATAGGATCGCAAGGCTCGTGGGGGAAAAAACATTCGGATTTGCCCTCGGCACGGACTGCATCGCCACTACAGACGGTACGAGGGTGATTCTCTCAACGTCGGAGTATTTGGGCCCCTTCGGTCAGAAAGTGCACAACCTGGGCCTCGAGCCCGACATCACCGCCCCGTCGAAAGGGGATGCGGACGACGACCTCCAGCTTCAAAAGGCACGCGATGCGATCCTGAATTGGACCCCCATCGAGGAGGCGCCACCGGCAGACAACTTAAAGCCGTAGGACAAGAGGCCGTTACGTGCACGAGACCATGCCCCGGGCTATGCGTCTTGCGCTATTCGATCTCGCAGCGCCCTTTAGGCGACTTCTGAGGGTCTAGCACGACTTTGAAGTGGTTGAGGACATCCCTTCCAAGAATCCCGAGGGACCCGTTTTTCAATCGGACAACGGCCACCAATCCGCACTTCCGGCCGCACAGACTTATCCGGACGTGGGAGGCTTCTATTCTCTTAGTTTCCCCGGAGAAGTCCTTGATATCCTCCTCCCAACCGCTGGTCACTCCCAGTCGCCTGAGAAACCGTGCCGGCATCGCGCTCCTGTCCGCTCCACTGTCCACAAGGCACTTGATGTCCGCACGCGTTCGCCGCGGGTCCTGGGGATCTGGGGTCTTTACCGTTGCCACCGCCACTGGATAAGGCCGGAGCCCCATCTCGCTGCCTTCGTAGTCGCAACCGTGTGCCATTCATTGATCACCGACCGGAACCTGACCGCGGGCCACCAACGTAGGACTTAGGAAGTTCCTTCTGTATAGGTTGGATCAAAGCTATGGCGCCGGGGAACTTCGAGTAGGCATGGTGAATCAAAGCCTCCAAATCTCCATCCACCTTCCGGAGTTCCGCATGAACGATAAGGGCGTATTCTCCTGCATGGTCTTCTAGAAGTCGCGGAAGCAGCCCAAGGAACGCATTGAAGTTCTTCTCCTGAGTCTGGCGACGCCGATCCTCCTCAGCCTCTTCGTCAGCAATGGCAACCCATTCTGGAAGAGAGTGAGAACCCCATGTAGTCAGTGCCGCCGCCTTACCGTTTCCGACGAGCGCTCCCGGCAGCCACGTATCCACAGGAGAGAATCTCTGCGCAGCGTGAATAAGCATGCCACTCAGGGCAACCGCGATCCCTCGCTGCGGAAATGCGCGACCCAGGTGCGCTGCATACGTCAGTGCCGCGATCGTGGATTCCAAGCGATCTCGAACGGTGCTGGAGAGGATAAACCCCTCTGTTCTTTTTAAGTCAGCCACATCGCTAGTGGTAGGCAAACGTTGGTCCTCCCATCGACAGGTTCTTTAACTTCCTGTCGCCGGTGACGAGAAGCTCCGTGATTTGATTCTTATCTGACATTACTCTGATGATCTCTCGTGCGTCACAAACTTCCTTATCGTAATGCAGCCAGTATTCTACATGGTTCTGTTGGCTATCTAATGGCCCCAAGTTCATCGTCGCGCTAAAATCGCGAAGACCATAGGAGAGTTTGACAGACACGTCAAGAGTATCTGTATCGAGGCAGGAAACCAATGCCCTCTTGTCCCTGAGTATCCAACCTTCGAAATCGGCAACGTTCTCAGGTGTTGGAAAACACACCTGTCCCCGTGAATGCAGTGATATCCTGGACACAGGTGTATCATCTAGTCTTTTCATGTAAGATCTAGCCACGCGGAGCACTCTGGGAACGTCAGCGCGTATCAATTCATGCGACACGACAAACGAGGTTAGCTCGACTAGGACCTTCAGGCCTTTCTTCTTGTAATCCAAGGCGGCCATGACTGGCAGGATAACAACCTCAGGTTCATCCCAGCCTGGGGGTATTGCCTTGGCCTTTTCCACGAGGAACTGATGATTGAGAATGGCCGGATTGAACTGGCCAGTGATCACTATGTAAAACAGGTTTCTAGATAGCTCAACCTCGGCCGGCATCGTCCTTGTTCCCCTTAAAAAACAAATTAGCCCCAGGCTTGGACGCGCAAATTGCCCAGCTGAAACATGATCTCAGCTCAAGTCGCCAACTGCCGCTACACATACCCTAACTCTTCAATATAAACATCCAAGCTACTCAAAAAGCAAGAAATTTCAGGTCATCATTCCTTTTCGTGTCAAGCGGGACATAGGTTTAACCTCAATCGCAATCACGAAGGCTGGTTCGATCTGCCGGCCCAACTCCCCGTTAGGAGCACTAGTCATGGCCGTGGATTCCGTCCTATCTCCAGTAGCCGCATTGCCAAGAACCCCTAATTCCTGCTTTTGATTATCCCCACTATGCGCTAGGATACTTCAGCAGTTCCATGACGAGAACAAGATAGAGAGCAATCCGAATCAACAGAAGGACAGCTATGTCATCTCGCGTGCCCAAGGGCAAGCGCCCAAGAAGCGCCCAGACCGGAAAACGGAAGGCGTCGTCATCCTCCGCCTCGAGGCCGAAGAGTCGCGGCGCGTCCACCACCAAGAAGCAAAGAGCTCCCCACAAGCCGCGAAAGAGACGCACGGCCCGCGCCATCTCGCCGTTCGTATTCATAATCGCAGGGCTATTCGGATTTGCGGTGGCGATATTCGGGCTTGATTTCCTCCAGACGCGGTATGGTCAGTCTTCGGTCACCGTGGAGCTGTTCACCTGGGCACAAGACAAGGGCCTGTTCTCGCCCGGAGAGCGGCAGCTCAGGTCCGAGGCGCTGCGCAAGGCCGTCAACGAGGCGCTGATAGAGTCAGGCGTTCACAAGAGCGACTTGACGTTCCAGAAGAACGTCGCAAACGGCACGCCGGACGAGTATGAATACCGCGAGTTTAGGATTTCACCTTCCGTCAAGTTTGATTCGCTTCGTGCACTGCTCGTCAAGAAGGCTTCGAGGGAGGGCGCCGGGGTTGCGGCGGTTAAGAGAAGCTCCCAGCGCGACAGGGAAATGCTTGCGATTGACCTGGGCTTCGGCCGAGTCAAGCGCCAATGCCTCCTTTTCGTCCAGCCGATTCAAGATGTAAGAATCGCCCAGACGAAACCGACTCCACCGATGACTCCGCCACAAACGTTTCAGTTCGAGCCGAGCGAGGCTATCGGGTCGCATGAGAGTGCGGAGATTGCGATCGTAGTCGATGACTGCGGCTATGACCTTTCTCTAGCAGAGCGGCTTGTCGATATAGACTGTCCGCTGACGTTCTCGGTCTTGCCGAAGACGACGTTCGCGAGCGAGACGGCTGAGGCGGCGCACACAAGCGGACGGGAGGTCATGTTACATCTTCCGATGGAGCCTGTTCGGTACCTGGGCCCCGGCTTCCCAGAACTTGAGATTCGATGCGGGCAGAACGAGGCAGAGATAGAGATGCTGATTGACGAGGCTCTGACGAGCATGCCGCATGTTTCGGGCGTGAACAACCACGAGGGGTCCAGGGCTTGCACGGACCTAACAGCTATGGCCGCCGTCATGAGTCACTTGAAGAGAAAGCGGCTTTATTTCATCGATAGCAGAACGACCGCGGACACCGTGGCGTTTAAGGTGGCGAGAAGCATGAACCTGAAGGTCGCAAACCGAGATGTCTTCCTCGACAACGAAAACGAAAAAAAGGCGATCGAGGCTCAGCTTGAGAAGCTGGTGGCGCTCTCGATAAGGCTCAAGCAGCCTGTTATCGGCATCTGCCACCTGAGGCGGACAACCGTCGCGGTTCTAGAGGAACAACTCCCGCTCTTGAGGAAGGACGGCCATCGCTTCCTATTCGCCTCACAAGTCGTGAAGTAGGCCGCGAGGTTGACTCGCCTAGCGGACTTGGCTAGTATTGCGGACATATTTCGGGGCATTCTGGTGGAATCTGCCAATATAGTGGGTCCACCCTTAACCGCATCTTTAGCAACTTAGCCGGAGGTTAGTATGCAAGGCTTTTACAGAAGGTCTATCTTCTCGGGACTCATGTTGTTGACGTTTTTCGCCGTTTGGGGTTTTGCGTCCGATTCTGGCGCCGGGCCGTTGATCAAGCTGGAATACGCTCAGTTTGACGGAAAATCGGACGGCGAGCCGGACATCTGGCCCGAATACTGGGCCCCGTTTTGCCTGGACGCCGACTATGCCTATTACATCGTGCAGTTCTCGTGCCCGATCACAAAAGAGATGAGATCAGGGCTCGAGGAGAAGGGCGCGTGTTTGGTAAGTTATATTCCTGATTTTGCATTTGTTGTCAGGATGGCGCCCAAGGCGGCCGAGAGACTCGAGAGCACGACCGCCCTGCCGATCGAGTGGGTCGGCGTGTATCAACCCGCGTACAAGCTATCCCGCGGTCTATGCGAGTTTGTGGAGAAAGGCGGACGCATATTGAAGTGGGAAACGCCGACGATCATGGTTCAGCTCTTTCCGAAGCATTCGAGGCTTGACCGTCTGACAGACCTCGAGCAGATGCTCTCAAATTCCGGCGCGAGGGTGAAAATAGTCGGCGTTTCGCACGACCCCGCGCGGCCGCGGATAGTCTTCTCGGTATCTGCGCAGGACCTCGGGCAGCTGCTGCCCGATATCGCCTCGCAGCCCGACGTTGCCTGGATCGACTATCATCGCATCCCGGTTCTTTTGAACGATGTGGCCAGATGGGTCGTTCAGTCGGACGTGCAGAACAGCTGCTCCGTCTGGGATCATGGGATTCACGGGGAGGACGTGATTATCGGCGTCGGGGACACCGGTGTTGACGCTGACAGCTGCTTTTTCTACGACGGCTCTCAGGGCCTCCCGAGTTCGACAGTCAACAACTGGCAGCGCAAGATCATCGCCTATTACGATTATACTGGCGAAACAGGCTGGGACGAGGACGGACATGGCACTCACATCGCAGGCACACTGGCAGGCGACAACCACGCGAACCCGGAGGAATACGACACGAACGATGGCATAGCGTATCGGGCTAAGCTAGTCGTCCAGGACATCGGCGATAGAGACAGCCTTTCGTCGATTCCGTTCGGGCTTGACAGCTATTTCCGGCAGGCCTACAACGCTGGGGCAAGGATACACTCGAACAGCTGGGGCACGCAAGTGGGTGGCGCTGGCGACAATTCCTACACTTTCCGCAGCCGGGACGTTGACGATTTCATGTGGGACTATCCTGATTTCCTTATCTTCTTCGCCAGCGGCAACGACGGCCCTGCCGACAACACGGTCAACCCGCCCGCGACCGCCAAGAACTGCGTGAGCGTAGGCTCGTGCAAGAACCCTCATGCCCCATTGTCGCAGAACGACATGGCCTCATCCAGCAGTCATGGCCCGGCGCGGGATGGCAGAATCAAGCCCACCATTGTTGCTCCAGGGGAGTATCTCGTTTCGGCGCAAGGCGACGCCAACATCTCGTCCTACAACTGCGGGACTGCGACAATGCAGGGCACTTCGATGGCATGCCCGGCGGCTGCGGCAACGGCCGCACTCGCAAGACAATACTTCCTGGAAGGTTTCTGTCCAACGGGCGCCCGAAACGCCGCCGACGCACTTGCCCCGAGCGCCTCACTGCTGAAAGCTGTGTTGATTAACGGAGCGGCTGACATGACGGGGAGCGACACGGGAGGCGCAATACCCGCCAACGGTCAAGGATGGGGCCGAATAAAGCTGGACGACACGCTCTATTTCGCCGGAGACAGCCGGCGCCTCACCGTTTGGGACGTAAGTCCGGGGCTTCAGACCGGAAGCTCCGACGAATACGTGATCTCGGTCTCAACGGCCGACATGCTGAAGGTTACGTTGGTTTGGACTGATTATCCCTCCTCTGAGGCGGCTCAGACGAATCTGGTCAACGACCTTGATCTCCTGGTCGTTCCGCCGTCGGGCGGCGAGTATCGAGGCAACTGGTTCAGCTACGGGCTATCGGTTCCAGGCGGCGATTACGACCGGCTTAACGTCGTAGAGTGCGTCTATATCAGGAACCCAATGATTGGGGATTACACAATCAGGATTGAGGGATACAATACCCCGCAAGGTCCGCAGCCGTACTCGCTCGTTGTTACCGGAGCGGAAGAAAGTGGGGCCAAGGCCCCGACCCTCTCGAACGGAAATGTCTCCCCATTTGCGGGCTCCATCTCAACAACGTTTACGTATTCTGTGCATTACCAAGACCCGGACGAGACGGCCCCAACGGTTAAGAATGTCGTTATCGACGGTGAGCCTCACGCGATGCGCCTGAGCTCCGGGGTAGCCGCCGACGGGGACTACGAGTATTCAACGACGCTGAGCTCGGGAAGCCACAACTACTATTTCTACTTCGAGGATGCCGATTCCCTCTCCGCGAGATACCCGGCGCAGGGAACCAGCCTGGGTCCGACAATCGGAGGCGCCAACATCGCGCCCGTTCTCTCGGAGGGCGAAGTATGGCCGAGCGCCGCACGACCGGGCGCGACCTTCGCCTACACCGTTCACTACAACGACGCCAATGCCGATGCGCCAGCCGAGATAAACGTCGTTATCGACGGCATCCCAGTGTCGATGGAGCTCTTTGATGGTGCGCCTTACCTCGGCTATTACAGATTCCAGACAAACGGGCTTTCGATCGGCACTCACACCTACTACTTCTACTGCAACGACGGTTCGGGGGGCGACGATCGCCTTCCAGAATCGGGAACCTATACCGGTCCGTCAGTGCAGGAAGGCAATATCACGCCAACGCTTTCGGGCCCGGCCGTTGCGCCCGAGAGTGGGACGACGGATACTACATTCGTTTTCACCGTCACTTATTTCGACGGCGACGGGGATACGCCGGCGACAGGCCTCGTCGTCATTGATGATGAGCCGAAAGGCATGGCTCTCACGTCGGGTCAGCCGGACAACGGTACCTACGCGTACAGCACGCGGCTTGAGCAAGGCTCTCACTCATACTACTTCTATTTCGAGGACCCCGCGGGGGCCTCTGCCCGGGCGCCTGAGGGCGGAAGCTATTCCGTTGAGGTCGGCGCCGGAAACACGCCTCCTGTCCTCACCGATGGTACCGTGGACCCCGCGTCCGGGAACATTAGTGAGGATTTCGTTTACAGCGTCCACTATTACGACGCGGACGGCGACCAACCCATCACAGGCATCGTCTATATTGACGCCGTCCACCACTCTATGACGCTCGGAGAAGGAGCGCCTGCTAATGGCACGTATCGGTATTCGACAACGCTTGGCCAGGGTTCGCACATCTACTACTTCTACTTCTTTGATGGCGTGGGCGGGCAGGTGCGCGACCCAGTGAGCGGGGCAAACACAGGGCCAAACGTCTATAGCGACAGACCTCTCACTTTGGACCTCAGTCTGAACAGCAATACTTACAGCAGAGGCGGGTGGCACATCCTTTGGATCAGCTGCAGCAATCAAGGCGAAACGACAACCGCAGACCTCTACGTTGCTTTGTACTGCCCAGGCGGCTTGTGGCTGTATTATCCGTCCTTCTCAGACACGGCCGCTCCGTTCCTGAGTTCATTCGAGCTACGCGCAGGCTTCTCCATGCCCAGCTACGAGCTCGTCAAGCAGGAGCTGCCGGCGCTTGCGCCGGGCACCTACATCTGGTATGCCGCCTTCACGACGCCGGGAACCACGGGTTTTGAAAGTAGCATCGCCATGGCGCCGTGGAGCTTTGTGGAGTAATCGGCAGACTTCGTTCCCCGCGCGTCGAAGACTCGCCGAATAAAGAGGCGAACTATGTCGGCTGAATAGGATCAGCAATAGCAGGAAAGAGAGGGATGTACGATGAAGCGAGTCAAGAGTGTTCGAGCAACGCCCAGGTTTGGGCTGGCAGTTGCTTTGGTCCTGGCGCTCGGATTTGCCGCTTCGGAGTTTCAGGAAGTCCGTGCGTGTCCGCCGCCGAAAGGCGCGTTGAAGAAGCTGGTCCCTGTCAACGCCAAGTTTAAGACCAGGAGCGCCGCGCCCCAGCCGGTGGTTGGTACTTCTGGTGTCTTACTGCCTGCTGGCGTAAGCATGATGCCGGGTTTCCCGAGAGCCTCGGCCACGTGGTGCTGCGGGGCCGCGCTCTACTACGACGTGGACGATGCGGACAGCACCCAGGAGGCGCTGATGCCATGCACGGCGGAATGCCTCGTTTACGGCTCCCCCCAGATACACAGGTGTTACGATTCTATCTGGGTCATCAAGTCGGCCGGCTTAAACGCCCGTAACTTCCCTGTCACGATGACCGGTCATCCGTGCTCCTGTATGGCCATTGCTGACATCGACGGCGACAGCAAGCCGGAAATCGTTATCGGTTCGGACATCAATCCGGCCTACGGCCCAAAGAACCCTGACTCCAGGGTTTACGCGTTCAACTCGGATGGGACGGAAGTCTCCGGCTTCCCGAAGGATGTTAATCGGGGACCTATCTCGGGCGGGATATGCCTGGTTGATCTGGATGGCTGGAAGGTAGGCGGGGATAATTATCCGGAAGTGCTTTTTGGGACCAGGGGTTGGGACGACCTCAGCCAAGCGCCAGAGGCGGGAAAGATCACAGCCCTCAATGCCGACGGGAGCTACATCGCTGCCTGGGACAAGGCTCCGGATGACTACTACGTGTCAAACTCGCCAGCAGTTGGTGACCTGTTGGGAGGGCAGAACTTCCCCGGGAATGAGGTGGTGTTCTACGTCGACCGGTTCTATCAGACCGTCGAGGGATACAGGTACGAGAGCCGGGTCATCGTCTTCAAGCGCGACGGCACACAGCTCGCGACTTATGACCTCGGCGACGTGGCTGATCCGACAATTGCCTCGATGTCCTCGCCGGCGATCGGCAAGATCGTGCAGTATCAGGATGAGAACATAATCAGCAATATCGTCGTGTGCTCGGGTCCAGGCACTCTGTGCAGTCCGGTTGCCGATGGGAAGGTCTGCGTAATGCACCTAGCGCCCAACGGTACACGGGCAACGATCGTATTAGATTGGTCTGTTGAGGCGAGTGTTCAGCAGTGCCAGAATGGCGGCAATGAAGTCCCGGACGGGTTCACGGCCGATCCTGCCATCGCGGACCTGGACAACGATGGCCAAAACGAGATCGTGGCGCTTTCGGACCAGGGCACGCTATACGTTGTTGACTTCGTCGGCCCCATGATTGCCGTAGCCGCGGCGACAACCGCTACGTGCGGCTTACCCCATTTCCGCGCCTCGTCCCCGCTGGTCTTCGACATCGACAAAACGCACACGGATATGGAAGTAATCGTGGGGACCTCCCCAGACATAGACCGCGCGCCCGGATACATCTTCGTTTACAAGTACCGCCAGGGACTCGGCCTGAGCAAGCTCTACGATATTGGACCCTTCTCCGACAAAATCACTATGGCCCCGGCCCTCGGCGACATCGATGCCGACAACAAAACCGACCTGATCGTTCAACCGCTGACTGGTGGGATGATCTACTGTTTCGAGTTCGACGATTCGACCTACAACGCGGCCATCAATTCGAAGGGATGGCCATGTATGGGCAGAGACGCTGCAAGGACCCATTGCGCCGATTGACCCAGGGGCGACCATTTGGAGTGCGGCGGCCCGACGCCGCTTTCATTGGTGGCGGCTTGACACCACCCTCTCATAACTGGCTCTTTTGACCTTGCAGGAGGCGATCCAGAGAATAGACCGTTCTCAGTCAGAGCTAGTGCCGCGTCAAGCCGCGGCGAGCCAAAGCGGTGTCAAGCCACCGCAGTCCAAAGCACCCAACGGGTGCAAGACCAAAACCAACTATGGCCCGACAACTGACCTTTCAAGTGCCCGATTCAGATGATCCTACGATTCGCGATACCAAATCAATCTGATTACTGGGGGCCCTTGGCCGTATGTGCACTGATTCTGTTCTTGCCCGTCCCGGCATTCTGCGGGATGGTTGGTTCGCTTGATCTTGATGCCGAAGAAGGCTACGGCTACACCAACAACATCTGGGGACTGGGCGACGTGTGCGTGCCTTTCGTGCCAGGCGTGAGCTACCCCGATTTCATCTTCACGTCGCACCCGTTTAGTTACCTGATATTCGGCGGCAGCTATAATGAGCGCGAGTGGGGCGACTGGCCCAACCAGGTCAAACACTATAAGCTCAAGATGGACTATTGCTCTTGGTGGATGGGCATCTGGGTCGCAGGCAACGGCGACATCAACGACGACGGCGATTCTGACGTCCTGGTTGCCGACACGAGGCATTTCAACTTCGAGCACGAGGGCTGGAACGAGAACTTCGGCGTCTGCTATGTCCTATACAACATTGTCGAACCGGCCTCGGGCGCCCGCACCGAGCTCGATTTGGCTAACCCCGGCTCGATGGCCACGGTAGCAACGATAACGGCGGACCAGGCGCAGTCGCGGTTCGGCTGCTGCTGCGAGATAATCGGCGACGTTGACGGCGACGGATACGAGGACATTCTCATCGGTGAGAGCGGCTGGAGCCCTGCCAGTGCGACCGGCAGGCGCCAGCGCTACAACTGCGGTAGGGCATATCTCTTCTACGGAAGCGACACGTTTGGGGATACCGGAACCACCGCGGCCACTACAGTCGTGCTGACGGGTGAAAATCGAAACGATCACTTTGGCACGGCTGTTGGCTCGGCGGGCTACCTCGACGACAACCCCATGACAGCCAATAAGTTCGTTGACTTCGCAATCGGAGCGCCGTGGTTTGACAAGTCGGATGGCGCAACAATCGTCGATAACGCAGGGCGCGTCTATATCTTCTTGGGCGCTGACTCAACGATCACAGCCACACACGCCACGGATGCCAACATAATAATAACGGGCGAGTGTGCGGACAGCTTCTTCGGCTCCGCGATTGGCACAGGCGATTTCGACGGCGACGACCGAGACGACGTAATAGTTGGCGCGTATGGTTATGACAACCAAAAGGGCCGGGCCTACCTCTTCTTGGCCAGCTCGCTTACCGCAGATGCGGACGGCCTCGTTGACGCCTCGCAAGCGGACGTCATCATCGAGGGGAATGAGGCCGGAGACCTCTTGGGCAGCGCTGTCTCCTCGGCCGGGAGGTTCTGCGACGCCTCTTCCGCGTCCGACGCCCTCATGATCGGCGCCCCCGGAGCCGACAACGGCAAAGGAGCGTTCTACGTCTTCGCTAGGACGGCCTCAAAGACGTTCATGCTCGCTTCCGAAGCCGTTTACACGGGCAAAGGCTCTGAGTGTTACGATTACCTGGGCCTTTCGGTTACTGAGCTTGGGGACGTGGACGGCGACGGTGATAGCGACGTTGCGGCCATTGGAGAAGGCTCAATAGTTGTCTATGACAGCACATATACGGCACAGGCGCCAACGATCGAATGCTCATTGAACGGCAGTAGCTTCTCGCCTGGCGACGTGTTCATAGCGTCGATCGAAGCCGATAACCAAGCAGCATCTATTGCCGTTGATCTTTATGTCGGCCTTATCATGCCGGATGGTTCGATCATCTCCATTACCGATGGCAGACTTGAGGCTGGCTTGCATCCCTTCGTTTCTTGGTTTTTCGTGCCGCACGGTTTCCATTATGGCCCGGCCGTGATACTCGAGCTCATCGTACCGGCAAACATATCGTCCGGTGATTACATCTACGCCGCCGCCTTTACCAAGCCGGGCGAACTCGATTTGATTGGTGAGGTCTCGTCTTGTCTATTCAGAGTTGACACGCAGTAAGTTGGCTACTCGCCTAATAACGGAGGTTCCTGCACGGCTATGTGCGTCCGATCTAATTCCTGCGTGACAATCTGCATCGTTCTTTGCGCCTCATTTCTCGGGTGTGCTAACCGACCCATGTACAACCCCGACTATATGTCGGCGCAGCAGTTCGATGAGATCGCGCGGGACGTCCTGAAGCCCGTCTATCCGCTGCTTGCGCAGCAGATACTCAGCGATTATCGGATTGTCTTCGGCAAGTGCCTCGACGTAGGTGGGGGCGCTGGGTACTTGGCGATCGAGCTTGTGCAGCGTTCGGGGCTAACGGCAACTGTGCTGGACATTGATCCTGAGGCGATAGCGCTTGCGAGACGCAACATTGAGGGGGCAAACCTCACCGATAAAATAGACACCGTTGTCGCTGACGCCGCTAACATGCCTTTCGCCGACAGTTCATTTGAGCTGGTCGTAAGCCGTGGGTCATTTCCGTTTTGGGAGAACAAGATTGCAGCATTCGGGGAGGTCTATCGCGTGCTCAAGCCCGGCGGCATCGGGTTCATCGGCGGCGGCTTTGGGCGCTATCTTCCCGTGCAGCAGCGTGCCCGAATAGTCCAGGCCCTGCGCAAACGGGTCCCAGGGCTTGACGTCGGCCACATACCGAGGCTCAAGATCGCGAAGATACTGCACAAGGCCGGTATCGAGGACTACGCAATCCTTCGCGACGCGCCTCCCCATTTGACCTGCCCCTGCCAGGTCTGGATCGAGATACATAAGCCGTAGTGCCGACTTTGTGTTTCAAGTTCGGGTCGCTCGCCCGTTTCCCCAACGGGGAAAACTCCTTCATCGTGTTATCCTTGACGATGCCGAGCGTCTTGACTATCTTATTTCCGTCAATTGCGTCCGTTTCAGCCGACGTAGTTCGTCGCGCGGCGAACGAAGTCTGCGGTTACGATTATCATCGCTCAAACGCGACTCCAGCCTATTCCATTATCCGGTTCGCGTTCTGATTCTCTCTCATCATTTGATTTACGAGCCGGTGTGCGGCCCTCGTCGTTTCGGGCAGCCGGAACTTCGGCGAGCATGAAAGCACAAGCTCCACTGCTGTTTTAAGATCGGTCTTGTGGCCAATCGAGACGAAGACAGGCGACACGTTGGCCCGCGTTCTTAAAACGGCGCCCACGAGCTCATCTCTGCTCACAAGGTCGGTGGTCGCGCCCCTCTCTGTCCCGGGCGTGTCGTATTCACCAACAAGCCGCGATTTAGCACAGCCTATCGTCGGGACGTCCAATATGAGACCCAAATGACAGCCCAGGCCCAAGCGCCTGGGGTGGGCGAGCCCCTGACCATCGACTATCACAACGTCAGGAACCATGTCGAGCGCCTCGAACGCCCGAACCAGCCCCGGTATCTCACGAAATGACAGAAGCCCCGGAATGTATGGGAATCCGGCGTCGATTATGGCCGTCTCTTGACGCACCGGCCTGAGCCCGGGGAAACTCAGAACGACGACCGCGCAGTAGCATCGGTTCGTGCCGCTGGAATACGAAACGTCACATCCGGCAACGTGCCTCAAGTCATCAATTCTGAAGGTTGAGCGTCGAATGACCATCTTGGCGAGATCGCGCTGAAGCCTGATTGCCTCAGCATAGGAGACGTGCCACGGATGTAGGCTCTCGACCTTCATTGACCTACAATTAAACTAAGCACGCAGCATGCAATGGTGCTAGACGACTTATGTCGGTTTCAACTCACAGTCTCAAACGGGCTGCTCAAAGCGCCCCAGCCAAAAACACGGCCGAGCAGCTCTCACCACCCGGCCGTGCGTTCGCTTCGTATTTGTGTGCGCCTATCTCACCGTAACGTATGGGAACACGGGGCTTTGGTTGCCGTCGGTGTCGGTCGCAACAATTTCAAGGACGTAGCTGCCAGTCGCAAGCCCTGGCTCAACGCCTATTGTGGTGTGGAACATATTGTCGCCAGCCACGTCGTCGCCATGCGTCCCGTCATCGTAAAGGAGTATCCCGGCGGAAATGCCCATGTAGTAGAGCTCCACCCTCTCGATCTCGCCCGAACCCGTGTATGGGTCCACGACCGCCATGATCGTGAGCTCGCCACCCATAGTGGAGCTAACCACCGAGCCCATGAAGCCACCGGCCAGGATCAACGGATACCGGTCGGAAATTGGGTCCGCGGGAGGCGCAAGCGCTGAGGCGCTGACCACTAGGCTCTCCTCTTGGCTGCCATCAAGATTATAGAGCACCAACTTGTAGTAGTAGGTGATCCCAATCGCAACGTCATTGTCAGTGTAGCTGTAGCTGTGCGGCTCCGAGCTCGTCCCGGCCGCCGGTATCAACTCGCCTGTAATGATGCCGAAATCACCGTTTGCGCGCTCGCACCGTGCGACGTGCCAGCCCAAGGCGTCTTTCTCGGAGGCCGTCGTCCAATTAAGTGTTATCCTCCCGAAGCCGGGCACCGCCTCGAACGATGACAGCTCAACCGGCATCGAATCCGTCCAGGCGATATTGGACATGGGCGAAGTATTGCCAGTGTCGTCGGTGGTCTTGAGCGCGAAGTAATAGACGGTTGAGGCGTCAAGCCCCTCTACGTCCACCCTCTGACGGCTCCCGGACGAGAGTGGGCTATTACCCGTTAATCTATCAATATAGGGCACATTCGTCCCGCTCCCAAAATCCGCGTCGCTTTCAAATATCGTTGTGGAATAGCGGATATCGTAGGACGCAGCTCTTCCGTAGTTGCCGTCGTCGCCCGGCGCCGTCCACCAGAGGGTGATAGTGGAGCCCTCTCCCCTTGGATAGGCTTTTAGGTCCTGAACCGCAGCCGGAGGAGTCCTGTCTTGCCCCTGTGCACTATAGAGGATGATGCTGCCATCGGCGTAGGCCTCGGCCAGCGTTTCCCCACCGTCGCCTTCCCTACTCTCCTTGATCCTGCCGATGACGTAGTAGATGTTGCCCGCTCGGTCGCTCGAATCATCGAACACGATCGGAAACTGGTTTAGCTGATCTCTCACCATAATTGGAAGCAGACTGCGCCTGACGTCGTCCGACGGGTCGCCATCGATGTCCGTATCGGTATAGATAATCACGTAAGCCAGCACGTTGGGATCGAGGTCCTCCCATGCCACCGTAAATGAATCACCAACCGGAACATACTCTGTTCCCGACGGCTCCTGAACGTTGATCTGATATTGCTGGGTGTGGTCAATCATCACCCGACCTAGCGAGGCCTCGGAGTACGACCAATCGGGGGCGTTCGGACTCATCTTCGTCTTACCGATTATGTAGTAACTCTCGCCCTGGGGAAGGTCTTTCGTCTCCCACTCAAAACTGCCCGGCGTAAACTCTGGATACCCGAAGAGGTCAGAGGGCCCCATGATCTGCCCCTCGCCGCCAGGCTCCCTATCGACGTCATAAAACAGCCAATAGTAGCCGGCGCCTCTCAAGTCGAAGAAGAGCGTGATGGCCCGGTCCGCGATCACATCCGCTCCCGGCCCAACCCTTATCACTGGCTCCATCATACGGTTTACGTAAACCGTGCCCAGGCTGTAGCTAGTATCGATCCAGGGCTCGTTCTCATCCGGCGACATCTTGATCTTACCAACAATGTACCACTCCGTCAGATTCGGCATGTCGTTGGTATCCCACGAATACTCCGAGAACTCGGACGCAATTAGCGGCAGCGGATTTATCAAAACATCTCCGCCCTCCTCGTTGTCCGCGTCGTAAAAGAGGCTGATATAGCCGAAATCGCCGTCGAACCATTGGATGGTGAATGTCCCGTCCGGGTCCGGCCACTCCCTCGAGCTTACCGGGCTCACTATGGTTATAAAGATGTCCGGTCCCTGCTGGGCGACTGCAATGCCCCACAGGCCGAGCATGACAACTGTCAAGCCCACGCAAAAAAAGCATCTGCACAAGTGTCCCATTTCCTTGCTCCTCCCTAAGTTGTAGGCTCTGTCCCAATACCACCACTGAAGTGAAATGCACAAATCCGCCACCTTCGTACTGTATTTGATAGCTTTGCGCCTCCAATTGTCAAGACCCTATCGGCGAGGAGTCTCCGCTCGCCGTTCGTCGAGTCTGCGAGTCGCCGTGGGGCGGGCTCTTCGACAAAACAAAAACGGGAGAATCCTCCCATCACCGGGAACTTCGGCGGACGAGAATGGGAAAGGGGGAGTGAGCAATCCCCGTTGTGAAGCCCTATTCCGGCAGGTCGTATAGCGGCTTGATATCGCTCTCTTTCTGGATGACAAGGCAGCCCGCCATCATATCGTGAAGGGCCTGCTTGCGCTCAGTGAATCCCCCCATCAGGAATCCGATCATGAGGATTATGTTGGAGATTATTTTCCCGAAATACCTGCCGGTAGCACGGAGAAATGAGACCCTGTCACCATCCAAATCGGTAACGATGCTGCCCATGGCCAATTTGCCAAGCGTAGCCTGAAGCGAAGAGCTCTCCATCAAAGCATAATACAGCCAGCTGACGAGAACGAAGAGTAGATTGGACAGGAGAATCCGAGGCATGAAAGAAGACAGCAGCTCCGCCATGGCCCGGGCAGCCTCCTTCTCATCCATGTTCTGGATGCTCTCAGGCGAGAATATGGTGAAGAAGTCGCTGAACATTGTCGGAAAGATAAACAAGAACACCAGAGCGTAAAGCGGGACCGTCAGAACGAATCCATCGATGATCACCGCGACAAAACGGCGCCAAAAGCCGGAAAAGATCATCCTAGCGCCCTCACTTGACTAACATATATGCGCAACGCGAAACAGCAAGTCCATCGGTATCCCACAGAGCTTTGGCTGGCCCCAAACGGCGGCCTTGCCCAAGTCCTTTGACTCTTCGTATGCCCCGCGATTCTCTAAACGGTTCATTTGCCAGACGACCCCCAACGCAATTAGGTTGAGAGAATAGCATCTCCTTATGTATGATATTGCTATGCCAAATGCAAGACTTACTACAATCGTCCCAACGTTCAACGAGGAGGCCAATATCCGGGATTGCCTGGAACGCTTGACGTTTGCCGATGAGATACTCGTTGCTGATAGCTTTAGCACGGACAGGACGCTCGAGATCGCCCGCGGGTTCAACGCAAGAATCATTCAGAGGGGATACAACTACTCCGCGTCTCAGAAGAACTGGGCCATCCCACAGGCGAGACACGAATGGATACTTCTCTGTGACGCCGATGAGCGCGTGACGGACGAGCTGAAGCGCGAGGTGAAGGGAGTGCTTTCCGGTGGGGCAAAACACGTCGGCTACTCGATGCCCAGGGCGAACTACTTTTTAGGAAAGCGCATCCGTCACTGCGGATGGTCGCCCGAGCGGGACAGGAACGTTCGGCTTTTTATGCGTGACAATAGCAGATATGAGGACAAGGAGGTTCACGCCGACGTGATCTGCGGAGGTTCCGTTGGCCGCCTCAATTCGCCCCTTGTGCATCACAGCTTCCGCACGTTTGAGCAATACATCTCTAAAATGAACCGCTACACCACTTGGGCTGCGAAGGACCTTGTGAACACTGGAAAGGGTGTGAGCATCCTTGACCTAGTTTTCAGACCGCCAATGACCTTTCTGAAGATGTATTTTCTTCAGGCGGGCTTCCTAGATGGCATCCACGGCTTCATTCTCAGTTCGGCCTCGTCGTGTTATACGTTCAGCAAATATGTGAAGGCATGGCTAATGAATCGGGCAAGCACCGCCCTACGAAACGCAGCACCGAATCATGACCCACTCTCGAAAGACCTCTTGAAACATTGAATCCGTTATCGATCCTCCAGATAGATTCGGCGGCCGGTTTCGGAGGCGGCGAGCGAGTGTTCATCGATCTGTGTCGAGGGCTCAAGGCTCGAGGTCACCTGATCGGCGCGGTTGTCAGGAGAGGCAGCTCGCTCCAGAGTGCTCTTCGCAACGCGAACATAGAGGCCGCGATGTCTAGAAAACGCGGCGGTGCGGGCCTGTTCTCGGCCAGAAGACTGGCCAGCATAATTGATGCAGATGGCTGGCAGCTAGTCAACGCACATACTCCGCCGGACTACATGTTCGCAGCGCTGGCCAGGCGCCTATCGTCGTCGAAGCCCAAGCTGGTGCTTACCCGCCACATCCTGCTGCCGCTGGGTAACTCGCTCTTCCACAAGTGGACGCTCAGCTCAGCTGACGCATTCATTGCCGTGTCCGACGCCGTCAAGGAGACGCTCACCAAGCACCCATTCATCGACGCGAGCAGGGTGCGAACGGTCAGGAACGGCATCGACGTCGAGAAGTTCGTCCCCCACGGCACGAGGTCGCTTCGCGAGCAGCTTGCCGTTGGAGAAAACGAACGTCTAGTCGGAATCCTGGGCGAGGTATCGCCGCACAAGGGACAGGAGGTCTTCGTGAAGGCGGCGCTTTTGCTTCTGCAAGGCGGACACGAGGCGAAGTTCGTGGTGGCTGGCCCAACGAGACCCAAGAACAGGCCATACCTGCGGCGCCTCCGTTCAATGGTGAGGGATTCAGGTCGGTCATCCGAGATACTTTTTGTTGGCCGCATCTCGGACATGCCGGACGCGATGCGCTCGCTCGACGTTATGGCGCTAGCTTCCGAGGCGGAGCCATTTGGCCTTGTAACAGTTGAGGCGATGGCTTGCGGGTGTGCAGTTGTGGCAACGTGCTCTGGCGCATCAAGTGAGATTATAACAAACGGGCGGGACGGGATGCTCTTCGAGCCCGGCTCGCACGAAGCGTTGGCCAACGCCTTAAGGAATGTGCTCGACGACGAAGTGGCCAGGACGAGGCTTTGCGAGCACGCTAGAGAGACGGCCCTTCAGAACTTCACCCTAAAGCGGAACATCGACGAGATTGAGCGGCTGTTCCGCGAGCTCTGCGATCAAGGCTGACTGCCTCGATAAAATGACCGGAGCCTTTTCAGCCGACGTAGCCGGGGCTACTATGGCGAAGTCAGCCGTTACTCAGTCTTCTCAGGTTCTTCAGGTTCTTTCTCGTCGTCCTCCTTCTCGGTCTTCTCGTCCTTGCCGGTCGAGCCGTCTTTGAACTCCTTGATCCCCTTGCCAAGGGCCTTTCCGATGCCGGGTAGCTTCCCGGCGCCGAAAATGATCAGGACGATAACGAGAATGATGATAAGCTCAGTCGGCCCCGGCGTCCACATCGCTTCTCTCCTCTACGTTAATCCCTTTGCGAGTCTTCTTATCTCTAGTTCAGAGCCTATCACGGCAACCCGGCATTGGTCAACGGACTGTGCGGCCGCAAGTTGGGATCATCATTGCTCATCCCACTGCTCCTGCCCGACCTACCTGAAGAATCGATCGAGGGCCTCGATGTCGTGGGTGATGGGGCAGGGCGGCAGGCTCTCAAGGAACTTGCGCCCGTAGGCCTTGTCCAGTATCCGCTTATCAAGTATCGAGAGGACGCCGCGGTCGGTCTTAGTTCTTATCAGCCGACCAAAGCCCTGCTTCAACGCGATTACCGCCTGCGGAACCTGAAACTCATAGAACGGATTGCCATTTTCGGACCGTATCCGCTCGATACGCGCCTCAATAATGGGGTCGCTCGGAACGGCGAACGGCAGCTTATCGACTATGACGCAGCTCAGCGCCTCGCCCTGGACGTCAACGCCCTGCCAGAAGCTCGCGGTCGCGAAAAGGACCGAGCCAACGTCGCGGCGGAACTTCTCGAGCAACGCCGCGTTGGGCATCTCGCCTTGGATGAAGCAGCGCTGCTCGATCTTGCCGCTCACAATCTCGTGCAACGCACTCATGTTGGCGTTGCTGGTGCAGAGAACGAAGGCCTTGCCGCTGCTTCTCTTGAGTATCTTGACAATCTCGGCTGCCGCCATTTTGACAAACAGAGGATCGTCGGGCAGTGGCAGGCGCCTCGGGATGTAGAGCAGCGCTTGCTTCCTGAAGTCGAAACTAGAGCTGACCATCAATTCGTGCGGATCCGGCGTGCCGAGGCGGCTCTTGATATAATTGAACGATCGCTCCGAGGAGAGGGTGGCGGAGGTCAATATCACGGTCGGGACCTTTGCGAATACATGCTCTGCAAACGTTCCAGCAAGGCTGATCGGGGTCCCCTTGAGCTGTATGCTTCCATCTCTCGCTTCCGCCCAATGAACGAGGCGTTCATCTTTGAGGTCGCACGCAGCGGTTATGGAATGAGCCGTTTCGCGGGATCGGCGAGAAAGGGGCTCAAAAACGTCGAGCCCACCTGATGCAATGTTGGCAAGCGACTTGGCAAGCGCCATAAGCTGCTTGCAGAGCTGGTCCCGTGCATCAAGGGATGCGGCATCGAACATGTCATCCATCAGCTTGAAAGTCCCATCACGCAGCGCCGTAAAACGCCCGAAGAAATCTCTGCTTGCCTTCTGAACGTTATTGAGCCTCGAGGCCAATCCTTCGACCTCGACTTTCTCGAGGCTGATCTGCCGGCCAATTCGGTTCACGAGATCGCCGATCTGCCCAGGCCCAACGGAGACACCCAGAAACTGTGATGCAACCTCCTCGATATCATGCGCCTCATCAAAGACTAGCAATTCGCATTCCGGCAACATCGACGTATCCGTCCACAACCGATTGGCAAGATTCGCGAAGAACAAGTGGTGATTAATGACGACGATGTCAGCCCGGTCTGCCGCCTCACGCGCCTTAGCTAAGAAACAGTCCCTCACGAACTGACATTTCGGACCTGTGCAGAGGTCCCCTTGCGAGCAGATGTCAGTCCAAACCGCTAGCTTCTCGGGCAAGGCGTGCAGCTCCGAACGGTCGCCAACTCCCGTTCGCTTCGCCCAGTTCTGTATCTGGCGGAAGTATTTGATCTCACGAGGGAAAACGAACAGCGGCTGCGACTCGAAGTCCCTAAACCTCTTCAGGCAGAGGTAATTGCCCCTTCCTTTCAAGCAGGTTGCGGTAAAACGAGTCCCTGAAGCTTTCCGGAGCAGCGGCAGATCGTGGTTGAGGAGCTGCTCCTGAAGCGTCTTGGTTTTGGTTGAGACGATCGCCTTCTTGCGGCTTGCGATGACCGGGATTAAGTAGGCGAGGCTCTTGCCGATTCCGGTACCAGCTTCGACGATTAGGTGGCGCTTGGTCTGAATCGCTTCCCACACGAGCCTTGCCATCTGCGCTTGGTCAGGGCGCTGCTCGAAGTTCTTGATGGTCCTCGCCAGCGGGCCGCCCTTGCCAAAAATCGAGGCTACGTCAGCCATCTCCACCTCCGCTGAAGCTATGGCGGACAAGCCCTACCCGAGGCCCTTGATGCGATAGGCCTTACTCTTAACCCCAGTTATGCGAATAGCGAAGTTCGATTCGACCACAACGACCTCGCCCTCGGCGATGACGAGGTCCTCGTTCACGACGAGTTCGACCGGTGCATCGACGGACTTGTTAAGCTCTATGATCGAGCCGGCGCCGAGCTGGAGAAGGTCCTTTATGTGCATCTGCGTCTCGCCGAATCTGACGTGGACAGGCATCTCCATATCCATGATGACCTTGAGCCGCTCATCCGTCTCCGCCTCCGCTGACGCTAGGGCGGACAAGTCGGCCTCTGCCGCGACCTCGGAGGGTTCCGACTCTAGCCTGGGCGCTGGGGCCTCCGGTTCCTCGGCCTGGCTCTCGACGATTGTATCGTCCATCGAAGGTCCTTCAGGCGCCTCAGAAGCGGCGGCGAGCTGTTCAACAGCGGACGCTGAATAGAGAAAGAAAACGGCCCCTTCAAGCTTATCGGCCGCGGAGACTCCGAGCTCCGCGCAGAACGCGTCACCATCAGGAATCAACTCCGATAGCTCTTGAGATTCCTTGTCAAATGCGGTGAACGTGCCCGTGCTGACTGTGCTTCCCACAACCTCCGAGAAGCTCAGGTTCACCTTCCCGCATATCTGGTTGACCAGCTTAAGAAATGCGTCCATCGAATCGGCAGAAAGCCCTTCGTCCTCACCCTCTAAAGGCGCGCCAAGAATGATCTCGACCAGAACTTTTGCTGTGTCATTCTTGGCAATTAAGAACGAAGCCCCTTCAATCCCCTCGGAGAAGGTTGTATGGACGAGGCACATGGCCGCCGGGTCGATGGCGGCAGCGAATTCTTCCTTCGAGAAAGAAGCCATCTTGGGCTCCGAGACCTCTATCTCTGCGCCCAGTATTATGCCAAGCGTCTCCTTGAGCACATCCGGCAGCTTCTGGAAGACGCCAGAAATCACATTATACTGTGGCCCAAGCTCTCCTTCCGGCGCTAATGGCAACGTCAAGAACGCTGCATCTTCGGTCATTTCAAGTCCCATCGGCGCCGCGAGGCGCCCTTCCGCTGCTCCAGTTCAGCCGACATAGTTCGCCAGGCGGCGAACGAAGTCTGCTCTCAAACAGAGCCTGCTATCTTTGCTCCCATTGATCATCACATTCTCGACATTCTCGTCAAGTGTCTTTCAATCGGCGGATTCAGGCTGTTCCTTGCTCTTTGCCGACGTCCCCGATTTCGCCATTCCCGAGGCCTCAGACGGGGGCAATCTGCGCCTCTCGATTCTCGAGACTATCTTAACCGCTCTCTTGTGGGCATGCTCCCCAACCGACGCAATGAACTTCGGCACCCCGTTGACCTCAACTGTCAAAGGAGTATATGTGCGGTTCTCAAGAATCACAACGTCCCCCTCCTCAAGATCGACCACGTCCTTGACTACGAGCTTGCTCTTACCCAAGGAAACCGTAACCGGCAGAAGGATTTCATTCAGCAGCTCATCAATCCATAGTCCGACCTCCTCCGGACGACTTGAGGCAGAGACAGAATACCAATCCTGCGTGAATCGATGGATCTCTGGCTCAAGCATCCTAGATGGGACGCAAAGGTTCATCATCCCCGACAGTTCAGAGAACTTGATCTCGAACGTCACCAAGACTACCGGCTCATTAGGAGCGGCTATCTGAATCATCTGTGGGCTAGTCTCGCTTTCAACCACTACTATCTTAACGTCAATTGCCTGAGCCCACGCCTCTTGCAGGTCTTGTAGCGCGCGCTTGATCACGCCATCTATTATCCTGTATTCGATGTCACTTATCTCGCGTATCTCAGCAAGTGGCTGCCCGGGCCCACCCAGGAGCTTATCTATTATGGGAAAGACGATTGAGGGGTTGATCTCGAGCGCCGCGTTACCCTCAAGAGGCGCCATGCTAAGCACACTCAGGCACGTGGGGTCAGGCAGAGACATCAAGAACTCAAAATACGTGAACTGGTCAACGGAGACCAAGTTGACCTCGGACATCGTCCTCAGATAGGCCGAAAATGACGCGGAGCAGCTTCTCGCAAACCTATCGTGGATGAGGTGCAGCGAACGGATGTTATCCTTTGAAAGCCGATCGGGGCGCTTGAAGTCGTAAAGCTGCGCTTTTTTGCCGGACTTCCCATCCGCGCCCTGTAGCCCGGCTTGGTCCCCCGCTAGATCTTCCGGGGCCTGCGTAAGAAGCGCATCAATCTCTTCCTGCGACAACAACCGAGGCATTCTTAAATATCCCTATGTTTCGTGCTCTTGCGCAACACTATGCAGGACTAGTCTGGTTTTCGTCAACCACGTTGTCTTCAGAGCGCGCGTGGTTAGCCTTCGCATCTTCCGCTTCGGCAACCTTCTTTCGCTCAATTGCCGCCAGCCGTCTGTAAGCTGAGCGAAAATGCCAGTTCATGGCAAATGCACAGCACCATCCAAGGAGCCAAAAGATCAGAATCGACGTTACCAGCGAACGGCAGAGCTCGATAACGCTTCTTTGCTGGGAGATGGAAAACACAAGAACGATCAGCCCCGCAACCGCCGCCAACAGTGCACCCATCCTGCCCTGAGCTAGCCTAATCGGCGGCCTCCCGCGCGACCAATCCCGCGGTCCTTCAGTTTCCAGCCTCTCATTATCGGGTGCACTCATCGGCGCCTCCACTAAGCATACGACTGAAAAAGCCCGATATCCCGCCTCTGAGCTGGTCTTCATTGTTGTCAAGACGGTCGATCGTCCGTGCCAGTTTGCGTATCGCGATGCTGAATTGGGAGTTGGGAAACTCAGTCAGGCTCGGCTTGCGGATCTTAACCGCATCTTTGAGACGCGGATCAAGCGGGACCGACCCTAAGTAAACGAGCTGTTTGTCCAGGAACCTCTCTGCAACCGTCTGCAGATTCTTGAAAACAGTCAGTCCCTGCTCATCGGAAACGACACAGTTGGCCACCACGTAAACGCTTGCGTCGGGCCGACGGGACACAAGGGTCTTGATGACCGCGTAAGCGTCGAGCACCGCAGTCGGTTCTGGTTCAGCCACGATGATAACTTCGCCAGCCGACAGAAGAATGCCTGCGACGCCCGCGGCTATCCCCGCCGCAGTGTCTATTAAGAACACATCAACTTGCTCATCATAGCCGAGCACCTCATCCAAAAGGCCCGTGACCTGCGATTGTGTGAGGTCGGCTAGCTCGCGTATCCCAGACCCCGCCGGAACCAGCCTCAGTCCTTCCGGGCCTTCAATGATAATATCCCCGATGGTGGCTTCCCCAGAAACGACGTCGCGGATGTTTCTCTCGGCCGAGAGCCCTAACACAACGTCGAGATTCGCCAGACCGAAATCCGCATCAAGCAGCATCACTCGCTTGCCAGAAATTGCGTACGAAACCGCCAGATTCGCCGTAATAACTGTCTTGCCGACGCCGCCCTTCCCGCTTGTTACCGCTATCACCCTTGCGCCGGGGCGTTCTGCCCGCTCCGCCACAAGCGCTCCGGCAATAGGCCCGATGGCTAAGCTCGTGTCGTGCGCCGCGGACTTTCGACGCTCGTGCGCCACAAGTTGACGCAGCTTGAGGGCCTGGTCGTTCGTCACTTGGCCCTCTTACCCAAGGCGCCGGACACCTTCTTTTGGAAAGTACTTGTCAGAATGAGTTCCACAATACGACCCGCCTCAGCCACCTCAATATCATCGGGGACGCTCTGGCCTGTCGTGAGATAACTGGCCGGCTTCTGCGTCCACAGAATCTCATTTAGTATCCCACCGAAGCTATTGCACTCGTCGAGCTTGGTGAAGATGACATAATCCGTAGGCACCTTTCCAAACTCTCGAGTGATTTCCACCAAGTCCCTATTCTTCGTTGCGCCGCTCAAGAGCAGATGCACTTGGTAATACATATCGTCGCGCCCACCGACGAAGTTTAATAGCTCCGCCATCTTAGCCTTGTCCTTTTGGCTTCTCCCACCCGTGTCGATGAGCACAAGGTCCATGCCGCTGTAATCCGAAACGAACTTCCGCATCTGTTCCGGGGTGTTGGCGACCTTGAGGGGCAGCTCGAGGATGTTCGCGTAGGTCCTGAGCTGCTCTACTGCCCCTATTCGGAACGTGTCTATCGTTAAGAGACCGACCTTCTTCTTTCTGAACATAGAGTATTGGGCGGCGATTTTGGCAAGCGTAGTCGTCTTGCCAACACCGGTCGGGCCGATAAGGACAACGGTTTTAGGACCTGATTCTAGAAGCTCTATCGACCCCGATACCAGCGTCTGGCGCTTCATCACGTCAAAGAGCACCTTGAGCGATTCCTTTTCGTCGATCTTTGGGCACTTCGCAAGCTCCCTTGACGTTATCGCAATCAGTTTCGTCGCCAACCTGTGATCGACATCCGAGCGCTTCAACCGGCGAAACAGCGCGCCCAAAATCGGGCCATAGTCATTGACGGTCTGCTCTGCCCATTGATCCGTTGCGAACTCAACCAAATCCTTTAGTTCAACTATCTCTTCCTTGATACTCTCGATCGCCTGCGCCGGATGTTGTCCCCCCAATAACGCAAGCTCGCTTTTGAGCTGATCGACCTGACTCTGGAGCGAGCCGACCATGTCGGAGTCTCGAGCGGACTTCGCCATAGCGCCTCCTTCGCCATAGTAGCTCGAAGAGCTACGGCGGCTGAAAGCCCTGGCTCCGTCGGCTGAACCCGCCCCGACGGGCGCCGCATCTTGCTTGGAGTTACTCACCTGCACCACGTCGGAGGCTGCGCTCACCTCAATGAGTGTCTTCAGTCTGCCGAACTTGTCCTTTCTATTGATGCGACGTGTCGAGAGAACGAAAGCGTTGGGCCCGAGCTCGTCCCGGATATTCCTGAGGGCCGTTTTCATGTTCTCGGCCTCGTATCGCCTGACGCGCAAAATAGTCGCTCCCTTTCAGCCGACGTAGCCGCCGCCAGGGTTATGGCGGACAAGCAGGCTACTATGGCGATGGTTGCATCTACAAAGAGATAATGCCCAGAGACTGTATCTTGAGATCGGTCGGTATCTCATTGTGAGATAATACTACAACGTTTGGTACGAAGCGCTCAATAAGATACCGTAGATGCCGTCTGACACTCGTTGAGCACAACACGACAGGAACGAGGTCGCCTGAGATGCCATCGATCGTTTCACGGACCTTTGCGATCAGCTGCTCCGCAACCGTCGGCTCAAGGGCAAGGAACGACGTCTGCTCACCTTTATGCACGGCATCGCTGATAACCTGCTCGATCTCCGGCGAGACGGCGACCACTGGCAGCTCGCCCTCGGGCGTGCGATACCGCATGCAGATCATTCTACCCAGCTTGACCCTGACCAGCTCAACTATCATGGCGGCATCTCTTGTCATAGTGAGCGCGTCGGCGATTCCCTCAAGAATGGAAACCCTATCGCGTATCGAGACTCGCTCCCTCAAGAGGCCCTTCAAGACCGTCAGAAGAAGTCCCAGGCCAGCGTTACTTGCGCCTATCTCTTCAACAAGTTTCGGATGCGTCTCGGTGACCTGGTCGAGTAGGTTCTGAACATCCTGTCGCGTCAGGAGCTCGTCGGCGTGGGACTTTATTATCTCAGAGATGTGCGTCGCTATGATGGTGGAGGTATCGACCACCGTATAACCCGACAGTTGCGCGCCTTCGCGCTGCTCCTCGGCTATCCAGAGGGCCGGAAGGCCGAAAGTGGGCTCGACTGTCTCCATCCCCTCGATCTCCTCGACTACGGTGCCCGGGTTCATCGCCAAATAATGGTCGATCAGCACCTTTGAACCGCCGACATCGCTCCCCCTGAGAAGGATACTATACTCGTTCGGCGCAAGCTCCAGGTTGTCCCTTATCCTCACCGGAGGAACGACCAGGCCAAGATCAAGGGCGAACTGTCGCCGAATGGCCTTGATCCGAGACAGCAGATCGCCGCCCTGAGCTTCGTCAACCAGCCGTATCAAACCGTAGCCGACCTCGAGCTCCAACGGGTCTAGGCGCATCAGCGTCTCGATCCGTTCGGGTGGCTTCACCTCAGGGGTTCTCTCCTCAATCCGTCTGGCCTCAATCGCCTTCTGACGGTATATCACGTATGCCAATCCCCCGGCCAGGAGGCCGAACGTGGCAAAAGGTATGCCCGGCAAGCCTGGCACCAACGCAAAGCCAACAAGCGCCGCCGACGATATGAACCAGGGCCTATGGTCATACAATACCTGAGTGGTGATCTCCTCGCCCAAGTTGGCCTTGGCCGCCGCCCGCGTCGCTATTATGCCACCGGCGATCGAGATAAAAAGCGCGGGAATCGCGCTGACCAAGCCGTCGCCCACCGTCAAGATGGTGTAGTTCTCGGCCGCCCAGCCGATTGGCTTCCCCTTGGAAGCGACCCCGATTATGAGCCCAGCGACGATGTCGATGATCGTGATCATCAGCGCCGCCAAGGCGTCCCGGGCCGTAAACCGGATCGCGCCGTCCATCGCGCCATAGAACTCCGCCTCGTCCGACAGGTCCTGCCTCCGTTGCTTTGCCTCCCGCTCGTCGATGATGCCGGCCGAAAGGTCCGCGTCTATGCTCATCTGCTTGCCCGGCAGCGCATCAAGCGTGAACCTGGCGGTTACCTCCGAGGTCCGCACCGCGCCGTGGTTGATAACGACAAACTGGACCGCGATTATGATCAGAAACAGAACGATCCCGACCCCGAAACCGCCCTGGGCCACGAACTGGCCAAACGCCTTGATTACTTGTCCGGCGGCCGCTTCGCCCGTGTGCCCTTGGGTCAGGATCAGCCTTGTTGAGGCGATATTCAACGTCAAGCGGAAGAAGCTCGAGAGGAGAAGGATCGACGGAAAGACCGAGAAGTTCGTCGGGTGCTCGATGTACATTGAGACGAGCAGGATAACTATGGATAGCGTGATGTTGAGCGTGATCAGAAGGTCGAGAACAGGGGTCGGAAGCGGGACAACTACGGTGACGATCCCCACAATGACGCCAAGCGGCAGAACCAGGTGACTGTGGGCCCTGACTATCCTCGTATAGTATTTGCCGATTAAAGATTCCAGAAACTGCATTAAGACCCCCCGCGAGCCTCGTTCAATTCCTCGTCCAGCCACCGCTTATGAGGCGCGAGCCGCCGATTGCTCACGTTGCGCCGCCTGCCTCGACCTACTCTTAAGTCTATAAACATAAGCGAGCACCTCTGCAACCGCTTTGTAGAGCGATTCAGGAATGATCTCGCCAACCTCAACGGTGTTGAACAGAACCTGCGCCAAGGGCCTGTTATCAACGACCGGCACGTCATTGTCAACAGCAATCGAGATGATCCTTTGCGCCATTGCGCCGGCGCCTTTGGCAACCACAACCGGCGCCGGAACATCCGCCTCCATGTAGTTGAGCGCGACAGCGATTCTCGTTGGATTCGTAATCACGATGTCCGCCTTTGGCACATCACTCATCATGCGGCGTCGCGCCATCTCGTACTGCCTCTGCCTTATTCGTCTCCTGACCAGTGGATCGCCCTCGATCTCCTTGAACTCATCCTTCACCTCCTGCTTGGTCATCTTGAGGCTCTTCTTGTGCTCGTATTTGCGATAGAAGAAATCAAAAAGTGCCAGAATCATCAGAAATATGAAGACCCGAACCAGGAGCGTGAAAGCCAGCTGGCCCAAATAGACAAGCGTTCCCAGCACCGACTGGTTGAAGAGCACCGGTATCTTCTGAAGCTCCGGCCCTATTGTCACATAGCCGATGAGCGCAACGACTATTAGCTTCATTGAGCTAGTGGCGGTCTCGGCAACTGCCCTGAACGAGCCAAAGACCCTCTTCAGACCGCTTATGGGATTGAGCCGAGTGAGCTTCGGCTTCAGAGGTTTGGCCGTCAAGATAAAGCCGCCTTGGAGGAGGTTTGCCATAACCACTATTATCACTATACAGAACATAAACGGCAATGTGGCCCTGGCGAACAAGGAGACCATACCTTTGAAGAGCACCTGCACTGTCGAAAGCGTGAATTCACCGGGACCGGACACCGAAAGAAGGCCGGTCTTGACGTTCCTAGAGACTACCGACAGGAAACTCGTGCCCATCACCCAGAAATAGAGCAGCGCTGTGCCAAGGACAAGTGCCGACGCGAACTCCTTGCTCTTCGCGACCTGGCCCCGTTCTTTCGCCTTCTTCAGACGCCTGGGGGTCGCTTCCTCTGTCTTTTCGCCTTTCGGGCTGGACAAACACTATCCTCCAAATAGTGAAATCGCCGCGGACAGGTCGCCCCGCATCGCCTCGAGAAGCTTAACGACCTCGTCCGTGAAGTATATCATTGAGGCGCCAATCACAACGAGCCCCACGCCGATCTTCAGGGGAAACCCGACGATGAGGATGTTGATCTGCGGCACCGTCCTTGCGATGACGCCCATGAGGATGCTAACCATAAGAAGGATGACGATGCCAGGCGCTGCGATCTTCATCGCCGCAACGAACAGTCCCTGCATAATGTTAACGCCCATCAGCCCGACGCCTTTCGGTACCACGACCGCAAGCGGCTGCACCACTTGGAAGCTCTCAGCCAGCGCCTCGAGCAGCCAGTGATGCGCGTTGATCGTAACAAAGATGAGCACCGTGAGCATGCTCTGGAAGAGAGCAAGAACGGACATCTGCGCCCCAGATTGCGGATCGAGGACGTTCGCCATGGTAAGGCCCATCTGCATCGCGACAACCTGGGCCCCTATCTCAACCGCCGTGAGAGCCGCCCGGGCAATAAACCCTATTATTATCCCAACGGCAAGCTCGCCCAAAAGACCTATACTGAGCTGTATCAGACTCCTGGGTATTACAACCGCATCAATTGGGATTACTGGGAACAGAAGCACGGCAATGAGTATCGAAAGCCCGATCTTGACCGAGCGATGAACCAACGGACCGCCTAATATCGGCGCGATCGCGACAACTCCCAGCGTTCGGAAGAGCACCAGAAAGAAAAGCTGGACTTCCCTTAAACTGAAACCCAAAAGCTCCATTTGCTCGCGTCGTC
>CBDVDH010000032.1:0-41754 GCA_965372715.1 uncultured bacterium | reverse complement strand
GTGCAATTGAACAAGAAAACCCTGACAACCGGCCTTTTTGGACAGCCTCTGAATTCGGGGGTTAGGACATGATAGCCGCTTTCATCGCCTCGGCTAAAGCCGGGCGATATGAGAGGGCGTCACTTGGTCCCCCCTTTGTCCCCTTTTCCTTTTTTCCTTTTCTCCCGTTGCCGCATTGCGGAAACTCTCAACAGAAAACTTGACAAAATATGACTCAGGTTTTATGTTTGAGGTAGATAGTGATGATAGAATGTTATACGAATGCACTGACATGTGAACTAATGCACTGAAAAGTAGGAGGCAGAAACAGCATGGGAAAGACTATTGGCATTGACCTGGGAACGACCAACAGCGTCGTCGCCGTCATGGAGGGCGGCGAGCCGGTCGTGATTGCAAGCGCGGAGGGCGGCAGAACGACCCCGTCGGTGGTTGCGTTCACGGAGAAGGGCGAGCGCCTCGTCGGCCAGATCGCGAAGCGTCAGGCGGTAACGAACCCCACGAACACGGTCTATTCGATCAAGCGTTTCATGGGTCGCCGGATCGGCGAGGTCTCGGAGGAGATGACGATGGTTCCGTATAAGGTTTCTGCGGGGCCAAACCAGGACGTTCGTATCGTCGCTAGGGGCAAGAAATACTCCCCGCCGGAGATATCGGCGATGATCTTGCAGAAGATGAGGCAGTCCGCAGAGGACTATCTGGGCGAGAAGGTAACCGAGGCGGTCGTTACCGTTCCAGCCTATTTCAACGATAGCCAGCGTCAGGCGACGAAGGACGCGGGCCGCATCGCTGGGTTGGACGTGAAGCGGATCATCAATGAGCCGACCGCGGCGGCTCTTGCGTATGGGCTGGACAAGAAAAAGGATCAGACGATCGCTGTCTATGACTTCGGCGGCGGCACGTTCGACATCTCAATTCTGGAGGTCGGCGAGGGTGTGGTTGAGGTCAAGGCGACCAACGGCGACACTCACCTGGGCGGCGATAACCTCGACCAGCGGATAATTGATTGGCTTATCGCGGAGTTCAAGAAGGACCAGGGGATTGACCTCTCGCAGGACCAGTCGGCCATTCAGCGACTGAAGGAGGCTTCCGAGAAGGCCAAGATGGAGCTCTCTACTGTTACCGAGACGGACATCAATCTGCCGTTCATAACGGCGGATCAGAGCGGCCCGAAGCACCTGAATATCAAGCTCTCGCGGGCGAAGTTCGAGAGTTTGGTCCACGACCTTCTGGAGAGGACGATTGAGCCATGCAAGAAGGCGATGGCGGATGCCGGGCTCTCCACGAACCAGATCGACGAGGTCGTTCTGGTTGGCGGGTCAACGCGCATCCCGAAGGTTCAGGAGATGGTGAAGCAGCAGTTTGGCAGGGAGCCGCATAGGGGCGTCAATCCCGACGAGGTAGTCGCTGTCGGCGCGGCTATCCAGGGCGGCGTGTTGTCGGGGGACGTCAAAGATGTGCTCCTTCTTGACGTTACGCCTCTTTCGCTTGGCATAGAAACGCTTGGCAACGTGAGCACATTTCTGATCGAGCGCAACACGACGATTCCGACGAAGAAGAGCCAGATATTCTCGACGGCTCAGGACAATCAGACGACGGTCGAGATACACGTCCTTCAAGGCGAGCGCCCGATGGCGATCGACAACAGGACGCTGGGTAAGTTCCAGCTCGTTGGCATCCCGCCTGCGCCTCGCGGCATCCCGCAGATCGAAGTAACGTTCGACATCGACGCCAACGGTATCGTGAACGTCTCAGCCAAGGACATGGGCACAGGCAAGCAGCAGCAGATCACGATTACCTCTTCGAGCGGCCTAGACGAGGGCGAGATCAAGAAGATGGTTAGAGACGCCGAATCGCATGCGGACGAGGACAAGCAGAAGCGAGAGACGGTTGACCTCAGGAACCAGCTGGATGGGCTTATCTTCCAGGCCGAGCGGACGATCAAGGACAACAAGGAGAAGATACCGATTGCGGACGTCAATGCGGCTGAAAATGCGATTGAGACGGGTAAGAAGGCCCTGGAGCTCGAGGATGCTGACCGGATCAAGGCCTCAATCGAGGAGATAACGCAGGTCTCGCACAAGATCGCGGAGGAGATGTATAAATCTGCGACAGCCGAGCAACAGCAGCAAGCTCAGCAGCAGGCTCATCAGCAGGCCAGCGGTGCGGAAAGCGAGCAAGCCGCGTCGCAGGAGGACCCAAGCGGCAAGACCGATGAGGATGTGGTGGACGCCGAATACGAGGAAGTTGACTAGGTGTGGGGCGGCCTTTCCAGCCTGCCATTGTCGGGGAGGTGAGGGGCGGTGCTTGGAGGCTGGGACATAAGTGGCCGCCCGCTCAGTGTAGGGGCAATCCCCCCGTGGTTGCCCTTTACGATCAATAAGATAGGGCAGGCACGGTGGCCTGCCCCTACACGGCAATTCCGATGACCACGTCGAATTGAACACCGCCGCGTTGCGCAACAGGAACTGACCGATGAGTGACTATTACGACATCTTGGGCCTCAAGCGAGGCGCCTCGCCGAAAGAGGTCAAGGCCCGATATCGCAAGCTCGCCCGTAAGTATCATCCGGACGTCAACCCTGGTGACAAGCAGGCTGAGGCGAAGTTCAAGGAGGTCTCCGAGGCGTATCACGTTCTGTCCGACGAGAAGCTCCGCAAGCAATACGATCAGCTTGGCCACGAGATGTTCACGAAGGGCTTCGCCAGTCAGGCGGGCGGACCGGGGTCCGGCGCTCAGGGTTTCGACTTCAGCAACTTCGATTTCAGCCAGTTCGGTCAACGCGCAAAGGGCGCATCAGGTTTCGGGAGTTTTCGTGACGTTTTCAGCAGCGTTTTCGGTCAAGAAAGCCCTTTTGGTCAGCGGCCTAGGGAGGCGCGGCCCAGCCCACCCGAAGATATTCACTACAGGATGGAAATCGGCTTCATGGATGCTGTCAAGGGGCGAAAAGCGGTCATCTCTCTGAAACGCGACGTGCTTTGCGATGCGTGCGGCGGCAGCGGCTTCAGCGGCGGCTCTAGTTCTGCCTGCTCGAACTGCGGGGGAATGGGCAGAATCCAGACGTCGGCGCGTGGATTTGGGGCTGTCATGCAGGTCTGCCCGCAATGCAGGGGAACTGGGAAGGTTGGCAGCCCTTGTCCCAAATGCAGGGGCAAGGGAACCACCGTTACGACCGAGCGCATAAGAGTAACGATCCCGCCTGGGACGGACCACGGGGGCAAGATACGCCTCGCCGGCAAGGGCAACGAAGGGCCGGGCGGCGTTTCCAATCTCTACGTAACTTTTAGCGTTCAGAAGCACCACTTCTTCACCCGGAAGGGGCCGAACATCTACTGCGAGGTTCCGATCACCGTGCCCGAGGCGGTGCTTGGGGCTAAGATTGAGATCCCGACAATCGACGGCAAAGCAAACATGAGAATCCCACCTGGCACGCAGTCTGGCCAGACGCTTCGACTTCGAGGTAAAGGCATCCACGTGGGGAAATCCGGCACGCGGGGCGACCAATATGTAACGGTCAAGATCACTGTGCCCAAAACGATGAGCGAGGAAATGAAGCGCTTGATGCAGGAGTATTCCAGGCTCAATCCCGAGGCGCCCAGAGCCTCTTTTGGCAGTTTCTGAGATCAGAGGTTCGACAAATGGATGACGAAAGCAAAGAGTTCTTCTCGATAGGCATCGTCTCTCAGATGCTAGATGTCCATCCGCAGACGTTGCGTCACTACGAGCGACGCGGCCTGGTCGTTCCGACTCGCACCGAAGGCAATACCAGGCTTTATTCCAGGGAAGACGTTACGAAGCTCAGGATGATACTCAGGCTGGCGAACGAATTGGGCGTCAACCTCGCCGGCATCGAAGTCGTCCTGAACATGCGGAACAAGATCGAGCAGCTGGAGTCCGTGCGCAACGACCTTATCCGAACGATCTTCGAGGCGCTCTGCGAGGAGCTTCAGGACAGTGGCTCAGAGGTCAAGAACGCCCTCGTAAAAGTGCAATCGGGCTTCCTGACCGAGTCGTGACTGCATGTGGTGTTGAATATGAGGGACAGCGAGGCTGGGAAACAGCGACCGGTCGGACTTATTGAGGTCTATGGGTACCGCTGCTCAGATCTTGTTTCCTCAGCAGAACAAGAACGCCATGAGTCGTTCTCGGAGCTCTCGACCCTAAATCGTCTCACCCAATACGGGCTCCGTTCCTTTGGTCCAAGTTGTGCTCCTTCAGGAGGTTCTTGGACACCGCGTCCCGTGCCAGTTCGCGCAGCCTCGTGTGGTGCGTGAAGAATAGAACTTGTGTCTTCTTGGAGATATCGCTCAGTAGTTCCAGGGTCGCCCGTGCACGGTGGTCATCGAAATTGATCAGGGCATCGTCGATGATAAGAGGCAGCGACTCGTTGCGCGCTACATGCTGCTCGATGCTGGCCAGTCGGAGCGCAAGATAGAGCTGGTCACGTGTACCATCACTCAGGCCATCAACCGAGACTTTTTCGCCATTACTCCGCGCACAGAGAAGAATGGGCAGGTCATTGGGATCAAAACCTGTTGTCAATCCTGCAAAACCGCTAAGAGTTATCTGCCGGAACATCTCCCCGGCTCGCTGCAGAATCGGCCCCTGATTTTCCTCTCGATAACGCTCGATCTCCCGGTCCAGTAGCAGCTCGGCCAGCTTCACTCGCGTATAGCTCTCGACGTGGTGCTTGATTGCGGCCAAAGCCTCTTGGGCTTCTGTAGCTGCATCTGCTGCCGCGCGGCCACCATCCATTGCTGCATACTCAGTCTTGAGGCTCCAGACCTTTTCTCGAAGCTCGGTGCATTTTCGCGCGAGTCGCGTGCCATTCTCCTCGAGGTTCTGGATCTCGGTAGGCAGCGTATCTGGATCGGCCCCACCAGCTTGCTCAAGAAGCTCATCAATGGGCACTCCCTCTCCTAGCAGCTGCTCCTGCAGGCTTTCTAACTTCGAGGCTATCTCCCGGTGCTCTCTTGACCGACGCTCCACCTCCACGAGCTCTTCTGGAGTGCTGCAGCCGGCGTTCTCCATTAGCCGGTCCATAGTGGCTTCTGCGCCTTCTCGTTCCCGTTTGAGGTCGCTGAGTTCTTTAAGTATTTGCTTCAGACGTTTGTCGAGATTGCTCCGGTCCTTCTGCGCGTCCTTGCCCTTGTTAAGGGATTTAATGAGTTTCATGGCGGCCCCCTCAGGCTGTAAGCCCGCGAGAGCGGGGGCGCATTCCTCGACCAACGCAGTGACCTGATCAGCGAATCGGCCTGCATCACGTTTGATTCGATCAATACGCTTCTGGTCTCGGCGTGCGTGATCAACCTTCTGGAATAGAAGGGTTAATTTGTCTAGGATGGCTTCAGCCTCCTCGGACAAGGCATTCGCGTCAAGCCCCAAGGGCTCTACAGCCTGATCCCAACGAGAGCGCCATTGTTCCAGAGCCTTGCGATACAGATCAAACTCCCTTTGGTGCTTCTGCTTCAAGGTACTTGCCTTCTCAAGGTCTTCCAAGAGCTGCTGCCGTGTTCGCTCGGCATCCTCCAGATGCTTTATAATGTCCTCAGCTCGGCTCAGTAGGACGGGCAGTGATTCGGCCTCTGTCGGTGTCGGCTCGCCCAACTTGGCAAGTTCCCGGCCACACTGGTCGCGTCGTTCTTCAATCTCTTGAAGCACAGTGTTATATTCTTGCTCGTACCTTCTCAGTTGAGCGACCGAATCAGCAAGTTTCTCGCATCTAACAAGCCAGATCCGCATTTCACCCGGTGGCAGGGGCTTGATACCGGCTGGCTCCCACCGCTCGTGCCATTGGTCTTTGACCTCGTCTATGTTCTTTAGGAGTTCTGCGATTTCCCCATCCAGCTTCGTCCGTTCGACCTCATTGGACTCAAGCTGCGTATTGAGGGTCAGGTATCTTGCCACCCGGTCTGCGTCACGCCACAACCTATCAGCAACATCATCGGCATCCCGGACCTCACTTTCATACTCGGCAGCGAGCGCCTCCGGTGTTTCGGCCTCAATTGGATGGCCATCGATCCAGACGGACCTAACTTGTTCCCAGCTCTTGTCCCGTCCCGCTCGTGCGCTCTTCAATTCATCCTCGGTGGGAACCGAACCGCGCGCCTCCAGAGAAACAAGGTCGTTGGAGTCCTTTTCGCGATTCTCCGCAAGGTTCCTTTTCTTCGCCTCGGCATGTTCTCGCTTCTTATCCAGTTCGTGGAACTCCGCATCGAATCTCTCCACCGTTTTCTCTAATGGTAGAGGAAGCCCCTCGACATCTTCCAAAGCACCATCCCATAGCGACAGCCCAGAAAGCTGATTCTTGGCCTTGGTTGTTACCTCACTGATATCATTTGCCAGCGGACGAAGCCGTCCTTCAAGATCACCGTGCTTACGCGCCTCGGCAACGACCCGGCGGAGCCCGCTGGGGTCTCGCGGCGCCGACAGAACGGTCTTCTGATCTTCAAGGTCATGAAGACTCCGCTCAGCGTCAGCAAGGTCCTTCTCGGCCTTGCCAAGAGCTGTGTCGACGCTGGCATATTCCTGACCAAGCTTCCGAATCCGAGCTTGGGTCCCCACATCAATGCGCAGTTGGTCTATTTCATCAAGCGTCTCCGCACGCCCCGAATCCCGGAGAATCCCACGAGCATCCTGATAGGCCAACTCGACTTGGGCTTGAAGGCCTACTGAATCTCGGCTTGCTTTCTTGTGTGCCCCAAGGCTGTCTCGAAGGTCCTCGATTGACGCCTCCCGCGCCAGCAACTTCTCTGGCACGTCAAGGGCGGCCTTGTCTTTCTCGGCCAAGTCTTTTTCGTCGGTGAGTTTCTTCTGCTGTATGTCCGCATTCCGCAGAATGCGCTCTGCTTCTGTTCGTTCTCCTTTTGAGGACTCCGGGACGAGCTTCAGGTCGTCCAGTTCACTCTTCTGGGCGAGAAGCGCCTCCCTTTTTCTAATCTGTGGCAGCACGCGCCGAAGACGCTCAAGCCGACTGAGTTCAGCGCTGACGTCACGATGCTCTTGCTCCTGCTTTTCCAAATGCTCAATCGCCTCTTTCAGCTTCTTCTGAAGTTCTTCCCATCCCCTTGGCCTCAGTGAGAGTTGACGAATCCTATTCTTCGCTTCTTGGAACGCCGTGAGTTTGAGATTGAGCGGTCGCTTGTGGGCGGCTGGTGTGAAGATTGCCTCGGCCTCTTCGCGGAGGGATTTGCGAAGCGAGTGGATATTACGAACACCGAGGCTCGCTCCAAAGAGGCTTTCACCAACTTCCCCCTTTCCTTCGAGCAGGTCTTTTCCACCGTTGACCAGTACCTCGTGGCTCAAACCGAACATTGCTTCGAACAACTCCCGGCTTACGCCCTGTAACAATGCGGCCAAGGACGACTCTTCGACCGGATTCTCGTCGATGTCGAGGAGCGTTTTCTTGCGGCCCTTGCGGCGTATCACATGCAGTGCCGTACCTCTGCTGCCTTCGAGCCGGGCACCGATACGCAGATCGGACTTCTTGTGAACATAATCATCGACGGTCCTTTCCGGGATCCCGAACAGAAGATCTGTGACCGCACGCAGGGCAGTGCTCTTACCGGCCTCATTTGAGCCAAAGATCACATGGAAGCTCTTCCCGTCCGCCTCGAAGTTAATGTCGAGGTTCGTGAAAAGACCGAATCGAATAAGCTGAAGTTCTAATAGCCTCACGATTCCGCCCTCACATCCAGAAGGCGCGGCACGAGAAATTGTTCGACATCCTCGATAAGTGCGATAAGACAGGCAGGATCCTCGAAGTCAATTGCCTCGCCCATCTGCCGATATTCTGTTGGTAGTTTCCTCTTAAGGTCGGCGAACTTTGCCAACATCTGCCCGATCTCACTTCCATTCCCACTGCGGATTCTACGCAGCGTCCGCAATAACCCTCCTACAGGGTCGCTGCGCCCCAGAAGCACCTCAAGATCGATGGGCGTCTTCGTGTGGAACAACACCTTCTCGACCCACACTTCACAACTGATATCGAAAGCGGTTGAGCGGATCTCATTCGCCCAATGCTCCCTGTCACTATTCAGGCGTTTATGAGCCTCCGAGGTGCCGACGATACGAATGCGGGCAGCCAAGAGGCGGCCGCCTGCTGCCTCGGCCTGAGTGGCCATCTTTTCATGGGCAAGATCCACGACATCGTACCCCGACCTGGCCTCGGCCACATCGACCTCGCACATCTCCCAGCGAACCACGTCGAGCTCACAATGCTCGACCGAGGCCACAGTGCCGTCTTGAACCGTCACCAGAGTCGCGCCCTTTGGGCCGGTCTCCTTCGCGTGCCGACCCTGCAGGTTTCCGGGGAAGAGCACCCAGGGCTCATTTGAGAGCACTTCGCGTTTGTGGATGTGGCCGAGGGCCCAATAGTCGTAGCCCTTGGAAACGAGGCCTTGTAGGGAGCAAGGAGCATACGGCTCGTGATCCTCACGCCCGTCGACACTGGTGTGCAGGAGGCCTATGTTGAAAAGGTGACGGATGGGATGCGGATACGCTGTGGAGAGGTCGTCGGTGATGGCCCGCGACGCGAAGCCCTGTCCATGAATAGCCACCCCAAAATCCTCTAAGATCACCGACTCAGGCTCGCGGACAGACAAGAACTTCACATTATCGGGGACACGAAGATGTTTGGTGATCACACTTGCGGCGTCGTGATTCCCAGCGATAATGAAGACTCTGATGTCAGCGTCCCGGAGCTTTGTTATCTGAGTGGTGAAGAACAGACCGGTGTTGTAGTCCTTCCAGTTTCCGTCATACATGTCGCCGGCGATCAGTACGAAGGCCACATCCTCGCCGATCGCCAGCTCCACGAGATTCTGAAAGCCTCGACGTGTTGCCCCTCGAATCTCCTCAACAGGAGCTCCTTCGTACCGTTCTAAGCCTTGAAGCGGACTATCCAGATGAATGTCCGCCGCGTGAACGAACTTGAGCAATGATGACCTCACGGTTGTTGATGGTATTCGGACTATGCCCGATTGGACGCGGGTTTGCGAGTCCGTTCACGCTGCTCACATTCTGCTCGGGTCGGAGTTGTGAAACCGGAGGGATGAGGTTGCCCGGGCCCTCGATGCGGCAGTGCTAGCCCTTGACAGTGTGAGAGCCGAAGCTATAGACTCATTATGCAAGTAGGAGCGGTTCGATTTCTAAGCCCGTGCGAATGTCGTGGGCTATTTGGTTTCAAAGCGGAGTAAGGGTTGATGTCTGGGCAAGAGGCGCTGGGTCTGGTTGAGACGACCGGCTTGACGGGTGCGATTGAGGCAGCTGACGCGATGGTGAAGGCGGCGGACGTTACGCTGGTCGGCACGGAATACACCGGCAAGGCCCTTGTGACGGTAATGGTTCGGGGCGATGTAGGGGCGGTGAAGGCAGCAACCGATGCGGGGGCCGTTGCGGCGGGCGTCGTGGGCGAGCTTGTTTCGGTTCACGTGATACCATTTCCGCACGGCGAGCTAGAGAAGATCATACCAACACGTCCCGAGGGCTGAGCAGGCCGCCACCATGACCAGGGTGATCGGCGCCAGGGAACTCGAGCAACTTGCGGTCGGCGTCTCACTAACTGTCCCTCAGGACGCGATCATCACACCGCTTGCTATGGACATCATCCGCGAAAAGCGACTGAGGCTTGAGAAGGTTGAGGCGGAGGCTGACGTTGCGTCGCGCATAAGAGCCGCTGAACTTGAGGTAGCGGAGCAGGTGCTAAACGAGGCGCTCGAGCCATCATCGCGCACGGCAACAGAACAAGACAAGGCAACGACACTCAGTGAGAGGCAGGAAGAATCTCGAATGGACGAGACGCCACTGGCCTCAGTAGTTGACGCGACGGTCAAGCACGTTCTTAGCCAGTCCCTTCTTGACAAGGTCGAGGCGCCTGACGTGGTCAAGTTCGCTGTATTCGGCCCAGATGGTGTAGTTTTGCTGCGGACCGTAGCCGAGGAAGTTCAGAGATGTGGGTTACAGGTCGAACGTCTGTCCGGGCGGTCTGTCTCTGGACTGTTTGTGCTCGCAGTTGCCGTAGCATCCCCGCCCGCGAAACGGGATGAGGCAAAGAGGAGCCTGGAACGGGGCCTCTCGAGCCGCCAGGCGCCGGTTGTATTTGAGACATAGAACCGCGGAAGTATCTCTATACTACGGGTGCGAGAGGACTGGACAAGGATCAGGCCCAATAGACGGCGGACAGAATGTTCGGCAGGCGTCACAAGGGCTGGGTCTGGCAGGGCGTCTGGGCCGATCTCATTGCGCGTAGAGGTCAGGATTGCTTCTCAACCTTGACCTTTAGTCCTTGAACGGAGATCACTCTGACCGATGTTCCCGGGTCAAGCGACTCGTCAGCAACGGCGTTCCAGAGCTCACCCTCAACGAAGACCTTTCCTTGAGCTTCGGGAGAAGTCGCCACTTTCACTGTCCCTACGGCTCCGATCAAGCCCTTTCTTCCGGTGGACGGCTTTCTTTTGTAGGCCTTAAAGGCTAGAGTAGCAAGAAAAACGACCAAAGCGGCGGTGAAAAAGGCAACTGGCAAAATGTACGTCAGCGAGATTTGGATGCCGGATTCCGGCTCCGAGATGAGCATCATTGAGCCGACAACGAGGCATACCAGCCCTCCCACAGTAAGCATTCCGTAGCTCACAACCTTGACCTCCGCTATGAAGAGCGCTATCCCAATCAGTATCAGTATCAATCCAGCGTAGTTGACCGGCAGCAGCTGAAGCGCGAAGAACGCGATGACGAGGCATATTACCCCTATGACGCCGGGGTATATGGCGCCGGGATGCATCAGCTCAAACATGATGCCATATATGCCGATCATCAGCAGAATGTAGGCGATGTTTGGGTTGGCAATAGTGCTAAGCACCTTATCGCGCCACGAAGGCTCGAACCGCTCGGTAACCGCGCCCTTTGTCCGAAGCACGACGACTTTACCAGTGTCCAGGGTAACCTCACGGCCCTGAAGCTTCTCCAAGAGATCGCCCAGGTCATTCGCCACCAAGTCGATCATATTCTCCTTCAGAGCCTCTGATTCAGTTATTGACGCGGACTCTCTAATCGAATCTTCAGCCCACTTCACGTTTCTGCCCCTTTTCTCGGCGAGGCTTCTGGCGTATGCCGCAAGGTCATTCTCCACCTTCTTGGCCATCGTTTCGTCCATCTTCTGGCCGCCGCCCGCCACAGGGTGCGCAGCGCCCATGTTGGTCCCAGGGCTCATGGCCGCAACGTGCGAGGCCAAGACAATTATGCTCCCAGCAGATGCCGCGTGTCCGCCCTGAGGGGCCACGAAAACGACCACGGGCACTTCGCTTGCGAGGATATACTTCACAATGTCCTTCGTTGGGTCTAGACCCCCACCCGGGGTGTCAAGCATGATAATAACGCACTCCGCCGCCCGAGCCTGCGCCTCGTCCAGGCCTCTCTTTATGTAAGCAGCTGTAACTGGATTGATAGTGTCTGAGACGGTCAGAACCAATACGGTAGGCAGCTTCGTCTCCGACGCTCTGGCCGGAGCTCGGGTCCCGGCCGTTGCGATCGTTGCCTCGGTCGGCGAATCGGTGCGATTCGAGGCAGCTGCTAGAATGCTGCCAATTAGCATTAGCCCTAAGAAGATAATTGCCCGTGACTTCTTCATATTCCCCCCTCGCTAGTCTCCGAAAATGCCCATTGTCCTAGCAAGGTCCTCCATCCGTTTTTCAGGTTTAAATCAATAGCGCCTGTTGATCCTGATTGAGTATGCCATCGTTTTCTCTTCATTTGCGGCAACCGTGAATTTGAATTCAACCCTATTGGCCGTTATCCTCTCATAGTCGAGCGTCGATTCAAGCATCTCCCAGTCGCCTGAGATTCTTTCGACGACCACGACCGTCGCCTCTTCAAGCTTTCGGTTGGCAATCGACACCTCAAATGACGATTCCTCGCCTTCCCGACCCAGAGAGCGAAATCTCGTCCGTTTCTTCTTGCCGACCACGTCGAACGCGTTGCCGACGAACAGGTCGAACTCCTCGTCTTTCGGGATATCCTCGATCCTGTCTTCGCCGACAAACAGCAATTGGCTCTTGAGACGTTTGTAAACCCTAACTAGGCCCTGTGGGATGGGTGCGCCGAGGCCCGATGACTCGCTGTTTTCGACCTTCAGAATGACCTTCGCCGACTCCTCCGCTAGCTCATTTCGGCCCGAATGATAAGACCACTCGAATAAGTATCTTTTGGACACACGACATTTGTCAGAAGACAAGAAACCAACCTGTTTGTCCTGATTGAGCTCGATGGTTACAGGTTCCGGAAGCGGATAGACGTGATACTCGAACGCGCTCGTCGGTGCAATCTGCTCCCCTGGTGCAGGGGCGCCGGCCATCTTTAGCGCTCGCATCTCCGGTCGAGGTCCTCCCTCTTGAACTTGGTGTATAGAACCCGCGACAACGCTGACCTGCGCGTTCCTATAAGAGGCGCCACTTGAGTTCGCTATCGAGATAAGCCCACGCAGCGACATCGAGCTCTCATCCTCGCCCAGAGTTGAGGTATAAAACGCATCCCACGACACGCCCGAAGCGAGGTAAGAAAGCTCAATTGCGAACTTACCCGCTCTTCCCGCCTCGACAACGCAGGAGAGGATCGGCTTCTCAACAAGTCCCTCGGGTACCGGCGGCAAGAGAACCGCTCCCTGATGACCGATGAGCACCTCGCCATCGATCTCGTAAATCCCCGGCGCGAGGATGCGGGCCTTGGTTCTGCGCTCCTTGTCTATCAAGGTCACGTATTTTCCTATGGAGTTCCTTACTAGTTCGTCGCGTGTTATGCCTGCACTTTTGTAGTTCTGCTCAAGAACCCGCAGAGCCGTTTTGCCGCCCGTCGGCAGCACCTGAACAGAGCTTGGGTCGATTGTCGCGGGAATGTCCTCGAAGACCAGATTCGACTTCCCCTTGGGCAGCTCAATCCGTCTTGTCTCGGACACGAGCGCCCGGCCGTCATAAATGGCAAGTTTGATGCCTTCTCTATCCTTGTCGGTTGATCTGACAACCGACAGCGCCGCTGCGTCTGCGCTGATGACCAAGAAAAGGGCCAGCAGAATCCCGAAAGCCGCGAGTCTCACACGCAGAGTGAGAACCTCTTCCGCATTACACTGGCCCCCGCGGCCGGGGCGCCGCAACCAGCGAAGCAGTTCCTTCATCTGACGTACTCCTTCTAAACGTCTAGTTGACCGTGTTCCTGCAATCCGGGACGTAACCCATCAACAGCTGGACAATTACCTCACTCGAACGGGAAGGTGAAGCGTGATCTTGGTTGAGTATTCCGACTCCCTCTTTGGGTCGGGTTCCTCGACAAATAACCTGCCACCATTTCTTGTGGCTATCGCGTAGCACTCCGAAAGCCCCAAGCCGGTACCAAACCCCTCGGGTTTCGTCGTGTAGAAAAGGTCGAATATATGCTCCCGGGCTTCTTGGGGGATTCCAGGGCCGTTGTCCAAGAAGGACACGGTAACATACTTACCGTCGTCCGTGGCGGAAGTCGTGATTAGGACGAGTCTCCGCTCATCTCTCGCCTTGCCGTCACTGGCGTAGTAAATAGCGTTCCACAGAAGCTCCCTCAACAATATGTTGATCTCACGCGGTCTGCACTCAACATCCGGCAACTTGCCAAGCTTCATCTCGACCTTCACATCTGCATCCTCAATGTCGGTTGAGCAGATCTTGACGACCATCTCAACGTCGTTGTTCAGATCGGCGAACTGGACTGACTCTTGGTCGAGCCGAACGAAGTTGCGGATCCTTCGGACGATCTCACCGATACCGGAAGTGCCCTCAAGGATGCCATCTACCGAAAGCCGAATCCCCTCGTCGAGCAGATATAGCAGCTCTTCTGTATCAACTTCATCGCCATCAAGCAGCGCCTTGGCCATGGTGCGAAGCTCGCCAATGTCTTCAGGCAGCGACTCTGCCCCGCCCTTGACCTTGGCGAGCTCGTTATTGACCTCGTGGGCAATACCCCTTGCCAGGTGTTTCATGGAGACCATCTTGCGGTCCTGAAGGTCACGCAGACGCTGCTCAAGCATCTCGACCAGGAGCTCGTTCTGTTTAGAAAGCGCAGAAAGGCGCGCTATGTATTGAGCATTCTGTAACGAAAGCGCGGCCTGAACAGCAAGTGCGCGGAGCTGATCCATATCCTCCTCGGTGAAAACGCCCTGTCTCTTGTTAAGAACCTGAAGCACGCCCACACGCTTGCCGTCCGACAATTCAAGCGGCATACAGAGCATCGAGCGCGTCCTGAAACCCGTCTCGGCGTCGATGTTCGGGTTGAACCGTGTGTCACTACGCGCGTCAGGGATCCGGACGGTTTCTCCGGTCTTGGCGACGTGACCGGCAACGCCCTCGCCGATCTTGAGCCTAATCTCACCGACATCTTCGCCCTGAGCGATGTGGGACCACATCTCGCCTTTCGCCTCGTCAATCACGTACAAGGTGCTTCGCCCGGCCTCGAGGGAGCGCGTCGCAACGTCAATAATCGTCTCAAGAACCTTGTCAACGTCCAAGCAACTGTGAAGCCGCTGATTGATCTGAATCAGCTGCTGAAGCCTCGCGACCTCCTTGCGAAGCCGCCGGAGCTCGTCGCTATTGGACTGGTCTTTGCTGCTCACAACACATCTCCAACGGTAATCATCTACGCGAATACTACGCCAACACCGGCACACGTCAATGGTGAAGCTGCTGATAAGATTCCCCAAAGGGGAAACGGGCCAATACAACACGGCTGATGGCAGGGCTTGCGGGCCAGCAGGTTCTGCTGTTCTTGCGAATCGTGCAAGAGTCGCGAAAGGCCGGTCGCCTCGTCACTGGCGTTTTGTGGGGAGGCGCAGCACTACCCTGGTGCTGTAACCTCGTGCATCTTCCGGGCTTAATTCCTCAACGGACAATGTCCCGCCATTCCTTTTGACCACGGCGTAGCACTCAGAAAGGCCAAGCCCGTAGCCCGAACCCTCCGGCTTGGTCGTGTAGAACAGGTCGAAGACGTGTTCCCAGGACTCCTTCGGTATCCCGGGCCCATTGTCCAAAAACGACGACTCGACAAACTTGCCATCGTCAACAAGCGCCGTTCTGACTAGCACGAGCCGCGCCTGAGACGCATCCTTACTTTCGCTGGCATAGTAAATCGCGTTGCGCAGAAGCTCGCGCACGACCATGTTAAGCTCGCGCGATCTGCACTCGATTTTTGGTAGGTCGCCAAGCTCTTTCTCGAGCGTAACCGCCGCCTCCGCAATATCACCAGCGCACACCTTGACGACGTTCTCGAGGTCCTCGTTGATGTCGGAGAACTGAACAGGACCCTGATCGAGCCTCACGAATCCTCTAATTCTCTTGACTATTTCGCCAATTCCTTCGCTTCCTTCAAGTATCCCGCCCAACGGGAACGGAAGGCCCTCCTCAACAAGATACTGCAGCTCATCCGTGTCAACGCCGGTCCCTTCGATCATCGAGCTGAGCATGTCCTTGAGGTCCTCGACGGTCTGCTCCAGTGATTGTGCACCGCCCTTGATCTTGGCGAGCATGTTGTTGATCTCGTGCGCAATCCCCCGCGCCATGTGCTTCATCGAGACCATTTTCAAGTCCTGAAGGTCGCGCAGACGCTGCTCCAGAATCTCAACAAGCTGCTGATTCCTACTCGAGAGCGCGGAGAGATTCGTGGTAAACTGTGCATTTTGCAGTGATAGAGCCGCTTGAACGCTGAGCGCTGCCAGGTAATCCTCGTCATCCTTTGTAAACTGGCCGGTCTTTCTGTTCATGACTTGAATGACGCCGACTCGCTTGCCGTCGTGATCGTCAAGCGGCATGCAAAGCATCGATCTAGTCCTAAATCCGGTCTTCGCATCGGTATCTGGATCGAATCTGTCGTCCTTGTGAGCATCGGCGATGTTAACGGTTTCGCCCGTTTTCGCAACGTAGCCCGCAATCCCATCACCAACCTTGAGTCTTATCTCCTGAACGTTCTCGCCCTGAACGATCCGAGACCAGATCTCGCCCTTCTCGGAATCCACCACGTAGAGAGTGCTTCTCTCTGCCTCAAGTGAACGCGTCGCAACGTCAACAATCGTAGAGAGCACCTGGTCAACGTCGAGGCTCTCGTGAAGCCTCCGATTGATCTGAATCAAAAGCCGCAGGCGAGCATTTTCCTTCTCGAGCCTCGAATCCCCACGAACAGCCACACCCTCGGGTTTATTCATAATTCCCTCCTGATAAGATCACCGCCGCAGATCATACAGCAGTAGTGCCGCTGGTCAACAATTGGCTTCACACAATCTCCCGCTTGGGATTCTTGTCTGGCGCGGTCTTTGCAGAACGTAAGATTCGGGTCTATCTTCTATATGACGATTACGCCAGCGGTCGCGCATCGCTGCTCCGGACGATTTATGATTTGGAGGAGACATGAGAGGCTACGTTCAAGTTTATACTGGCGCCGGGAAAGGCAAAACGACGGCGGCGCTTGGTCTCGCCATCAGGGCGGCTGGCGCGGGCCTGAGGGTGTTCATTGCCCAATTCATAAAGGGCGCCCACTACAGCGAGCATGACGCCTTACAGCGGCTTTCGGACCTGATTACGGTCAAGCAGTTCGGCCGGGGCTGCTTCATCAAAGGTGAGCCAAGCCGGGCGGATGTAGAGGCAGCCAGAGATGGCCTTTCGGAGGTGAGGGTGATCGTCTCCTCAGGTGAGTATCGTGTTGTCATCCTGGACGAGGCCAATGTCGCAACGCATTTCAAACTCTTCTCTGTGGATGAGCTTCTCTCTGTCATCGAGGCAAAGCCCGATGACGTGGAGCTCGTCATCACGGGCCGCAACGCTGACCCCAGGGTCATTGAGCGCGCGGACCTCGTAACCGAAATGGTTGACGTGAAGCACTATTATCAGAAGGGGGTCGAGGCGCGGACTGGCATTGAGAAGTAGTGCTTGGCTACAAATGGCCGCGAACGATGCGGGACTGGCTGCGTCCGCAATAACACATTGGTCTCGGCGCGATGCTGGCTTGGCGCTAAGGAGCTCACAGCATTTGATCGAATGGATGTTATGTGGTTACAATCATTCTAGCTGTCTGAATCCATTCTGGGGTCATCTCTATGACATCTGAACGCATTCTGGTCGTTCCACGGCGCATATTGGAGGAGACAGTCGCTCTTTCATGGCAAGGAACGTCGGCTCAGCCCGACCGTGAGCAAAGCGTTCTAGCTCGCTCGAGCGATTCGGCTCCGCTGCCATTCGGCGACGCGGATGTTGCGTGGGAGGCACTGAAGGCCATCTCCGGCGCCTACCGGTTCATTGACAGGAATGACGCGGAGAACGATCCCTCGCTAAAGCAGATCATCCCCTACGTTCTCATCAGGTGTGGCGCGAGAATCATGCTAATGAAGCGGCTTCGTGAGCAATCAGAGCGCCGACTCTGGGACAAATACTCGATCGGCATTGGGGGACATCTGAATCCCGAAGACGGCGAGACGGATTTCTTCGACGCATTTCTCTCCGGCCTGGAGCGCGAACTCCACGAAGAACTCGACATCTCGACGGAGTATGCCTGTCGGCTTGTAGGGTGCATCAACGACGACACGACCGACGTGGGCAGGGTTCACTTCGGGATCGTTTTTCAGGCGCTGCTTACGAACGACAACGTCGAGATTCGCGAGACATCCAAAATGAGCGGCGAGTTTATTGAGATCACCGAACTTGCCGCGATCCGCCCCGACATGGAGTCATGGTCGCGGATAGTCTTTGACCACTTCCTGTCCCCAGGGACCTAACTGAAGGCTCAATGGACTCGGCGCCCTCCGATGGTTCACCCACCTTGACCTTTGAAAAGGGAAGCTGCTGCCTCTGCGGAGGTGAGGACGGCGAGGTTGTCGTACGGAGCCCGGGCAAGACGCTCGGAACAACGCCGCAGAAGTATGCATTTGTCAGATGCCCTCGATGCAGCGTGCTCTTCCTGAACCCCAGACCTACGGCCGAGAGCCTGCCCCTTCTCTATCGTGACGACGCGTATTACTCGAGGGACATTCAGAAGCTCTCAAATGCCACCTCGAAATCCTCTCCGGGACTCAAGCAGCGGCTACAGGCGAGGATCCTGCACGCTTATGGAGTTATGAATACGTCCAAAGTTCAATTCAGCCGCCGTAGCCCCACGGGCTACTATGGCGAAGGAGGCAGTCCAAAGTCCAAAGTCGAAGGATATGATTCACGTGGCAAATCGGAGGTCGCCAACACCTTTCGAGCTTTATTTAGCGCGGTTGGCAGGGGCACGGTCTTTCCGCTTCTAGTGCGGCAGAGCGCACTTCTCAGGACGCTGGTCTATAACCGCTGGTTTCTGCGGTTCAGGCGAAGACCCGCTCGGATACTTGAGGTCGGATTCGGCAACGGCTTGTTGCTATTTGCGCTTTCTCATCTCGATACGGAGTTGTTTGGGACGGAGATTTCACAAAAGGCTTGTCAGGCGGTTTCCTCCAGTCTCGGCGTTGAGACGTTCTGCGGGCAGCTCTGGGACGCAGGCTATTCGGATGATCAGTTCGACCTCGTCATATTCTCGCATTCACTTGAGCATTTGAGCGATCCGATGCGTGCTCTGCACGAGGCGCGAAGGACCGTAGCTCCGGATGGCGGGCTGATCATCGGCGTGCCCAATCCTGATTGCCTCTCATCGAAGGTTTTTGGACAACACTGGGCTGGTTACGATTTCCCGAGGCACCTCTTTCTCTTTGGGCGAAACGCTCTGTCCAGAATGGCCGACAAAGCCGGCTTTAAGCTGCAAAGAGTTCGGTTTCCGCTTCAAGGGTGCGTTCACCATCTGGCACAGTCCATCAACTCCCGCCTGGGTCTGCGCCTCATCCCAGACGCCCTCACCAGGACGCTCCTGGCGCAGATTCCCTATCTGCCCTTCGTCGCATTCAGGACCGGCGACGTCATGACGGCCTACTTCCGTCCCCAATAGTGCGATATGTTTGAACTCGACCTCGAACTTGGAACTCGGAACCGACTAGCATGAAAGCAATGCTTTTTTGCGCCGGCATTGGCTCGCGGCTGTCCCCGATAACGAACTTCGTGCCGAAACCGATGATCGACTTCTTCGGGAGGCCGCTGGTCGATTACATCCTACCGCAGCTTCTACGTTGGGGCGTCGATGAGATCGCCGTCAACCTGCATCACCGAGCAGAAGTTCTCAGGCGGGACCTCAAGACTCGCTGGGGCAATGTGTTCCGTCTGCACTTCTCAAACGAACCGCATCTGCTCGGTACAGGCGGCGGCCTTAAGAAGGTGGAGCGCCTGTTCGGAGGCCGGACCTTCCTCGTTGCCAATAGTGATTTTCTCCTCGATCCATCGGTAGATATAGGACAGATGCTCGACGTGCACTCTAGGAATGGGGCCGCTGCGACGTTGCTGCTCAAAAAGGACTCTACGGGTAGATACACGCCGATCCAACTCGACGATAACGGTCGCATTTCGATGCTGGGGAGTATGTTCGGCACGCACGACCCCAATCGCCTGCTGTATGCGTTCTGTGGGCTCCAGATTCTCGAGCCGGTAGTCTTTCGTTTCCTGCCGCCGAACCGCCCATCTAGCGTCATCGCCGCTGACGTTGAGATGCTCGGCGCAGGCCTAGCTGTGCAGGGCTTCATTCTTGACTGCTATTGGCGGGAATTGGGCGATCTTGATAATTACAGACAGGCGCACTTCGATGTTCTGGACGGCACGAGTCCCTACAGAAGAGTCGTCGAGGAAGGCGGAAGATTCGCGATTATCCAAGATCGGCACGGGTCATTCGATCTCGACGACTTCGAGATTGCGCTCGACCCCGAGGTCAGGATCGAGCCCCCGGTCGCACTTGGCAGGTCCTGCATCATCGGAAAAGGCGCCGCCGTCGGGCCTTATGCGGTGATCGGCGAGAACGCCAAGATTGGCCCGGGAGCAGCGGTTACGAGATCGATCGTATGGCGAGGCGCGACGATAGGCCCGAACAAGAAACTCAGGGATAGCGTTGTATATCAATAGCCGCGCCAGACAGCGCGATGCCCATAATCACTAAGACGGGCACTGCATAGCCCAAGAGCGGGTATGGCTAGCAGAGCCCAATCACCAGGACAACGACTGTCCAGCTTGTGGACTGGACGATCCGCCTCGTCTGTGAGAGCCTTGTGATGCGCCCCTGCTTAATCGCTGAATTCGCATCCGGCCATCAATGACTCAAATCGCACCTCACGATTCGGCCGGTGCGGCGTGCAGACTGCATTCATAACCCAGCTCGCTGACGGCTTTGCAGAGCGCCTCGGCATCCAGGTCGCTGCCGCTCAGTATAGCTTTTCCGGTTTTGAGATCGACGTTAACCGCTTCAACTCCAGGGCTTTCCTTCAAAGCACGGGTGACTGCGTCAACGCAATGGCTGCACGTCATTCCTGTGATGTTGAGAGCGAGCATTCCTTTCTCCTGTTCCTGCGGTATTGGTTCACCGTGAACGCGCTTGTGGGCGTACATCGACCAAGCCAGCACACCCAGCAAGATTATGGCACTGGTCATTTTGAGATACGGCGGCAGCATCCAGGGCATATATGGTTCGGCAGTGCGGGCGGTTGCGGTATAGATCAAATCGAGCAGCGTGCCGAAAAGAAGCGCACATCCGGCCGTTGTCAGAAGATAGATAATTGCCACTTTCTTGCCCATAACCTTCCAGACCGTAACGATAGTCGCGATGTTTGTGGCCGGCCCTGTCATCAGAAAAACAAACGCAGCGCCCGGTGATACACCGATCGCGATCAAGGCGGCAGCCAGGGGAACGGACGCGGTGGCGCAGACGTAAACCGGTATCCCCAGGGCCATCAGCAGCAGTTTCGCCAAGAAGCCCTTGCCGAGAGAGTCAGCGAAGAAGTCCTGAGGCACAAGCGCGGAGATTAGCGCCGCGGCCAGAAGCCCGAAAAAGAGCGGCTTTGCGATGTCGCCTGCCAGCGTCACGAAGCCGTATTTGAATATCTGAGCAAGCTTGTGCCCCTTGCGGTGCACCATACAGGCGCCGGTGGAGCACGTGCAATTGGGCGTTTCACGGGCCTCTTTCCCGCCCTTCTCACCGATCGACACGAGCGAGCCGCCGATGACGCCAGTCAATAGTGCCACGAGTGGCCTGAATACGGCGAAGACGGGCCCTATGAGACTCAGAGTGACGAAGATCGAGTCAACGCCCGTCTGCGGCGTCGAGAGCAGAAAGGCAGTTGTCGCTCCCTTGCTGGCGCCCTGTCTCCTCAGCGAGGCCGAGACGGGGATGACCCCGCAGGAGCACAACGGCAAAGGAACCCCGAAGAGCGATGCTTTGACAACTGGCAAGAGACCCTTTCCGCCCAGGTGACGCCGCACAACATCCGGCGAGATGAAGACCGAGAGCACTCCCGCCACAAAAAAGCCGAAGAGAAGATAGGGGGACATCGCGCCCAGGACGCCCCAGAACTCGGCAAGGATGTCCATAATAACATCAGGCACAGCCGTGAACCCTCCATTGTCCGAATTCATCGAGGAAGGATTCGAGGTCGGCATCTTTCCTTATGCCAAGCCTCGTGAAAGCGAAGTCGTATCGCACGGGGTCATACGGCGCGAAGCGTCTGAACGCCTTCGTGATCTCCAACGCGCAGCGCATGTCCGCGCACTTCCTATCCGTGAGACCCAACGCAAGTCCCGTTCTGTGTATATGTGTGTCCAATGGCACAATCAGCTTCGACGTCGGCACGTCGTCCCATCCGCCCGGATCGACCTCATCCTCTCGCACCATCCATCTTAGGAAGAGGTTAAGCCGCTTGCAGGCGCTGCCCCGTGCGGGCAAGGGCACGAGGCTGCCGCACTTCTCTCTCCCATTCTCACCAAACGCGAGTTCGTCAACGAACCTCCGAAGCGCCGGAATCACGGTCTGGTGCACATCCTTCAGCCCGGCCACAAAACACCTGTGCAGGGAACCGTGCCGTCTCACAACGCGCCTTACCCCGATAAGCATCTGAACCAGCTCGTCCCCAGTTGTGAACCTATGCCTGAAGCTCGAGAATAGGGATTCAAGCTTATTCTTCGATGAATTAAGCACAAACTCACAAGGCGATGGTCCCAACCGGTCGAGAACACCGGAAATGCTCTTCAGAATCTGGGCTACTCTTCCATAAGCTAACGAGCTCGCAATTAAGCCCACGAGCTCGCGGTCGCGCAGGTGCTCGTAATTATAGAGGAACTCAAGTGGGTCCGGGTGAACGAACTTGCGCCTGTTGTACCTCTCGTATAGCCGCTCAAGCGTTTGTTTATCTACGATCTCGCGTCATTCCTCTGGCTTGAAGGCGTCTTTACCGACGCCGCAGATAGGGCAGGTCCAGCTCGGCGGGAGGTCGTCAAAGGCCGTTCCCGGCATGATCCCGTTTTCTGGATCGCCTTGCTCAGGGTCATAAAGGTAACCACAAACGGTGCAGACGTACCTATTCATTGGTTTCTCTCCTTCTTCTCGCTCTGTTTCTTTGCGCTCTGGATCAGTCTCAATATAGCTCGGCGCATTCTTCGGCGTCTTTCCCTTAAGGTGCACCTTATAGAAATCATAGGTTAGGGCACGGCCACTCGCGATCACTTCGCCGGAAAGCACCTCACCGACGAACACCGTGTGCGTCCCGACGTTCACGGAATCAACGACTTTCGCCTCAAGGACTGAGACCACGTGCTCTATCACTAGCGGGACTTTTGTCGTCCCGAGCTTGTGTTTGACTTTCTCGAACTTGTTAATGTCGCGGCCTGACCTGAAACCAAACGTGCTTATGAGCGTCATGGGGGTCGTCTCGTCGAGCACGGAGACGCCAAAGACGCCGCTTTCCGATATGAGCTCGTGCGTCAGGTTCTCTTTATTGATGCTGACGGCGATTTTCGGAGGACGGCCCGAGACTTGAACGACTGTGTTGACAATCTGACCGTTCAGCCTCTCGCCGAGGCGCGAGGTCACGATATACAGGCCATAGCTGATGCAGGAAAGCGACTTGAGATCGATTCGGAGATTCGTCATTGGCATCTCTCCTTGAGTCTCTCTGCCACAGCCCTGCCTAGCGAGTTGCAATGATTAAGCGCCTCCGCGTCGGGCACGTAATTGGCCTTGACCCCGTCGCTCACAAGTTCCACGTTCATTGACTTGAGGAGCTCGTTCAAATGCGAGACCGCCTCGCCGCTCCAGCCGAACGAGCCAAACGCTGCCCCGACGAGGTTCTTAGGCTTGAGACCTTTCAAATAGGTCATGACGTCTGCAACCGTCGGGAAGATGTTATTGTTAATCGTCGGCGAGCCCACCAAGAGCGCCCCGGCCTGCATCACCGCGGTCGCCACGTCGCTTCGGTGGCACGATGCTAGCGGCATGACATTGACGCTGATGTCGCCCTCGACAAGACCATCGCAGAGCGCACGCGCCATCATGCCGGTGCTCTTCCACATCGTGTCATAGACGATGACGGCCTTCTCAGTCGGCTGCTGCGCCGCCCACGTCGAATACCACTTGAGAACGTCCGCGAATCTCGTCCGCCATATAGGCCCGTGGTCCGGCGCCACGGTCTTGATGCTCAGGCCGAGTGTCGGAAGGCTCTCGAGGAGCTTTGCTATAAGCGGCGAGAACGGCAAGAGGATATTGGCATAGTACCTGGCCGCCTCGTCCAGAAGGACCGCATCGGCTATCTCATCGTCGAAACGCTCGGTCGAGGCGAGGTGCATCCCGAAGGCATCTTGTGAGAAGAGGGTCTTCGCCTCCGCGAGGTATGAGACCATGCTGTCCGGCCAGTGCAGCATCGGCGTGTGGATGAATGTCAGCTTCATGTTGCCGAGGCTGAGACCTTCTCCGTTCTTAACTTTAGTGATCTCGATACCGAGATCGAAGTGACTCGATAGTGCCTTGGCTCCCATTACGGAAGCGAAGACCCTCTCAGGCTTCACGACCTCTATCGTTCTCGGCAGCGCCCCGGAATGGTCCATCTCGGCGTGATTCGAGACAATGTAGTCTATCCTCTTGGGCTCAACGACCGAGGCGATACGGGAGAGCATCTCGTCCGCGAACGGCGCCTTCACCGTATCGATCAACGTAACCTTGTCGGCCATCACTAGATATGCGTTGTACGTGGTGCCGCGGCCTGTCTCGTACCCGTGGAAGTTACGGATGCCCCAATCAATGGCGCCGACCCAGAAAACATGATCGGTCACTTTGACTGCGCTTTCGGGTCCGTTCACGGTATCCTCCTTCCGGTATCGCCTACACCCCTTGGCCGTCGTGCTGCAATAGATGGCGTGCCCAGGAGGCTCATTTCAGAATGCGTGCCGATGATGACCGCACGCTCGCCTCGTCAAGAATACGAGCGTCTATTCACTGCAACGAGGCAATCCGTTTGCTCAGCATGACGACGTGGCTCTTCTCCTCCTCAATTATCCTGGCCACCTTGTCTTTGCCAAGCTCCACGCTAACCAAGTCCCTCATTCCCAAGTAGAAAGCAATGGAGTCCTTTTCGAACCGAAGAGCCTTTCGTAGGACCTCCGCCAGTCCCTCGTCACCTGTCAGGAATCCAGAAAGGTCTGCCTTAGGATTGAAAACGTGATCGTCCGCCATAGCTCTCAGATACATGACGGCCTCGTTGTTGGGATCAAAGAACACCGGTTCCTTTTGTCGCTCAGAAAGCTCCCTGCGCACGTCGGCAAAAAGCCTTTCGTGGCCTTTTTCCCACACGGCAAGATCAGCAAGCAGCTGGTGCGCATCGGGCTCAGGGAACATCTCGGCGGCACGTCGATAGAACTTGGCGCCGTTCCTCTCGATCTGCTCCGCTATCTCAAAAACCTCGTCAGCGTTAAAGGTTATGCTCACTGCACGTCTCCTTCCTATGAATCAGAATGGCGAAAAACCCGCGGCCTCCCAATAGAACTCCTTCAAAGCGTCTAGCTGCCTCAATAGTGCATGATAGTGGTCCGCTTCCCACTCCGCAAGCTCGCTGAAAACCCCCTTCACAAATGGATCGGCGCTCTCCTCGGCCTGCTTCTTATAGAAACTCGTAGAGTAGAGCTCCAGCCGGACGCCTATGGACAGCGCACTCATCTCGTAATGGGCATCCGAAAGCCGCTCGAGCAGCTGCTCGGAGAATATGGGGTTGGCTCCGGAGAAGTCCGCCTTGGGGCCCAGCTTCAACTTCTTGTCGAACTCACCGCGTTCGAGAAGTGACAGGTATTGCTTCTTGAGATACTTCAAGTGAACCTGCTCCTCATCGGCCAATGTCGCGAAGACTTCCTTGCCCTTTGGGTCCGTCGTGCTGTTGGCAGCCATCAGGTAGAAGTACCTGCCCTCGTTCTCCGTTTTGATCGCCTCAGCAATCCCCTTGGCGACCTTGTCTCTTGCCTCATCGTTCATATCCTCGATCATCCCTACCCCTCCTTCTTCCAAAGGCCGTGCACGTTGCAGTATTCTCGGGCAGTTACCTTGTCCGCTGTGATGCAGAACGTCGCCTCGGGCGCATCGTCGGGCTTCAGGAACTCCCGATATGCCTTGCCGTCAGCGATAAGCTCGATCCACTCGATGTAGTGCGCATCTATCATCGGGTGCGCGACGCTACCAACCTGCACCTTGAGCCGGGGTCCTCTCGAGCCACCAAGGCCGCCCGTGAGTATCTGAGAACCAGATCCGAGCTTCTCGATTACCGGAACGTGCTTCTCCAAAGCCGCATCAGTCGTGTTTTCCTCGTAAAGCTTCATCGACTCACCACAGCAGACGAGCTCCCCCACGCCAGTGTGGAGCATCTCTACGACGTTCCCACATATCTCACACTTGTAGATCTGAAACATCTCGGTCATCGCCTAACTCCCCTATAATTTCTTGTGGCAGAACCACGATTGAAAACAGCGAACAACTCCTAAGCACTCAACCCAGAACCGTCCCTAACGATTATCGCTACCAATTCTCGCCCAAAACCTCAAAATGGGCCTGCGGATGCGCACAGGCAGGGCACTCCTCCGGCGCCTCGGTCCCCTCATGCAGATAGCCGCAGTTGCGGCAGCGCCAAACGACAGGCTTCTCCTTCTTGAAAACCGTCCCCGCCTCGATGTTCGCCAGTAGGCCCAAGTAACGCCTCTCGTGCTGCTTCTCGGCGACTGCAATGTTCTTGAACACCTCCGCAATCTCGTCGAAGCCCTCCTCGCGGGCCACGGCCGCAAACTCCGGATACATCTCGGTGTGCTCGTGGTGTTCGCCCGCGGCGGCAGCTCTCAGGTTCTCAGCCGTAGTTCCGATGACGCCGGCAGGAAAGGCAGCGACTATTTCGACCTCGCCACCCTCTAGAAACTTGAAGAGGCGCTTCGCGTGCTCCTTCTCTTGATCGGCGGTCTCCTCGAATATGGCAGCCATCTGCACAAAGCCCTCTTTCCTGGCCTTGCCCGCGAAATACGTGTAGCGGTTACGGGCCTGTGACTCGCCCGCAAACGCCGTCAAGATGTTGTTCTCAGTCTTGCTTCCTTTCAGCTTGACCATTTGTCTCCTCCCTTTTCTGAGTGTTCCACACGAAATCAAACATTATACCCGGTTCTGATTAGCGCAGCGGGGGCACATCCCCACGAACTCAAGGCTGTACCCGGTTATCCTATAATCACTTATCCCTCGGACACGCACGTCTGGAACGGCAAAGGACACGACCTCAGCGTCGTCAACCCGACCGCAGACGGTGCATCGAACGTGACAGTGCCTGCTCGTATCCCCGTCGAATCGCATCTTGCCCTCTTCCGGCCCAAGCTTCTTGATGGTCCCATTTGCGGATAGAATCTCAAGATTACGATAAACTGTGCCGAGACTAACATTCGGCAACTTCTGTCGCACCATATCAAAGACCTCATCTGCAGTCGGATGCGACTTCACGCCCCTCACCGCATTGAGTATCGCGCACCTTTGGCACGTCATTCTAACGTCAGTCTCTTCAGCCACATCACTTGCCCGATTATATGGTAATAGTTATCAATACTAATACTATAAGACTAGCGAATGAATCTGTCAACTGAAAAATGACAAAGAACGCAAAACAGGCCGGCAGCTTGGCCGCACAAGTCGGTCGTGGTCGATAACGAAATCCACAACTGAGAGCGACATGAAGGTAAGGTCCTCCGCGTTCGAAGAGGCAAGACTGTCAGCTGGCTCGGCACAATGGACCTGGTGGGCATGCAAGTGCGGAGCTGACACGTCGTGCCCCTACCTAAAATACGCCTCCATCCTGTCGAAGGCCTTGTTGACCTCGTCTTCAGAGACGCAGAACGAGAGCCTGAGGTGCGATTCCCCGGTCGGCCCAAACGCAATTCCGGGCGTTGTAGATACGCGCGCCTCCTTCAGGAGCTTCTTACAAAACGAACTCGAATCGGTCTTGCCTCCATCAACGATGATCTTGGGGAACATCAGGTAGGAGCCGCCTGGCCTGACGTATTCGAAGACCGAGGACATGCGGTCGAGGCGCTCGCACATCAGGTTTCGGGTGGCAAGGTAGTGGTCTCTGAACTTGACCACGCAATCCTGACTGCCCTTTATGGCGGCCAGTGCCGCGTATTGGGACACGACGGGGGCACAGATTGCAAAGGGAATGTGCGCCTTCGTGATCTGTGGGATCAGGCTCTCTTCCGCGTGCAAGTAGCCGACGCGATAGCCCGTCATGGCATAAGTCTTCGTGAAAGTGAAGCAGCTGATGGTGTTCCGCCTCATCTCCGGGATTGAGCCGATGCTGAAATGCCGATCCCCATCGAACGTGAAGAACTCGTACGCCTCGTCCGTGATGACCATCAAGTGGTTCTCAAGGGCGATCTCGGAAAGCTGCCGAAGCGTCGCCTCGTCGAAAACGGTCCCAGTCGGGTTGGATGGGCTGCAATAGAGGATTGCCTTCGTCCGTGGGGTAATCGCTCTCTTGGTGGCCTCGATGTCCCAGCGGAAGCCCTCTTCCTCAACGAGCGGAACCAGGACGGGCTTCCCCGAGGCGATCACCACCTGACGGATATGTGTGGAATAAGTGGGCGTCGGCAGAATGACCTCGTCGCCCGGATCGATTATCGCCATTACCGCCGCACACAGCCCCTCAATGGCGCCAACCGTAACCACAATCTCTGAGGGCTTCGCGTCTATCTTATTGAAGCGCTTAAGCTTGCCTGCAATCTCCTCCTGCAATTGAGGCAAACCGGATGTTGCAGAATAACCCGCAGTCAGTCCGCTCTCTATCGCCTCGATCGCGCCTCGCTTGATGTGTTCTGGCGTATCTGATGTCGGCTTTGCCCATGACAGAAAGGCGACGTCCTCGACCTGCTTGGATAGCCTCGTCATCTCGTGGATTGCCGACTTGCCGATCTGCCCTACTCTGTTTGAAACTCGCCAATCATCGTTCATATCAATCATCTCCTCTTTCTGGAATGAGGCCTCTGGAAATCTCCCGATCCACCACCCGGCGAACTAAGTCCAAAACAAGAACGCCCAAACGCTCTGAAGGCGCTATTTCGCCGCAACGAGAGCGCTATAGGACCCGGAATTCTGTGGCCGACGACCACATCGGCGCATCGTCACCCGGCGACGACGCAGTAACCATGGCGAAATACGCGTAGTCTCCCGCCGCTACGGAAGAGGGCACAATTAGCTCGAGCAGCGCTTTGTCCCTGAACCCGAAGCCACTAGGAAGTGTGATGTCGGATGCAATAGGCCAAAACCCGGAGCCAAACCGCCCGGCGTCGAATAAGGACGCAATTGAGCCATCTGGCATGATGAATCCGACGAACACGTCAACCGAAAGAGCGGGCCCGGGATTCTGGAGCGCGACCGAGCCGACCAACAGGTCTCCGGATCTGAACGTATCTTCGTTGAGGGAGCATTCAATCCAGATATAGGGCATGTCAGGACCGGGTATCCGGTAATGATAGCCCATGTCCACGACGCCCGTGTCCGGAGTTCCGTCGGTGCTGGTTGTCATCTCTGAAAGCCCGCGTTCCCGAGCGGTGCCGCTGCCGGCGTCTATGCAGGGGCTGGTCTCCATCTGACCAGCAGATTCGCTTGAGAGGTAGTAATCCCCGAATGGGCCAGTCACGAAGAGCGGGTTGTCGGGGATGTTCCCGTCACCTCCGCCGGACCAGCCCTGGACGCAGCAATATGTGGTTTCAGCGCAGTAGGAGATTTGGTTGGGGGCGTTATCCCAGATGATACAGTTCATGATACTGCCATCACAGTCATAGACACCGCCGCCATTGGCATCAGATGAATTCTGCGCAACGGTGCAATTGAGAATGCTTCCATCGCACGAGTATATACCGCCGCCGCGCGATTGAGCATGATTGCCGGAGATCAGGCAGTTTTTGATGGAGCCATTGCAGCCGTATAGGCCGCCACCACCCAGGCTCCATTCGTCATTGATAGGCTTCGCACTATTCCCGGTGATAACAGAGTTTTCGACATCTCCATCACAATAACATAAACCTCCTCCACCCCACATCGCAAGGTTGCCTCGGATAATTGTGTCGTGCACATCGCCACGACCGCGAGAGATGCCGCCACCCAGTATAGCGGAGTTATTGGAGATTAAACTTGATACTATGCCCGAGAAGCACAAGTCCATCGCGCCGCCGTGACGCATGGCGTGGTTATCGTCGAACGTGCAGTCAAGCACCCGGCCGAAGTGCTTCGACAGACCGCCACCAGCCTCTCCCGCGTAGTTGCCGTGGAATTCGCATCCAGAAATCAGGCCGTTCATGGCATACGCCCCGCCGCCCTCATTGTCGGCACGGTTGTCGTATATGACGCAGTCGGTCATCTCACCGTCAAAGTAATTCAGCCCGCCTCCATCGAAGGCTGAATTGTCGTGAATATGACACTCCACAAGTTCGCCTTCGCAGTCAGAAAGACCGCCTCCTTCTTTCGCAGAGTTGCCGCCAATCATGCAATACTCTATCGTCCAAGCGCACTGCGACATGCCGCCACCGTTGCCGCCAGCTTCGTTGTCCTCAACAGTGCAAGCCGTGAACTTCCCGTTGCACCTATGCACCCCACCACCATTCTCGCCGGCGCTATTACTGGAGATTCCACAGGCGATCAATTCCGCATCGCAAATAGACAGCCCGCCGCCGTCGGATTCCGCCGTGTTGCCTGCAATTGTGCAGTGCAGCATTCTTCCATCGCAGTCGAACATTCCGCCGCCGTCGGATCGCGCGGAGTTACCCTCTACGGTAACTGCCATCAGCCCGCCGTCGCAACCCCATAAACCGCCACCGTCGTCGAACGATAGATTGTCCTCAATCACGACTTCGATGACTTCAGCGTCGCAATCGAACATCCCGCCGCCGTCGTTGTGCGCGATGTTGTCCCGGATGACGCACCCCGTGATCTGGCCATCACATCCGAAGAGGCCGCCGCCGTCAGATGCGATGTTAAGCTCAACCGTGCTGGAAGCGATCCGACCGTCACAATCGGACATCCCGCCGCCATCTTCCGCTAAATTGTAACTCACGGTACACCCGTCGATCCGACCATCACAGTCGGACATCCCGCCGCCCCTTTCAGCCGAGTTGTCACGCAGAACGCAGTGCGAGATAGTTGTCTGCGCGCCGTTGCCGCATATCCCGCCGCCGAGTTCCGCCTCGCCATTCAGAATGGTCACCCCTGAGATGGCTGACGTCCTGTTCTCGTCGCCGTCAAGCGCAATGACCGAGGCGGTCTCTCTACCGTCGATTATCGTAACCTTAACGGCCTCCCTATTGGCAGGCGCTGTGGACCTCAGCACGATATTCTTACCCCTGAAGCGGATGTTCTCATAGAACCGCCCCGGATGAACGACTACGATGTCCCCATGGCGCGAGGCGTCTATGGCCTCTTGAATGGACGTGAAGTCGCCCGTGCCATCCGTCTTGACATCGTGCTCTGTGGCGAGACTTTGCATCGCCCCTGACTGCAGAAGCGCAGCCAATAACAGCGTAGGACCAATCTTCTCCTTCATCGAGTTCCCCTCCCAATATGCGATATGGCGTTGATTCCCAAAAACCTTGCATTGGGGACCCACGAAGCCGCTGTCTCTTACCTGAGGCCGCGGGGCTTCGTCCCCCTCACGAGATCTCGAAATAACCCTCCCTGTAATCGATAACGCTTCTGAAATGTCTGAAGAAACTCAGGCCCAAAAGCCCTCGAATCCCAGCCAATTCAGGTATGTCATGGCATATCACTTCCACTTCGCTCGCTTCCACATCCCCCCAAGCTATGCTGTTCACGCACAACTTCGGAACCTCAATGACACCGTTGGCCGTAATGATCTCCTGGCGCTCGGGCACAACCGCTGGATCATAACCAATTGCCCTGAGGTCAGACCAAGAAATGGCGCTAAAGACAGCTCCGGTATCAACGATCATGTCGATCTTAAGAAAGCCCTTGGGTCCGACAATCTTAACATTTCTCGCGACCAGGGGGATAGTAACTGGAAAACGCATGGGCTTCGTCGGTCAGAAGATCGCCGCGTACCCCTCGGGGACAGGGGGACCAGCGAAAGTGATGTAGAGGTCCGTTAGCCCAAGCTCCAAGAGCTGCTTGTCAAAGGCACGACGGTCATTGTTGTGTAGGACTACGTTGCCCTCGGGGTTCTCGGATTCCTCCAGTTCACGAAAGGCAATCCACTCTCCCTGATACAGCGTCTTTGCCTCTGCGAGCTTCATGCCATTTGCTCCTCTAATAACTGACTGCGACATGCTGGCCAACGACCTTACTATAACATACTGCTGATATGGGCATTCTGCAATTGATTTAGGCAGCACCATATTTGACTTGAATCCCAACTGGGGCTGAGTATCCTGAAATCTATGCTCAGGGATCTCAAGGGATTAGAGTTCGGTATGAGGTTACGGTTTAGGTTGGCTGACGGAGCATCTCAAGCTGTCGCCTCCAAAGGAGCATCCTGAGGGCAGATGGACGTAGAGAAACAGGTTGATTATTGGCGGTCTGGCAGCGAGGAAGACATTGCGGCGGCCGAGACCCTGATGGAGAGAGGACACTTGCGTCATGCCCTTTTCTTTGCGCACCTCTGCCTCGAGAAGGCCTTGAAGGCGCACGTGACCCGCAAAACAGGAGATGTGCCGCCTCGGATTCACAATCTTGTCCGATTAGCCGAACTCGCGGGATTGGCGCTTGACTCCGAGCGAGCGGATTTCCTTCGGCGCTTCAACTTATATCAACTGGAGGGCCGCTACCCGGAGATGGGTGAAGCTCAATTGGACACTGAAACTGCGAATGAGAGACTCGCGTTGGCAAAGGAGATGGTCGGATGGTTAACAGTGAAATTGTGACGGTTGTGCTTCGCTATCTGGCGGCGCTTCCCGACTATGGCATTCATGCCAGCCGCGCTGTCCTGTTCGGTTCTTTCGTGAATGGCAAGGCCGATGAATGGAGTGACATCGATCTGATTGTGATCGCGAAGGAATTCGACGAGCCGCATGACATAACGCTTGTAGAGCAGCTATGGCGGGCAACCGTAACCGACAACCGCATCGAGCCTATCCCCTGCGGCGAGACTGAATGGGAGACGGACGGCGGCCGACCCATACTCGAGATCGCCCGCCGCGAAGGCGTCATCATTGCCGCTTGAAGGCTGACTTGAATATGGATGATGCACGAGTATATGGCAGAGCGCGGAACAAGCTGTGAGACTCAGAGTGGACCAACAAGCCGATGCGCTCCATTTGGTGGTGGACGATTCGCCTGTCTCGGAATCGGAAGAGGTCTGCCCAGGAGTAGTTGTCGATTTCAATGACCGAAATGAGATCGTTGGAGTCGAGATTCTCCATTTGTCCAAGCGAAGTCGGCCGTTAAACCTGCGGCAGCTTGAGTTTGAGACAGCTTGAGGCGGACTACCCATCATCGAGATCGCCCGCCGCGAAGGCGTCATCATAGCCGCGTGAGGGCCCGCCCCGTCCACAGGCCCGCGCCCCGGGGTCTAGCAGGACAACTGCGCAGCAGGCCACATGGGGAGGAACAGATCTCGTACAGAAAGCCTGCGCGATGAATCACAAGCCGCAAGCGTTCCGTCAGCAGATAGTGCATCCGTTTGAGCCACGGGCAAGACAGAAGACACCCCAGATCTATCCGAGGCGCCTATTTGCGAGCAAGCTTCAGCAGTTCTTTGTTTCCTTTAAGGTACCCCAACTCGTCGCAAACGTGCTTTCTGAACACGTCAAGATTCGTCGGAGCGGAGGGCTTAAGTGCCTTGTTCGGCAGCACACGCTGCAGAACGTTCCACCCAAGCTTCCGGCCGGAGAAGTCCAGCTGCTTGAGGTCGCGGTTCCCTCTGCTCGCCAAGACCTTATACTCCTCGAAGTAATCGGACAGGGAACTTTCGCTCCCCGTGGCTAGTTTCGCCTGGAACCTCTCATAGTCGGTAATCAGCCGGTCCAACATATCATGTTTGTCCCTTGTCGTCAGCGCGTTGGTCATCTCGCATACTCCTTACATACGCAACCTCGTCCTCCCAGACATGCTCACCAAGGCCTGTAAATCTGCCGAAAACTCTCCACTGCCTCCTTGTGGGCCTGGACCTCCTCCCTGAACGTGAGATAGTCGGGTCCAGGACGTCCGCCTGAGTTGATGCGCTTAATGATGTCATCCCCCCAATCCAGAATGGCGCGGTTCTCCAGCTGTCTTCTACTCATTTGGCTCCCGCCTGGATAGTGCCGTGTCAACGTTTTCTCGTCGACTTGCCACCCATCCATTGCCTCTGTCCTTTCCCCGAACCTTAAAGATCTCTCTGCCGCTTGAGCCTGCGCCACGTTATCCCTTCCTCGCTTGATTCTGGCGCGAGCTTCCGCGCTTTCACGGTTCCCTTTTTCCACACGTCGCTGCCCCTTGATCAGCAAGTCCTGGGCTTCCTTGGTCAAGGTAGTCGAGCCCCGCTCAATCATCTCTCTACCTTCGGCAACAAGCTTCTCGCCTTGCTGTATCTTTGCCTTACCTCTATCGCTGATATGCGCAGGCGCGGCCGCGATGAGCCGGTTTGCTTCTACTTTCTGCCTCTCTCCTTCCTTGATTTGAGCTGTGCCTTTCTCAATGGCTTTCTCTGCGGCTCTTTTCACCTCCCCAATGTGTCTCCATGCCTCGTCATAGCGTTCCCATGCTTCTCGAAGCTTCCTGCCGCGCGCAGACGCGATGGCCTTCTCTACCGCTTCGGCGTTTGCCTCTGCGCGCCGAATCTCCTCTTTCCGCGTCCTTACGTCGCGATGAGCCTTCTCTATGAGGTCTTCGCCCCGTTTGATGGTCTCACGACCCTTGACGATCAGCGCCTCGCCCTCGGCGCTAAGCATTTGTTTCCCAGACTCGATCTCCTGTTCGGCCTTAGCGATCGTCTCCTGGCCCGCCTGCATGAGCTGATTGCCCTGGTCGCTCACTTGGCCCCTCGCGGCTTCTATCATCTCCCAGCCCTGAGCGACGAGTTTGTTAGCTTCGGCCAGATCCCGTTTACCTATCGCAATCTCGCGCCCACCTTCCCTCATCAAGTCATATATGCGGTCGGATCTGGCAGAATCTCCTGCTGAAGTTGGGCTCGGCCTGACAGCCTCAGAGACTGCGTCTGCTTCCGCCCCACTTTGCCGTTGAGCAGGCGCAGGAGCGCCTTCTGTTGCGGTCTCAGCCTCTGTCACAGAGTCCTCTTCGCGACCCGAGCAAGCAGAAAGCACGATGAGTAAGGCAGCTGAAATGACGGATACTAAAGATATTCGGTTCATGGTGTTCATCTCAGTTCGTCCCCTTCCCTTGCAAGCTTCATGCTGTTTCTCTCGTTCAGTGTATCAAACTGCAATCCTTTGGGTTTACATGTTTCCTGAGTATACACCTAGTGCCGCTCATTCTGCAATTGATTTGCTGAGATAGTAGCATAAGATGCCAATATGGTTCTGCGTTTGTCTTTGCCTTCTGTTCTGAATGATTGCATCTTAGCACGGGAGTCATGGGTTATGACAAAGGAAGATCGCCTCGCAACATATCGAGCGAAGCGGGACCTGAGCAAGACTCCTGAACCTAACGGGAGCGAAGACAGGGCGGGTGACGCGCCAATCTTCGTTGTCCAGAAACATGACGCCAGGAATCTGCACTATGACCTCCGCATCGAGATAGGCGGCGTTCTGAAGTCCTGGGCCGTTCCGAAAGGCCCCTCGATTGACCCAAAGGTGAAGCGGCTCGCGATTCCTACTGAGGACCACCCGCTCGACTACGCAAGTTTCGAGGGCGTCATTCCGCAGGGCGAGTACGGGGCCGGCACGGTCATGGTTTGGGACATCGGAACCTATCGCAACATCAGGGCCGAGGACCCATTGTCGATGGGGCAATCTTACGACAACGGGCGTATCGAGCTTTGGCTGGAGGGGAAGAAGTTACGAGGCACATTCGTCATGATCCGGACTAAGAGGGGCGGCGCCAAGCCGCAGTGGCTTCTTTGGAAGAGGAACGACGAGTTCGCCGAGTCCGGCCGCGACATCCTGATCGATGAGCCGAATTCCGCCCTGACCGGCCGCAGTCTGGAGCAGATAGCGGCCCAAGATGGCAGCGCAGTCGAAGAATGACGACCCACTGCGAGGTCCGTTTGCTCAGGGCAGAACTAACTCTTCCCGATAACGTTGCCTACCTGAACTGGGCTTCGCAGGGCATCATCCCGAACGCCTCGCTCGAGGCCCTCAGCTCAATCCTGGACCTCCGCGGCCGAACCGACATTGACATCGTTGCCCACGAGTTCGACGCGACGGACAGCGCCAGAGAGCTCGCGGCCAGCCTCATCGGCGCCTCGTCCGAGCAAATCTGCCTCACCACGAACACGTCGGTGGGGATCAACATCGCGGCCCAGGCGATCCCGTTCGAGCCGGGCGATGAAGTACTGCTCCTGGACACAGAGTTCCCGGCCAACGTTGCGCCCTGGCATAATCTCGAAAAGAGAGGCATTCAGGTCAGAACTATTGAAGCTATGGATCAAGTCATATCTCCCGAGCTGATCGAGGCGCAGATTGGCCCACGGACGAAAGCTCTTTCCATCTCGTTCGTGCAGTTCCATGACGGCTACAGACACGATCTTGCTTCAATCGGGTCGATTTGCAGGGATAAGGGCGTCTATTGGGTGATCGACGCGATGCAGGGCCTGGGCGTTTGCCCGTTTTCGGTGAAGGAGATCGACGTTGACTTCGTTGCCTGCGGCGGCGCCAAGTGGCTCGTCTCGCCATACGGGACGGGCTTCTGCTACATCAGCCCGCGCATGCTCCAACGCATCGATTGGCTGCCTGGGCACGGCTGGCTTGCATACGAGTATCTTGGCAACGACTTCTCGAGAATCCTCGACGTGGAGCGCAAGTTATTCGCTGACGCAAGGAGGTTCGAGGTGGGGACTCTTCCCTATCACGATTTCGCGGCTTTCAACTGTTCGGTCGGGCTGCTGCTCGACGCGGGCATCGACGCGATCTATTCACACGTCTCACGGCTTGACGAGCGCCTTGTGATGGGGCTGAAGAGCATCCCGGACATTAAGATCGTCAGCTGCCTCGAGACATCGACCAGATCAGGCATCCTGAGCTTCGCCTCGCCCGACAATGTTGGGCTTCACGACTTCCTGAAGGGCAAAGGAGTGTTCACCTCGCACCGGGAGGGAGCGATTCGCGTGTCGATTCACGGCTTCAACAACGAAAGCGACATCGACCGCCTGCTCACCGCCAGCGAAGATTTCGCCAGAACCCAATAGCCGATCTGAGCTCTCATCGTCCCTGCCAACCTTCAACTTGGAACTTGAAACCTGGAACTCATAACCGGCTTGCCGGAATCCCCCAACCGCATATAGTAAGATATGAAGGAAGTGCGCCCGTAGCTCAGTTGGATAGAGCGTCGGACTTCGAATCCGCAGGTCGTGCGTTCAAGTCGCACCGGGCGCGCCTTGAATGTCTGCACCCATTCGCACGTTCATGGTCGCTGACGTGTTGATGCGAGACAGCAGAGATCACGCATCAGTTTGACAATGTCCTGCGAGAGTGGCGGAACTGGCAGACGCGCTGGACTTAGGATCCAGTGGCTCACGCCTTGGGGGTTCGAGTCCCCCCTCTCGCATTTAGGCCGTTTAGGAGCCTTCTCGACGATTCACCTCGCCCACCGCCCCTCGAATCTCCAAAACAGCAAAAGTCCCCATTTGGCCTGATACTGACTGGTGCTATCGCACGAAAAAGACACAGTAGCGGCACACTGGCGCATCTTGGGACAAGACTTCCAGAAGAGGCCGGACGTTAAATTATGATCTTGGGGTTGCAGGCTATCCAGTGGGGGACTCAGCGGTCCGTGAGACACTAGCGAAGCAATGGGCGGACTCTGGTGTCGCGCATCATTCAGGTGCGCTTGTCAGAGGTGAACGGGATCATCTGGGAGGGCAGGTCTAGAAAAGAACTCGCCCAAGGCGTGAGAGAAATGTTCTCGATGAGGTGGCCTTAACCTAAGTCTCATTACTTCGCGCTCGTTTAACTTGGCGACAAGACCCCTGACCAACTTAATAGGCAGAACGAATAGCTGACGGAAATCAGCAACAAGATAGTCGTCATTGAAGAACATCTTGTCCGGGAGCTTAGGTAGCGGATAATAGCCTACTATCCGGTAACCGAATAGTTGATTGATTCTCCCTTTGCCCGCATTGTTCTCTCTCTTCCATTCCTCCAAAGGGGTTGCAGGACAGAGGAGCACACTCTGGATTTTATCTTCTTCCCGGGGTTGCAGGTCACAGCTTTGGCTCAATATGATGGCCGCCTTGTGCACACCCACTTCAATCGAGAGCGCTGGCAGCTGCGACACGTCAATAAACTCATTCTCGAGCGGGAGCGCTGGCAGCTGCGAAGTATCTATATACTCATCCAAAACGACGGGCCAAGGGCAGTCCGGCAGAATTTCGCCCTGGAATATATCAACCTCTCCGGTGGCTTTCTCGTAGGGGGGAATCGGACATGCAGCGTCGATCCTAGCGCACCCAACTCGGATCGATCTTTGAGGGCCCAATTCGCCTCACACGCTTGATCAATCCTCTGGCCAAAAACCTCCTTTGGGGACCTACGCTTCTGATTTCGCCATGTTGTGTTTGGGCCGAAAATTGAGGGGTACTTGAATCCTGACATGAGGCTAGCGCGCTTTCGATTGCCTGTCCGTCAAAACGTATCTTCACATGGCTTCCTTCTAGAGCATCAATAGGCATGGAAATTCGCCTCTGGTCATGCATTTCGGGACCATCTAAGTTGCTGGATGCCCTTTCCTCATAGATGGTTGCCTCTGTGGGATCATATTCCGCGTAATCGTGAGACTCCATCTTCTTCCACAGCCCTTGAAGAACTGCCTTTGCGTCGGTCATGTCAGATTCATGGCTAGTCGACAGACCCATCTGATTCCTCCGTCTTATGCTTTTCCTCGTAGTCGAGGCCATACTGCGCTGCAAGAAAATCTCTGGCGAACTCGAAGTGCCCGAGGACCCCCCCCTTTTTGATAATATCTCCATCGAGCTCCTTCAGGTTGCCGCCAATCGGATAATGGAAATTGAAATCAAATCGGACTCCTTCAAAGCCCTGACCGATTGAGATTTTGAGGTTGACTCCATGTCCATCGCCAGCGAGGCGCCTCGTTATCTCAGTGGATTCAATAGGCATATCATTGGGGAACTTCCTCTCATCGGGGAAATTGAAGAGACTCAATATATCCTCACCTGGGGAATCCTCGATAAAGGCATGATTCACGCCAATGGCGTGAATCGGGGTGTGCGGGAGTTCGCTTAGGAGTTCCCTGCTCAAGCGCTCAATCACCCCGAGGCTCCGTTTGTCGCACTCATCAGCGATTATAGTCACCTTGTCCTGGGTTGGCACGATTCTTGCCCCGAAAGCACTAAACCGAAAGGCCAATTTCGGACCAAAGAGGAATTCCGCCTCGATCTGCTTTTTCTTGAAGATATACTTCCCCACCCACTGGGGATTCAGGATGAATGGATTCCAATTCCCCACAAGCACAACCGATGAAGTATTATCTGGGCTCTTCATTCATACTCCTCAACAAGGCTGTCAAGTTATTCTCAGCGCGCATAGACGCAAGGCTACCAAGCGGTCGTGTGGCTTCGGTGACAATTCCAGCCATTACATCCCCATCGATCCCAAGGCTATGCCTCTTTAGTGGCCTACGTCAATGGTCATTCTAACACCTTTCTTGATATGCGAATTGCACCGATTCTCTACTAGAACAACCAAGAGGCGTGCTGTGTTGCACATAGCCGTCTCTCATATCCCCGATGGCCCAACATCAATTCAACACTTTACGAGGCGGCTCCAAAGCTGAGGAACACGGCATCTGTCTTCGAGTCACCAGCCATAATGCACTCGCATTCGCGCTCTTCATGTCGATGGCGACTTCAATTGCTCATTAGGGCATAAATGCCAAGACACTTGATCCAATGAGGCTGACCCGGATTTGGCAATCAGATCCAATCCGGCGAATCCCTCATGAATCATATTCGAGTTTGGGAGAATCACTGAATGCCCAGACTTCATGCAGTGAGAGAGCAATCAGTATGATGCGCAGAGCCGTTCGTAAAAGCTGCGGCTGATGGCAAATAGCTCCTTGCGCGTGAGGTGTTCGGCCCAGTTGACGCCGGAGTTGGTTTTGGTTTTGAGGACAGGCTGCTGGACGATGCGCTTCCATGTGGTGTTGTCGATTGAGTGGAAAGGGAAAGTCGAGAGCAGCGAGACGTCGCCAATGCCGAAGCCATGATACTTGTGCGGGAGCTCATCAAGAACGGTCGAGAGCCACTCGAACATGCGGCGCCTCGAACGCGGAACCATCCCGCCGAGGCCAGCGAGTGGGTATCTATCGCGCATCCAGCGCAGCAGGTCGAAATCCTCGCCGTAATGAAAGACCGGCATGGGCGACAGGCCTCGCGATTCCATCAGTCTCAGGTTCGCCATGCTCGCCCCGGCGTCCCCGATCACGTCGAGGTTGACGTAGAGGTCGATCCTGTCGAGATTGCGCTCGATGAATTCACAGTATTCAAGGACATCAATAACTTTGCCGGACCGGAACGCGGAGAATGCGCCCGAATCGAGCATGATTGACGAGAACCTGCCGGTCGGAATCGACGCCCTGGGGCTGCGCCTGAGCGAGGCGAATGAAAGCAGGACGTTCGCCCCATCGAATACGCTCTCCAGAAGGTTCCTATCGATGCCGGCGAAATAGACCTTCATTTTTGGCGCCGGGCATGTGTTGGCGATGTCACTGCATTACCCATCAGCTCGCCATTTTTCATGGCCTCCGACATCGAGACGAATCTGCGACCTTCAATGAAGATAGGCAGGCTGGAAACCCCGCCCCACACTGCCAACCGCCAAGAGATCATTCATATCGGCTGTCGGGCGCGGAGTTGGGGCTGAACCTGTGCCCCTCGAGGACGACGTCGTAGAGCTCTAGCTCATCCTCGAGCGCGACGCGCACCTCCCGTTGCTCGTCCAGCGTGTAGTCGGCATCTGAGCCGAACTCGGCGTCAATCTCGGCCTGAAGGTCGTCGTGGAGGATGTGGAACAGCAGTATCGTCTTAATGTGCTTGTAGCCCAGCCGCTGCTTCGACTGACCGCCGTCGAGCGTTGCGACAGATTGGTCCCGAGGCAAAACGACTATGGGTCTTGCGACCTTGAAATATGGTCCGCTGCCGTGCTTCGTCTGCGACATCAGTTCTCCATCTATATGAAAACCTCAACCACAGAGACACCGAGAGCGCGAAGCATCTTACTGCCCTTCTTCTCTGTGTCTCTGTGTCTCAGTGGTTTTGCTAGAAGCCGTCTGGGTAATCGGCGTCGGGGAATACCGTCGCCGTCTCGGTGAGCCGCGCCTCCTTATCGACGAACAGCTCCACCGTTCGCTCCAGCACGTAATAGTCCGAAAGCGACGTTATGGCCGTTGAAAGGAGCAGCTTAGGCTGCAACAAGTGCGCCGTCGCGTCTTCCCAGTCCTCGTTGTTGCCGATTATCGCCTCGAAGTCGGCCTGAAAGGTTACCCAGTCGTCGATCTGACGGATGACCCGGAACGACCGCACCACAGGGTCAACAGCGGCCCCGAGTCCTCCGACGTCGGTCGTGAACGGGATGCCAACCGTCAACAGGCCCTCAATCGCCGCGGTGCTGGCAACGGCGGGCTTCAAGAATACCCCGGAGCTCAGAACCGTTCCTTGAGCGAACGGTGGCGTTCCGATGGGGTTCATCCCGTCGGGATAATACGTGCTGTTGTACATCCCGAGCACCGAGACGCTCACTTGAACGCCCTTGATGACCAGGCCATCGCAGCAGAGAAGCCGTTGGCCCGGCTGGGGAGCATCGCCTCCGTGCAGGCCGCGCAGAAACGGCTTAGAGACGACCTCTTTGACGATCATCTTGGCGCTTCTTATCGGCACGCCAAGCGAGTTTTTAGTCGCCTCCTGCGAATTGGCGATGCCGTGGCAGCTCTCGCCATAGAGCTTGCTCGCCTCAAGCTTCTGCTCAAACGACAGCGGAAACAGCTGCACGTCCCAGCCGTCCTGATACCGCAGCAGCTCTGTGTTGTAATGCCGGTGCACCCGTTGGGGATGAACGTCACCCTGCACCTCGTCCGCATCAATGCCGAACTCCGGCAACGTCGTAGATTCAAATCCTGGCATGTCTCTCTCCTTCTATGCTCTTTGTGGTACTCCCTATCCAGGCATCATCTGTAGGGGCGGTGCTTGCCCCGCCTTCTCTGATGCGACCGAAC
>CBDVDH010000031.1:0-42530 GCA_965372715.1 uncultured bacterium | reverse complement strand
TTTCTGGCTACTCGGAGCGGTCTTGCCAAAGGGGAGGGCTCTGTCGCCTCACGGCCAACCAGTTCCTGCTCACGCTTCTGGACTTCATGGGCTTCACTTACAGATACGGCTTCTGAGCCGAATGATTCAAGACTGCTGCTCTCGCGGGTGTAGGGCGGGCTTTCCAGCCTGCCAAAGAATAAGGTCCCATGCGACAGAACGTTGCCTGTAGCAGACAAGGCAACCACGAAAGGCTGGCTGGAAAGCCCGCCCCACATCTCATCCCAGCCTCAGCTTATGAATCATACGGGCTAGAGCAACGCAAAAACAACCAAACTGCACGCCGAGGCGCTCGCAGACCGGATAAAATGACCCCGTCACCCGTAGGCGCCGGGGCCACACAAAGGAGAAAGAAGAACCAGCAGCGGCAGAACTAGATAATCTTTGAATATGCCGCAAAGATGTCGGAATTGGAAAGCATCCCGACTATGACCTTGCCATCAAAGACTGGCAGCCGCCTGAAACCAGTGTTCTCAAGGAGTCTGGCCGCATACTTGTGCTCAAGCCCAGGCGACGCAAACACCAGAGGCTTGCTCATGATCTCCGCGACTTTGGTCGTATGCGGATCATCCCCAGTCGCGACGATCTTGTTCACGATGTCCTTCCGCGTGACGATCCCGTAGGCATCCTCAACAGCGCGGTGATCGACGATCAGACTGCTGACGTTGTACTCGTTCATCTGCTTGATGGCGTCGGCAACCGTCCTGGAACCATCGATGAACTCGACCTTCGCGGTCATGATGTCTTTTGCTTTCATCCCCATCCCTCCGTTGATTGAGTTTAGAAAGTCTAGAAACAATAAATAATCGCGCTTGATGTTCGAGATATTAGTCGCATAGATTGTGCTATGTCAAGGCGAAATCTATCTAACGTCAAGATGTTGTATCCCTCCAACGCTCGATGCACGACAATCTCGCAAGATACACCACCGATAGCGCTCGCTCACGCCTGACACACAACCGGTTGTATTAGGACCAAACTAGAGCGCCCGCGCCAGCAACCTGCTTAACGCTTGGACAACATCGATAAGTCCGAGCTTCTGGGATGCGACGGTCTCAAACACAGGCGCAGTCCTGAGATCAATTGCCCTCTCGAGCACCTCAAAGGGCAGGGCATCCGGCAGGTCTTTTTTGTTGAACTGACAGACCACGGGCATCCTCATGAGCGACTTATTGGCGCGGGCGAGAAGCTCCTTCAGGCTGCGGAGTGAGTTGATGTTCTCGGAAAGCCTGGATGTCTGTGAATCGACCGCGATGATAATCCCATCGGCGTCGATGACGAGTTGCAGCCAAGTTTTGGAAGCAGCCTGGTCTGGGTGAGGCGCAAAAAGCTCGATCATCAAGTCCGTTCCCTTGACCTGCCCAAGTCGGACTGGGACGTATTCCAGGAGCAGGTCCTTGTCCCGCTCAGAAAGCACGTCATAGTCTAGCCAATTGCCCCTCGTGATCTGCGGCGGCAGCTGTGAGACCAGGCCCTTGAGCGTCTCGGTCTTACCGCATTTACTTATCCCCCAAATAGCGGCTCTGAAAATGCCAAGCCTCTTCCCTGGTGAATAGAACATCTCAGTCCCCAAATCCCCGGCCAAGCTGCCTGAGCGCCCGAAGCGCCGGCCCGTAGTCGGGGTCGCTCGCCAAGCATCGCTCCCACTCCTCGCGAGCACGGTCCCGATCTTTTAGCCTGAAATGCGCAACACCCAGCATATAATGCGCCCTGACGTTCTCCGGTGTCATTGCAAGCGCAGAAGTCGCTGCCTTCTTGGCTGCCTCGTTGTCCCCGCGCGTCAAGGCATCTGCGGCCTTCACGCAATAGACCTTCGCTATAACATTGCAGAACCGCAGCTGCTCGGCAGCGAAGCTGCTATCACGTGAGACAGCGCCCGGGACAACGATAAGGCCAACGGCGATTGACACAACCAACAATCTACCAGCCGTTCGTGATACGCCGTGCACTGACCTTGGAGGTGATTCATCAGCTTGTCCCGACGATCGAAACGCGAAGGCCACGCAGCTGACAACCATGGCGGAAAGAAGCGTCATCAAAAGGCCGATTTGAAAGCTCTTCGGCTCAAATGACAGTCTCACAACGGATTTGCCTGGAAGCACGGCGACCGCTTTCACGAAGCCGTAGGCTCGCAGAACTGGCGTCGGTTCGCCGTTCACGTATGCCTTCCAGCCGGGGTAATCATTCTCCGAGATAACTAGAAAGCTCGCTCGATTGGCGTTAACCTCAAGCGTTGCCTCACCCGCGTCGTATTCGAGAACAGAGACCTCCCCGGGGGCGCCGCGACCTGCTTCGGTTACGCCCTCCGACGGTCCCTGCACGCCTTCTATGGACCACTGGCGGAACAGCGAGCCAAGATTGAAATCATCTGCGCGTCGCAGCTGGTCAGCGTCAAGCAGCACGCCTGAAAGGGGCCAAAAACTGCGGTCGGCCACAGCAGCTACTACGTCTTCTTCCGTAGGCAGGACGATGGCCTTATCAACGAGGAAAAAACGCGGCAAGAAGTCAGCATATTGATAAAGATACAGGTCCGCCTCGGTGAAGACCGGCGTGAGCCGATCGTAGTCAATGACCTGCGAGGAGATGACGTATTTGACGTTCAGCAGCGACATCAGTCCCGCGGACGGCTCGAACCTGGGCAAGGCGCACTTGCCGGGCGCCCCCAATAGCCGGTTGTATCGGGATAGCGTGAACGACGTGTATCCATCGACGCTGTCAATCCCGTGCACCATGTTCGTGTTCGGCACGTGCGATGCGGTGCAATCGCGATACCTCTCAAGGTGGTTCGCCCAGCCGGGCGTGAACGGGTCTGCTCGCCTTTGCCCCTCGTCGAGATGGACCTTTGGGCGCCATATCTCGTTCACCTGCCAGCGCAGAGTCCGAAACATATCTGGGTCCGTTTGCGGCAGCTTCGTGATGTTACGAGGTCTCGTATAGACCTTTGTGGTCGCAACAGGATTGAAGTCGTAGCCGAACCAGAGCAGATCGACAAATAGCAGCACTGGCAACCCGAAAGCTACGTATCGCCCCATCCGAGGCAGGTTGATGATGCCCAAAAGGAGAACCACAGACAGAACTGCCACCAGCGCAAATCGCCAGAGATCGCCCGCAAGCGCCTGGCCGTAATGCTCAAATGACGCTCTGCTCTCCTGGCTAATCAGCTGTCGCGATGATGTTCGCTGCGCTCGCTCGAGCTCGACGGCTTTCAGATTGGGCGCCGCAACGTGATACACAATGACTGAGCAGGCTACAATTAACACGAGCACAAACGCATTCGGCCATCGCCTCTTTGACTTGTCCGCCGAGATCGAAAGCAGGTATTCAACGCCGTAGGCCGACAGGGCCGACAGCGCGAAGACGACGAGATAGATGAACCTTGCGGGCGTTCGTGTGGCGTTCAGGATCGGGACCTTTCCGACGACTGCGTAAAGCGGCGTCTGGCTGCCGAAAGCCAGCAGAAGGCCTGCGGCGAGTAGCAGCACGAAGTATAGAAGCCATTTGCTCCTGCTGAAGAATACGGCGACGCCGGCAAGGACAAGCGTCAGGACGCCAACGTAGCCGCAGAACTCCGCGAAAAGACCGATCTCGCCCGGTCCCCAGTAGCAGTTTGTGGCCGGCGTGCCGAAGAAGTTGGGCAGAAGGAAAGTGAGTAGGTTCCGCAGCGGCAATGAGCCGGCCGTCAAGAAACCCATGTTGACGTCCTCGCCTCGCGTTGAGAGCCATAAGAGCTCCGCGCTCGGAAGCAGCTGGCAGGCCGCAAGCCCAAGACCCACGACCAGGCCGCCGATTACTGCGAGCCACCTTACTCTGAGGACGGCATTGGGGGATGGGTGCCGCTCGAAAAGCGCGAACAGAAGCCACAGAGCCATCGCAAGGACAACGTATATCGCCACGTAAGGATGCGTGCCGAGAAGGAACGTCCCGAAAAGCACTGGGATGAGCCACCATCTGCGCATCCCACGCCTTCTGACCGCCTCGATTGCGGCAAGGATAGCCGGAAGGTAGCAATAGCCGCGGATGATATTCGTGTGCGAGACCTGTGCGACGAAGAACCCGCTGAAAGCGAACGCCACCGCGCCGAAGAGGCAGCTGGGGCTTTTGAGCTTCATCTGGCGCAGGAATATCAGCATGAAAACGCCCGCCAGGAGCGAGTGAAGAGCGATTGAATACTTGTAGATCACCCAGAACGGCGCAAGAAGTAGAAGCGGGGCAAAAAGCGGGTAAAGCGGCCCGGCCTGACCTTCAGCGAAAAGCGGAAAGCCGGAGAAGATGTGCGGACACCAGAGGCGAAGCTTGAATTGACTAAACCCCTCGGCAAAGAACTGCCCGAACGGGAAGTTCTGCATGATCGTGTCGTAGTAGAAATACAGCTTATGTGTGAAGAGAGCATTCCGGAAAAAGATCAACACTAAAGCCAGCAGGAAGCCGATCTGCGCAATCAGCGCCCTATGAGTTGTGAGAAAGCTCCGCCAATCGATATTCCGCAAAAGCACCTACCTCATCATGCCAACTGCTCGCATTATACACAGTCTGAATCGTTCGAGGCGCTATTGCTACGAGAATTGGCATTCGGTGCGGCGTGGCAATTGAGCGGACGCCGCTGTTGAGGGCCGCCGTCTAGACAGACCTTGACACAGTGCCAGACCTTGAGTGGTCCGGCGTCCGACAGATTCTCTCGTGCGGGCCCCATCGTGAGCGCCGAAGCTATGCCGATCAGTCCTTCTCTTTCGAGAACTCCTTTAGAGCTTTCGCGAGTCTTGTGAGTTTCTCATTGGCGAGGTAGTTGATCGAGCCTTCGGGGAACTTGCCGTCTGGGTCGGGCCTCCCGGCAGGCCTACCAGTCAGGACCTCGAGGCCCTGGTCGATTGTATCGACGGGATAGACGTGGAACTTGCCGTTAGCAACCGCATCGACGACATCTTTGCGGAGCATGAGCGACTCGACGTTGAGGCGCGGGATGAGGACGCCCTGCTCGCCAGTCAAGCCCTTCGCCTTGCAGACTTCAAAAAAGCCCTCGATCTTGTGGTTGACCCCGCCAATCGGCTGTATCTCGCCCTTCTGATTGACCGAGCCGGTCACCGCGATGCCCTGTTTGATCGGCACGCCGGAGAGGCTCGAGATAATGCAGTAGAGCTCCGTTGACGAGGCGCTGTCGCCATCGACGCCTGAGTAGGATTGCTCGAAACAGATACTGGCGGAGAGGTTGAGGGGCTTGTCCTGACCGAACCGTTGCCGCAGGAACCCCGCGAGAATCAGGACGCCCTTGTCGTGGGAGCTGCCCGAAAGGTCCGCCTCGCGTTCGATATTTATGATGCCTCCCTCGCCCGCGGCGGTCGAGGCGGTGATTCTCGTCGGCTGCCCGAATGCGTGGTTAGCGGTTGCAAGGACGGAGAGGCCGTTGACTTGCCCGACCTCCTCGCCGTCCGTATCGATGATGATCGTGCCGTCCTTGATCAGCTGCTTGATCTTGGTCTCGATGAGGTTGTTTCGCTGGATAGTGGCGTCGATTGCGGCCTGAACGTGCTTTTCGGACACAGACTTGGCGCCCTCGTTCACTGCAATCAGATTGGCCTCGCTCATTAGGTCCGACAGCTCTCCGAAACGCGTTGAGAGCCTGTCCTTCCTTCCGGCCCTTCGTATAGCGACCTCAAGCACTGTGAACAGCGCGCTCTTCTGAAACCGGATGAGCTTCTTGTCATGTCTTATCTTCGATAGGACCGACATAAAATGCGCCACATTGTCCTGCAAGAGCGGCATCTGCGTGTCGAACTCGGCCTTTATCTTGAAGATTTTCTTGAAATCGTCATCGAGACCGTAAAGCATCTCGAACATCACCGCGTCCCCGGTCATGATGACCTTGACGTTTAGGTCGATGGGCTCCGGTTGAAGAGAGTGCTGTGCGAATGGATAGCCCAGTTCTGGGACGGATATCCTGAGCTGCTGGTTCTTGAGTGTGCGCTTGAGCTGTTCCCAGACGCCGGGCTGCGTGAGGATGTCGATCGCGTTCACGATAAGATGTCCGCCGTCCGCCATGAGAAGCGAGCCGCCCTTGATCTGCATGAAATCCGTGCGCCACTGCCCGGGGGACTCTGGCACCAGGTCGATGATTCCGAATAGGTTCCGAGGCGTTGGCTCTGTCTCGATGACAATCGGCGTATCCTCCCTGTCGGTGTTGTCCAGAAGGACATTCACGCGGTAGCGAAGGAATGGGTCCGAAGAGCTGCCCGAATCGCCGGCGCCGCTCCCTGACGACGGTTGCGACTCATCGCTGGCGGACCTGAAAAGACCCAAATGCTCAACGATGTTCTTACCGATGGCGCTAAGGTGCTTCGAGAGCTTTTTGTTCGCGTATTTCTCCTTGAGGTCCTCGATATAGCCCTCGACTAGCGCTTTGCCGAAGTGCATCGTAAGGCCCTTCATCCGCCGCAGCGCCTCCGCCTCAAGGCGTCGCGTGCGCTTGAGCACCTCAACAAGATCGCGCTTGAGTTCTTGATAGAGGGCCTTGAAGGCTTGCATGTCCTCGACTTGGACCTTGCCCTCGGCGACCGCTTTCTCGAAGTCCTCGAACGTTACTGGCTTATCGTCGATGACGGGGAAGACGTCGGGAACCGTGAGAGGCCCGACCTGCACTTGAGCGACAGTAAATAGAGTGTCCTTGAGCTTCCCCTCGAACTCCTTGAGTACTTTTTGGCCCTTCGCCTTGAACTCGACCTCAAGCTGTTTGCTCGCCTCGGAGAACGATTTGTCCCGCAAGAGCCGTGGCACTTGCTTCGTGAGCCGATCAATCAGCTCGTCCACATCGTCCTTGAGCTCTTTCGCCTCGCCCTTCTTGAGCTCGATGAGGATCGGCTTCTCGGGCTCGCCGAAGTTATAGACGTAGCACCTATCCGCAGGCGGCGGCGACACTGTGCCTATGCGCTTGACGATCTCCTTAACGGAAGACCTTCTGCCCGTTCCGCTCAGCCCGCAGACGAATACATTGTAGCCGCGCCAGGGGACTTGAAGGCCGGTCTTGAGGGCCGCGATTGCCCTGTCCTGACCAACGGTTCCCCGAATCGGCTCAGCGTTCGCTGCCTTGCCGAGCGGGAAATCGTAGCGTCTGTATGACCATCTCAAATCCTCGGGCTTCAGCTCTTCGATTCTGATTTTCGTCATCTCGACTCCCTGATATCAGTATCAATTCCTGCTGGGAAGGCGTTGCGCCTCAACATCAACGGACGGGGATCATACAGCAGCAGCCGCTGGGCTGCAAGAGTCAAGCAACGTCCTTACCGTCAGCCGGTGGAAACCGGGCTTACGCTCCGACGCCTACCGATTCCTTGAATCGTCAGTAGTTGGCCGCCAATCGCGACGGTGCGGCGCTATTCCTGCTCTGTGTCCGGAGACCCATCGGCCCTGGCGAGGACGCTGACGCTGTTCGCTATCACACCGATCTTGGCGAAGTTCTTGAGTCGCAAGAGCAGCGTTGCCGTTACTTCTTGGCCCCTGGGAACGAGGAGCACATCCTCTCTTGTCTTCACGTCGGCGCCCAGGATCATGCCGGGTGGCAGCTCGTCCACCCTCATCGATTTAATCTCATACACGAGCTCTCCGGCAATGACCTCGCGGAGGGCCTCCATCGCCCGAGGATCGTATAGAGCGCTGCTTCTCGTTAGCTGCTGGAGCGCATCGGGCAGGCTACTGCCTGACATTGTGTGTTTGTCGAAATCCAGCGTGATCTTTAGCAGCCTCGCCCCGAGAGGGATGTCCTCCCCGCTTATGTCATCCCGAGGGACACCGGAACCGTCGAACCCCTTCTCCTGATAAGCGATGATCTTTGCGACGTTCTCGAGCCGCGGAATGCTTTGGATGAGCTCTGCACCAATCGCGGGGTGTGCATGGAACATCTGCCGCTCATCCTGGGTGACCTCGGCACCTTTGTAGAACTTGACCAGCACCTCGTCTGGTACCGTGACGCAGCCGATCTGCGAGAGCATTGCGGCAACGTCTATTTCCCAGGCGCTGCCGATGCGTAAGCGGGACATGAGCTCCTTCACGAGGCGCCTGACCCTTTGAGCGTGGCCGAACGACTTGGTTCTGGTCAGTGCCAGCACGTCGCTCAACACCTTGACACTACCGCTCAAGGTCTTCTCTAGGAGCTCCTTCTCGGCGGTAATGAGCCGATACTGCTCGATCCCGGCCGCAAGCGACTTGACAAGGACGTCGGCCGGGCAGGGCTTCGTCAAGAAACGAAAGATACTGCCCTCGTTGACCGCTTCGATGGCAACCTGCATGTCGGATTGGCCCGTCAGCATTATCCGCACCGTGTCAGGCGCAATCTTCTTGACCTGCCTCAAAAACTGGATGCCGTCGATGCCTGGCATATTCATGTCAGCAACAATGACCACGAACGGCGCGCTGTCAACGATCAGGTCGAGGCCAGCCTGGCCGCTCTCAGCCGTAGAGACGTCGAACTGTTTGTGCAGCTGCCGTCTGAAGCCAGCCAGAATACTGGGATCATCGTCAACGAAGAGTATCCTCTCAGGCATTATTCATCTCCCTTGTTGTTTACACTCTCGCAGGCGTCCCGCCATGCGTCAAAACGTTTTCCAAGACCCAGTCTGCCAAGATGGTCAAGATCAGCGTGGGATACAACCTCGGTCGCGTCTGGGTGCACCTCGTGCTGGATAATGTCGGCCACATGCACCGCCGTCAGCGGGATGAAGCACTCTGTTGGACACTCAGCCGGGTAATGATGAAAGGCAACCGCCTCGACGATTGGGTCCGGAAGTCCCCAAAGGCCCAAGAGATACGCACCGACCTCTGCGTGGGTTACTCCCAGCGTTTTCAGCTCCGCGGTGACCAAAGGCAGGTTCTCGCGCTCTGATAAATCGAGCGCCTTGCTGTATCGGTCGAAGAGGTTGACGGCCAGCACGAGCTTGCCAACATCGTGAAGCAGCCCGGCCACGAACGCGTGGTCCGATGTCCGCACGTCGGAGTCCTCGAGTCGGGCGATGGCCCGGGCGTAGGCCCCGGTCGCCAGACTGTGGTCCCAGAGGTGGCTTGCCAGATGCGCCGGCAGTCGCTGCGCCTCGAATTGTGAAAACACCTGTGCCGACAGAACCAGCGACTTGATCGTCTCGAACCCCAGCAGATTTACGGCCTGAGTGGGGCTCGAAACGTGTTGGCTGATACCGAAAAACGCGGAATTGACGAGTTGAAGTATCTTGGCGGTCATACCCACATCGCTGGAAATCACTTCCCCAACTTTCGCAATCGACGGGGAAGGCGATCTCAGCTCATCCATGAGTCTAACGTATAGCGATGGAAGGCTCGGCAGCGATTTCAGCGTCGAGATACATCGTTGGATGCTCTCATTGCTCAGAAGCGCTCTAAGTGAGCAGGCACGCGAAATGGTGGACTTAAGCGTTGCTACATCACATGGCTTTGAGAGGTATTGGTGGGCCGCCGCGACCGAGCGTAGTACGGTTTCCTGATCCGAGTAACCGGATAAGACTATCCGCACAATATATGGATATCGCTCCCGAACCTCGGCCAAGAGTTGTGCGCCGTCCATCCCTGGCATCCGCATGTCGCTCACGATGACATCAAACTTGTCCTTATCAAGAAGGTCCAAGGCCTCCTGGCCGCTCTCGGCAAAGCTCGTATCCCAGTCGCCGCGCATGCCATGAAGCATCCGCCGAAGCCCCTGGAGCACAGAAGGCTGGTCATCCACGAAGAGTATCTTCTTCATCTTGTTATCCCCTCATCCCACTTCGGCAGGCTAGAAAGCCGCCCCACAACCTCAAGCCGACCTGCCCGCGGCGCAGGGCAGATAGACCGAGAATGTGGCGCCCTTGCCGGCTGAGGTTTCAACCGTTACAAAGCCGCCGTGGTCTTTCACAATCCACTTAACGACAGAAAGTCCGAGGCCCGAGCCTTGTGTTTTTGTCGTGACCAATGGATCAAACGCGCGCTCAAGGACACCCTCGTCCATGCCGCCGCCGGTGTCGGACACCAAGAACTTCACGTATTCCCCAGGGCTGACATTCACGTCTGACGGCAGCGATTCGGCACGAATTTCAGTCTGGCAAAGCTCTATCTTGAGCTCACCCTCGTCCCCCATGGCCTGGCAAGCGTTAAGGCAGAGGTTAATTAGAACCTGATACATCTGCGTAGAGTCCGCCTCGATCCAGTGCTCGGCTCCTGCACCTGCCCAATCGACCTCGATCCCCGCCGGGATAGACGGACTCAAGAGCTCCAGGCTCTTATCAACTACCTCGCCCAAATCGCACAGCCCGCGGCGCGCGCCAGAATCGCATGTGAATCGCAAGACCTGTTGGATAATGTTAGCTGCGTGTTCGCAAGCACACTCGATGTTCTTGATGCTCTTCACCGTCGGCGAGCTCTTGGCCAGTTCCATAGCCGCCAACTCGCTGTGGACCATTATTAGTGTCAGGGCATTGTTGACATCGTGGGCCACGCCGGCGGCGAGTACGCCGAGCACCTCCATCTTCTGGGAACGGATCAGCTGTTCCTTGAGCGCCTCGGCTTGCGCGTGCAGCGTCTCCCGGTAGCACTTCATGCGGAGCATGCTGTTGAGGCGAGTGATGAGGTCGTCCTTGTGCACGGGCTTGTTAAGGAGGTCAGTCGCCCCTAGTTCTAGCGCCCGACGCTTGAGGTCCTGTTCTTTGAGCCCCGTGAGCATTGCCACCTCTATTTCCCGTGTCGCGTCAGCCCCCTTCAATTCCGCCAAAAGCTCCAGGCCACTCTTGCCCGGCATGTTGATGTCGGTCACTATCGCGTCAGGCAGCTTCCTTGCCACCAGCTCCAGCGCCTCGTCCGCGCTGGTCGCGAAACTCATGTCCCAAACGTCCCTTTGGTCATGCAGAAGGCGCCGAAGCCCGTTGAGGACATTCGGCTCGTCGTCCACGAACAGAATCCGTTTCTTCAGTGCCGCACCCCTTCGTTGTCTTGGTCTTTGAGACAGTCATCGGGGCCGATGGGCAGCCGGACGATGAAGGACGCTCCTTTTCCTTCTTCCGACTCCAAGGCGATAGTCCCATTGTGTTTGTCAACGATGACGACATGTGCGATTGCCAGTCCCTGGCCTGTTCCCTTGCCGACCTCCTTGGTCGTGAAGAATGGGTCAAACACTCTGTCCCTGAGCTTCTCAGGAATGCCCGTTCCGGTGTCGCTGACGCGTATCTCAGCCAGTTCGCCGTTGCGCCTCGTCTTGATGGTTATCTTGCCCTTGCCGCCCGATCCGTCGCCGACCACATTAGCAATTGAATGTGCCGCGTTGACAATCATGTTCAAGATGACCTGGTTGAACTCACCGGGCAAGAGCTGAACAAAAGGCAGGTCCGGGTCCAGATCGGTCTCCATGTCCGCCACGTACTTCCACTCGTTGCGAGAGACCATGACTGTATTCTCAATTGCTCTGTTGACGTCTGTCGCCACTTTCTCCTCGGCGCCAGGATGCGCGAATTGCCGCATCGCACGGACGATGTTGCTGATGCGTTCCACTCCCTCCAGAGCCTGCTCTGCCGCCGACGGCATCTCCCGGCTCAGAAAGCCCACGTCCACTTCCTTGGCAACGGCGCTGATCTCAGATATGAGCTCTGGCGTGATTGTGCCGTCCCTGGCTGCGTCGAGCAACCTGCCGTATTCGCCTTGCAGCTTCATGATGTCTTGGGACACGTCTTTAAGGAAGCTGACATTGTCACCCACATACTGGGTCGGTGTGTTGATCTCGTGCGCAATGCCCGCCGCCAACTGCCCAATCGCCTCCAGCCTCTGCGCCTGCGCCAGCTGGCTCTGAAGGACCTTGCGCTCCGTGATGTCCCGGTCAATGCCACGATAGCCGCGAAATGTCCCGTCGCTGTCGAAGAATGGGACGCCGCTGGACTCGAGAATGACTAGATGCCCATCTTTGTGAAGGTGCTTGTTCTCGAGAAGCGAGAAAGGTCTTTGCGAGGCGACTATGGAACGAGAAATCTCAGCAACACGAGTGGCCTCCTCTGGGGCCTTCAGGTCGAAGGGCGTCTTGCCCAGCACCTCTTCAGGCTCGTAACCCAATATGTCGCGTATCTTTGGACTGGCGTAGGTATAGACATCGTTTTCATCTGTCTCCCACACGAAGTCGGCGGAAGTCTCGACCAAAGAGCGAAAACGTTCCTCATTCTCCCGCAGCGCTTTTTCTGTCTTCTTACTCTCTGCTAGGGCTTGCCTAACCTCCTCGTAGAGCCTCCTGTTCTCCATTATTAGGCGCTGCTTTTCCAGGGCCCGGGAGACCTCAGCCAGCACATTGTCTAAGTCCAATGGCTTCGTTATGTATGCTGATGCCCCCTTGTTCAGCGAGGATATTGACGACTCCAATGAGGCGTACCCGGTTATCATTATGACCGTCATGTCGGGATGGATTCGCTTGAGCGCCGTGAGCACGCGCACACCACCCATGTCCGGCAGTTTGACGTCCAGTAACGCGAGGTTGTAGTACCCTACCTGAGCCTTCTCGAGGGCCTCTTTCCCAGAGGTGACTCTCTCTATCCCATACCCGGCCTTGGATAATATGAGCTCCAGGCTTCTGCCGGCACTCACGTCATCGTCAACTATGAGAATGTTTGCTCTCTCGCCCATTGGCTCATTCCTGAGGTCGTTTTGCCGCATTAGTCCTACTGCCGATCTCGTCGATCAGCTTCAGGAGCTCTCTTGTCTCAAAGGGCTTATAGAGGCATGAGTAGGCGCAGCTGGCTATAGCATGTTCCACCAGCTCAGCCATCTCCTCTCGATATCCAGTCATCATGATAGCTGTCGTGTGCGGGCGGATCTCCTTGATGGCAATATAGGTTTCCAGACCATTCATATTCGGGAGTCTGCAATCTATGCATACTACGTCGTACGGCCTTCTTCGAGAAGCGGAAACAGCCTCCTCCCCGGTCAGCGCGATATCCACGTCGTAATCATCAATGGCCAGCATGTCCTTCAGGCCGTCGCAAAACACGGGATCGTCATCCACGAGCAGGATCGACACCCTCTGGCCCCTTGCCGTCACTCCCCCGCCCATTGCCGTCACTCGCCCGCTCCTTGCCGTCACTCCCCCGATGAGCGCGATGACCTTCTCGATGTCAACAGGCTTGTAGATCACCGCAAACGCGCCCTCCTGAATCGCTTCCTGAATCAACTCCTCGACACTATAAGCGGTCATCATGACAATCTCGGCCTCGGGTCTGATGTTCTTGATTTTTTTGTATGCCTCAACACCGTTCATGACCGGCATTTTAATGTCCATGAAGATCGTCCTGAACGCGGTCTCAGTAGCCTTAGCGAGGGCCTCCGGCCCATCCTTGGCGGTTTGGACTGAGTACCCCTCGCGCGCCAAGATGAGTGACATACTCCTACGGAAGCTGGTGTCGTCGTCAACAATCAGGATGTTTGTCTGGTCTTTCATGCTGTCTTCACGGGCCTCCTTTGACGGGTAGCCTGATGGTGAAGATGCTGCCTTTGCCCAATTCGCTTTGTACTTCTATGGCCCCACCATGAGCCTCTGCTACATGCCGGGATAGAGCCAATCCCAATCCAATGCCCTTGGCCTTGGTTGTGAAGAGGGGTTCGAAGATCCTCGCCACGTCCTCCTGGCTCATTCCATGTCCGTTGTCGATGAAAGAGATGCCAATCCAGTTGTCGTCCAATGCTTTTGATTCGACGGTTAGCTGACCTCCTCCCTCCATGGCTTGGATCGAGTTGAGTATGAGATTCCTAAAGATCATGGCGAGCTGATCCGGGTCAGCCTCGATCAATGGCAGCGATTCGGACAGAGGAGTCTCGATCTTTACATTATCGGGCATGGATATACCGCTCAAGGACTGCTGGATGAGGTCATTGACTTCCACCATCTGGAGGGCAGGGCGCTTCGGTCGAGCGAAATCAAGGAGGCTGCTAATGATCCCCTCTGATCTTGAGACTTCCTTCTGAAGTATCTGGAGCGCCTCACCAACTTCCGGGTCGTGCACTTCGAGGACCATGTTAAGGAAATAAGCGGCGTTCTTGATCGAGCCCAGCGGGTTGCGCAGCTCGTGCCCCACGCCGCCAGCGAGCTGACCGAGGACGGCCAATCTCTCCTGCCGGACGAGCTGTTCGTGGGTCTCCTCAAGCTCTCGTGTTCTTTCCTTGACCAATTCCTTTAGGTGTGCGCGGTGCCGAGCCAATTCCTCCTGCGCCCGTTTGCCGGAGATTGCCAGGCCAATGCTCACCCCGATACCCTCGAAGAATCTTATCATCTCGAGATTAAACATATCCTTGCGAGTATCGTTCAGCTGAAGGAGCCCAAGAGGCTGCTCTCCTGACTTCAGCGGTATGAGCGCCATGGATTCATAGCCCCAGGTATTGCAGTAGTTGCGCGTGTGGGCCTGGCGCTCTTCCTCGGTAGTCGAGGCGAGAAGGTCGCTCGTGCAATTGGTCCAGAAGCTGCCACCCTCTGTGAAGAACGGCAATGATGAGTCGGTGCGTCCGCTGATCACGTTGCCACACATGCACTCCAGATACGCATGACCGTCCGAGTCTCGAACCGTTTCTCCCGCTTGATCCACAGCGCATAGAGTATTCTCTACCTCCAGGAAGTCATCGGGGAATCCGTGTGTCTCGTAAAAGGGGAAGTCCTCACCCTCTTGAAAGCGCAGACCGACGGCTTCGAATCCCCAGGCCCGTTGTATCAAGAGAAGAACTGAGCGGGCAATCTCCTGTGCCTCAAGCCTCTGGCTGAGCACTTCCAGCACCTGAATAGAGAGCCTAAGGCGATCCTCCGCTCGTTTGCGCTCCGTGATATCCCAGAAAATGCCCAATATCCCGGTAACATTGCCCTCATCGTCTCTCAAGGGTGTTTTGACTGTATGGACAGTTCGTTCCTCACCATCTTGAAGATATTTCTCGTCCAGCTCCTCGATCTCCCTGCTGGCCATGATTCGCTTATCGTCGGCTCGGTATTTGTCGGCTAGCTCCTTCGGAAAAAAGTCGTAATCCGTCTTCCGAGCGAACTCCTCAGCTGAGATCCCCAAGTCGCTGGCGAAGTTCTCGTTGCATGAAACATACCGGGACTCCCTGTCCTTAACGAATATCTTCTGTGGAAGATTCTCAACCAACGTCCGGTATCTGTGCTCGCTCTTGTGCAGCGCCTCCTCCGCCCACTGGCGTTCTTCTTCAGCCTCAATATTGTGAAGTGCGAAGCCCAGATCACCCGCAAGCTCTGTGAACAAGGAACGCTCCTCTTCGTCCGAGGCGAGCTGAGACGGGATGGAGACGCCCAAGACACCGTATGTCTTTCCTTCGTACTCCAGGCGTGTGACAAACACCCCTTGACCTCGGTGTGGAGCAAACAAAGGACAGCCAATGCATATGGATCCCACGTCTTCGATCGCCAGGATGCCGGATTGCTCAAGCGCAGTTTGGCCGCACTTGATTAGCTCGCCCCGCTGAATTGGCTCCAGAAAGGATGGGAAATGCTCGCCCAAACCGGACTCGGCCGCCGTCAACAGGAGCCTTGACTCATCCAAGAGCACGATCCATGCGTGATGATACCCTCGATTCTGGGTGAGGTTCTCGCACGCGCCTTTGATCAGTTTGTCGCGGTCCTTCTCCTGCGTGATGAGCTGGTTGACGTTACGGATGGCACGAAGCGTTAGATTGAGATGCTCAGCCCTGGCCTCGGTCCGCTCCCGTCTGGCGACGTCTGTCTTAAGTGACTCGGCCATCTGATTGAAGGTCTGCCCCAGATTGCCGATCTCGTCCTTTGAGGTCGGTTTCACCCTTGCCTCCAGGTCGCCTTGAGCGATTCTGTCTGTCACGTGCGCGAGCTTGGCGATGGGCCTCGCAATGGACCTGGCAAGATAAAGGGAGACATAGACGGCCAGGGCAGAGGCAACCAAGACAAAGAACATCAGCAGGTGGCCCAGCCGGGTTATGGGTTCAAACGCCTCGGACTTGTCAATCTTTACAGCGAGGCCCCAGCCGATTGCCTCGATGTAACGAGTTGCCGCTAAAACAGGCTCGCCGCGGTAATCGACTGTCTCGAGGAATAGCCCCTCGTGCTTCAGCAGAGCTTGCATCGCCGGCGACTCCAAGGCCTCCTTGGACACTCTTCTCCTCAGCGCAGCATCTTTGTCGAAACGCAGCGGGGTCAAGAATATCCCGTCGCCTTCGGGCCCCAATCTGCCCACAAGCGCCTCGCCCGTCTTCCCCAGCCCGGTGTAGTCCTTGACCAACGAGACGATGTCCTGTGCATCAACATCGATCAATACAACGCCCAACAGCGTGCCATTGAGGCGCAGCGGCCCAGACAAGTGCAGATCCAGATTCCCGTCCTTATCCAGATGGAGCTGGTCCGCGCGATTGGCTGTTCGGCCTCTGAGAAAGCATTCTTCGTGGGCCCAGCTCGCTCCGATCTCTGCCGAATCCGTGCAGGCAACCACTTCTCCCTCGAGATTCAGTACAGATGCCTTCCTTATGCAGGTGATTGAGGTGACCGCGTCACGCAGTATCCGATTCATCTTGTCCTGAGACTCTTTTTGAGGGTTCTTGACAAAGCTCTCTAGACTGAGCCGCAGTTGAGTTCGGCTCGAGACCAGGGCTAGCCTTTCAAGGTTCCGCTCAATGATGGCAACGAGCCTGTTCTCCTGGATTGATGCAACGGATTGAAGTTGATCGAGGACCTGCCGGGTGAGAGCTCGCTTGGCGATCGTGTACGAAACGATACCGGTGACGGCAAGCGTAACCAGCGACATGATCAGAAGAACGAGCGTTAATCTTTCTTTGATTTTCATGGTATATCTCTCACTCGGGTCGAGAACCTCGCTGGGGCACCGCCGGGCGGTTGATGTTGAATGACCTCAAGATGACAGGAGCTATGCGACTGAAAGCCGTAGTGAGACACCGACCTGCCGTTCCCTTTCTCGATGCGATACACCTAACCTCACATGGAATGTACCTCTTCCGATTTGCCGTGTCAATACGTCCATGTGCGATGTTCTGAGAGTTGTTACAGTTTCTGTTCGCGCCCTACGCAGAGCTTGACCGCAAGCGAGCCTGCGGGTATCGTCCCCTTTAGGTACGCATGTCCGGCGTTACCATTTGGTTGACAGTAAGGAGAAGAAACGTATGGCCAAGAACGAGGCGCTGCTGATGTACTCTGGGGGGCTGGACTCCTCTGCCTCCGCGATCATCATGCTTGAGCAGTTTGAGAGGCTCCATCTGATAACGTACAGTTACGGCTACGGCCAGCTGTTTCTCAGTTGGGCTAAAAAGGGGGCGAATGGACTGATCGAGGTCTATGGCCCGCAGCGTTTCGTTCACGTCATAACCTCCGTCAAGGACATCTTCCAGCGCATATTCGTCAGAAGCGCGGTTCGCGACTACAAGAGCTACAAGTCGCGGTTTATATGGTGCCTGGCCTGCAAGCTCTCGATGCATGCGGGCAATATCATCTATTGCCTCGAACACGACATTCAGGCAGCAAGCGACGGCTCATCGAGCGAGACCGAGTACTACGTTGAGCAAATGCCGCAGAGCGTCGTCGCCATTCGTGGCTTCTACAAACACTATGGGCTCGATTTCCTGACGCCGGTTTACGACGTCGGCTCCCGCGAGGCGAAGTTCAAACTCCTGGCCGAAAAGGGCGTCAAGAGCGTAGGGATAGCCGTCGGCGACCGCAACCCGGGCACGCAGCCGCTCTGTGTCCCAGGCAACTTGATTCACTTCGCCTCGACCTTCTTTGGGAAGCACCCCGACTACGACGAAAAGGCCGTCCTGCGGTTCATTCAGGAGAAGACGGACATCGCCAAGAGGCTTATCGACGAGCGCATCGAGAGGCGCGACACGGAGTAGGCGAACCACCCGGGCGCTGGCTGATGCTGCTATCGGGTGGGGTCGTTCTATTCAGGAGCGGCGTCCTCCGGATGGTAGAGGAATATGGGCGTCAAGAGCTCCGTGTCTCTGTCGGGTGGCTGCCACTCGAGTCTTATGACCGCACCACCCCCGCAGTCGAAGTACTCCACGCGAATGCGGTGGTAGCCTCCGGCGAGAGTCGCTGAGGCGGCCTTTGTATCTGCCGCGTGCTCGCCCCAATTATCGATCAATAGGACGTCGTCGATCCACAGGCGGGAGCCGTCGTCAGAAGTAAGGAAAAAACTATACTCGCCTGTCTTGGGGACCTTCAGATACCCATCCCACCGTATGCTCGCGGGGGGCGTGAAATCCTTGCCGCTCTTGTCATCATATTCAAACTCAACTACTTTCTGCACCTCAACTCGATACGCAGGTGGAAGCAGCTGCCGCCCCTTGAAGTAGCTCGCCACAAGGCCCCTGGCCAGGGCAACCGGCGTCCCAAGCGGCAGAAAGGCTTCCGTCCGCCTACTTGACTGCCTCAAGGGCCCCGCATGTTCGCGAGGGACAAACAAGGTCAGCGAAACCTGAGGTCTTAAGTTGTAACGCTCGCCAACGAATCTGCCGTTACTAAGCTCCTCGATCTCATCCTCCTGATCGATCGAAGCCACGATAATGTCGGCACGATCGACCTTCTCTGCGGTTACATCGTCCGGATACGCGCTGTTGAAATGGTGCAAGTACCAGCTCAGCGGCCACTGACGGTCCGAGAAAACAGAGATGCGGGTCTCGCGCCCCTTGATCCTGCTTGCTACCTCCTCGATCCGCGCCATCAGGTCATCGATCTCACGGAACGTGTGGACGTAAACGATTGGCTCGGTGTTGTCGTCATATCGCACGAGTGCGATATCCCAGGCGAGCGCTGCCGACCACCAGGTCGCCCCGCCGAATGCGGCAACACAGACTGCGGCCGCTAACGGACGGCCCCTCAAAGCGCGCTGAACGCGACCTATGAAACATCCCAGGCAGACGACCAGCGGGGTCATAATGTTCATCGTAAGCCAGGGCGTCTTGTAGGGAATGACCGAATAGAGCGCGAACGTGAGCAAGGCCCAAATGGAAACGAAACGCTCAAACGTATCTCGCGAATGAAGCGCTCCGGCAAGCCCGAGCGCCCCCAGCATCAGCGCCAGCGGCTCCATCCGCCACAGGACTGGGATGAAGTAGAAAACTGGCTTGGCGTGGCCGCCAATCTCCACCCCTGTTCTCGTCCAGGCGGTAAAGGCCGCGAAGAAATCGACAATCCCCTTGAAGTTTGTGAAGAATGACGAGAAGAAGACCACTATCGTCGCCCAGAAGAGAACCACCGAGGCGGCGAAGGCCAACGGATGGCGCCCAACGGTCGAGAGTAAGACCCGCGTGGGTCCAGCGACGAGCTGCCGGGCGACACCGACCGGGCCCGAGCGGCCCCGCCCGGCGCCCGTGCCGGTCGCAATCATGAATGCGACCAGCATCACGATTGTGTGAAGCAGCGCTGTCTCCTTCGTTGTGAAGCAAAGAGCCAGCGATAACGAGGCAAGGACGAGCATGCTGCCGCGTCGGGTTCGGCTGAAACGCTCTGCGCAGAGGAAGAAAAGCAGCGTGAAGAAGACGATGTGTATCTCGTGGATAAACTCACGACTGTAATAGACGAAAGTGGGCGAGGCCGCGAGTATAGCCGCAGCCCCGGCCGCGGGGAACTTCCCGAGCCGGTCCTTCAGCTGCCAAAGCAACACCACCGTCAGGGTACCCAGGAGAGCGGGAAAGAAACGAAGCGCGAAGATGCTTCGGCCAAACAGTTTGACCGACACGAGAGCTAGGTAGTAGATGAGCGGCCCATGGTAGTTCTCCGGGCTGTAGCGGTAGAAGTTCCTCTCGACAAGCTTGTCCAGAAAGAAGCCATTGACGCCCTCATCGTGATGAAGCGGCTTAACCTCAAGGTCCCAGAAGCGCAGAAGGACGGAGAGAAGCGAGACTGCCACGAAGACGAAGAAGAATGTATCGTAGGCGCTCTTGTGTGTGCTCATCGAGGTTCTCCGAAATCTAGCTTCGGTTTGCTCACATCAAACACCTTGACCGCATCAGAAGCGTAGATAGTCGAAAACGCGCGCTCAAACATCTCAAGACCCCCATCGCCATACAGCTCTCTTTCAACCTCACCATAGTAGATCAGTTGAACGCCGAACTCCGACAGTATGCCCAGCGCGACCTCGGGGTCCGTCGTTGTGAACAGCCGACTCATCTCGTATGACCTGTGATACGGCCCGCTGAATTCGTCCCGCCAGCCGGCCTCATGCCCGCGCCACCCGATGACGGCGCAGTGCCCAGTGAAGGCCGCAATTCGCCCTGGCCAGTCGTACGCTGAAGCACTCGCCTCGGCGATGACGACCTGACCTTGTATATTCTCCCGAAGCCACTTCGCGGCCGCGGCATCCTGCGGGTACTTATTCCTGAACTCACGTTCCGCATCGAGGCTGTAAGGCTGTGAGAAAAGCTCGGTTCTAGAAATCGGCGCGAGCATCGGATATAGGGCCCCGGCGCCGAGGCAGAAGACCACAAGCGCGTTGGCCGCTCGACGCGCGAAGGGAGTCAGTTGGCGGATTAAGTGCCGTCTGGCCACCCACATCGCATACGACGCCGCTAGGCCCCACAGAATCCATACGTGAAGGTAGAGCTTGAATACCGTATTCATACGAGCCAGCCTCTCGGCATAAACATCCTTTACAAAGAACATCTCGCAGCTGAATGCGATCAACGCGCCGGAGATAACCAGGATCGTGAAGAAGTTGCCCCGAGAGAGCGACCCTTTGCCGCGCTCTGCTTCGCCCTGTCCAGACCAGAGCCGGCCTACGTAAAAGTGCTCGAGAATCGCGACTGGGATGATAATGAGAATCAGAATCCAGGTTGGCCTTCCGAAAGCCACGAACGCACAGGCGATTATGAACGTCGGGACCACCCAGCCGGCTCGAGATAGAGTCGCTTTTTGACCCACGCGGGCCCGATGAATGGTAGCGATCGCCTCAACGAGGATCGGCCCAAGCAGAATCCCAAAAACGACCAGAAAATCGGCGAAGTCTGTGCGCGTCTTTACGAGGCGAATGGGACGTTTCTGGGATACCGAGGTTATGAAAGGCAGAAAGAGAACGATTGCCCCTACAAGAACTGGGGCAGCGACCTTGACAACAGCGCCGATGCGGCCCGCAAGATTTGCTTTCAGTAGAGGTAACATCGACACAACAACGATGAACAGAACGACTGACATCGATATGAAGTCCCACGCGTTAGTGACCACGAGCGCGCCCCCGCACAGCGCCAGCAGCCCTATGAGTCCGTATGGGGTCTTCGCGTGGGCTGAATCCCTGTGCGAGGGGTTGAGGCGCGCATTCAGGCAGAAGAGGAGGTTGAGCGATGTCGCGAAGAGCGGAAACGACAGGACATAGGCGTGCAGATCGCCCCACAGCAGGCTGAAGAAAGGGAACTCATTTATTGTGCCCGGAATGATTCTTGAGGCGCCGAACCAATCCAGAGACAGCGGGCTGTAAAATGCAAGGAGCTGGAGCAGAGCATCGAGGTTGCCAGCTATCCCCACCAGGAAGAGTGCAAGAAGACCGTATAACGCGCGCCCTGTCATTGAGAGACCCAGCGCAAACACCGAGAGCCAGAATAAGGCGAATACAAGGCCCTTTGCAGGATTGTAGAAGGCGCCTGGCGTCATGCCGCACAGCTTGGAGACCGCGGCCGCGAGGACCTGGCCGAAATAGTAGTAATTTATGTTCTCACCCCCCATCCATACGTCCTTTGCGGGAAAGTACTCTGTCCTGGACACCGAGTTGAGGATGCCAATGTCCATCATCCCCTCTGAGCCCGGTTTTATGTCAGGATAGAAGCCAATCAGGAGGAGAATCAGAGCAAGGAGGACGATGAAAAGGGCCTCGGTCAGCGCTATTGTCCGCAGCCGAGGTATTATGAGATTCGTCATCTCCTTGCGCCTCAGGAGTATCAACACTACCGACGCTATGGCGAGAACTGCGGCAGATGTCAGGATGGAGACTAATCCGAACGGGGCAATCTTGAGGGACGACGCCAGCCAGGCGCCATAGGTTATGAAGAGGGCGCCGAGGACCTTGCTAATGGCGTATCCCCGGTCGCGGAGTGATTTACATGGAAGTAGGACGACTGGCAGGGCTATGACGCCTAGGCCAAAGCTGACGGCCCACAGCCTAATGAGGGCGGAGAAATAGCCAGTCATCGGCTCTTTTCCGTAGCTATGCGCAGACTTCCCCGAAGACTCGGAGGAGGTTCTCGCCCGCGATTTTTCGCACCGTCGCCTCAGGATGCCCCCTTTCGAGGAGGCGGTCTATTAGCACTGGGAACTTAGTGGCGTTCTCGAGACCCTCCGGCCCCATCGAGATGCCGTCGAAATCAGAACCAAAGCAAACGTGGTCATCGCCCACAATACCGAGAATGTATTCGGTGTGGGTGATTACGTCGTCGATGGTAGCGCCTGGGTCGGACCTCAGGAACTCCCTGTGGAAGTTGATGCCGATCACACCGTTAGCGTATGCGATCGCGCGTATCTGCTCGTCGTCAAGGTTTCGGGGATGATCATGCACCCCCTTGGCACAGGAGTGTGACGCAATAAACGGCCTGTCGCAGGTCTCCGCGACGTCCCAAAACGTCCGCTCCGAGGCGTGTGATACGTCAACTATGATGCCCCGCTGGCACATTCTCCTGACCGCGCGGCGACCCAGCGGGGTCAACCCATACGGAAACGAGACGGCCTGAACCGCGGAAGCGGCCAGCCAGTTGGTATTGTTCCAGCAAAGAGTTATTATCCGGACCCCAATGTCGCGGCAGAGGTCAATCGAGGCCTCACCCGGCGTGAGGCAGTGGGCGCCTTCGACGCCGAGCACGACGCTGGTCTTCGACTGCGAGAGGTTCCGCTCGAAATCGGAATAGGACCGTGCAAGAGCAACTGTTTCTGCGGCAAGCGACAGGAACGACGCCAGATGCGCAGCAAGCGTCATCAGCCTTTCGCCGCCCCTTTTCGGTAGGGTGGAGACGCTCGTCCACAGCGCAAAGACCTCAAAATCGACACCACCCAACCGCAATTTCGGGGCGTCGATGTGGCAGTCCGGGTCATCGCAAGTCAGATCATGCCCGTCGAACGCCCTCAGCATTGTGTCGCAGTGTGCATCCGCGACGATCATCCCCTGGTGCATCAGTAAACATAGACCCTTCTGGTATAGGTGTCGGTCGCTCCCTCGGGGTCCCTGACGCGGAGCATGATGTCATACGCGTCTGGGTCAGGGAACGAGTGCGTGGTCGTCTTTTCGGTCTGGTATGACGTGTCGAAGGACCCGTCGCCGTCGAAATCCCATTGGACCTCAAGCGTGCCTGTGGTCGCCTCGTCCTCGTCGAACGAGCCAGACGCGTCGAGGAAGAACACAGTCCCGACGGTGCCTGAGTCCGGGGTAACGGTGAAGTATGCGACGGGTGGGTTGTTGCCGGAAGCATCAACCGTTATCTTTCTTGCGTAGCGTCCCGTAGCCCCGCCTTCATCGAGAACCTCGACGACGATGGTCGGCTGCCCTGGCTCTTCGAAGCGATGGCTCGCAGACTTGGTCGTCGTATAAGAGGTATCAAAGGTCCCGTCGTTTTCCCAGTCCCATCGCACCTGAAGCGTCGCGTCCGACCCATCCGGGTCCGTGCTGCACGAGGCGTCGAACGAGAAGTCAGTCTCGGTTGTTCCGGCCTCAGGGGTAACCGTAAAGCAGCCGGAGGGAGGCACGTTCCCCTCATCCACGTCAATTGTCCACGTGGTCTGGTCGGTGGCGCCGCTTGTGTCCCTAACCTGAAGCCTGATGGTCTTTGTGCCAGCCGTCGTGAACCTATGAGTCGCGGTCTTGGTCGTCGAGAATGACGTATCGAAAGTGCCATCGTTCTCCCAGTCCCAGCGGACCTGAAGCGTCGCGTCAGTGCCGCCCGGATCGGTGCTGCACGATGCGTCGAACTCGAAATCTGTGGCCGTGTCGCCGGTAGGAGGGGTTACCGTGAAGCAGGCTACAGGCGGCTCGTTCTCGGCCTCGACCTCGATATCCCTCTGTGCGGTGTCGGTGTCCCCGGCCGAGTCCTTGACCTCCAGAACGATGGTCTTTGTGCCAGGCGTCGTGAACTGGCGGGATATTGTCGGGGACGTGAGATACGACGTGTCGTAGGTCCCGTCGTTGTCGAAATCCCATCTGAACTGCAACGTTGCGAACGTCCCGTCAGGATCGGCGCTGCACGATGCGTTGAACGAGAACTCGGTCGCGGTGTTGCCGCTGTCTGGGGCCACTGTGAAGCAAGCGACTGGCGGGATGTTCGTCTCCTCAACGAAGATAAGCTTGTCATCGGTGTCGGTGGCGCCTTCAGGGTCCCTGACCTCGACGGTCGGCGTCTTGTAACCGGCGGCGCTATACGTGAAATACGCCACCTTCGAGTAACTAAACTGGGTGTCAAATGCGCCATCGCCCTCAAAATCCCACCGGACCTGTAGCTGGGCGGGGTCAGCCGAGTCGGGGTCGCTGGAACAACTGGCGTCGAACTCGAACGCGGTCTCGGTAGTCCCCGACTGGGGGTCAATCGTGAAGCACGCGACGGGGGCCAGATTGCCCTGCTCGACCTCGAAGGAATGCCTCGCCTGATCGGTGTAGCTCTGCTCGTCCCGGACCTCGACCACGACGGTCTTGACGCCGGATGTATCGAATCGATGATAGGCCTTTGGCTGGTTTGAGAAAGACGTGTCAAACGTGCCGTCGTCCTCGAAGTCCCATCGGAATTCGAGCGTGCCAGCCGTGGATTCCCAGTCAGTTGAGCAGGAGGCGTCGAATGCAAACTCAGTGTTCGTGTCTCCCGTGGAAGGCGTGAACTGGAAGCAGGCAGTAGGTGCGGTATTCACGACAGTTACTGAGCGAGTGGTGGTGGAACGGGCGTCCAGGGTGTCCGCCACCTCAAGCGTTATGGTCTTTTGACCCGGCGTGCTGAAGTTCTGAGACGCTGTCTTGAACGTCGTGAACTCGGTGTCGTATTCACCGTCGGACTCGAAATCCCAGCGCACCAGAAGTTCCGGCGCGGGGTCCTCGAGGTCGTAGGAGAGCGAGGCGTTAAACGAGAATGCTGTCCTGACGGTGCCCTCCTGAGGTTGGGCAAGGAATGCGGCGTGCGGCGGCGTGTTGTTCACTTCGAGGCTTCTAATCGTTATGGTCCTTCCACCGCTCGAGTCCAAGACCTCAAGCCCGACTGTGCGCGTCCCAACCTCCCCAAACACGTAATGCGTGATCTTCTCGAGGCTGAACTCAGTGTCGAACTCACCGTCGTTGTCCCAATCCCAGCGCACCTGAAGCGCATCGAGGTCGTCCTCAATATCGCTCGAGCAGCTTGCGTCGAACTCGAACTCCGTGATCACGGTGCCTTCCTGTGGCGTTATCGTGAGGCAGGCGAAGGGAGCGCTGTTCTGAACGAGAACATCGCCCGCCGTTTGCCCGACGTCGCCATGAGTATCCAGGACTTGAAGCGTGGCTGTGTAAAGCCGCGGCCGGTCGTATTGGTAGTATGCGGTCTTGTCCTTTACAAACTCCGTCTCGAAGACCCCGTCGGACTCGAAATCCCACCGCACCTGAAGCTCCTGGGCTGCGTCCTCGTAATCCGAGGACTGCGACGCATCGAAGAAAAACACCGTGCCCACAGTGCCCGATTCGGGATTGACGGTGAATGCTGCGGTTGGCTGAGCGTTGCTGACTGCAAGAACGTTCGTCTTTGTCCCGGTGGCGCCCTCGGTGTCCATGACAAGGAGGGTTACCTGCTTCTCGCCAGGGGAAGAGAACTTGTGATATGCGGTCTTCTCGAACGACAGCTCCGTTTCGTAATTGCCGTCGGACTCGAAGTCCCAGCGAACCTTCAAGTTATCCGTTTCGTCCTCCAGGTCCCACGAGTCGGATGCGTCAAACAGGAACGTAGTGGTCGAATCGCCGGTCGGAGGTGAGACGACGAACTCGGCCACCGGGGCCGAGTTCTCTGCCTTGAAGGTGAAGATTATGGCATCGTCCGCAGTCGAACCGCAAACGTTAAGCGCGGTCAGTCGCACCACCTCGGCCCCGAGCAGACCGTTCACGAGCTCAGTGATATACTCAAAGCCGAGATACCAGTTCTCGCCGTCGTAGGCCAGGGTCACGTCGTCCAGATTCGAGAACTCATTGAAGCAGAAACCTGACACACAAAGCGCCCCAGCAAACTCCATCGTTACGTCCTGTGTCTCAAAATCGTCGAGATTCAGAAGGACGATTCGGTCGTAATCCCACGCCACGAGCTCATCGAATTGACCGTAACGATGAACGACGGAAAGCCTCAGCGGCTGGAAGCCAAAGATGTCCGATATGAAATCCTCTATCGGCAGCGCATCCAGGGTCTCGAGGTCGCAGTAGGACATCAGGAGTGTGTCGGCGTTAAAGCCAATGTAACCATCTATCAGCGCATCCCCCCAAGCGTTGAGAGGGACAATGTTCGTTGGGGTGAAACCGAATACGTCCTCGCACAAGTCCGTGACGTCGAGCACGTCCGACGCGGCGCCGTCGTACAGACCTATTCTCAGGTGAAAGGCGCCCGCGCCCGTGAACATCAGCGCCACCAGCAAAAGCGCCGTTAAGATGCTGCTCAGTCTATTCATGGGCATCCTCCATGCAAAAGGCTAGGTTGTATCTCAGATGACTTTGCTTCAGCAAACCCTCGTGAGAAGTACTCATATCAGTAGCGCAAGCACCGCTTTCTGCACGTGCATCCGGTTTTCGGACTGGTCGAAAACCGCCGACCTCGGGTCGTCATGGACGAGCTCAAACGTTATCTCCTCGCCATAACGGGCAGGCAAGCAGTGCAGGATTATAGCATCCGGGGCCGCCCGCGACACCAGCTCAGTGTTGAGGCCGTAACCCGCGAAGTCCTTCTTCCTCTTGTCGGCCTCGTCTTCTTGACCCATTCCAGTCCACGTGTCCGTATAAACAACGTCGGCATCCTTTATGGCCTCTTTCGGGTCGCCGGTGATCAGTATCTCGCCGCCTTTCGCCGAGGCTTTCTCGCGCGCCTTTTCGACGATCCTTAGGTTCGGCTCGTAATTCTGTGGCGTGGCGACGCTGACGTCCATCCCAACTGTCCCGCAGCCGAGCATCAGCGAGTTCGACATGTTGTTGCCGTCGCCGATGAATGCGAGCTTGAGGCCCTCGAATTCGCCCTTTTTCTCCCATATCGTCAGCAGATCGGCCAGAACCTGACAAGGATGGTAGGTGTCGCACAACGCATTTATGACCGGGACGCTCGCATGCTCCGCGAGGTCGGCCACAGTCTGATGCGCAAAGACTCTAGCCACAATGCAGTCCGCGTAGCGCGAGAGAACCTTCGCGACGTCCACCACGCCTTCTCGCTCGCCCAGACTGATGTCCCCTGGCGCCAGATATACAGCGTGAGCTCCCAGATTATTCGCGCCAATCTCGAAGGACACACGCGTCCTAAGCGACGGCTTCTGGAATATCATTGCGATGGTCTTCCCCGCAAGGAGCCTATGCTCCTCGCCAGCCAAATGCCTCATCTTGAGCGTCTGCGCGTATTCGAGTATCTGGATAATCTCCTCAACCGTGAGGTCGCCAAGCGTAAGAAGGTCGCGCCCCTTAAGTTTTACTGCCATTCTGCCTCCGATTCGACCGATTAAGTTAGCGGGAGCGGAAAAAGACCCACTCACCCGACCAATCCTACTAAACAACGTCAAACCATACCAAAAACAGCCTGCGGTTTCTCAACCCACGCTGCCGGCCGCCAAGATAGCATTTGCGAACATACACAGTCAAGTTGGGACTAGAGACCCGAAAAATCAGATTGGGCCGAACAAAGAGGGCCTTTTGGAGTGCGGCGGCCTGACGCCGCTTTGGCTCGCCGCGGCCTGACGCGGCACCCGCTCCGATTGATCATTCCCGGTTCATGAAATCGTCCGTTCACCGCCAAGAAAGCACTTCTGGGAAGGCGGTGCCAGGTCACCGCCAATGAAAGCGGCGTCAAGCCACCGCACTCCAAATGGCGGAACTGGCGCCGTAGTCAAACGAGCGCTTGGTTAGGCGCAACTACCCTATAAAATGGACCCGCTCGAATCACTGTCCCAGCACACACCAGCACTCACTTGGACGGCCTCTTCAGCTGGGGCTAATGCAATGGTAGCCATCCCGCCGCCTCGGTTGAAGCGGGGCGATGAACTGTCAACGGCTAACTGCCAACGGGCAACTACAAGAATTTCAGCGTGAACTTCGCGCCTTTTTCGAGACCGAGTAGCTCCCTCGCGCTTCTCTGCTTGGCCGCGACCTCGAGCTGGGAGGTGCTGCCAAAAAGCGCCGCCGGGCTGTCCTTTTTGCACTCCGCGTAAAGCCGCTTGATTTCAGACAAGGTCTGGTCGCCGATCTTGAGCTCAAAGGCGTGCTTCTCGGCCTCCTCGAGCATCTCCTCGAACTGGGCTCGGGTAACGTTGGTGATGAGGTTCCCGAACGAATCGATGTGGATAACTTCACCTTCTAGCTCGCCTTCTTCACCAACAACAGGCGCGGGCAGCTTGAGATCGACGTAGTCGTCGATCTTGTCCCCAAAGTTCTCCATCTCGATGCCCTTCGCCATCCAGGCCGCGACCGGGGCGAAGATGTCCCGCCCGTGGAACGTTGACGACAACGGCCTTAAGTAATAATGCTCGGCCTTGATTGCATAGACGCTTATGTCCTCAGGGTCTTGATAGAGACCCGAAAGCACGCCGTTATCAGGCGCGATGAAATGATGGCTGTTGATCGACGCAACGAGTGGTCTTCGGCTGCTACCTACAGTTGGATCGACAACGACGACGTGGATGGACCAGTTCGGGAAGTAATGATACGTGTTGGCGATAAGGAAACAGGCTTCCATTATGTCGTGGCGCCTGACCTCGTGCGTGATATCGACGATGTTGAGGTCCGGATTTATGTTGAGCATCACGGCCTTCACGGCGGCCGCGTAGTTGTCCCGGGTCCCAAAATCTGTCGTAAGCGTAACGATAGGACTTGTCATAGCAAAGGTCTCCCAGGTCTTATGCGGAGCCGTCCTTCGGACGCCTCATCTCCGCCTGAAAAGGTTCAATAGCAACGTCAAAATGACGCTTATCAATATACTGGAGGCGATTGGTATGTAAAGCGTAAAGTTCTTGCGCTTGATCAGGATGTCGCCCGGCAGATGGCCCAAACCGAGCCTCGGCGCGACCGAGACAATCACGCCCAACAGGACAATTGCAAAGCCGAAGATTATGAGGAACTTCCCCATCCCTACCTCACGTATCCAAGCGTTTTCAGCGCCTCATGCCTCCTGGCGTCGATCTTAACCGTTCCGACACTTCGCCTCAAGGGCTGCTCTGCAGTGCCCGGGACGCAGAAGATCAGGACGCGCTCCCGGTTGCCCCTGCCTTCCGACGCCGCGATCAGGCTCTCGACGTCGGCTGGCGCCTCCTCGACAGTGAGCGTGAACGGGTTGGATGATGGATGCCTCGTGCTCGCAGCCAACAGGATACGGTCGAGGCACTCCAGACTATCGTCGATCTGAATCTCAATCTCGATCGGCGCGTCCAGCGGCTCCACCTGGAACGAAAGCGAGCTTTCGTAAGTCTCGACCACTTTTGAGAACTCAATGGAGTGGCCGTCGCAAGTAACCGTCTCGCCGAGGCACGTCAGGCTATAGACGTTCTTGAGGCGGCCTTCGGTCCGAATAGTGCCCGAGAACTTCGATTGCCGATTTGGCGTTGAGAACAGAAGCTGCCAACCGGGTGAGGAGAGGCCAAACAGGTGCTCGTAGGCGTCTTTTCTGAGCAACGCTACGAGTTCGGCCTCAGGGGCGATGAGATTCTCTGTCTCGTGCGGATCGTTTTGGAGATCGTAGAGCAGCTCTGGACTGCGGTAGCTCAAGCCCTTGTAGTTGTAGCAGTTGGGCGTGATGTACTTGAGGATGTTGGTCCGTAGGCAAAGCCTCTTGATGCCGTGCGCCACGGTCTCCGATACGTAATATCGCTTCTCTGCCAGCTCGAGATTCGGCCGAGAGAAGAGCGACCTGCCGGGGCCGTCGGCATCCTCCTCAATCCCTAGCTCGGCGAAGACCGTTTGCGCCACATCGATCAGCCCGACCTGGCGTTCGACCCTGGTTCCGGCATTCCGAGAACGAGGCAGCTTCACGATGAGTGGCGCCCTGATCTGCTCCTCATAGAGCCTAAAGCCGTGCGAAAGCGATCCATGGTCCCAGAACTCCTCACCGTGGTCGGACGTAACGACTAGCATCGTGTTGTCCCACACGTCGAGTTCCTTGAGCCGCTCAAATAGAAAAAAGAGCTGCTCGTCAACGAACCTGATCTCGCCATCATAAAGCGCGATTACGGCCTCCATATCGCGATGAGTTGGGCGCCTGCGCTCGCCGAGAAAGGCCTTTATGGGGCTTCTATGTTGCGTCTTGAGACACCCCTTCTCTCCGAAGGGGCAGAACATGCCGTTGTAGGGCGCCGGCGGATTGTACGGATCGTGCGGATCGAAAAAGTGCAGGAACATGAAGAACCGTTTGCCGCGATGTCTGTCAAGCATGTCGAGCGCTTTTTCGACGATCTTCTCGGCCCTGAGTGGATAACGAAAGAAGTACTCGTCAAATCCCTGCGCAAGGCCGTAATCGGGAAACAGATACTCGAAACTCGCGACGCCGAGTGTGAGAAACGACCTGGCCCGAAGCACCTCCGCAAGTGTCAGCGCCTCGTCCGACAGGTTCTGGTAGAAGTTCTGGACGCCGTGCTGGGACGGCAGAAGCCCGGTGAAGAGCGAGGCGTGCGCGGGCAGCGTCCACGGGGCGGGCGTGATCGCCTGCTCAAACACCACTGAGTCAGCGGCCAGGGCATCGATATTCGGCGTGGTGTCTCTATCGTAGCCATAGCACGACACGTGGTCCGCGCGCAGCGTGTCGATGCTGATCAATATGACGTTGGCATTTGTCTGCCACTCATCGTCTCGAGCGATGAATGGGTTGCTCCACAGGGCATAGTCGTATCGCACGTCAGGCTGCCGCTTGAATGGCGGCTTGACGCGGTAGGTTCCGCGTGTTGAGAAAGTCAGCGTAACGTCCTTGCCGGCCCAGGGCGAAAGGTCCAGCCGAACATCGAACCATTTGCGGTCCTCCTTCCGCATCTTGGGATTGATGTAGTGCGAGAAAAGACGCTCATTCGCATCGGCGTCTTCGAGAACAATCTCGAATTCGCACCCATCGCCGGCCCTTGGCCAGGCGTCCGGCGAGATGCCGTAGCCGAAATCGAGGACCCCGCCCGCTGGAACGTTTACGCAGCATTCTATTGATGTCGCGCTGGGCGCGAAGACGGCGCTTCGCTGCTCGTTTGCTATCGTGACCTTCTTTTTCATGCCCCACCTGTTGGCCACAAGATACGAATCGTTGTTGGTCATCACGTCCGCAAACGGCAATAGGACGGACGCGGTGGCGGTCGAGACTACGCGGCCCTTTTCGAGCGAATCGATCATGTTCCAGTAACCGGTTCGCTCGGCCGGGCGTTTTTCAGCCACTCCATGCCGCTGAGCCCACATGACCGCGACCACTGTTACGACAGCGGATAGAACAACAGCAAAGAGTAATCTACAAAGACCCGCGACCTTCACGGACAAACCGCCTCGATTGTGTTGTGCATTTGCAGTGCCGCTGTCCAGCCCATAGCGTCAAGAACCGTATCACTAGCGCCAGCCCGCTGCAACACAGCTCCACAAATAACGGGAGTTTTCGTATTCTCTGATTAAGGAGTGTTGGGTTGTTGGCTGTGCGGCTTGGTTTTGGTCAAGAAAAAAGTGGAATTAGGGTTGACGTGATGCTGCGTTTCGGTTCCCCGAAGGGGGACCACAATGGTAGCCGTGGGTGCAACCCACGGAATCGGTTCGATCCACAGACATCCTCGACCCTGAAGGGGTTGAACACTCTCCGTACGGTTCCTCTTTGTTCAACCCCTTCAGGGTTGAAAGGTCGCTCTGTTGGCCTTGATCCGTGGGTTGAAACCCACGGCTACCCACATGATGCCCCTTCAGGGCATTGAAGCATCACTCTCGAACAGTCCCGCCTCCTGACCAGACTGCAAAAGTTTCTGGCGCCGGAATCCCTCAAACTCACCCCGCTACCACGTTTCCAGCCGCATCAAGGCATAATATTACGAAAACTCCTCTCAAAAAACCAGTTGACATCAGACCAACGCCGACATATCGTTGTATATTGACACAGAGAAAATGCGAGTAAAATGTGAGTAGGGAGTCGGAAACGAGAATAGGACATTAGGTCAGCCTTCTGTCCTGTCTTCCTTTCTCAGCGGGGAATCCACCCGCAATCTCCCTTCCTTTGCATAACCTGTAAGCACGTTCTATGGAGAAAGAATCGTGCGCGTGAGTTGTGACGTGTAGTGGCGTGGTCTTTGACCCGCCCTAGATGGAATTGTAGGGGCGATTCACAAAGCGGGAGCGCGACGGAACGTCAAATCGCCCTTGTATTGAACGATGAGAGATATTCGTGGGAGGTGATGCCTATCGGCTGATGGAATCTGGGATGGGATGAATGTTCGTGCTTTTGTGATTTCACAGAGACGAAACAAGTATTTTTCTTGGAGGAGGAGAAAAATGTACGTTCGCAGAGAAATGAGATTGACGCTCGCCACCGCGATCACGGTTCTCGTGACCATGGTAGCCGGCGCCTATGCAACGGGCTGGGAAGTATTAGCGGATTTGCCGGAAGCCCAGAAGAATGTTGCCGTGGCCGCTTGGCATGGCAACGTGTATATATTTGGCGGATCTGGTGGGGGAGCGTATTCTACGGTCGTTTGGAAATACGACCCCGATGCCGATGATTACACGGAAATGGCGGCGATGCCCACAGCCCGCGGAGGAGCAGATGCTGTCACCTATCAGGACAAGATCTATGTCCTCGGTGGTAGCGACGAATCAGCCTCTCCAAAGGTAGAGATCTACGATCCAGATGCGGACAGCTGGGCAAACGGAGCAAATATTCCGAATCCGCCGTGGGGGACCCGCGCGGTGGTCCACCACGGCGTGATTTACCTGATAGGAGGCCATAACACGGATCGGGTTCAGGCCTACGATATAGCTACCAACACGTGGTTGTCCGACAGGGCCTCACTCCCTAGCCCAAGAGGCCAGCCGGGAGCGGCGGTGTATGGCGACAAGATATATGTGTTTGCAGGCGGCTACCATGGAGGACACACCAACACGTGGGAATATGACGTCTTCACAAATACGTGGGACACAAAGACGAACATGCCGTATGTGATGAACTGCGCAGTCGCCGGAGTGATTGGCAGCCACATTTACGTCTATGGTGACCGCGAGAAGGGCGAAGACTCCGTTACACTTAAGTATGATCCTCACACGGACAGCTGGGAGCGTGTCGAGGACAACAACTACCTAGGGCGCGATTTCGGCGGAACCGTGATTGCTGGCAAATTCTACAAATTCGGCGGTTCTGCGGCACATCCCGATTCGTCATCAGGTGAGATTTGGGCAGAGGTTTATGTGGCGCTTTGCGACTACTACGTCTCAGCGAACACTGGCAGCGACACAACCGGCAACGGGACGAGCGCCAATCCCTGGAAGACGATCACTTATGCCCTGACGCAGGCCTCAGGCAGCGCGGCCTATCGCGTGACGATCCACGTTGCAGCGGGAACGTATGATACGTCATTGGGTGAGACTTTCCCACTCAATATGGAAGACTACGTGAGAATAAGAGGTACGTCCGCAAAGACGGTAACCGTCGATGCGGATGGGACAAACCGTGTGATTCTCTTCGATCACGTGGATGGCGCGGCCGTTAACCGTCTCACGATCACCGGCGGCAGCAGGGGCGAGGCGAGTAGCCCTTGGCAGCTTGGCGGTGGCATCCTGTGCTATGGTTCGTCTCCGTCCATAAGCAAATGCAAGATAACCTACAACCATGCAATTCGCGGAGGCGGCATTGGGTGCTGGGACAACGCTTGCCCGACAATCGACGACTGTGTTATCGCTCACAATACGCCCACGTATTCCGGCGGAGGTATCCAGTGCTGGGAGTCTTCGCCAACTATTTCTGACTGCGTTATCGCGTATAACTCGACGCAGGACGACGCCGGCGGCATATCCGCGACGTGTAACTCATCGCCAACGATCGAAAACTGCCTGATCATCGGGAATAGCGCCAACACCGGCGGCGGCATTTGCTGTTCCTCGACGGGCACGGCCCCTAGCTTCATTAACTGCACAGTGGCACACAACTCTGCTAGCCAGGGTGGTGGCATATATTGCGCCGTGGATGACCCCTCTCCATCGATGACGAACTGTATTCTGTGGGGGGACAGTGGTGGGGAAGTCTGCCTCAAGGACAGCTCGACGATTACGATCACCTACTCGGATGTCCAGGGCGGGTATTCCGGAGCCGGTAACATCAACTCGGATCCTGAGTTCCGCACGCTGGGTGGTAGCGTTGTTGATTACGATGACTATTTCCTGGACCAGGATGGTTCTGACAAGAGCCTGTGTATCGATGTGGGAAATATGAGTGTGAATCCCTACGGCGGCGGCTCCAATTCGAGGTATATCACCGACATCGGTGGGTACCTCGATATGACGACCGCAGACGATGTTGATATGGGCTTCCATTATAGGTATTGGGGCATCACGGCAATCGAGCTCGTGTCGTTTGACGCGCGCGCTGAAGGCTCAAACATCTGCCTGACATGGCAGACGGGCGCTGAGATTGACAACGCCGGGTTCGTGCTGTTCAGGATGATCGCGGGCGCGCAAGACTATGAGCAGATGAGCGACCTGATCGCCGCGAGAGGTGGTCCAGCGTCCGGCGCCTCATACAGCTTCACGGACATGAACGTTGAGCCGGGCGTTTCCTACAACTACTGGCTGGTTGACATCGAGACGACGGGCAAATGGACCGCCCACGGGCCAGTGTCTGCAAGGTCGCCAATGGGCCTCGAATTGATCGAATTCGCCGTTCGGCGAATCTCCGACCTTCGGTCTCCGACTGCCAATCAATGAATACAATGGAGATAACAATGAAGACGAATGAGGTTTACGAGTCGCCGAGAGTTCTGACGCTTGACGCCGAGGCGCTGGTGACTGCTCTTGGGCCAAGTCTCTCTTGCACGGGCTTCGGCGGTTCAGTGAAATGCTGACGTCATAGGTTGATACCGACCGCGTCAGAGCGCGGCTTCACGAAGGGGCGGAGCGTTTCTGCCCCTTGCTTTTTTGTAGGAGTTGACTAGACGAGCGCGGCACCGGCCGCGCGTCTGCGCCTCCCCGCACCACGTCCGCCACGCCTTCCGCTATGATCAGATTGGTATGAGGGGCGGCGATCAAGGGATTATCAGTGGGGTCAGGCTGGTTAGGGAGGGGAAGTGCCTTTGAAGGACGCAGCTTGATCTGCGTCTTGTCATCTTTTTCAGCTCGTCGGTAATTCCTGTAATTGGTTGTTTATGAACCTGTTCCGCCGATTGCAAGTGCAACGGGGTGCAATAAGAACCACGAGAACATCCCAGTCCGGTTATTGGGGAGAGAATAACGCTTGAGCTTGTGCTTGACCCGGTGGCGCGATGTTACTACGATGGGCGGCGTCGTATCCTTGAATAAGAACTTCAATTGAGGATTGGGTGTTGAAATGCAAAGACAGATGATCCGCGTATTGGTAACGCTTGTCGCGATTACGGCGACGTTGCTGAGCTTCTGTGCATGTGGCCCCGGGGTTAAGGAACAGGCCGCAAAAGACCAGCAGCAGGCACAGCAGGCCGAGGTTCAACCCGCTCAAGAGCCGGCCCCTGAACCACAGGTGGAGGAGGTCAAACCGGCGCCGGCCCCGGAGACGGAACCAGCCGAGGCCGATCCCATCGAGTTTGAGGACATCAACTTCGACTTCGATAGATATGAGCTCAAAAGCCGGTCGCGGCCCATTCTCACCCAAATCGCTTGCCTCATGTTCGATCGACCTGAACTTTCGCTCATTATCGAGGGCCACTGCGACGAGCGAGGCAGCAATGAGTATAACCTCGCTCTGGGTGAACGGCGTGCAAAGGCGGCAAAGAACTACATGATTGAGATGGGAGTTGAACCACACCGAATAAGCACGTTGAGCTACGGTGAGGAAATGCCGCTCGCGCGTGGCCACAACGAGGCGGCGTGGGCCAAGAACCGCAGAGCGCATTTTGTGGTTCTTCTCTAGTTGCTGAAGCTCTCTGGGCAAGTCGAAAATGGCGCGGCCGCAGGTGACTGTAATGCAAAGGAGTATCACGACGAGTAAACAAGGACTCAGGCTCCTTGCGAGGTTCCTTCTGCTTCTTGCTTTGTGTGTGGGAATGGCCTCGTGCGCGCCAACCAACAAGATGCGGGCGCTGAGCGCCAAGACCGACGAGACGAACTTGCTCACCATCGACATCAAGAGGGATCAGGAGCAAATGAGAACAAATCTCGAATTGCTCCGCCAGAAGGTCGATAAGATGTCGGATCAGATGCGAGCCAAGAACGCCGCCACAACGCAGGAGCTCAAGGAGCTGGCCCAGCGCCTCAACGAGCTCCTTATGACGTTCGAGGACCTCTCCCAGCGGCAAGAGGCCCTGCGTTCGGCGGTGCTCGACCTCGAGGACATCATCAGCAGCCTACCCAGCAAGGGCTCCAGAAAGACCGAGAAAAAGTCACGAAAGCGCATCTTCGCCGCAGCGAGGCAGGACTACAACAGAAGCAAATACGAGTCCGCAGTAATGGGCTTCAGAAACTACCTGGCCGCGTATCCAAATAGTTCCGCGGCGGACGACGCCCAGTATTGGATTGGCGAATCGTTCTTTGCGACCAAGCATTACAGGAAAGCCATAACAGAGTTCACGCGAGTACTTGACAACTATCCCAAGAGCGACAGAACGCCGGAGACGCTTCTGAGGCTCGGGATATGCCACGTGCGGCTTAACGAGCCGCAAAAGGGCGCCGAATTCTTCACCGAGGTGTCCAAGCGCTTCCCAGATTGCAGCGAGGCGCGACTGGCCAAGGCGCAGCTTGAAGAGCTGGAATAGACAACCGGAACCCGCCTCATAGCCTGAGTTTCCGCTCTAGCTGATTCTTCGGTCCGCTTATCTGTGCTAATCCGGCCCGCAGAGGGGTCTTGGGTTTCTTGCTTGGTCTATTACCCGTTCTATAAGGCCAACCACAAAGACCACATCGCCATAACCCGAATCTCAGCCAAACAAAGCAGACTCGCCCTGGACGTAAACACACCGGCAACCTCATCGCAGGGCAATACACCCAACGGCATGCAAGTCCCGCTCTGAAAGCCTCATCTGAACTACACCTTTTCAGTAACTAGGAAACTCAGGCTAGGCGCGAAGCAGGCCGGGAGAAATCAGCATTGAAACTCAGCTGCTGTGGGCTGGTGCGAGGGATTCAAATAGCTCCATCTGCCCGACTTCCGTGACACGCTGGTTGCTCGTGGCTACCGGCTCGTAGTTGAGGATCAGGGCCTCCGTCATTGAGTTCCGATTGGTCTCTTTAGGCCCCACGTGATAGAAGTGTTCTCTAGTGAGCATTCGGAAATCAGACCAAATATCATCGACACACTTGTTCCTTCTGAATCTATTCTCATACCAGGTCGAGAGAATGAATCTTGCCTCTGAGCCTCTCAGAATTGCGTTAAGCTCCATTTCATCCGCCTCGGACCAAGAATCGAAGTAGTCCACGTGTTTGCCAACGTAAGGCGGATCGCAATAGATAAAATCATCCGGTCCAGCCTGCGATAACGCCTCTCTGAAATCCATACACGCAATTGTCCAGTTGTCATTTCGCCTTATCAATTGGGAGACCCATTTCACCTGATTGCATATCTTCGTTATGTATGACCTGCTGAACCTGTTGGGTTTGTGGCCAAAAGGGACATTATACAATCTGTCCTTGTTGAATCTGATAAGACCGTTAAAGCAACACCGAGAGAGAAAGAGGAAGTCCAGTGGGTCCTGTCCGGCATTGAATCTCTTCCTCACTTCGTAGTAGTAGTCCGCCCCGGACGCGGAGAGTTTTCTCCCCTCGGTCTTCAAGAACTCCGATACAAGCGCTGGTGTGATACGTCCTTTCAGGACCTGATCGTAGAACGCGACTATGTGCGGATTTGAATCTGAAAGAAGAGCCTTCTGCGGTCGAACGTTGAAGGCGACCACACCGGAACCCAGGAACGGCTCGAAGTATGTACCATTAACGTTCTCCGGCAGATTCTGCTTTATCCAATTGACGAGCTTCGTCTTTATGCCCTGACACTTGATCGGTGGCACTCGCACTCGTTCAGCTGTCATCTGGTTTTTCTTCCGCGAAACCAACGCTATTCGTTCGTTTGGATGACTGCCCAACCCATGTCTCAGCTACATCTCCGTCCGGTTTTCGGATAATAACCTCTATCTTCCGGCCACGCGAAGGTTTTCCACTTCTAGCTCTGGCTCGCCAGCGTTGAACTTGAGATGCTCGCGTGCGGAGAGTATCTCCAGTCCAACAACTCCGCCCTGCGGATCGTAGTTGATGGCCACGTCCTCGGTGAGGCGAAGCGTCGTCACCTCCCGCGGACCCTCCACAAATCGAAAATACACCGCGTCCGCACGGGGATCGTAAGTTATTTTCATCGTCCTGCTCCTTCAGAAATAGAAAACATACACTGTGATCACCACGATCTCTCCCTCTTCGTGGACGACAACGGGGACTACCTGTTTCACTTCATAATGCCTGCCTCCACGCTTGGAATCAAACCGGAAGTTATGGCGAAAGGAAACCCTGCCCTTCTTGGCCGGTATCATCTCTCCTTTGCTTATCGCCACCTCAACTTCGCGCTTCGTCGTCCCTCGCTCCTGCATCTGCTCCAAAGCATGCAAAGTGTAAACGATATTATGCTCGGCGCTATTGTCCGCCACCACGTTGTCCTCGTGCATTATTGTGGGCAATCGTCCTGCAATACTGAACAATAGCCAAGAGCAGTGGGTTTGTCCACATCAGCCCTAGCATTTCAGCCCAGGACTCGCGTCGCCTCGGACTGCGAGTAGGTTGGTCGCTATCGATCTTCTGTGGCCCACGGTAGGATTGGTATTGCCGTCCTAATCCAGCTGCACTTCCGCCATCGCGACGTTCGAGGTGATGATGTCTTCGTCTGTTGGAGGGGCGTTGACGTCGATGTATGTGGTATAGACCGAATATCGAATCCTGTCCACAGACGGCAGCGCGGCGGGAACATACTCGAACGAGTAGTAGAATGTCTCTTGTGGCTGGAACTCGTGATGGATGCTATACGCCTCGAATTGCGGAATCGGCTCCGTGTCGCCCTCTCTGAGGAATTCGATCTTGAGGTGAAGCGTCGCGTCGTTACGGATGATCCGCAGGTTGTCGAACTCGATCTCTACCTCGACCGCTCCACCCTCCTTCGCGTGCGCCTCAACCCGCGCCTCGTAAGGCATCGGGATCAGCTCGGGGTCCGGCGACCATCGGCAGACAGCCTTGTCCGTCGCAAACCAAAGACTAGGTCCATCATCAACGGCCATTCTCTCCATGCCGTAGTATATGAGGCGGCCAATCCCGCCGCCCGGTCGGGCACTGTCGGATCCAGCCTGGTCCGGCAACAGCCGGAAAACGTCGGGAGTTGTATCCTGAAGGGACCAGAACGCCACCCCTAACGGCATCCGCTCATCCTCACCGAATGAACCGCCCCCGAAAACCCACAAGCCATGCCAATCCCATGCCAGCGAGGCGATAGGAATCCCATCCAGCCACGGAATCTGTTCGACGGTCCTATTCACCGCGTCAACCTGTATCATCGCTACTGGTTCGAGGGGGCCACTAATCCCCCTATGCTTCTGTGCTTCTATCCAGAAATATGAGTCAGCGCCGGCGCATGCGCCAAAGAAACGTAGCGAAGGGAAATCCTCCAATATCCAACTCTCTTCATGCGCATATGGGCGGGCAATTTTGGGCGGGCCCGATGACAGTAGGATCAAATACTCACCGGAAACCCGGCAGACATAGACGGGATAATAATCCCAATAATCGCTTTCCGGATAGGGCGGGCCATCAAAACCAGTTATCCCATCCATATTGCTGCAAGAGGGCTTGCAGTAGCCATATACCCGAACACGCCCCCCGAGGGGGATCACACCGAACATAAAAAAGTAATTGCCCTGCCAACGCTCCATCTCCAGCGTCCAACCATCTTGGCTGAGTCCGCCCCCAAACTGTGTGTGATGCATGTCGCCATTTTCATCCCAGAACCCACACCCAATTCGGTTTTGTGGTGTTTCCCGGAACCATATCTTCCCGTCGGGTCCCTGAACTGCATTTGAAAGCTCCACAAACGAATCTGCAAAGTGACTCCAACCCTCTCCGTCAAATGTGGAGACTTGTTCTGGCCCTACTGCTGCAATGCCTCGACCCTCGATAGCCTCAAACAAGCAGGTGCTAAAACAAAGCTCGTCTGTCTCATCATAGCCCCAATACGTCAGGTCCCCATCGACGACTTGGCCGTCGGCGAGGTAGGCGCCGAGGAGGCCCATCAGGGCGGCTATGAGGAGAAGGGCTACGAATAAGGCGAAGTTTGTCGGTTGTGTTGTGGTCTGCATTTTTTGCGCCTCCTATGTTGCACGATTAGATTAACAGTTTCTTGCCAATTACACCCATAATTTCAACCAGATTTCGTGCCATTCGTGTGGCTTATCTACGGCTAAGGCGCGTATGCGCGGCTATATGCCTGCCGTTACGCACGCGAGGCGCCTGATTCTGGCCCCGGCGAGGTGAGGGCAGGGTGGATCAATTTTGATCCACTTCGACGGGCTTCGGGCACGGTGATTCCACGGGATCGCCTTTTATCAGCGGAATCTCAGGGGGTGGGTCAATTATTGACCCACCCCTGCCGGCCAGACAGTTGGGTCAGAAACTGACCCAGCCTGATCCGACGACAATTGGATTGGGGTGGTCATGATTCGGTGCAGGACGTTGTAGGGGCGGCTCACGAGCCGCCCTTGATATGTTGCGTGACGTCAGGAGAGGGTGGCTCGTGAGCCGCCCCTACAGCCCCAAGACGATGGCAAACGATGAAGCCGCGAGGCCAGACACGGCGGTCTGCCCCTAGGGTATGGGCCACGATTCGGTGACTGGCGCCTCTACTCGCGCCTCGCGCCGAGCCTGTTTTCCTCGCCCTTTACGAGGCGGGCGATGTTTTTGTGGTGCTTGACGATAATGAGGGCGGCGATCGCTGCGGCCAGCAAGGCCCGTTCGGACGAGGCGCCTCCTATCCAAAGGGCGATTGGCATCGTTGCCGCCGCGGCCATCGAGCCCGCCGATACGAACCTTGTGATCGCGAGGACGATCAGGAACGCGCCCAGCGCGAAGATGACGTAGAACGGGGCGAGGCGCAGAAAGACACCGAGGCCGGTCGCGACGCCCTTGCCGCCTCTGAACTTCAGGAAGACTGGGAAGCAGTGTCCAAAAAGGGCCGCGACGCCGCATATCAGGGGGAGTGATTCGTCGGGCCCTGAGAAGCCTTCGGCCAAAAGGACGGCCACGTAGCCCTTTGCCGTGTCGAGCACGAGCGTGATGATGCCCGCCGTCTTGCCCGCCGCTCGCATGACGTTGGTCGCGCCGATGTTGCCGCTGCCAACCTCGCGGACGTCCTTGCCAGATAACAGGCCAATAAGATAGCCGAACGAGACCGACCCCAGAAAATATGCGAATACAACGAGCAGAATCTGCGTCATCGCACCCAATCCGGCCAGACGTGAACGGCTATCGCTGAGCGAAGCCGGCCTGCTGTCGTTTTCATACGTTACTCAGCGCTTTCACGGCTAAGGAGCTCTCGTCTCATCTCAGCCATGGGTCGAAACCCACGCCTGCTGCTGATTTCCCTTGGCGCTTACTACGCTATCCGAACATCCCAACTGACGACGAAGCCCGTTTGGGTGGCGAAGGATAAAGTCCATTCAATGCCCCGGCAACAGACCACCCCGGGTTGCACCATCAAGCACTGATGACCATCGAATGTCAAGACGGAACCGTGATCCCAAGAATCAGATTGATGGCCCCTGACATCGCGTCTTGAGCTCGCCTGAGCCATTCACGAGGCCTCTCTTGTTGCATACAGTAGCGATGCGTCTTCACCCGATGGGTGATTTGGACTGCGGCGGCTTGACGCCGCTTTCATTGGTGGTGGCTCGACACCACCCTCTGATGGACATCTGTTTTGAACTTGGAAGCCGTGATCCAGAGAATAGGACGTCCTCCAACAGTGCTCACGCCGCGTCAGGCCGCGGCAAGTGAAAGCGGCGCACGTCGAGTAGTTCAGCCATTACTGGCTTTCACCCTCACAGAACCGGACGTGCGGCTTTCTTCGCCGCGCGGCGAACGCTTCCGAGCAGGTAACCCGGATTTAGTGCAAGCCATCCCTCAGGTGTGTGATGTGGGGTCGAGGCAAGGCAAACTCGTGGTCTATAAGCGAGTAAAGCC
>CBDVDH010000030.1:0-44385 GCA_965372715.1 uncultured bacterium | reverse complement strand
TGGAAAGCCCGCCCCACACCTCATGGCATCGCGAGTTTATGAATAATACGGACTAAATGTGATTTTCAGGGTGCTCGCCTCCCTTGACAGAGCGTATGGGTACAGCTAGATTGCGGCAACAGTCTGTCCGGAAGACCTCTGGAGTGCGTGGTTTGAGATTATACAGATTTGTTGTCGTTGTCGTTGTTTTTCTCGTGGCTTTATGTCCTCTTGTTTTCCTTGGGGAGCAGAATGAGCCGCAAGGCTGGCAGAAATGCCCGGTCGATATGGTTCCGGCGGGGACGTTTTGCATCGACAAGTATGAGTATCCGAATGAGCCGGGAGTTATGCCTCGCAGCCGGGTAACGTTCGCCGAGGCGGTAGGGCTCTGTTTTTCGCAGGGCAAGCGGCTCTGCACGACGGACGAGTGGTCGAGGGCGTGTTCTGGCCAAAAGAGGCTGAAGTATCCGTATGGGAACGAGTTTCGGTATGCGGCATGCAATCTGGCGACGGTTCACATTACGCATCGCTGGAAGTGGTATGGCCTCCGCAAGACGGATAGAGGTGTAGTATTGTCAGAACCGGCGGGCGCGGGCAGATACAGGTCTTGCGCGAGCGGTTATGGGGCTTACGACATGCTCGGCAACTACTGGGAGTGGACCGACGCCGGGGTGGCAGACGACACTATCCTGATGGGCGGATGCTGGGCGACGGCCTCCGATACGGTTTCATGTCTGAGCAAGACCGAAAAGGCCACCAAGTTCTATAGGATTCCGTCCGTAAGCTTCCGCTGTTGTTGCGACTTTCTGCCCAAGCCCCAAACGGGTTCAGATGCTCAAGAACCGTCTGAATGATCTCTCCCCCAAAGAATGGATTAAGTTCCAGAAGAGCTGGTTCGAGCTGAACCCGGCTCGTCGCTCAAAGGATGTTCTTGTTCACCCGGCTAAGTTCCCAGAGGAGTTGGTTTCCGAGTTCGTACGCTTCTTCACAAAGTCGGGCCAGACGGTCTTGGACCCGATGGCAGGCACGGGTTCGACGCTGCTGGCGTGCATCTCAACTGCCAGAAAGGGCTTCGGGATTGAGCTCAATCCCCAATACGCCGCCATCGCAAGGGAGCGAGTCGCCGACGCGCTCAGAGCGGTCAGACAAGTCGGACACGTCGGACCTGTCCGACAGGCTGTGCTTCTCGAGGGCGACGCGAGGCGCCTGGACCAGTTCGATTTGCCGGAGATTGATTACTGCATAACGAGTCCGCCATATTGGGACATGCTGAGGCAGAAAGGCGCTCAGACGCAAAAAGAACGGGCTGAGGCGGGGCTTGACGTGTTCTATTCGTCGGACGAGGAGGACCTGGGGAATATCGCAGAATACGATAGATTTATTGATGAACTTGCCGGGATATTCGGCAAGGTACATTCGCTCATGCGCGACCGCGCGTATTTGACTGTTATCGTCAAAAATGTTAAAAAGAGAGGCAAGGTATATCCTCTCGCATGGGATTTGGGGAAACGTTTGGGCGAGGTATTTGCTCTTAAGGATGAGAAGATATGGTGCCAGGGTGACCAGAAGTTGGCGCCCTATGGCATAGGCAACGCCTGGGTGAGCAACACATTTCACCATTACTGCCTCAACTTCAGGAAGGAATAGTTGTGTTCTCTAATCGGGCAGCGCGGGTCTCAGACCACGCCGCTGCAAGATGGGCTGTGCGTGAACCTTAGGGGAACACCCTCATTTGGCGGCAATTGAGAATGACCGAGATTGAAAGAACATTAGTGATAGTGAAGCCGGACTCGGTTGCGAGCAACGTAGCGGGCAAGGTGCTGACCTTTTTTGAACGCGCCGGACTCAAGATCGCGGCTATGAAGATGCTGTGGTTGACCAAGGCCCAGGCTGAGGCGTTCTACTACGTTCACAGAGAGAAGTCATTCTACGGCGGTCTGTGCGATTTCATGTCGGGCGGGCCGTGCGTAGTTGCGATTCTCGAGGGCCAGGATGCCATTTCGAGGGTCCGGTCGATCATGGGAGCCACAGACCCAGCGGAAGCTGCGGAGCGGACGATTCGGAAGAAACTTGGGACGTCAATTCAGCAGAATGCGGTGCATGGCTCTGATTCTAAAGGCTCGGCCGAGTTTGAGGTCGGCTTTTTCTTCTCGAAGTCTGAGCTTATGGAAATCGGTTTGCAAACAGAGAGGAAGGATTAGTATGGCAGTTCCGAAACGAAGAACGTCCCGTGCGAGGAGGCGGATGAGGTCATCTCAAAAGGCTCTTCGTCCGCCATCCATAGTTCGTTGTCCAAACTGCAAGGCTCCGAAGCTTCCCCACGTAGTATGCGCGAAGTGCGGGCATCTTGGCGGGGAGCAGGTCCTTGAAATCGCCGAAGAATAGACAATGCCCAAGGGCCCAATTGCTCTAGACGCTATGGGAGGCGATTTCGCGCCTCTTGAGACAGTCAAAGGTGCAATTCGAGCGGCGTCTGACTTCGGTATCGAAGTCGTCCTCGTTGGTGAGGAACAGAAGATAAAGGCGCAGTTGGCTCAGCTTGGCGAGAGGGAAAACGACAGGATCGAGGTCTGCCACGCGCCCGAGGTTGTGTCCATGTCTGACGCCCCTTCGGTCGTCATTCGTGGTAAGAGGCGCTCGTCGATAAGAATCGCATCGAACTTGGTTAAGAAGGGTGAGGCCGCCGGAGTAGTTTCGGCTGGGAACACCGGGGCCGCGATGGCCGCCGCGCGGTGCGAGTTTGGCCTTGCAAAGGGCGTGCAGCGGCCTGCGATTGCTCAGGTTTTCCCCAACCGCAAGCACGGGACCGTTGTCCTGGACCTGGGCGCGAACGTTGACTGCAAGATCGATTATCTTGTTCAGTTTGGTGTGATGGGCAGCGTCTATACGAGCATCGTGTTGCAGAAAGACAGGCCGAAGGTGGGCCTTCTGAGCATTGGCACGGAGGATACTAAAGGCAACGAGTTCAGCCGGCGTGTGCTTCAGGCGATGCGCGAGGAGCCCATGATCGATTTCGTTGGCAACGTGGAGGGCCGAGACGTTTTCAAGGGTGACGTTGATGTTGTTGTGTGCGACGGTTTTGTGGGGAACATTGTGCTGAAAATCACCGAGGGCGTTGCCGAGACGGTCATGGGCATGATGAAAGACGCTCTGTCATCGTCAAGCATCCTGACTAAGGTGGGAGCAGCCCTTGTGAAACCCTCGTTCAAGCGCCTCAAGAAGCAGATGGACCCCGCCGAATACGGCGGCGCCATTCTCCTGGGCGTCAACGGTGTCTGTGTGATATGCCACGGTGGCTCGAACGCCAAGGCCATCCGAAACGCTTTGAAGAGGGCTCACGATTTCGCCGAATCCGACATAGCGCAGCAAATAGCAGAGAAGATGGAACTTCGTAGCGCTACGAATTGAGGAGAAAATATGGTTCAGGCAAGGATAACAAGCATCGGAAGCTACGTTCCTGAAAGGATCGTTACCAACGAGGACATGATGAAGATCGTCGATACAACGGACGAGTGGATAACCACGAGAACAGGGATCAAGGAGCGGCGCTACTGCGCGGATGATGAGGCCTCCTCTGACCTTGCCCATCGCGCGTCTCTCATCGCCCTCGAGAGGGCCTCGGTATCCCCGGAAGACGTCGAGTGCATCATCGTGGGCACTGCTACGGGCGACATGGCATTCCCCTCAACCGCGTGCTTGACGCAAGCGAAGCTCGGGGCCAAGAAGGCCATGGCGTTCGACGTGACCGCTGGCTGCTCCGGCTTCATCTGCGGCCTGTTCGTTGCGTACAACATGATAAAAGCAGGCCGATATAAGACCATTCTCGTTATCGGCAGCGAGGTGCTATCGAGGTTCACCAATTTTGAGGACAGAACGACGTGCGTGCTATTCGGCGATGGCGCCGGCGCTATCGTAGTCCAGGCGTCGGATGATTCCGAAAAGTCCCGCATTCTCTGCGTGCACATGAAGTCAGATGGCTCTTACGGTGATTCGTTGAAGCTGCCAGCCGGCGGCTCCAGAAATCCCGCAAGCGTGGAAACAGTCAAGAAGCGGATGCACTATATATGGATGGATGGCCAGTCAGTATTCAAGATGGCGATTAGGTGCATGGCCAAGATATCGACCTACGCTCTACAAGAGCAGAACATGACGGTCGAGCAGATGAAGATGATCTTCCCTCATCAGGCCAACTGGCGGATCATAGAAGCCCTTGTCAAGAGGCTTGGCACTAGTATTGATAAGGTCGTCCCCTCGATACAGAAACACGGAAACACCTCCTCGGCATCGATACCACTTTCGCTGGACGAGGCGCAGGCCACGGGCATGATACAAAAGGGCGACCTGATACTCTTGACGGCGTTCGGCTCGGGCTATACGTGGGGCGCCTCAATCGTCAGGTGGTAGCATCGTGGTGTTAGGGTCTAGCGATGGAAGATAAGAACCTCCTCTACTATGGTGATAATCTGGAGATCATCAGGTTACACCTGGAGAAGGAATCCGTTGATCTTGTCTATCTCGACCCGCCGTTTAAGAGCAGTTAGAGCGGCAAGGGCATCGACTATCCCTCGTCACGCCACACAAACATCACGTTCAAAAAAGCCCCGAAAGCAGGGAAAGAGGACGGGCACACGACGAAGAACCTGAAGCTCTGAGGCTGGCAACAGGAGTATCCCTTGTTGTCTCACGGACCTGAGGACGTTCTGAGGAATCGGTGCGCACTTCCGGCGATAGGAGAACGGGCGGAAGGATGGCGATTGACTGGCCCGGGGCAGTCTTATTATAGTTTAGCGACAGAATTATAATAACGATCAGCCCAATTACAAAAATCTTAATAAGCGAAAGTGGCAACAATGAAGAGAGAGACTGGGAACTATATAACTATTTCGAGAGTTGGAGGTGAAGAGTGTCGCGCCTTCGTGCCCTATCCGCTCCCTCCGAATCCACCTCTTGAGATTGACGACGACCTCCGGGATCTCATTGACCGCGCGCTGATCGCGCTGGGTCGCCTCGACAGCGTTACCACGTTGCTTCCGGACCCATCGCTTTTTCTCTACATGTATATCAGAAAAGAGGCGGTTCTTTCGTCACAGATTGAGGGCACGCAGTCGTCTTTCTCCGACCTCCTGCTCTTTGAGAGCGAGGAGGCGCCGGGTGTCCCGTTGGACGATGTCAAGGAAGTCTCCAATTACGTTGCGGCGATGACTCACGGGCTTGAGCGGCTTCGGGGCGGTTTCCCTCTTTCCCTGAGGTTGCTGCGCGAGATACATAGAATCCTAGTAAGCACGGGATGCGGAAGTGATAAGGAGCCCGGCGAGTTCAGAAGATCCCAGAATTGGGTAGGCGGCACACGACCTGGCAACGCGGTATTCGTGCCTCCTCCAGCATCCAGCATTGCCGACTGTATGGGAGCGCTTGAGAAGTTCCTCCATGACCAGCCGGTGAGAACGCCGCTACTAATCAGAGCCGCTCTGGCGCACGTGCAGTTTGAGACGATTCATCCCTTCTTGGACGGCAATGGGCGCCTTGGACGGTTACTGGTTACCTTTCTGTTATGCGCGGAAGGCGCGCTGAAAGAGCCCATGCTCTATCTGAGCCTCTATTTCAAGAACCGCCGGCAGGAATACTACGACCTACTGCAAAGAGTTCGCACGGAGGGCGACTGGGAGGCGTGGCTGCGCTTCTTCGTCGAGGGAGTGAAAGAGACCTCTGAGGTGGCTGTAAGCACGGTGCAGAGGCTAGTGAAGCTCTTTGAGGAGGATCGGAAGAAGATTCAATCGATAGGCAGGGCGGCTGGCTCAGTGCTGCGGGTCCATCAGGCGCTTCAGGAAAGCCCTATTGCCACGATCAATAAGATATCGCGCCTCACAGAACTGACGGCGCCCACCGTATCCGCGGCACTCAAGAGGCTTCAAGAGCTTCAGATTGTCGGCGAGCTGACTGGAAGGGAGCGCTCTCGCCGCTTTGGCTACCTGCAATACATCAACATCCTCAACGAAGGGACCGAGCCGATATGACCAAGCAGAGGGTGAGATTTGCCCTGGTGGGCGCTGATGTGGGGATAGGGAATCATGACGATTGCGCACATCAAGAACACGCCCTGCTGTGGCGACAGCATTGAGGTGCCACTTCGGTGTCTGACTTCACTTATCATTGTGGCGGTGATGGGCAAGATGGATGACCGAGCGGAGGTAGCATGCTGGCTGTGCTAAAGCCGACTCCGATATATCGCGTTATGCATGTTGATAATCTCCACACATATCTGCAGCGGGGCGGCCTGCATGCGCCAAACCATACTCCTGACAACGGATTGACATACAAGACCATTCACAACGTTGATGTCCAGAATCGGCGCCAAGTCACTCGGATACCGTGCGGACCTGGAGGAGTCATCCATGACTACGTGTCCTTCTACTTGGGGCCTCGCTCACCCATGCTCTACCAGCTTCATACCGGATGGGTGGAAGAATACGATGAGGGCCAGGAACCTATTGTCTACCTAATTTCAACGGCTCAGGCAGTCCATGAGACCGGCTCAGGGCTTGTTTTTTCCGACGGCCATGGCATAGCGGGCTTCACTACATGGTTTGACAACTTGGAGAGACTGGACCAATTGGATTGGGATGCGATCTATGCTCAATACTGGAAGGATGATGTCGACGACATGGATCGCCAGCGTCGCAAACAGGCTGAGTTCCTCGTGCACCGGTTCTGCAGCTGGGAGTTGATTCAGGAGGTCGCCACCATCAACGCCCGGATGAAGAAGAATGTTGAGACCATAATGAGCAGGTTCCCACCTCAATTGAATCGCACTGTTCGGGTGCGGCCGGAATGGTATTATGTTGATTAGAGGAGGCGTCGCTATGATAGGAATTGCCCAAGGCAACATTCTAAGGGCCGATGCAGAGGCATTGGTCAATACGGTGAACTGTCGCGGCTACATGGGCAAGGGCATCGCGCTGCAGTTCAAGAAGGCCTTTCCGGGCAATTTCAAGGCTTATGAACGCGCATGCCGGGAGAGGGAGATGCGCCCGGGGAAGATGTTCGTATTCGAAACCGGCACGATGCTAAACCCGAAGTACATTATCAACTTCCCCACCAAGCGGCATTGGCGCGGCAGGTCACGGTTGGATGACATCAAATCCGGACTGACAGCACTAGTCGACGAGATTAGGAAGCTGAAAGTATCGTCCGTGGCTATCCCGCCGCTGGGATGCGGTCTCGGCGGTCTGAATTGGGATGTTGTCCGCCCGTTGATCGAAAAGGCCTTCTCATCGCTTACCGAAGTTCGGGTGCTGTTGTTTGAGCCTCTTGGAGCACCAGAGGCCAAGACCATGCCGGTAGGGACTCAACGCCCACAAATGACGATGGCTAGAGCGCTGCTCATCAGACTCATGGCGCAATACAACGAAATGGCCTACCGCCTGACATTGCTCGAAATCCAGAAGCTCGCGTACTTCCTACAGGAAGCGGGTGAACGTCTGCGGCTGAAGTACAAGCCGAGCTTTTATGGACCCTATGCCCATAATTTGAACAAGCTTGTGGAAGTAATGGAGGGGCATTTCACCCGGGGCTACGGCGACACACAGAAACCAGATGTGGAAATCGAACTGCTTCCTGGTGCTTCTCAAGAGGCAATCGAGTTCCTAGAAACACAACAAGAAAGTCGAACACGTCTGGCGCAAGTGGCGGAATTGATCGAGGGCTTTGAGACGCCTTATGGAATGGAACTGCTGTCATCGGTCCATTGGGTCTCTCGTCATGACGCAGCCCCCGCCCGGAACGCCGATGAGGCAGTCAGGAAGATTCACCAATGGACCGACCGGAAACGGAGGATGTTCCATGCCCAACACATGCGAATCGCATGGACTCGGTTAGAGGTGAAACACTGGCTACCGCTGGCCGGAGACAATTGATGCCAATATGATCAAGCAGCGTGAGCAAGGCAGCTGTTCCAAGAGGGACGCCAGCTTTGTGCCATTTTGGGCCTAGAATGTATGTAACGCGATGTAACCGGCGGCGGCGAGCGACAGCCACCCATCGTCGTAACTACCGATAGAATGGCGAGTTACGTGTGTGCCTCGTATGTAACCGGAAGTCCATTGATGCCCCTCAGACCCACCAAGGGTCATACTGCGCATTGAAGTCAGGAGTTCCATCGGTTGCCCTAGATGAGTCGTTAGGCGAGAAATGAGGGAGAGGCGCCCAGTGGCGGCCGAGTTTGTGAACAGGGAGGTAACCCGCCACTGGGCAATGTATCATGTGACGAAGCTATCAGAGCACAACCAATTTCAAAGTGCAAGCAAAAAAACGCAACGGGAGCACGGAATGGATTACTTCTTTACTGAGGAGCAGGAAGAGACGAGAAAACTCGCGAGGCGCATCGCCGAGGAGCAGATGAAGCCGATCCGCGAGGAGCTGGATGAGACGGGGGAGTTTCCCTGGGGCATTGTCAAGACGCTCGGGCAGGCGGGCCTGTTCGCGCTTCTGATTCCCGAGGAATACGAGGGCCTCGGCGGTGGCGTTACGGACTTCTGCCTCGTTACAGAGGAGTTGAGCCGCGTTTGCAGCGGCATCGCGCTTTCGTTCGCCGCTACCGGGCTCGGGGCGTATCCGATAATCATGTTCGGCAACGACGAGCAGAAGAGAAAATACCTGCCGGATATCGCCGAGGGCAAGAGGCTGACCGCGTTTGCGCTGACTGAGGCGGACGCTGGCAGCGACGCTGCGGCGGTGCGGACGAGAGCTGTTCGCGACGGGGATTACTTCATCATTAACGGAACGAAGCAGTGGATAACCAACGGCGGCGAGGCAGAGATTTACACCGTGATCGCCAGCACCGACCCCGACAGGGGAGCGAGGGGGCTGACCGCTTTCATGGTCGAGAAGGGCCACGAGGGCTTCGATTTCGGTAAGAAAGAAAACAAGATGGGCATTCGCGCGTCAACCACGCGGGAGCTCGTGTTCACCGACTGCCGGGTTCACAAGGACAGCATCCTGAAGCGAGAGGGCTACGGGTTTATTATTACGATGAAGACCTTTGAGAAGACGCGTCCCGGCATTGGCGCCCAGGCCGTCGGTGTTGCACAGGGGGCTTTCGAGGAGGCGGCCAGATATGCCACCGAGCGAGTCCAATTTGGGAAGCCGATTGCTTCATTTCAGGCGATACGGCACATGCTGGCTGACATGGCGACCAAGATCGAGGCAGCTCGGGCGCTCGTTTATTGTGCCGCGAGGATGATCGACGCCGGAGCGAAGGACATCTCAAAGGAATCGGCGATGGCCAAGGTCTTCGCCTCGGACGTGGCGATGGAGGTTACAACCAACGCGGTTCAGGTGCTTGGCGGCTACGGCTACATGAAGGAGTATCCGGTCGAGAAGATGATGCGAGACGCGAAGATAACGCAGATTTACGAGGGCACTAACCAGATACAGCGCGAGATCATCGGCCTCAAGCTGGTCAAAGAAGCCGGGAAGCTATAGCGTCGGGCGCCAGAAATACCATACTATGGACTGGCATCCTTCGGACGAAGTGGCGAGCGAAAAACACCCAACCCTGAAGGGGTTGAACAGTCAGCAGAGGTGGGAACAGTGAGTGGCAAGACGCTAGCGTTTGTGTTCCCCGGCCAGGCGGCCCAATACGTGGGCATGGGCAAGGCGATGGCGGAGGAGTTCGAGACGGCGAGAGGGGCATTTGAGACCGCAAACGACGTGCTTGGCTTCGACCTGGCCAAGCTCTGCTTCGAGGGGCCTAAGGAGCAGCTCGACCTAACCGAGAACACGCAGCCGGCCGTGCTGGCGACGTCGTACGCCATTTTGTCCATGATGAGGGAAAAGACCGGGGTCGAGCCGCGCCTCGTCGCTGGCCACAGCCTGGGCGAATACACGGCGGCGGTCTGCGCGGACTGTATCGAGTTTGAGGATGCTCTCCGGCTCGTCCAGAGAAGGGCGCAGCTGATGCAGGAGACGGTCCCAGTGGGCGAGGGCGGCATGGTTGCGGTCATCGGTCTGGACAGAGATTCAATCGAGGATGTATGCGAGAAGCTCCGGAGCGAGGGCGAGATACGCGCCGCCAACATCAACTGCCCAGGTCAGATCGTCATCTCCGGCGAAATGGCGCTTCTGGGCAAGGCAATGGAGATGCTCAAGGCGAAGGGCGCGAGAAGGCTCGTTAAGCTCGCACTGTCCGCGCCGTTTCACTCGAAACTGATGGCGCCGGCAGCGGAGAAGTTCGGCCTCGAACTTGTCAAGCTACCATTCAAGGATGCCAAAGTGCCAATCATCGCAAACGCGAGCGCCTCGCCCGTCGAAGCGAAAGAGGATGTTGTCGATGCCCTGAAGAGGCAGATGACCTCGCCGGTTCTTTGGGAGGATTGCGTCAAGAGAATGATCGAGATGGGCGTTACGGATTTTGTGGAGGTCGGCCCGCAGAGGATCATCTCGTCGTTCATCAAACGAATATCGAGGGATGTGGGCATCTCAAACGTTGACGGACCGGAGAGCTTCGAGGTCTTCTGTGATTCTTATGGCTCTTGATGAAATGTGGCCGGAAAGCCAGAATACATCTGGAATGTGTTCTCTTATTCCGGAAACAGGTGAAGGTTGGCGATGATCGACAAGAACGCTTTGTATTACGGCGACAACCTTGAGGTCTTGAGACAATACGTCAAGGATGAATCGGTTGATCTGATCTATCTTGATCCGCCGTTTAAGAGCGATCAGGACTATAACGTTCTGTTCGCGGAGAGAAACGGGACTCAGTCAACGGCGCAGGTCAAGGCGTTCAAGGACACTTGGCGCTGGGACCAGGAGGCGGCGCTTGCGTATCAGCTGGTTGTGGAGGCCGGCGGCCCCGTATTGGGAGCGATGCAGGCGTTCAGGAAGTTCCTGGGCGAGAATGATATGCTGGCCTACCTCGCCATGATGGCCCCGCGCCTCGTCGAGCTGAGGCGCGTGCTGAAGCCGACCGGCAGTATCTACCTGCACTGCGACCCATTTCTTGAAGCTGCTGATGGATTCGGTTTTTGGCGTGAAGAACTTCAGGTCGGAGATCATCTGGAAAAGGTCCGCGAGTCATGGGGGGGCTACGAGTTACCATGCAATACATGACACGATCCTCTATTACGCCGTGGATAGAGACGAAGTGTTCTGGAACCCAAGCTATCAGCGTTATGATGATGAGTATGTTCGGACACATTATCGCCGAAAAGACGAATCGGGGCACCGATATCAGCTCGTCGTTGCGCATGGCAAAGGCCCCGGTCCTCCGCGGAAGTTCGGGGACAGGCAGATAGCGCCGCCCAAGGGGTGCCATTGGATGGAGCAGGAAACCATCGACAGATGGATGGCCGAAGGCCGGATCGTTTTCACGCGCACTGGCATGCCAAGATACAAACGGCATTTGGACGATACCGAAGGCCAGCCTGTCACGGGGGTATGGACTGACATCCCCCCAATTAACTCGCAGGCCAAGGAGCGGCTTGGCTACCCGACGCAGAAGCCCGAGGCGCTCTTGGAGCGGATCGTCAGGGCCAGCAGCAGCGAGGGGGACGTGGTGCTCGACCCGTTCTGCGGCTGCGGGACAACGGTCGCCGTGGCGCAGCGCCTCAAGCGCCGATGGATCGGGATCGACATTACTCATCTCGCTGTGACGCTCATGAAGTATCGGCTCGAGAACACGTTCGGCGAGAACATCCGGAAGGAGTTTGACGTTATCGGCGAGCCCGTCTCTATCTCCGGCGCGATGGAGCTCGCAAGGCATAATCCATACCAGTTCCAATGGTGGGCGTTGGGCCTTGTTGGGGCGAGGCCTGTCGAGGAGAAGAAAGGCGCCGACAAGGGGATTGACGGGAGACTCTACTTCCACGATGAGGGCAAAGGCGCCGATACAAAGCAGATAATCATCTCCGTGAAGTCGGGCCACGTGTCCGTCTCTCACATTCGGGACCTGCGGGGCGTGATGGACCGCGAGGAAGCAGAGATCGGCGTCCTAATCACGATGCGGTGTCCCACCAAGAGCATGAGTGAAGAGGCTGCGGGCGCGGGCTTCTATTACTCTCCCGGCTGGGATAAGCACTACCCGCGCATTCAGGTTCTCACTGTCGATGACCTCATGCGCGGGAAGGGAATTGACTACCCGCCGTCGAAGCATACTAATGTCACGTTCAAGAGAGCGCCGAAGGCCAAGAAGCAACGCAGCGACGATAACGCCAAGTTGTTCGGCTGAAACGACTGATGGCGCATGGCGAAAGCGAGTCACGCAGGCGGTATCTTGACGCATTGGCCACATTTGAAGGGAGAGATTGATGATGACTGCTGAAAAGCAAGTGGCGCTGGTTACTGGGGCGGCGAGAGGCATTGGTAAAGCCATCGCGGAGCGGTTTGCGAGGGACGGAATGAACGTGGCGATATGCGATTTGCTGGAAGACGCAATGAACGAGACCCAGCGCGAGCTCGAGGCGCTCGGTTCGGACACGCTGACGTTCAACTGCGACGTTACGGATTCGGCGAAGGTTGCCGCGATGGTGAAGGACATCGAGGACCATTACGATCGGCTAGACGTTCTGGTGAACAACGCCGGCATAACGATTGACAAGCTTCTGATGCGGATGTCAGATGACGACTGGGGCAAGGTTCTTGCCGTCAATTTGACGAGCGTTTTTAATTGCACGAGGAGCGTGATACGTGGTATGATTTCCCGCCGAAGAGGTCGAGTAGTAAGCGTTAGCTCCGTGGCAGGGCTGATGGGCAACGTTGGTCAGGCCAACTATGCCGCCTCAAAGGCAGGCGTTATCGGTTTTTCTAAGAGCGTTGCAAGGGAGGTTGCCGCCCGAGGGGTAACGGTCAACGTCGTGGCCCCGGGTTATATCGACACGCCCATGACGCTCGGTCTGCCGGAGAAGGCGAAGCAGCAGCTGTTCGACATGATACCGATGAAGCGCCTGGGGACTTCGGAAGACGTTGCGAATGTGGTTGCTTATTTGGCCTCGGATGATGCAGGATATATAACCGGGCAAGTGATCAACGTAAACGGTGGGTTATATATGTAACGGCCTCTGATAGGCCGATGCGGTTTCGTGTTTCATATTTGTCAACAGGAGGTATAGCTGGGATGGCTTTTGATGAAAGCGCTGTTCTGGACACGATTGCGAGCAAGCTGAACGTCAAGAAAGACCGACTGACGAGCGACGCTTCTTTCAAGGACGATCTGGGGGCCGATTCACTTGAGTTGGCCGACCTGATAATGGAGTTTGAGGATGATTTCGACATCAAGATCTCCGAGGAAGACGGCGAGAAGCTGTTGACTGTTGGCGATGCGGTGAACTACATCAGGCAACAGGTTGAGGGGGGCGAGTAGTTCCCCTTCATCTTGGGCGTCTTGAGCCTCTCTCAGAGGACGAGCCGTCCGTGGACTGATCGTTTGGTGCTGGACATCGGTCGGCACGGGTGTGAGCGCAGCGTCGCCCTTGAACGGGATGGATCGCGCGGTTTGCGGTGCATGGACAATCAGTCTGGTTGCGTCCCTGATTCGCTCTCTTGATTCGGGATGTATTCAACTTTAGAGGCGCCAGGTTTTGGAAAGACGGGTTGTAGTAACTGGTTTAGGTGTAGTGACTCCGATTGGCATAGGCCTCGGGGCGTTTTGGGACTCGCTTGTTTCAGGCCGTTCTGGAATAGGCCCGATAACGAGATTTGACGCGTCGGAGTATCCGTCTCGGATTGCCGGCGAGGTCAAGGGATTCGACCCGCTTGACTATCTGGACGCAAAGGAAATCCGTAAGGTCGGGACGTTTATTCAATACGCGGTCGCGGCAGCTAGAGAGGCAAAATCAGATGCCAACCTCCAGATCGATGGGTCGAATGGCGAGCGAGTGGGCGTCCACATCGGCGCCGGGATAGGATGTTTGCCAACGATTGAGGAGCAGCACAAGCGGCTTCTTGACAGGGGGCCGAGACGGATTTCGCCGTTTTTCATCCCCAAGCTGATCATCAATATGGCTTCGGGCTATGTCTCAATGCTCTTTGGGGCCAAAGGGCCTAACTCAGCGTCGGTTACGGCCTGTGCTAGTGGGCTGCATTCGATTTCTGAGGCATACTACCTTGTGCGCTACAACCAGGCCGACGTGATGTTTGCTGGTGGCTCTGAGGCCGTGATTACACCGCTGGCCGTTGGCGGTTTCTGCGCGATGAAAGCCCTTTCGAAGCGTAACGATGAGCCGGAGAAAGCAAGCCGTCCGTTTGATGCGGAACGAGACGGGTTTGTGATGGCCGAGGGGGCGGGCATTATTGTTCTAGAGAGCCTTGAGCATGCTGTGGCGCGCGGGGTGAGAATCTATGCCGAGATGCTCGGCGCCGGGATGAGCGCGGACGCATACCACTTAACGGCGCCAGACCCAACCGGCGACGGCGCAAGGAGAGCGATGAAGGCCGCAATAGACAACGCCGGGCTTGTGCCCGACGAGATTGAGCACATCAACGCTCACGGAACATCGACGCTATTGAACGACAAGATGGAGACAGATGCGATCAAAGCCCTGTTCAAGGATTACGCCCACAGAATTCCGATTACAGCTAACAAGTCGATGGTGGGTCATTTGCTTGGCGGCGCAGGAGGCGTTGAGAGCGCCGCATCTGTTCTAGCTATGGACAGAGGCATCATTCCGCCGACAATCAACTATGAGCATCCAGATAAGGAGTGCGACCTTGATTACGTGCCAAACGTCGCTCGGCGCACGCAGGTTCGGACCACGCTGAGCAACTCGTTTGGCTTCGGAGGGACCAATGTCTCTATTGTATTGAGAAAATTCGAGGAATAGGAAGGTTCGAGCGAATACTTGACCGTATCCCGGTCAGGGATTCGCGCGGTCTGTGGAGAGATGACTTCCGACTCACTGCGTGATCTGATTGACGCTAAGATATTCGCCCTCCAGAAGAAGCTGGGCATAAAATTCAATGACCCGGCTATTTTGGAGCGTGCCATCACTCACACGTCATACTCGAACGAGATTAAGGCCCCGGCGTGCGCCAACAACGAGCGGATGGAGTTTCTCGGGGACGCGGTGCTCAAGCTCGTCGTGTGCGACTATTTGTATAGGCAGTACCCCAACGTTCGTGAGGGCGATCTAACGAAGGTTTTGTCGTATGTGGTTTCTGATGTCGTGCTGGCAGAGCACGCCGCGGAACAGTGCTTGGACGAAGCGATCCTTCTTGGCAAGGGTGAAGAGCAGACCGGCGGTCGGAAGAAAGTGTCGATATTGGCAGCGTCGTTTGAGTCGGTTATCGCCGCGATATATTTCGACCAGGGGTTGCCAGAGGCGGGTCGGTTTATCATCGGCAAGCTGGGCAGGCAGATAGTTTTCGCCGTCCGTCATAGGGATAAGTTGAACTACAAGTCACTTGTGCAGGAGTTCTGCGTCCGCAAGTTTGGCGTTTCTCCTACGTATCGCGTTACGGCCGAGATCGGCCCTCCGCACGACCGCGTGTTCGAGGTTGAGATCCTGATTGAGGACAAGGTCTGGGGCAAGGGTTCTGGTCGGTCAAAGCGGGATGCGGAGCAGCATGCGGCGGGAATAGCTGTTGAGGAACTCGAGAGGCAGGAGGGCAAGACGCTTTCATGTTCGAAAGCCTAACCCTTCGCCTCCAATCGGTCTTCCAGAAGCTCAAAGGTAAGGGGACGCTTTCCAAAAAGGACGTATCCCATGCGATGCGCGAGATCCGGCGCGCACTTCTCCAGGCCGACGTCAATTACATGGTGGTCAAGGACTTCGTCTCCGCCGTTGAGCAGGAGGCGATCGGCTCCGACATTCTCTCTGGGCTGAATCCAGGGCACCAAGTAGTGAGGCTTGTCAATCAGAACCTCATCAAGCTCTTGGGTGAGAAGGTGGCCAAGCTCAAGGTCGCGAGCAAGCCGCCCACAATCATGATGCTCGTTGGGCTTCAGGGCTCGGGCAAAACGACAGCGTGCGCGAAGCTGGCCAGGCTGATAAAGCAGGCCCACAAGTTCCCGCTTCTGGTTGCCGCAGACATCTATCGTCCTGCTGCGATTGATCAGCTAGAGAAGCTCGGCAAGAACCTCGAGGTAGAGGTCTTTTCTCAGGGTAAGCAGGACCCCGTGAAGACTGCTGTTCAGGCGGTTGATTACGCCCGACAGAAGGGCTGGGACACGGTCATCATCGACACCGCCGGCCGGCTCCACATCGACGAGGAGCTGATGCGCGAGCTCAAGCGAATGAAGAAAAAGGTTGAGCCCACGGAGATATTGCTCGTCGCAGACGCGATGACCGGACAAGACGCAGTCAACATCGCCTCTTCTTTTGACGAGCAGGTCGGCATAGACGGCGTCATTCTTACTAAGATGGATGGCGACGCGAGGGGCGGCGCTGCGCTGTCGATCCGGGCCGTCACGGGCAAACCCATCAAGTTAATCGGTATTGGCGAGAAACTCGAGATGATCGAGCAGTTTCATCCTGACCGGATGGCCTCGCGCATCCTGGGTATGGGCGACGTTCTGACGTTCATCGAGAAAGCCGAGAAGGCCATGTCCAAGGAGCAGGCAGAGGAGCTGGAGCGGAAACTCAGGAGGGACGAGTTTACCCTCGAGGACTTCATGGGCTCGATCAAGCAGCTGAAGAAGATGGGACCGCTCGACCAATTGATTGATATGATCCCCGGCATGGGTAAGTTGAAAATACTGAAGAACTTCGAGTTTGACGAGAGCGAGATCAAGCGGGTTGAGGCGATCATAAGCTCGATGACGAAAGAGGAGCGGGTCAACAGCGCGATTCTGAATGGCAGCCGTCGCAGGCGCATTGCGAGGGGCAGCGGCACGCACGTTCAGGATGTCAACACGCTGCTGAGGCAGTTTGCGCAGGTCAGGAAGATGATGAAGCAGATGAAGGGCAGAGGCAGAAGAGGCGCCGTCCCCGGCGGACTGCGTTTCTTTGGAGGCTGACTTTGGCTCGCTGTTGTTGTATTCTCGCTGAAGTGGCGCATAACTTTTGGTATTATGTTAAATTGCGGTTTAATGGAGATTAAGGGCATCCCGATTTTGGAGGACTTGTATGGCAGTTAAGATGCGGCTTAGTCGCGCAGGCAAGAAAAAGCAGCCGTTCTATAGAGTTGTAGTATGCGATTCCAGGGCGCCTCGGCAGGGTAGATACATTGACCTAGTAGGGACTTACGATCCCCTGCAAGAGCCTTCTGAGATAAGACTGGACCTCGACAAAGTCCGCTCATGGCTATCAAAGGGCGTTCAGCCGACGGTTAGTGTGAAGAGACTACTGAAGGTCACAGGTTTTTACTCGGAGCCGAAGCAAGATTCAGTTAATGCAGAATAAGGTTTGAAGGTTCGGCATTCTGGATTGGGATGCGTGTTTGCATCAACTAGGAAGCTGAAGCCTCTGCGGAACTCAAAAGCGGAGGAGGCTGGATGAAGGAACTTATAGAACAGATTGCCAGAGCTTTGGTTGACGACCCAGGGCAGGTTGAGGTGACCGAAATGGACGGCGACAAGACTTTGGTTCTTGAGCTTCACGTGGCACAGAACGACCTGGGAAAGGTAATCGGTAGGCAAGGGCGAGCCGCTAGAGCAATGCGAACTATTCTTGATGCTGCCTCGAAGAAAGTCAGAAAACGAGCGGTACTCGAGATCATAGAGTAACGCAAAAGACCCCGCGGCCGGCGGTAACGCCATTATCAGGGGCCTAGCTCACCGCCAATACCCGTTTGGCGAGCAAGTTTGGGCCTCGGCCCGTTCTACCCGAGTTCTCAAAAAAAATGAATCCGAACTACTGCACAATAGGGAAGATCGTCAAGCCCCACGGCAACACGGGAGAGGTAAAGGTCGTCCTGATGACTGATTTCCCTGCGAGATTCGCCGAAAGACGTGAGGTCTATCTTGAGCCGCCTTACGAGCCGACACGCATGACCGTGCAATCGGCGAGGCCGCACAAGAACGCGTTCTTGTTGAAGTTCGAGGGGACTGACACGATCGCGGGCGCCGAGACGTTGGTTCAGAAATTCGTCAGGATTCCGGTGGAGGAGCTTGAGCCGCTCGAAGAGGGGACATACTACTGGCACCAACTTGAGGGATTGATGGTCGTAGATGAGAACGGCGGCGATATTGGCAAGGTCGATAGCATCTTCCGTGCCGGCGATGCTGGCAACGAGGTTCTGGTCGTCAGCGGCGATTCCGGTGAGCGACTCGTCCCGATGATCGACGATGTGGTGCTCGGTGTTGACCTTGAGTCAGGCACGATTCGAGTGCGACTGCCGGAGGGGATGTGAGATGCTGTGTGCGCACATCATTACGTTATTTTCCGAGGTCTTCGAGTCCTTCCTTGCTCATCCTCTGCTAGTGAAAGCAACAGACAATAACGCAATCTCGATAGCTCTTCACAACTTGAGGGATTTCGCCCACGACAACCACCGCTCGGTTGACGATATGCCGTTTGGCGGCGGCCCTGGCATGGTGCTGACGCCCGGGCCGTTGTTCGAGGCGGTCGAGAGCGTCACGAAGGATCACGACGTTGACAGGGTGATATTGATGACGCCCCAGGGCGAGCTATTGAACCAGCGAACGGTCTTAAGTCTCTCAAAGTTGCCAGGTTTTGTCGTTATCTGCGGGCGCTACGAGGGCGTTGACGAGCGGGTCCGGGAGCACCTGGTTACCGATGAATTGTCGATTGGGGACTATGTGCTCGCCGGCGGTGAATTGCCAGCTATGGTGCTTCTTGAGTCGATCGTGAGGCTCCTGCCGGGCGTTGTGGGCTGTGCGGAATCTACGTTTGACGAATCGCACAGCTTTGCTATGCTCGAATACCCTCAATATACGAGGCCATCTAAGTTTAGAGCCTGGAAGGTTCCCAAGGTCCTTCTCTCTGGCGACCACCAGAGGATTGAGCGCTGGCGGGCGAGGCAGTCGCTTCTGCGCACGCTCACAAAGCGCCCTGACCTGGTAGCCGGCTGGCAGAACGTCCGAGAAAGCCAAGAGATGTACGAGAGGCTCTCGAAGGCTATGAATAATGATTAGAAGAACATAAACGTGTTGACGGGCGGGTCAGAGACCACGCCCCCGCGCACAATTAGATAGATTTGTGCGCGTATTACGTCCTTATGGGGGTGATTCAGCTTGCAGAGAACTGACTTTGTGGAACAAGAGTATCTTAAGAAAGATGTCCCTGAGTTCGCAGTCGGCGACACGCTTCGCGTGTATGTGAAGGTCAAGGAAGGCGACAAGGAGCGGCTCCAGCCGTTCGAGGGACTCGTCATTGGGCGTCGCGGCTCTGGACTGAGAGAGACGTTCACGGTCCGGCGGGTAACGCACGGGGTCGGCGTAGAACGTATCTTCCCGCTCAACAGCCCAAACGTCGGCCGACTCGAGGTCAAGCGCCGTGGCGACGTGAGGCGCGCGAAGCTCTACTACGTCAGAAAGCTTCGCGGCAAGGCGGCAAGGGTCAAGGAAAAAAGACGTGCCCCGACCGCGACTAAGCGTAAATAGCCGCACTTGGCTATGACGAAGCTGGCGCTTTACCCTGGAACCTTCGACCCTGTTACGCTCGGTCACCTCGACGTTGTCCGCCGGACTCTCGGCATCTTCGACGAGATCGTGGTAGGCATCGTGCGGAACATGAGCAAGGCCACAACGTTTAGCGTCGAAGAGCGGTTGGCCATGCTCGAAGGGTCGTTTGAAGAGCTGGGTCTCAAGCCCTACGCCAGGTCTCAAACGTTCGCTGGCTTGACAGTTGACTTCGCAGCCGAAGTCGGCGCTGTGTCGATTGTGCGGGGGATCAGGGCGATTGCGGACTTCGAGGCGGAGTTCCAGATGACATTGATGAACCGTAACCTCAGGCAGAAGATCGAGACCGTGTTTCTGATGCCGAGCGAGCGGTATTTTTACGTGAGCTCCAGCCTGGTCAAAGAGATCTCTTCCCTGGGTGGGGACGTGAGCAACCTGGTAACCCGGTGCGTGCTTCGCGCCCTTAATGAGAAGCTCCCGAGGGATTGAAATAACACCGTCATGCCCACATATAGCCGCTCTAATCGCATTGAGCATCAGATCCAAAAGGAGGTTTGCGATCTTCTTCTCAGGCGGGTGAAGGACCCGCGAGCCAAGCTCGTCACGATCACAGGCGTCAGGGTGACACACGACCTGCGGCAGGCAAGGGTCCTTTATACGATGCCTCGGCAGGAGGAGCATAACGCTGACGACATAAAGAAGGGCCTCGACAGCGCAACGGGCTTCATCAGGAGCGAGCTTGGCAAGAGGCTGCACATCAGGAGAGTGCCCCAGCTAGAGTTCGTCAAGGATGATCTTTATGAGCAGGCGCTTTCAGTTGCAGACACCATAGCAGAACTTGGGAGGGAAAGAAGCGAAGACCCGGAAGATGAACAGTGATCCCCTTCAAGGAGCAGTCTCACTCATACGTGAGGGACGAAGCTTTGGCGTGGTCTCACACGTTGACCCAGATGGCGATTCCGCCGGCAGCCTTCTGGCGTCGATGCTGATGCTCCAAAGGCTCGGCAAGGAGGCGTTCTGGCTCCAGAATCAACCTATTCCCAGTATCTACGATTTTCTGCCCGGATACGACCTCATGCCCCCGCCAGGCCTAGATGCTCCTCGCCTGGGACCAGGCGAACTCGACTGCGTTATCGTCCTGGACAGCCCAAGCCTCTCACGCGTTGCATGGGACTATGACGAAGAAAGCGTCCCCGCAAAGGCCGTCGTCAATATCGACCACCACAAGGACAACGCTCTTTACGGCCAGGTCAACGTCGTCGATGGCGGCGCCTCGAGCGCCTCGGAGCTGCTCTTTTCGATCATTGACGCATTTGGCCTCGCAGGCGACGTTCGGATCGCAACTAACATCTACACCGGCATTTCCACTGATACAGGCTCTTTTTCGTATTCAAACACAACGCCCAGCGCGCTGAGGGCCGCTGCCCGACTCGTGGAGGCGGGCGTCGATGTGGCATCTGTAACGCGGCATCTTCAATGCGATTTCACCTTGCCCAGGCTGGTTTTTTTGGGGAGGGTGCTGGCATCGGCTCAGTCAAACGAGGATGGCTCAATTGTATGGATGGTGGGGACTGAGGAGATGAGGCGAGAGGCGGATTTCTGGGGCTCAACGGAGCAATTCGCCAATCACGCGATGAAGGTCCGGGCGGCCCAGGTCGCCATGTTCTTCGTTCAGGATGGCGCGGACCAATACAAGGTTAGCATCCGCTCAAGGGGACAGATCGACGCGGGTTTGCTCGCCGGGTCGTTCGGCGGAGGCGGCCATGAGCGTGCCGCGGGCTGCCGAGTGGAGGGCGACTTAGACAAGATCATATCCGAAATGGTGGTGGCGGTTGACACGGGTTTGAAAGAAGCGGCTGGTGCAAGTCGGTCAACTGTATTAGATTAGAATGGCAAACCGGCATCGAGGGCTTTGGGATTCCTCCCAAGTTCTTGAATTGCTGGTATATAAACGCCATTTTAGCTGAGAAGCGGGAGGCATGTGTTGAGCACAGGATCAGCTAATATGAAGGTTTACGAGCCGTTCGGACTACTGAACATCTCGAAACCCAGGGGTAAGACGTCGTTTGAGGTGGTGGGCCTGCTCAGAAAGGTGTTGCAGGTCAAAAAGGTAGGGCACACGGGCACGCTGGACCCGATCGCAAGTGGCGTCCTTCTTTTATGCGTCGGAAGAGCCACCAGGCTGCTTGATTACCTTGTGGATTTGCCGAAATCCTACTTGGCCTGGATGAAGCTTGGCGTGACCACGGACACACTCGACTCGACGGGCAAGGTCCTGCGAGTTAGAGAGGTCCCAGAGTTTGATGAATCCGACGTCGAGTCGGTCATGGATGAGTTTCGTGGGAAGATTAAACAGGTTCCGCCGATATTCTCGGCGATCAAGAGGGATGGTAAGAAGCTCTATGTCCTGGCCCGGGAGGGCCTTCAGGCAGACGTCCCGCCGAGGGACGTCACCATTTATGACCTGGAGATGCAGTCGCTCTCGCGATCAACGATAAATCTCAAGATAACCTGCGCTAAGGGCACGTATATAAGGTCTGTCTGTGCCGATATCGGCGAGAAACTCGGATGCGGGGCGCACGTTTTTAGACTACAACGGACAAACATCGGGAGCTGGGACGTGAGCGACGCGATTCCTTATAGCCGCGTCTTCACACTCGGCCGCAACGAGCTCACAGGCATGCTTGAGCCAATCGAGGGCATTCTGCCGGACTACGCGCAAGGAGAAGTCTCCCCGCTGGCCGAGCGCTACGCAATGAACGGCCTGTCAATTGACGTTGACCAGATAAGGTTGTCGAGCGAAGTGGTCATAGGAGACCCGGTAATACTCCGGACCTGGCGGGGCAAGCTGATCGGCATTTTCCGGGCAGAGAAGCTGTCACCGGACGATCAAAGGCGCCGGCCGAGTTTGCCGATGGTCCTCAGGCCCGAAAAAATACTCCTCACGTCGTCGCCGCCCAAGGAATACCCGTCAAAGGCGAAAGCCAGCCGCGCCCCAGGAAGATACAAAGGGTCATTCAGCAAACGCCGCGGGGAAGGCACAGATGCGAGATCGAGAGGTTCACACGGCCGTGACTCATCGAGAGGACCATCGCGGCCGAACAGCCGCCGGTTCTAGCTCATAATTACGGCGACAGCGGTCTAAGGAAACAGTCATACGCCACTGTCAGGAGGAATCTGTAACGTGGAAAGCTTATCTTGGGCAATGGCTTTTCTCGCGGGACTTACGAGTTTTTTATCCCCCTGTATATTGCCCATAATCCCGTCCTACCTTGCCTTCATCACAGGGCTTTCTCTCTCAGAGCTGACGAGCGATAAGAAGTCCGCCAAGATTAGGAAGACCACGGTCCTAAGCACGCTGTGTTTCATTCTGGGGTTCAGCGTCGTGTTCGTCTCTCTCGGCGCTGGCGCTAGCAAGATCGGCCTTCTGCTCCAGCAACACATGGAAATAATCAGCAAGATCGCGGGTGTTATCGTCGTGATCTTCGGTCTATACATCATGGGCGTTCTCAAGCTCAGTTTTCTAACCAAGCACAAGCAGATTGAGGTCAGAAACAAGCCCGCCGGCTATATCGGTTCATTTCTCATCGGCATCGCCTTCTCTCTGGGCTGGACACCGTGCGTGGGGCCGATCCTGGGCGCGATTCTGCTCTACGCCAGCCAGTCCGAGACGATATGGCAGGGCATCTACCTGTTGTGCTTCTACTCGCTCGGAATTGCCATCCCATTCCTTCTTACGTCGATCGCCGTCGATACGGCGCTTGGCTACTTCACCAAGGTCAAGAAGCACATGCGCAAGATAAACATCGCCGCCGGTCTTCTGCTGATAGTCGTTGGCGTGATGATATACACGGGCTCGCTCTCGTCGATAATCAACGAATACTTCGCGCCGAGTTTCGATGATGGCGAGGAATGGCCGGACGAGTTCCAAGAGCCAACAGAATCGGTCGAGGAACCATTGACCCCGGCCTCGGATGCAAAGTTCAACGCCTCGGCAACCGAATCAGCGCTCCAGGCGACCGCCGCAACAGCCTCGAACTGAGACGGCATCGGCGGATGTCTCGGCTCGTTATGAAACGACAGCGCTGTGTTCCCGCGGAGCCGATTGCTTCGCAAGTGTGGGGCAGGCTTTCCAGCCTGCCGCTTGGCACGTTTTGGCTGGCAGGCTGGAGTAGCTATACCCCAGATCTCATCCCGGGCTTAACATCATGAACAGCGGGGCTTACTGTATCCCAGAAACGCAGCCCAAGGGGTGAGATGGCGGGGTCGACGGGACTCGAACCCGCGACCTCCGGCGTGACAGGCCGGCGTTCTAACCAAACTGAACTACGACCCCAACCCTTGACAACTATAGTCCTTTGCTAACCGAATGCAACCCGAACGTGGGACCCGAAAAATCAGATTGATGGTCGCTGACATCGTGTCTTGAACTCGCGTCAGCCATTCACAAGGCTGATCTTGTTGCATACAGTAGCGATGCATCTTGCACCCGTTGGGTGATTTGGAGTGCTTCTGACCCGGCGCCGCTTTCACTTGCCGCGGCTTGACGCGGCACCGGTTCGCATCGATTAACGTCCGTATCTCCGAATCACTATCTGCGAGGTCGAAGGAGCCGTCCATCAGAGGGTGGTGTCAAGCCACCACCAAAGAAATCCGCCGCGCGGCGGACGCACTCCAAAAGGCCCTCTTTGCTCGGCCCAATCTGATTTTTCGGGTGTGAGAACTTCCCGTAAAGCAGGAGAGGAAAGGTAGGACAAAAGGATTAGGGCATGATTTTGCCGATGAACCAGGGGGATGTGAGGACGGAGCCCGACGATTTCAAGAGCCAGTATAGCCCAATGCAGAGTCTCCTGTTGACGACTCCCCCTTTGCCCTGTTCTTCGCCTTGCTTCGCCTGGCCGTTCGGCGAGTCTTCGCCGCGCGGCGAACGTCGGCCGAAAAGGAGGATTGCCCTCTTGCCCTTTTGCCTGTTTCCCCTGTTGCGTAAACTCCTGCCATTCCGAGGTTGACATGAATTATGCGTTCGCTTACATTTGACGATGGGCTATTAGCTTCAGGTTGATTATTTGGGCCAACGGCGAGGGTCGGCATCGATGAAACGGTGCGCTTATTCATGTAGAGGGTGGCTGCAGGTCCGTATTCGGTCCTTGTCCTATGCCTCTTTGGCAATGGTTTTTGTGCTTGTGGGCTGCGGGTTTGAACCGAAGTTCGATACCCCTGACGCAACAGTTCAGGCCTACGTTTGGGCCTATAACCACAATGCCGAAGACGTTATGAAGAAATGCGGCTACAACGCTGATCTGTATAAGCTCTTCAGGATCAGGACAGACCTGGGGATAGGCGAACCTACTTATGATGTTGTTCGTGACATAAAGGCCGAATTGGAGACCAAGGAGTGGGCAAGACCCAAAGCTACGAGAAGATACACCACAGATAGGATACTGCTGCTTTTTTGCTTCACATCACGGTCGGACCCAACCTTCGATGTTCGGAGCAAGCTACTGCTGGTGAAGCGCAGGAGCAGGTTTACGGACTTGGCCGATCCCATAAGATGGCAGCTTATGTCGCTGGAAAACGCACTTGCGGAGGATGCTGACACTACAGGCACTCCGTTTGACTAGGAACCGCCCATTACTAGTAGTTATACATCTTGCGTGGATGATAAGATTCGGGAGAATACTATGAAAAAACGCGTCGTGTTTATGGTTTGCACAATAATAGCGATGTGGCTTGTCCACTCAATCTCTCAGGCCAATTGGTTCGCTACGCAGCGGAACAAAGAGGGTCTTCTGTTCCTTTCGGAGGGGAGCATTGACGACGCCATTAAGGTGTTCAAAGCCGCAATTGGCTCATACGAGGGCTATGAGAGGCATAAATTCAGTCCAAAGCGTGCTCCGCTCTATTTTAACCTTGCTCAGGCATGTTATGCCAAGATGGCGGAGTTCCCTCTCCTATCGCGAGGCTACGAGTATTATTGGCGGATGGGGCTTTTGACTGCTCGACAGGCCGTGAACATCCAATACAACCATCCCCAGGTCAAAAGCTACTTCAGCGCCAGACCTACTGAGCTGTTCGAGATTAGGCTTCAGTCGGGGTGCAGCGAAGTGCGGGACTTCCTCAGAATGCGCAATCTTGTCGATAGGTTTGAGAACGCAAAGCGCATGGCGATGTTCGAGAAATGTGTTAACCCCGGGCCCTCGCCCGCAAGCAACATCATGACCATAGGGCCAACGGAGTTTTCGCCGAGCGGGGCCAGCACCACCAGAAGAGCTGAGCCGACTCAACCCCTTGCCGTCTCACAGCAGGAGAAGCAGAGCGACAAGGAAAAAACCACCATGGGCAGCGGGCCTAAGATACACTATGGCACCGAGATCGGCGAGGGAACGGCCAAGTCCAATCGGTGACGCTCGATTGCCTTGGAGGGCGTATCGTCCGGCACGGGACGAGAGCAGCTCAGTAGCCAGCGCCGAATAGATGAGCTCACAGCCACCAGCCCTGCCGCCCATGTTTCCATCGTCGATAATCGTCTCTAAGACCCCGGTTCGGATAAGTTTCGGCGGTGGCGGAACTGACCTCGAGGCTTTCTACGCCAGGTTTGGCGGTCTCGTAGTTTCCGCAACGATCGACAAATACTTCCGTTGCGTTGTCTCCTTACGCAGAGATTCAAGGCTTGTCATCACCTCAGCCGACTACGGCCTCACCGAAGAGTGCGATGACATCGGCAATGTCGATATAAAAGGAGTATTCGGTATTGTCAAGGCGGTAATCCGCGCCTTTAGTCCACCAACTGGCCTTCAAATCCACACAGCGTCCGACGTCCCGCCGGGCTCCGGCCTGGGACTTTCAGGCGCAGCGACAGTCGGCGCGATCAAGGCGGTCTCTGCCATCCTTGGCAAAAGGCTCTCCGCAGGGGTTATCGCGGAGCTCGCCTCGACCATCGAGATCGAAGAACTCAAGAGGCCCATCGGCAAACAGGACCAATACGCCTCAGCATTCGGCGGGCTTAACGAGGTCCGCTTCTCGACCTCAGAGACCACCGTCACGCCGCTTGTCATCGACAGCAGGCGCCTTCGTTCGCTGGAGGCGTGGACGATGCTTTTTTTCACGGGGAAAAGCAGAGACTCGGCCACAATACTCTCCGAGCAGAGAGAAAAAACCGCCAGCGGTCATCGCGCAACCGTCGGATACCTGCGCGAGATCAAGCGGCTTGCGGAGCGAATGAAATCCGCGTTTCTCTCAGATGACCTCGCCACGGTGGCCGAGCTGGTTGACCTGTCCTGGCGGGCCAAGAAGCGAATTGTCTCCACGATTTCATCTTCGCACATTGACGAGCTATACGAGTCGGCCAAGCGGAACGGGGCCTTGGGCGGCAAGATCACCGGCGCCGGCGGAGGCGGGTTCTTGATGCTCATTTGCCCGCCTGAAAAGGCTGCCGCGGTCGAGGCCGAGCTTGCCGAGCTGAAAGCGCAAAGACTCAAGTTCAGATTTGTTGCAAGAGGCTCTCATATCGCTAACTGAGAAGGCTAATGCCATGCGAGCAAGCGTCTGGAGAACCATCGTATTACCGTCCATAGCTGTCCTGCTTGGCGCGTATTACGTGCTATTTGAGCATAGCGCTTCCGAAGCGCCTCAGCCGCCTCCTCCTCCGCATCTTTTCAGCGGTCTCTCGTCCGAGCACATCACAAAGCTCGAGATACAGACCGCGGACAAGCAGCTCACCGCGATCAAGCAGGAAGGACGATGGATGCTCACCGCGCCGCAAAGGGCGCCAGCCGACCAGCACGAAGTCGAGCGCCTCATCTCTATTCTTCAGAAAGCAGAATACGTGAGAGAACTTCGGCTTGAGCAGGTCGGGCGCGGGCTGGAGCAATTTGGCTTAGTCAGACCAAGCCTGACAATCTCGGTATGGTCGAGGAACCCAAGAACTCAGAAAAGCACGGTCCAGACGATGCACTTCGGGGCAACATCGCCGTCGGGAGCAAGGATTTATGGCAACGAGCCCGGCAGTGACGACCTTCTCCTAGTTGATGCTGAGATCATCAACCAGACGAAGTATTTCCTCTTCGTCCCTCCGCTTGAAAGAGAACTCGGCGTTGGCCCGGCCACGCCCTAACAGGCTCCGCAACGTTGCTTCCCCTTTCCATCTTCTTCCGTCTCCATTCTGCGAAAACTCCTCCCGCAAAGTCCTTGACGTGGGTGTGACTCTAGATTGTAGGTAGAGTTAACGTATCCAGGGCGCCGTGTTTCAACACGGCGCGATGGATGGCTCTCATTATATTAGCACCCGACTTCGAGTCGGGTGGTCTGGAAGCCGACGCGACTCCCTCCTCCTCCCTGAAATCTTGATCTGAGGAGGATGGAGAGGAGCGTGTCGGGGTCCTGGGGTCTCCCGATTGAAATCGGAGTTAATACAATGATAGCCAACCTGTCGCCTCGGCTAAAGCTGGGCGACCTGGCCGCGACTCGGTGGGATAGGCAATAACGCAGCCATGTTAAGTACAATCCAGGGTCAAACCCCTTGACGTTGGCGCGACGGACCCGTAATCTTGGTTATGGTTTAATCGCACTACGATAGAGGAACCTTGCACGTTGCTGTTCTTTCACAGCATCCGATTTGATGATTTAATCGCACTATTGTAGAGATAGTTCTTCCGATTCTGCTGCATCGCCAAGTTTGGCGCTTCAGTGACACAGGGGCGAGGTGATTAGGTTCCGAATCCCGACGCTGGTCCTCCTTCTCTGCCTGGCTGCTATTCTGCGAGTCGCGTATCTGGATTTCGGCCTGCCTCGTTGGCCCCATTCTGCTGAGACCAAGATGCTGTCCGGTGGACCCGGCGGCATTCTCCTTGCAGCGCTGGGCATTGACTCGACACACGAGACCGAATTCGCCGCGCGGCGAAATAGTCGGATTCTGGATGCGGAGCGTTCGTCGTCCCGCATAAGAGCTGGCCGACTTGTGGGGGCAATTCTGGCCTGTGCATCGGTGCTTCTGGCCTGGGTCATTGCCAAAAAGCTCTATGGTCAGTTAGCCGCTCTACTCGCCACCGCGCTCCTCGCTGTGCATCCCCTGGCGTCATTCTGGTCACGATTTGCGCTTCGTGAGACAGCAATCGGTCTCCTGGGTCTGCTGGGACTCCTACTTGTCATAACGTCCTCTGAAAAAAAGGCGCGGCTGAGTTTCTTTTTCGCGGGATTCCTGCTAGTCGCTGGCTCGTTCGCAGGCGTCTTGGCTGTGCTGCTGTGGACTGCCCTTCTCTATACGATGAAACCTTCGTCGCCGGATCTGACCCGCATCTGCCTCTTCCTTCTGCTGCTAGGGCTTGCCGTGTCAGCCTTTGACGGGCCAATTCTCTTGGCAATCCTGCTCTGCATCGTGGCTGTCAGCGGGCTCTTTCTGCATTTCTCGGGCCGCAAGACCCGCCCTTCCTTACAGTCGCCAAGCGTAACGAATCCACGCTGGGCAATGTACGGGGCGGTTGGCGCGCTCTTCGCCTACCACTTCTTCGGGGCAAAGCAGTGGGCTGGCTTGGAAGGTTTTGACGCGCTCTACACCGCGGCGGCCCCTCGGCCATTCGCTTTCGGGGCGATGCCGATGCTAATCGCCGCCTCGGTCGGCCTAGGCTGCGCTGTCGTCCGTGCAAAGAGGAAGGATGTGCCCTGGTTGGGCTATGGGATATTGGCGCTCGTCGTCGGGTTCTGCGCCCAGAACGAGGCATCGTCGTGTGGCGTGGCATCTATTCCCGTCCTCTGCGTTTTTGCCGCCGCTGGTGTGCAGGGCTCTCTCAGGATGCTCAGGAGCTCATTCAGGCTGCTGGCAAAGTTCAGACGCCTTGCGACCACGCTCATTCTGGCTATCCTGGCGTTGTCGATGGCCGGCAGCATCGGTTCAGTTGAGAGGCTGTCGAGGAAGCCGACATTCGATGCGGCCGTGGAGTGGCTCCAGCTTCATGCCCCGCAGGGCGCAAGAATCGCCGTCGAAAGGGGAAGCTTGACATTGCCATCCAGACAATTCGATACAATAAAGATCAGAAGCGCCGGCGAAGGCTCGCGGCAGTTCTATGTGGACCGGGGCGTGCGTTTCATCGTAGTCTCCGAGTCAAACGTGCTTTCCGCGCAGAGGGATGTCTTAAGCGGCCCGGTGCGGGGTGTGGGCTATGCCAAGTTGCTCTCATCCGCTACGGGCTCCGCGACCTTCGGGACCTCCGACTCGTCGATGGGGCCGATGATAATCGTGATCGTTATCTGAGGGTGTGTTAATATCCTTGAGATGGCGAGCAGGCGAGGCTCGGCTCATTCGCGATTGGGCTTGAAAACGTGTCTTGTCTTAAGGCTAAACGATCTTGAGCGAAGACCTAAAGGGTTTACTGCTGGACGTGGCCCAGCGCGTGCTGGACCAAGAAGGGGATGCTTCCCTATACAGACCTCTCTTGATGGGATTCTGCGACCTGAAGAGTCCCGAGGCGAAGCAGGCCTTTGCCGATGCGTCCGAGTGGCACGTTCGGCCAGAGCAGGTCTTGCCCGGCGCCAAGAGCGCGGTCGGGATATTCTTGCCGTTCAGCGAGCGGGTTGTGACTCTCAATCGTGGTGGTAGGTTTGCATCGCGGGAGTGGGCCGAGGCCTACGTCAAAACGAACACACTCATTCATCGGGTAGGCACTGTCGTTGCTCTCACTCTGATTGCGTGGGGTCAAAAGGCGCGGGTGGTTCCGCCAACCGGCGTCTTCGACCGTGAGACACTTGCTGCCGAGTGGTCTCACAAGCTGGTCGGGTTCCTCTGCGGCCTAGGCCGATATGGCCTCAATAAGATGCTAATTACAGCTAGTGGCTGCGCCGGCAGGCTAATATCGTTACTTACGACGCAGGAATTAGGGACTTCGCCAAAACCTGTCGGAGAGCTTTGCGCTTATCTGCGCGATAAGAGCTGCACAGAATGCGTTCAAGCATGTCCGGTCGACGCGATTCAGACTGACGGCTTCAAGGCGGCCCCTTGTTTCGAGCACTGCTCGGAAAACGCCGAGAACTTCCTTGACCTCGACAAGTCCGAGGTCTGCGGCAAGTGCGCCACTCTCCGCTGCGCCCTCGGTCCCGCGTAACCAGCCGGTCGCCACCTGCGCTGCATCTGGCACACAACATTCCCTCGTGGGAGACACTTTCTTTGGCAGGCTGGAAAGCCTCCCACTGCCGAGGCTGTGTCATAAGTCAATTGGCAAGGATTTCGTCGTCCATTGAGACAACAAGGATACAGGAAATACGGCAGATTGTCAAGATCAACGCGGTGGTTTTCTTATGCGACGCGATTGTCGGAATCGGCCTGTAGGGGCGGTGTCTCAGACCCGCCCGCCTACATGAATCCCTCCGGATACGAGGCATCTTATGCGAGCATCAATTCGAAAGGGCGGGTCAGAGACACCGCCCGCTACACAACCGCAACGACTTATGAGACACCCACTGCCGTGAGACCCACAGTCCGTGTCATTCGGGCCAGCGGATCATTCGGACGGCCTCCTTCAGATAGGTTTTCGCAGAAGACTTTCTTGACAAATCGTCCGGCAGACCCTAATGTAGAGATGGCATGAGTATGTTAGGAGCGATCCCAGGTGTTCTAGCCTTTAGCTCTCATCCGGTGACGAGGGCCTATCTGAGACCCAACCTGTCTAGAGGTAACTAAATGGTATCAAAGACAAAGCTAGCCGAAGTACGGGACGGACTCGTTCAGGAGGCAAGGGCTCGTAAGGTTGTGAGCTACCAGTGGATAAGCGATATGCTGCCTTCCGGTGTCCCGATTTCCGGTGATGAGCTGGATGAACTCATGATGGCTCTCAGCCAGAACGGCATCGAGATAGTAGATGACAGGGCGGACGAGTTCATTGACCGGTTTTTGGAGAAGTCGTCATCTGATGATTCGCCGGAGTCCGCCGATGAGGAGTTGGAGATCGAGGAGGAAGCTCATCATTACGACGTTGCGAAGGAACACACCCCGGTAAACGTTTCCGACACGCTGAAGATGTACTTCAGGGACATGGGCAAAGTCCCGCTGTTGGACAGAGAGGGCGAGGTTAGAATCGCTAAGAGAATAGAGATGGGCAAGACCAAGGTTCTCAAGGCGGTCGTCTCGTGTTCGATGAGCGTAAAGGACCTGTTGCGTTTCGCCGCTGACCGCAGACGACGGCAGAACATCCGAGCGATCGTTAAGGTCGAGGACTATCGCGAGAATTTCGACGAAGATGAGGAACGGCAACGGGTTTTCGATACGCTTGCAGACGTAAAGTCAACTCACAGGGAATACTCAAACACGATACGAGTCTGCAAGCGCGAATCCGGAGGGACGAGGGAAGAGAGGAAGAAGGCAGGGAAGTTCTTCGCCCGGCTTGTCGAGAGGTTGATGTCTCTTAATCTGAGCGAGAAATACATTAACAAGTTGATCGCCCGAATACGGGATGTTCTGAATCGATGGGCAGAATGTGAGAGCGAGATACGCAAGTATGAAGAACACTGCGGGATGACGGTCCGCGATGTGAGGAGCTGGATGCGGAAGCTCCACTCGCTCCCGGCTGAGGACAGGATTCGCAAGGAGTCGCAGGTCGGCTTTACTCTTGAGGAGCTCGAGGAGGTCAATAGTATAGTCAAGGATCGGCGCAGGAAGATAAAGAGGATCAAAGCAGAGACGGGTATGACTTTGGCGGGGCTGATGCAGACCTCGCACAAGGTCGCGATGGGCCACGAGCTCGCAAAGGATGCGAAGCGAGAGCTTTCCGAGGCCAATCTGCGCCTCGTGGTGAGCATCGCAAAGAAGTATGTCAACCGCGGCCTGCATCTGTCTGACCTCATCCAAGAGGGCAACATAGGCCTAATGAAGGCGGTTGACAAATTCGAATACAAGCGAGGCTACAAGTTCTCAACCTACGCTACCTGGTGGATTCGTCAGGCTATCACCAGAGCAATGGCGGACCAAGCTCGGACGATCAGGATACCCGTTCACATGATCGAGACGATCAATCGCATCGTTCGGACCTCCCGTTACCTGGTCCAAGAGTATGGTCGAGAGCCAACACCTGATGAGCTGGCGCAGAGGCTTGCGATGCCTGCTGACAAGATACGCAAGATCATGAAGATCGCTCAAGAACCGATCTCGCTTGAGACCCCGATCAACGAGGAGGAGGACAGCCACATTGGCGACTTCATCGAGGACAAGAAGATAATGTCCCCGAGCGATTCGGTCGATCGCCAGAATCTCAGGGAGATCACGCGTGATTTGTTGAGGAAGTATCTGACTCCGCGCGAGGAGATGGTCATAAGGCTCAGGATGGGTATCGACACCGGATACGAGCACACGCTTGAGGAGGCGGGTATTATGTTCAACGTCACCCGCGAGCGTATCCGCCAGATCGAGGCCAAGGCCCTGAGGAAGCTCCGGCACCCAACGAGGCGCAAGTTCCTCAAGGGCTTCTCTCCCTGATCATCTCCGAAGAGGGTGTATATCATTCCAATCAGGATTCCAGTCAGGGGGTGGTTCAGGGAGGCTGGGTCATAATTCGTCGCCGGTATGTAGTGGCGTGGTCTCAGACCCGCCCGCTCTGAATGATGGTCGTCCAGGATGCCCCATATCTGACGGGATTGATCTAGGCGTGCGGGTCTGAGACCACGCCCCTACAAGGCAATTCCGGCAATCGTCTCGCAAATGACCACAGCACCCGTTGATCTTGCAGCCAACGCGATGTGATGTATCATGTTGTGCAAATGCACAACGAAATCTTCAGCAATCTACCATGACTCAGCCTCATTGCCTCCGCTCAACACGTTCACCGTGCTCGTCTTCTTTGATGGGCTAGCAAGGGAGAATACATCAGCTATATGAGCCTTATCGCGATTTCGGACCTGCATCTTGGGCCCAAGGATGATCGCCTTCAGGCTGGGTTCGTTCGCTTTCTCGATTTCGTGAGGCCCGAAGCCGAGTCGATCATCATCAATGGCGATCTGTTCAGCTTCTGGTTCGGCTACCGCGACGTGGTCCCTTACTGCTACGTTCCGGCGCTGTCGAAGATGCTCGAACTAGCCGATAGCGGCGTCAAGTTCAAGTATCTCCACGGCAACCACGATTTCGCGCCGGGGCCCTTTTTTGAAAGCTGTCTCCCGGCGATGATCTTCAGCGATGCTGCGCAGCTTTGCTATCTGGGGGCCAGGGTTCACGTCGAGCACGGCGACCTCATCGACCGTGAGGACACCGGATACAGGCTTCTTAGAAAGGTTGTAAGAAGCAAACCCATAACCTGGCTGTTTCAGATATTCCCGCCTCACATTGGCCTCAGCGTCGCGAACTGGTGCGCACACGTTAGCAGGAATTACGTAATCGGTAAGAACACTGGCTTCTACTATCATTGCTTTGAATCTGCGTATAAGAGGATGAGCTCCGGGGCGGACCTCGTCGTCTATGGCCATGGTCACCGGACGATATTTTCCGAGATGGTCGTCGATAAGCGAAAGAAGCTGCTAGTGATGATTGCCGGCTTCAACGAAGGCAGTTTATGTTTCTTGCGGCTGTCAAAGGACGGAAGCGGGCTGTTCGCTTTTGACATGGAGTCGGGCCAAGAGAAACCGCTTCATCTGTTTGACATCGCTTCTCTCGGGAAGGAAACCGAGGTCTAGACCACGTTGCCGCTCATCCTGGGCATAGACACATCCTGCGACGATACATCCTGCGCGGTCGTCTCAAACGGCGAGGAAATCCTCTCCAACGTTGTCTCCTCCCAGACCGCCGATCATGCAGAATATGGCGGCGTTGTTCCGGAGATCGCTTGTAGAAAGCACGTTGAGAACATAATCTGGGTTATCAGAAAGGCTCTTTCAGACGCGGGCTGCACGCTCGACGATCTCTCCGCGGTCGCCGTCACGCGCGGACCGGGCTTAGTCGGCGCGCTGCTTGTTGGGATAGGCGCAGCAAAGGCGATCGCATACTCGCGGGACCTGCCCTTGATACCCTTGAATCATATCGAGGGGCACATCAATTCCCCCTTTATGGTCACGGGTGTTGAGTACGATTTCCCATTTGTCTCACTGGTCGTATCGGGTGGGCACACTAGTCTTTATGTCGTGAAGGAACTGGGTTCATACGAGCTCGTCGGCCGGACGGTTGACGACGCGGCAGGAGAGGCTTTTGACAAGGTTGCTAAGGCCCTCTCACTGGGGTATCCGGGCGGCCCGATAATCGAGTCGCTTGCGAGCCAATCCGACGGCGATTGTGTGACATTCCCCAGCCCAATGATCAAGCAGGATAACTACGATTTCAGTTTCTCTGGCCTCAAGACCGCGGTGCTGAACTACCTGAGGTTCGATCTTCAGATAACATCATCCGATGAGGTCCCTGACAGGATCGGGCCGGACTTGCTCGAGAGGATATGCGCCGGCTTCCAGAGAGCCGTATTCCGGGTGCTGATCCAAAAGACGTTGAGGCTTGCGGCCTCAAGAGGGGTCTTTGTTCTCGCGCTTGGCGGGGGTGTTTCAGCAAACGGCGCCCTGCGCAAGGCTTTCTCGGAAGCGGCTCAGAAGACCGGACTCCGAGTCATATTCCCACCAAAGTCGCTTTCTACCGACAACGCCGCAATGATCGCCGGCGCCGCGTTTCACCATCTTGAGAAAAGGCAATTCGCCGGCCTCGACCTAGACGCGACGCCGAACCTCGCCCTGTGATCGCTGACGAGGACTGCGCACTGCTCAGTCGATGCGTTGGTACAGCAGAGCTAATATAAAGGTAGGTTGTTTCTATGACACGAATCGCTCTTGTTCTCCGTTTCGATTTGATATAGTTAGACTGATATGTTTTGACGTATTCTTGACGCGGAGGAGCGGTATGTCTGAAGAGATGATTCGAGCGAGAAAATCGCAAATGGGCCGCTACAGGATTCCCCTCTATATCAGAACAGAGGGAGGAGAGTTCGTTCTCTACAAGCCGGAGGGCATGTCGCTTCAAGATATGCGGGTCAAGACAGGGAAGTTCCCGTCGGAGCTGTTCCTCAGGGCAGAGGACAAACTGCAAGGCATCAGAGAGCTTCAGAAGTCCTTTAATCAAGACCTGAAACAGTGTATCAAATCGCAGGACACGACGAAGATGAAGGAGGTCCTCGTTGCTGTGGTCGAAGAGACACTGAGGGAGCCGAGGTCGGGCAGCCTGGAGGGAGTTGCCGAGACCGTGGATATCTTGACCGCTGAATTAGCTACTCAGCCGAACGTCTTGCTGGCCTTGGCCGATGTCTATTTCAAAGATTACACGACGGCAGTGCACTCTGTGAACGTCATGGCTATAACGCTGGGCTACTGCCTTCACAGCAATTATTCGTTGGACAACAGCAGAGCAATGGGGCTTGGGGCGCTTTTGCACGATGTCGGCAAGACGAAGATCGATCCAAAGATCCTTACCGCCAGCCGGACGCTTACAGACGCGGAATTCGCGGAAATAAAGAAGCACCCCACGTTAGGATACGAGATACTGAAGAGGTGCGACTTTGCGCAGGAGGCAGTGTTCGAGGGTGCTCGCGAACACCATGAGAAGTTGGACGGAGGCGGTTATCCGAGGGGCATCACCGCCGTCTCCCTTGTCGGCCAGACAGTAGGGATGGTTGATTGCTACGAGGCAATAACAAATGACGACAGACCTTATAGAAGCGCGATGGCGCCCCTCAAGGCGCTCAGTCTGATGAAAGCCGAGGTAGAATCGGGCAAACTCAACAGGGCCCTCTTCGAGAGGTTCGCTCGCAGCCTCGTCCGCCGGTAAGAACCATCTCCCGGTTGTCCCACCCAGTCAATGCCCGTGAACCTATGGCTCCCGCCAGTCGATGCGAGGACGTGGGTCTCTGAACTTGCCTTCTTTCACGAGCGCAAACAGCAGGGACGGGCGCTCTGCCACTCCGCTCTCACCTGAAAGCCCTATCTTCTGCCCGGACTTCACTCGATCGCCAGGCCACACGAACGACGCGGCCAGGTGCGAGAATACGGCCACGTCCCTCTGTCCGTGCCGAAGCACAATCGTCAGGCCAAAGCCCGGGATGTATTCCGATAAAACGACGCCGCCTTCTGCAACAGAGCAAACTAAAGAGCGCGGCGCCACGGACAGCGTTGGTTCGAGATTGCATTCAGCGGAGGATACGTCATGAGTCGTTGAGGTAGCAGACTTCGCCATAGCAGCTCGCAGAGCTACGTCGGCTGAAACGGGAGGTGCGAAACGCCTGGGTAGTTTTCCGTATGTCCTCCGTGTTCCAGCCGCCTCGCCGTCCCTGATCGCAGTGAGCAGCCTCTTCCGGCAGTGGCTGAGTACCGCCGGGACCGCCTTCTCAGCGTCTGGACCTGAATTGAGGCAAGCCAACGCTCTTTGCTTGCTGGACCGCGCCTCGTCGAGCTGCTCCTTCTCCGCCGCAAGGTCAGATCGCATCTGCGCCAGGCTCGCAAGGGCATCCTGTTGACGAGCTCGCAACTGACCTTGCGTTAAGTGCGCCTCAGCCAAACTCTTTGAGAGATTCGTAAGGAGCGACCTTGTGAGACACCTGAACTCCCCTTTCGGCGACTCGCTCGAAGACAAGTCGCCCTTCAACAATGGGGTCAGGTGTGCGGCGCAAGCGGGGCATCTCGAGGCGAACCGAAACGCGATCCCCCGCAGCGTCTCAATTCGGGACCTTGTCTCGGCCAGAAGTGTAATAATCTCATCCATGCCTCGGTTTTTTGTCTGTAGATCTACAGAAAGGATTAGATACTTGGTCTGGTGTTCAAGGAATATCAGGTCCGACTTTATGAACTCAGCCCAATTCTTCGAGAATGAGGCGCCGAGGGCGCCCGGGCACTCAAGTATCTCTGCCCGTTTAGCGGCGGAAATGTAGCTCTTTAAGCAATTCTCGAGGTCTTCCCGCACTAGGTTCTGTTCAAAGTCTGAATCGGCATTCTGCCAGTCGCCAACTGCGAATCCAGTGCACAGCGGCAAGAGGACTATGCCGATGAAAGCAGCTATGCTCCTGACGCAGGGTCCGTGCCAGGTGCGCGGTCTGGACCTGACCATCCGTTCAGCAGGAGAATACATCCGTTGCCCGGAGCTTTGATCGGTGGGCAATAAGAAGCGGGACAATAGACAGGGCAGCGGACGTCAACCCAACAAGCGCGACATCCAACACATTCAGCTGCGGGGCGCCCAGGCCCTGGAGCTGTGCGATGAAGCCCTCAACGCGGATAGCTCTGATGGGGAAGAAAGCGTGCCACAGGATGAAAGCCAGAGCCACGCCGGTCCCCCATAGCAATGCCCCATAGCAGACAAAGGGCCCAGCAAGCGTCGTTGCGCTGGCGCCGGCAAGCTTCATTATACCTATCGCGTCGTCGTTGGCCTGGACCACCGATCTGCTGGCTGAGAACAGCGAAACGACGACGAGCAAACAACAGACCGAAAGCAGCGCGCATACCAACCTCTTGAAACGACGGACGAGCTCGGACAAGCTCAGGAGTGCGTCCCCACCAAAATGGACGTCAAGCACATCAGATCGCGCCCTTAACTCGGTTATGAACTGCCTGAGCCGGTCGCGAGAAACCTCGTTGGAATCGAGAATCACGACCAAGACTCTTGGGACGGCGTCTGAAGGAACTTCGCCGAAGACATCCGCGTCCAGACCCAGCGAAGCGCACAGGTCCGAGAAATACGAATCAAACGGTTTCTGCTCAACATCCTGAACAAAAACCCGCGACTTGGCCCAAGCGACAAGATCGTCAGTCTGCTTCTGCTCAAGACCGCCCGGCACATAAACCGTCATACGATTAGCGCCGGCGAGCTCTCCGGCCAGTCGCGCATCGGTGTGAGATGTGGCGACAACAAATGAGAACATGAAAGCGAAAACGGCGAGTGAGAGCGCGCTCAGAGAGAACTGTATTGGGGTAAGACGGATGGCGCGGATGGCGGTCGTCAGAAGAAGAGTCAGGGCCTGCCAGGCGTTATCCCTGTTCTGACGTGTCATCCTTCTCTTTGGCTGCTTCCTGGTCCTTTTCAGTCTCTTGACCTTTTGATGACTGGTCCTTTTTCGCTTCCTCAACGAAATTGAGTCGAAGATTCGTAAGGACAGTGTCCAGAACTGTCGCCTCGTCCTTGTCGAGATTGCCCTCAGTCTTCTTCTTCAGCATCTCAAGCATAGCTATTGAGGACTGCGCCTGCTCGAGGTCTCTTTCCACCTTGCCAGTGACCGGATTGGCCATCTTGCCGAGCTGAGCCATCCCCGCCGCTGCCAGCGACTGAACCAGCCCTAGAAAAGTCTGGGTGTAAACCTTCTTTTCTTGTTCTGAGTTCACCTCAGCCATCTTCGCCTCCTGTTAGCCCTTTGAATTGTTGCCTTTCTGATCTGCGTATTCTTTGCGTATCACCGAAACTGATGCAACCTTATCGTCTTCAAGCAGAGATTGCAGCTTCACGCCCATCGTTGCTCTACCCGTTATCCGAACGCTCCGTCTTTCAAGCTTGAATCTCAACGTCTTCCCATTGTGGGTAATCATTATGACTTCATCGCCGTCGTTGACCTGAACTAAACCAACCACCCTGCCGTTTTTCTTTCTGCACCTGATGTTTATCAATCCATAACCGCCGCGGTTTTGCGGCCTATAATCGGACGCGCGGCTTCTCTTCCCGTAGCCGTTCTCTGTCACCGTAAGAATCGTCGCGGTCGCGGAGAGGACCTCCATCCCGATCACCTCATCGCCCTCGCGGAGCTTTATGCCTCTGACGCCTCGCGCAGAGCGGCCCATCGGGCGGACCTGCTGCTCATCAAACCGTATCGAATTGCCACCTCGGGTGCCCAGAAAAACGTCCTGGTCGCCCGCCGTCAGGCTCGCCGAGACTAAACTGTCTCCCTCATTGAGGCCAATGGCGATGATTCCGTTGGACCTAATGTTTCTGAACGCCGAAATCGGACTCTTCTTGACCTGGCCCCGTTGGGTGGCCATCAACAGGAACTGCTCGCCGTCGAAGTCGAGATTCCTGACCGGCAAAAGCGTCCGTATCGTCTCTTCCGGCATGAGGTTCAATAGGTTCCTGATCGCTCGCCCCTTGGTGTGTTTCTCGCCGCTTGGCAGATTATAGACCTTCAAAAGATGGACCCTGCCCCGGTCCGTGAAGAACATGACCCAGTCGTGTGTCATCGTCGCGAAGATCGTCTCGATGAAGTCCTCATCCTTCGTGGCCATCCCGTAGGAGCCTTGACCCGAGCGGCGCTGCGCAGTGAACAGTGACAGCGGAGTTCGCTTGATGTAGCCCGACCTCGTCGATGTTACAAGCATCTCCTCAACAGGGATCAGCGCCTCGTCCGTTACGGCCTCCGCCGCCGCGACTATCTCGGTACGGCGCTCGTCGCCATATTTCTTCTTGACCTCGCCTAGCTCGTCCTTCACTATCCCCATGACCAGCTTCTCGTCCGAGAGAACCTCCTGCAAATGCCCGATCTGTTCCTTCAGCTCTGCGTATTCTTCGTCGAGCTTCTTCTGCTCCAGCTTCGTCAGATGCTGGAGGCGCATGTCGAGAATGGCCTTTGCCTGAATGGCCGTCAGAGCAAACCGAGTCATCAGTTGGCCCTGCGCCTGCTCGACCGTCGCTGACTCACGGATCGTTGAGATCACGGCGTCAAGGTTATCGAGAGCAATCTTGAGGCCCTCGAGAATGTGCGCCCTCGCCTCCGCTTTCTTGAGCTCAAACTCGCACCTGCGCTGAACCACCATCTGCCGAAACTCGACAAATGCGTGAAGCATCTGCTTCAGGTTAAGAAGCCGAGGCTGCCCGTGCACGAGCGCCAGCATGTTGACGTTGAAAGAGTCCTGAAGAGCCGTGTGCTTATACAGCTGCCGGAGTATGACCTCCTCCTGCGCATCCCGCTTGAGGTCAACTACGATGCGCATCCCATGTCGGTCCGACTCGTCCCTTATGTCCGCTATGCCCTCAACTCGCTTTTGATGGACTAGCTCCGCAATCGACGCGACGATTACATTCTTCTGCCGCTGATACGGCAGCTCAGTTATGATGATCCTCGTTCTGTTATCCTTTGGCCCGAAGCTCTCAAACGCTGCTTTGGCGCGCATGATCACCTGCCCGTGCCCCGTCTCATACGCCTGCTTGATGCCAGAACGCCCAAGGATGAACGCAGCGGTCGGGAAATCAGGTCCCCGAATCGTGTCCATGAGCTCCAAGACCGTCACACTTGGATGCTCAATCAGCCGTATCAACCCATCAACAACCTCCGAGAGGTTATGAGGCGGAATCTGGGTCGCCATCCCCACCGCGATGCCGCTTGAGCCGTTGATCAGAAGGTTCGGGACCCTTGCCGGCAATACGGTCGGCTCCGTCGTTGTGCTGTCGTAATTCGGGGCAAAAGGCACTACATCCTTCTCGATGTCCGCTAGCATCTCGTCCGAGATCCGGTCCAGCCGCGCCTCGGTATAACGCATCGCCGCGGGTGGGTCGTCGTCAACCGAGCCGTAGTTCCCCTGTCCGTCAATGAGCGGATACCTAAGCGAAAAGTCCTGAACCATCCGCACTAGAGCGTTGTAAATCGCATCGTTGCCGTGCGGATGATACTTTCCCATCGTGTCGCCGACGATCCTGGCGCACTTCTTGTAGGGCCGATTATACGCAAGCCCCAAGTCCTTCATCGCGTAGAGTATCCGGCGCTGAACTGGCTTGAGACCGTCACAAACGTCCGGCAGGGCGCGTGCGACGATAACACTCATCGCGTACTCGAGATACGCGGTCTTCATTTCCTCAGTTATGTCGCGTTGTATAACCAGCTGCGCCCTGACACCCATTTCCGTTCCCATTTCTATCCGCCTCTAAGCAGTTTCACCTTGTCAATCAGACAGATAAGGAATGTACATCATTATGGTCGCCCTCGCAACCATGATGTTGGGAGGAGTTTCCACAAAACGCCCAACCGATTATGACCCAGGCCCACCAGCCCTGCTGCGTGCCTCACCACTTCAGCTCGATCTTTTCGATGAACATCGCGCCCCTCGAAAGGCCGGATGGGTGGGAGGGCGCCTCTGAGAAGCCGCCAGTGCACGGCGTCAAGGTCAAATAGTGAAGCCCCGGTTCCATGTCAGACTCGATGACGCCTACGACTGAAAAGCTCCTATCGACTGCTGGTTCGACCTCTCCGACGGTCATGCCGTCGAGGTCGATTCTGAAGCGTGTCTGCCTGAACCGGTCTGGAAAACTGGGGCTGAATTGATATGAATATCGCAGCGCATTCGTGGCCTCGGAGGTTCTGAAGATCACCCGGACGCGGCAATGACGTGATGTCTCATCAGTGGGACGGCATGGATCGAAGACGAGTCGCTTTTGCCCCTCGTGCACTACGGGTTTGTGCCAGCCCTCCATGAGATAAAGCCTCGCTGAGGCGTCGTCCGGGGTGATCGTGAGTTCGTTTGGCGCAGCGTCCGGAAATGGCAACCTATAGACCCGTCCAGTGGCGTCTTTGTGGACGAGCTCTGCGCAAAGCACGTCCTCGACGTATCGCTTCATCCACAGCCCAGAGCCAAAATACCTCGCACCATAGTCACAGACGATGTGCGTCACGCCGAAGAGATACGTAATCTGCTCCACGTAATCCCTCTCGGCCAGTATCTGCTCCGCATCAATGCCGCGTCCCGTTTGAAGCGCCATCAGGCTGGATGTCAGAGGCGCCTGCCTGTAGTAGGACGTGATCTCCTCAGGAATCCGGGCTGCGAACCCGTTAATCATCGGCGTCTGATGAACTCTCTGGTAGAAAAGCATGATGCAGCGATCGACGAACGGGAAACTGCCAGTTAGGCCCTGACCTGACCAAATGTGGAACGGCGTTATGACGATACCCTTTGGCTTCGGTGAAAGCGTCGCGAGCGCCTTGTAAACTGAAGGTATCCTGATCTTTCCCGTTGCTATCGGCTTATGGACCTTTTCCGCGAAAAGCAGCCCAGCAATCAACACGAGCAGTATCGTCGTCGTCTCCTTGCCTCTCACCTTCGAGAGAACCCATGCCGAGCCAATGCCCACGAGAATTGCCCCAACAAGGGTCACGCCGAGACCGAAGCGGCCGGGGATTCTGAGGTTATCGAGGAATGGCACACCTGTCAGAGCGTTGAAAGGCGACAGGGCAATTGGGATGAGTTGTGTTCCCAAGAGCCTCGGTTCGGGGCCGAGGGAGATGGCAAAACAGCTGAGCGCCCCGGCCAGCAAACAATAGAAAAGCGCTCGATCCCGGTTGTGAAGGATTCCTGCACCCAGGCACGCTAGAACCAAGGCGAACACACCGAAGAACTGCGGGCGGTCGAGTTCGCCGCCAGTCAAGCCGGCCAGCCACCCCTGTTGAAGGCTTTGTATGGCATACCAGGAATGGGCATCGGGGACTAAGTAGCTCAGCAGATCGGCGGAAGTCCTCGCGGCAAGGCCAGGGTCCCTTGCCCAGTTTGTATCGAACAACGATGAGAACTCGTGAGCGCAGTAACCCAGCGGAAGAGCAATGAGGCCGAACACAAGGGACGAGGCAGCAATTGACAGGAGAGTCCTCTTCAGCCTCCGGCGCCTCAACGTCCGAACTAGCGCCAGCACGAAGAGCGGCATGGCGCACAGCCCTAGAACGACCGTCGTAGTGTAGTCATTGTAGAGATTCAGAGCGAGCAAGCCGGATGCGGCCGCCAAATCCGCCGCCCTGTGTTTCTGCATCCATTTGAGCAGGAAAAAGAGGCAAAAAGGCAAGAGCTCGGTTGCGGTGAGGTTGTAATGTCCGGCCGCGTGATACCAGTGCGTCGTCGAAAAGGCGAAGACGATCCCGCCGCAAAGACCGGCGAGATGAGACCCGGTAACGAACCTCACGAGCAGCGCCATCCCGAAGCCCCCAAGCGCGAACGAGAGTATCAGATGTAGGTTGCTGGACACGATCGGCCCCCAAAGCCACGTTATGGGGGCCAGGACTGCACAATGTAGCGGGATAGCAGTGTGATAGACCGTCCGGATGCCGAACGGGAGCATCGCGTAATCGCACTTGAAGAACAGTTCACCTTCACTCAGCTGTTCAGCAACCCACCAGAAGTTCCAGGCGAACGTCACTGAGTCCCCTGCCCCACAAGGCGGGCTGTCCGCGATGAACAGAATGACGTCGCGAGTGAAGACTACCGAAAGCAGCAGAAATACAAGAGCAAGCAGGACAAGGTGACTTCGGCGTTGTCCTCCAGCCGGTCTCAGATTATCCGCACCATTCGCTGTTTCCACCGAGCTTTCCTCAAGCATTCAATGAATCATCCTCGTGTCCAGCATTGTAACGCCATAACATCATACCATCGCAGCAGGAGACTGGATCACGAATCAATTCGCGGGGCTCAGATCTAGGCTGTAGAAGGGAACAGAAGTCGTGTAGGGGTGCTGCTTGCCGCACCCTCCTCTGATCTGCCGAATGCACACAGGGCGGGGCAAGCACCGCCCCTACGACCCGACGCCGACTTATGGGCTAGCCACACAAGGCCTGCTCCTACAAAATGGTGCATGGAAGGGCGATCACCGCCTAGAAGGCCGGATCATCTTTATCGAGCGCGCTTGAAAACCTGTGATTTAAGCGATCGAAGCTCAGGCGAAAAATCACAAGCTCGATTTTCGAGCGCTCGCATTTGCAGCGCCCAGCAAAGACGCGAGCAGCGAGGATGAACTATCTGTCAGAGCGGGACGTTTTGCCGGCGGCGCATTCAATAATGGCAGGCTGGAAGAGGCTGGGTCATAATTCGATTGGCGAGGATTTCGTTGTCCATTCAGACAACAACGATACAGGGAATACGGCCGATTGTCAAGATCGACGCGGCGGTTTTCTTATGCGACGCGATTGTCGGAATCGGCCTGTAGGGGCGGTGTCTCAGACCCGCCCGCCTACATG
>CBDVDH010000029.1:0-45917 GCA_965372715.1 uncultured bacterium | reverse complement strand
ACCGCATGAACGACAAGTCCGCTCCGAGGAGGCGCCGTCGTTCACTGAAACAGCTGCCACTACTCAGGCAGCGTCCCCTCTTAGAAGCTCTACCTTATGTAAGCAGGGAAATTGGTGAATAGCTCGCTGGTAAATGCAATCAGAATCCCCATTATCCATGGCAACACAAGCAGAAGCGTAACCATCACCACTAATATCTTGGGGATGAAGGTCAGGCTCATATCCTGGATCGAGGTTACAGCTTGAAAAATGGAGACGAGGACGCCCGTCAGAAGTCCCGCCGCCAGGAGAGGCAGCGCAATCAGCAGGGCTGTCTTGATGGCCTTGAAAGCAAACGCGCTGACAAAGGTCAGCGTCATGACTCTTCTCCCAAGTAATCAACTCTGTCAGCAACCACAAGCCTATGAACGCAATGCTTGCAGCAAGTCAAGCGAAAGTCAAGGCTCGAGGACCGACCCCAGTAATCAGATTGATACGGACAGGCGGCGACCATTTGGAGTGCGGCGGCTTGACGCCGCTTTCATTGGTGGTCGCTTGACACCACCCTCTGACAGATTGCTCTTGCCACCTCGCAGGCGGCGATCCGGAGAATAGGATGTTGTCGATCAGAGCTAACGCCGCGTCAAGCCGCGTCGAGCCAAAGCGGTGTCAAGCCACCGCAGTCCAAAGCACCCATCGGGTGCAACTGACACCTCGACCCCGTCGAACTCATCACCTTTGGGCAGCGGCAGAACGTCTTAGCCCCACCATCTTTCTTGCGGTCAATGTGATTATCGAGAACCGAGGGGGCCCCGTTGGGGAAACGGGCGAATTCTTCTTCACTGAAGCTTCGGCGAACGCGAAACGAAAGGGGAGCAATCCGCCTTCATTCGCCGTGTGTTAAAGACTCGCCAAATAAAGAGGCGAACTGCGCCGGACAAGAAGCCGAAAAGGGCGGTCGTCAAAGCTTACATTAGGACGAAACAAGAGGCGTTCAGGGCCTCTGATCGCACGGACCGAAGCCACCGCCAATTGGTGAGTTGGTGAGAAGCGACAGTCCGCTGATTCGATCGGTTTGGAGGGCGCTCTTGGGCAAAGAGCAGTGATTGCGCAAACAGGCTAGCCCGAAGCGGGGCCTTCGCTGTGTTCTGCGCTGTCGCCGCCTCGGTCCTCGTTTCCCTTCTGGTCAGGGTAGTATTTGTCCAGGCATTCGGGACACAGGCCGTGGCTGAACGTGGCCTCCGAACGTCGTGCTATATAGCTTTCGACATGGTGCCAGAAGTCCTTGTCGTCCCTGACCCTCTTGCAGTGCATACAGATGGGGATCAGGCCGCTGAGCTGCTTAACTTCCGCGAGTGCCCTCTCGAGGCTCCTCACCTTCGAGGCAAGTGCACGTTCAAGCTGAAGCACGCGTTCGCCCACCTTAATCCGGCTTCGCAGCTCGGCATGGTCGAAGGGCTTCTTGATATAATCATCCGCTCCGGATTCGAGCCCTTTGACAACGTCTTCGGCCTGCCCCTTAACTGTCAGCAAAATCACATAGACATAGCGCGGACCCTCGAACTCCCTGATCCTTCGACAGACCTCTATGCCATCCATCTCCGGCATCATCCAGTCAAGGACCGCAAGGTCCGGCTGCTCCCTCCTAAACGCTTCCCAGGCCTCGTCCCCGTCTGCTGTAACGACAACCTCATGTCCCCACTTGCGAAGCACGCGTTCGAGCATAAGACGCGACGTCGCGTCGTCCTCTGCGATCAATATCCTCATCGTACATGCCCCTTCAGAAGCCTATGAAAACGTAGCTCCTTTCCACCTTCGCGGAAGCTAAGTCGCTCAAGAAGGCTGCGTCGGTCAAGAATGCTATGGCGGACAGGATCTACAAGAAGCGCGCTCATATTTGATTTCCTCTTCACGTCATTTCAGGAAGGGCGTTTCAGCCGGTGTCTTTTCTGCCTTGCGTGCCGTCATTGCCCGATTCCGCAAGAAGTCCAACCGTTTGCAGCTTTTTCAGCAACGTTTCTTTGTCAATCGGTTTGACAAGATAGGCCTGGCAGTTGCCCCGCGCGGCTGCCATTATGTGTTCGCGATCGCTGAGCACCGTCGTCACGATGACCTTCGCCTGATCTTTCTCATCAATGTTGTGTTTGGTTTCAAACTTGCGAATCTCTTTGAGCACCTCATGTCCGCTCAGGCCGGGCATCATGATGTCCAAACAAATGAGATCGTAGGGACGCTTCCCGACATGGGCGCATTTGAACGCCTCAAGCGCCTCCCAACCGTTCACCGCGACGTCACATTCGCCGAACGGTGCAAGCAGCCGACGCATCAGCAGTCGACTCGTGAAATCATCATCTACAATGAGAGTTCGCATGCACCGCTTGTCCTTTAATGACGTTCAGACGTGTCACTGTCCGCTTCAGCCTCTCGTATTCTTCCTTCATCGTTTCCAGAAGTTCCAACGCCCGGCTCAGGTCGCCTTCTTTCCCGGCCATCTCCATCTGAAACGCGAGCTCCTGCAACGCGCTCGCGCCGACATTGGCCGAGGCGCCCTTGAGCGTGTGGGCCTGGCGCTGAACCAGAATTGTATCACCTTTCTCAATTGCGTCTTTCAGGGACTGCATCTGCCCTGGCGCGTCCTGAAGGAAGACACCAACGATGTCGCGTAATAGTCCCTCATCGCCGCCGAGTCGCTTCAGCAACGCGTCTCGGTCAAAGACCGCCGCTTTCTTTGTCTCGTTTTCATTCGGCTGGTCTTCCTCGGTGGATGCGCCGGCGCCGAGCCATCTGTCAATTGCCTCGGCCAGCTCCTTGGGCATGACCGGCTTGGCAATGTAATCATCCATGCCCGCGTCCAGACACATCTCCCGGTCGCCCTTCAAAGCGCGGGCGGTCATGGCGACGATAGGGATGTGAGCGCCGGAGATTTCTTCCTCTCTTCTTATAGCTGCGGTCGCCTCGAATCCATCCATCTCCGGCATCTGACAGTCCATCAGTACGAGATCATAGGGAATCGTTTCAAGTGCCTTGATTACCTCGAGACCGTTGGCGACCACGTCCGCACGGTAGCCGATCTTCTCCAGAATCTTGACCGCAACCTTCTGGTTGGTGATGTTGTCTTCCGCCAACAGGATTCGGATTCTGCGCCTGCGGTCTTCCGCCACGGTGTGCCGCGTTATGATTCCGTCCCGGGGCGGTTCGTCTGCCGGTCCCCGGCCCAAAGCCATCGCAAGCACACCAAAGAGCTGGGATTGCTTCACCGGTTTAGTCAAGTATCCCGTAAATCCGATCTCGGAAAGCCGTGCGGCGTCGCCTCGCCTGCCCAGGGACGTCATCATCACCAGGACGGTATCCTTAAGCGACGGGTCCTCCTTGATCATTTTGCCCAGACTCTCACCGTCGATCTCTGGCATAAGCATATCAACTACTGCAATCTCGAACGGGTCCCCTGCTTGTGCCGCCGCACGAAGCTCTCCCATTGCGGTCTTTGCGTCCGCGGCCTCCTCGTGGCGGCATTGGCATGCAGAGAGCATCGCGTGAAGGACGCGGCGGCTCGTTTCATTGTCGTCCACGCCAAGGACACGCACGCCGCGGATGTCCTCGCGCCGAACCTCGTGCATCGCCTCGCCCGGGGGTTGCTTCCCAAAATGAGCTGTGAACCAAAACGTGGAGCCCTCCGCTTCCTGGCTCTCTACGCCAATCTGACCAGCCATCTTCTCAACAAGCTGCTTCGAGATAGTCAAACCGAGCCCGGTTCCACCATACTTCCGAGTGGTCGAGGCATCCACCTGCGTGAAGGCGTTGAAAAGACCGTCGAGCTTGTCCTGCGGGATGCCGATGCCGGTGTCTTTCACCGCGAAGCGCAATGTTAGATGTTCATGGGTCTCGCATTCGAGGCTCACGTGCAAGGCTACCTCTCCTTCGGCGGTGAATTTGATCGCGTTATCCATCAGATTGGTTAGTATCTGGCGGAGACGCCCTGGGTCGCCCCGCACAAACGAGGGGACCTCTGGTTCGACCAGACAGACCAATTCCAGGCCCTTGTCGTGCGCACGTAACGCCAGCACATCATCCAGGTCTTCCAGGGCGGTGCGAAGGTCGAAGTCCAGCGTCTCCAATTCGAGCTTCCCGGCCTCTATCTTGGAGAAGTCGAGGATGTCGTTGATGACCGTAAGCAGCGAGTCTGCACTGTTCTTCACAACCTCAGCGCACTCGCGCTGCTCCGAGGTCAATTCCGTGTCCAGCAAGAGACCTGTCATGCCGATCACCCCATTCATCGGCGTGCGAATCTCGTGGCTCATATTCGCCAGGAACTCGCTCTTGGCAGCGTTGGCCACCTCGGCCTCCACGGCCAACAGATTGGCACGCTCAACGACCTGCTTCAGCTGGCGGTTGGCCTCGTCGGCCCCCTCCTTGGCCTGACGTAAGGCCTGTTCCGCCTGCTTGCGTTCAGTTATATCAACCATGCTCTCCAACAGGTGTGTGCGGTCGTCAAGCACCACAGGAATCGAGGTTCTGATAACCGGCACGATGCTACCGTCAGCCCTTAAAAGCTCGCCTTCCGAGCTGTCCACATCCTGACCAAGGTCCGCGATTGGACAGTTCCCGACCTCAGCCGGGCAGATGTGCTTGTGACAGACTTGACCCACGATCTCGTCCTTCGGCGCGCCGATCATCTCCGCGGCCACGGGATTGACGTCAACGATGGTGTGAGAATCCCAGTCGATGATCACAATCGCTGTCTGGAGGGAGTCCAGGATGGTCTTGAGCCGCTCCTCGCTCTCCCGCAGCGCCTCCTCGGCCTGCTTGCGGTCCTCCTCAACTCCGATTGCCGTTGCAACGATACCCATGAGGCGCTTCTGGCTCTCCTTCAATTCCACATCTTCCTGGAAAACCACGCAGATAGAGCCGACAGCTTCTCCTTGGCAGCAGACCGGATAGCCAACGTAAATCTTCAGCCCGTACCGTGCGACGTTGGGATCAGTTTGCATGTATGGGGTTGACGGGAGGTCCTTTACGATGTAGATACCGGCGTCCTTCCCTCTCAGAATAACGTCGTAGCAAATATGTCCGTCGGGCTTATCGACGGGCTCGTAGTCCTCCGGAGTATGCCATTGGCCAGTCGAATACAGCTCCGCGCCTGATAGGCGATTGTATAAGGCGCAGGCGCCGCCCAAAAGCTCGCCGCATATTTTCGTAAGAATCTGGGCGTTCTCGTCAAAGTCAGAACCCAGTTCAAGGAAGGCCTGATTCAGCCGCATCAAGCTTTCCTCCGCCAGCTTGCGCTCGACGATCTCTTTTTTCTGTCCCTTTGCCGCCTCACCCAGCCCTCGGTTGAGCCGCGTCACGTAAACCGCAAACAGGATGCCCACGACGACAAAGGCGGCCATCCCCGCGAGCCAGGGCCAATACTGCTGGATAACGTCGCTTTCAGCCGACGTAGTCTCCGCCGCCACCAGGGTTATGGCGGACAAGCGGGCTACTATGGCGAAGTCAGCGCCCGTCACCTTGTCATGGTCCTTCTAGGGACCGACCCAAGCTCTTTGAGACAATCATGCACCGGCTCATAACTCAGTGTGCTCCTCCAGCCGGCGCATCTCGCGGCTTTCGCGTTGGGGCAATCTGATCGCATCGAAAGCGGCGTTCCGGCGACCTTTTCCGCCAGCTCGTCTGACGGGTGCCGCAGCTTCATCGTGGGCCACTCGGGATACGTTTGCATCGAATGAAAGAAAAGCAGATGACAACAGTCTTCGCCTCCATGATCTCCGCCCATTGATCGTCTAATGGTCCCCGGTTGGTCTCGGCGCCGTCCGATCGGATTCACAAGACCTTCCCCCCCAGCGGGGACCGGTTCCCCTTCCTGCTGTTGACCGTTTGATCCCAGTTCACGTCCTTTGATGACACGTCCTTATGCCTCCACGGCAAGCCCGCCATGCACTGCCAACCTCTTGCCAGAAAACACGTGCAGAACATTTCAAATACACAACTCTTACAACGTGCTTCCACTAATCAGTTCGTATCCTGCCGGGTTTTCTTTAGCTTGCGTGGGGCTCTGGCCCAAGGAGTAAGTCTGGCCTTTGGAAAGGTCTGTCCACAGAAAGGAAAATGAGAGACTGATCGAAGCCTGCGCCCCGTCAAGCCGCGGGGCCGAGAGCGTCCGCCGCGCGGCGGACCCCTACACCGCGTGTTTCTGCGCATCGACGAAACGTCCAACCCACCACTTGCGAGGGCAGGCCAGGTTGTGTTATTCTGATGCGGCGTTGGTGGATATTTTGGCGGGCTGCCTCAGACGTCGCTTAGTATAGCGGTTCGTCCAGCCAAAGCGCCCGTGAATAGCCAGAAAGCAAGAGTTTCAGATGTTGCATTTGTTTAACACGATGACCCGCAGGAAGGAGGAATTCGTTCCTCTGAACCCACCCAACGTCGGACTCTATACGTGCGGGCCGACCGTGTATAGCTATATCCACATCGGCAACCTGCGGACCTTTATGTTCGAGGACGTTCTGAGGCGCTACCTCAGGTTCAAGGGCTACGACGTAACGCAGGTTATGAACATCACCGACATCGATGACAAGACAATCAAGGGCGCAAACAAGGAGGGGGTCCCGCTGGGCGAGTTCACGGCGCGCTTCACGAAAGCGTTTTTCGAGGACATAGCGTTGCTGAATATGGAGCCAGCCGAGCACTATCCCCGAGCGACGGAGCACATCGATGAGATGGCGGCGCTCGTAAAGCGCCTAGTTGACAGGGGCTACGCCTACGAGAGCGAGGGCTCCATTTACTTCGACGTGGGCAAGTTCAAGCCCTACGGGGCACTTACAGGTGTGAAGCCAACGCTCTGTCAAATACGTTCCAGGGTGGACCACGACGAGTATGAGAAACAGGATATCAGGGACTTCGCTTTGTGGAAGGCGCCTAAAGAGGGCGAACCGTCTTGGGACACCGAGATAGGCCCTGGCAGGCCGGGTTGGCACATCGAGTGCTCCGCGATGAGCATGAAGTATCTGGGTGAGACGTTCGACATCCATACAGGCGGCGTCGATAACATGTTTCCACACCACGAGAACGAGATTGCACAGTCCAGGGCGGCCACGGGGAAGCCGTTTGCCCGCTACTGGCTGCACTCGGAGCACCTATTGCTCGACAGGAGCAAGATGGCGAAGTCCACCGGCAATATCTACACGCTCCGGGAGATCGTCGAAATGGGCTACAGACCTCGTCAACTGCGATATCTGCTCCTTTCCGCGCACTATCGCAAGCAGCTGAGCTTCAGCCTCGACGCACTCGAGCAGGCCGCTGGGTCTCTGGCACGAATCGACGACTTCGTGAGAACCTTCCGCTCTGCCAGCTGTTCGGGTATCGACAATCCGGCGATCACAAACGCCGTGGCTGAATGCGAGCAGGGATTCGAGGCCGCAATGGACGACGACCTCAATATCTCAAAGGCGATGGCGGCGTTGTTCGCATTCATACGGTCGGCAAACGAGCAGATTAACGCCCGCGAGATAAGCGAGACCGACAGAGATGCGATTGAGGGCTTGCTTAAGCGGCTGAACTCAGTGATCGGCGTCATCGAGCTGGGTCGCGACGACGAGCTGCCGGCCGACGTTGAAGACCTCATCGAGAAGCGACGCCAGGCGCGAAAGCGGCGGGACTGGGCCCTGGCGGACAGGGTGCGAGAGCAATTGAGAGCAAAAGGGATAATCATTGAGGATACAAAGGATGGTGTCAGGACTAAACGTGTGTGATCAATCGGCGCTCGCGCCTGCTGTCAGACGGGCGATCAGGAATTGGCCCGGGCGCACTGGTCTCGGGCCCAACGTGCGACTAAGCTGTGGCAGCGCCTCGAGTAACGGGACGAGGCGAGTTCCCCGTGAAGCTCACGGCCCAATGTCCATGACAAGATTTGCAGTTAGTTCAGGAGGTTTGTAAGAGAATGGCAATGCTAGCGATGCGCAGGCATTTGAAGAAGCTCTCGGTATTCCTTTGGATCGTGATAGCGGCGTTCATCGGCACGATCTTCGTGGTCTGGGGCGCGGGCAAACGTGGGATGGAGCGCGGCGATGCGGCGATCGCCGCCGTCAATGGCGACCAGATAGCGCGAGATGAGTATTATTCAGCGATCCGGCGCTATGCGGACTATTACCGCAGTATCTACAAGGATCGGTTGACCCCTGAAATCCTGGAGAGCCTCGACCTCGAGAACCGCGTCTGGCAGGACCTGATTCGCAAGCGGCTTCTGCTCCAAGAGGCCGAGCGGGTTGGGATTGTCGTGACCGACAGCGAGGTCACCTCCGTGATCAGGAAGACGCCTGGTTTTCGAGACCAAGATGGCAACTTCAGACCTGAGCTTTACATGCGAATTCTGTCGATGAACCGAATCGCGCCGGAGACTTATGAGCACGGCATTCGGCAGAGCCAGAAGGTGGCCAGGCTTCAGGATTTCATTCGAGCGACTGTCAGGATAACTGACGATGAGGTCAAGGCCAAATACGTCGAGGAGAACGAGAAGGTCAACTGCGAATTCGTGGAGTTCAAAGGCAGAGAGCTCGCAAGGGACCTCGAGCCGAGCGACACGGAGCTCCTGAGTGTCTATGAGTCGCAAAAGGAGAGGTATAAGAGCGAGCGCGAGGTGAAGGTCGAGTACTTGCTGTTTAGTCCTGAGACATACAAGTCGAAGGTCAACATAACGGATGACGAGGTTCGGGACTACTACGACGAGCACGAGAGCGAGTATGTGCAGGAGGAGGAGGTTCGGGCCCGTCACATTCTGGCGAAAGTGCCGGAGGGCGCCAGCGAGAAGGTTGAACAGGATGCGAAAAAGAAGGTGGAAGGCGTTCTGGCGCAGGTGAAGGCCGGCGGGGTTTTCGCCAAACTGGCCGAGGAGAACTCCGACTGCCCGTCGTCCTCCAAGGGCGGGGACCTGGGCTTTTTCGGCCGCGGCCAGATGGCGAAACCATTTGAGGATGCGGCCTTTTCTCTCAAAGTGGGCGAGATAAGCGACGTCATCAAGACGGAGTTCGGCTATCACATCATCAAAGTTGAGCAGCGGAAGGAGGCCGAGACCCGGGAGTTTGATCAGGTAGCAGACGAGGTCCGGACCAAACTGATCGATGAGAAGGCGTTGAAGCTAGCAGAAGAAGCAGCGGAGAGCGCGCACGAGAAGCTAGGTGAATCGCAGGTCCTCGCGGGCTTTGCAGAGGAAAACGGTCTCAAGCTCGCCACGACGGACTTCTTCAAGCGAATGGACGAGATAGAGGGGCTTGGGCGTTCATATCAGTTTGCAAACGCCGCTCTGGGGCTTTCAAAGGACGCGGTCAGCCCGGTCGTGAAGGGCAGAGACCGTTACTTCCTGATCAAGCTGCTCGACGAAAAGCCGCCAATCGTGCTGCCGTTCGATGAAGTTAAGGCGAGGGTCAAGCGCGACTGGGCAGAGGAGGAAGGCGAGAGAATCGCCAAGAAGAAGGCCAACGAGTTCGCGCAAAAGGTAACTGACCTCGAGTCGTTCGACAAGACCGCCAAGTCGTGGGAGCTCACCGTCAAGGAGACTAACGCGTTCTCGAAGGAAGGCTACGTGCGGGGCATAGGCCGGAGCGATGAGTTCATTCAAAAGGCATTTGCGACGGAGGTAGGCGGTGTCGGCGGCCCGACAAAGGTCCGCAACGGCTACGTCTTTTTTGCAGTGCTCGAGCACACTCAACTCGTTGAAGAGGAATTTGCCAAGGAAAAGGGCCAGCTGGCGCAAAAGATGCGGTCCGACAAAGAAAACAAGGCCCTTGCCGCCTGGCTTGAGGACCTCAAGGACAGAGCCGAGATATACATTGATCCGGCGTTCGGCAAGGAGCAACAACCCGCCGGCCCGCCCGGCGTTCGACGTTAATTAAGGTTTCACGGAGGACTTAGAGCATGACTATCGAAGCTGTGATCACGCACGCGGTTCGGACCCCGATTGGGTCGCTTGGCGGCGCCCTTGCTAAGGTAACAGCCCCAAAACTCGGCGCGATTGTTGTCGAGGCGCTGCTGAAGCGCTCGGGCATCCCCGCCGAGGATTTCGACGAGATCATAATGGGCAACGTGGTGAGCGCCGGGCTCGGGCAGAACCCAGCTCGTCAGACGGCACTTTTTGGGGGACTCAAGGACGAGGTCGCCGCGCTGACGATCAACAAGGTCTGCGGCAGCGGGCTCAAGGCGGTCGTTCTGGCGGCTCAAGCGGTCAAACTTGGCGACTCAAGCGTCGTTATCGCCGGCGGACTCGAGTCGATGAGCAACGTCCCATACGCGCTCCCAAAGGCAAGATTCGGCTACCGACTCGGCCACGGCAAACTCGTCGATCTCATGATCCACGACGGATTGTGGTGCGCATTCAACGACTACCACATGGGCAATGTCGGCGAGATAGTCGCCGAGAAGTTTGCAGTCAGCCGAGAGCGCCAAGACGAATATGCCTACAACAGCCATCGCAAGGCAGTGGCGGCAATCGAAGCGGGCAAGTTCAAGAGCCAGATCGTGCCCGTGACAATACCGCGGCGAAAAGGTGACCCCATCATTGTCGATACCGACGAAGGCCCCAGGGCCGACACCTCCATTGAGAAGCTCGCCAAACTGCGGCCCGTATTCAAGAAAGACGGGACAGTAACCGCCGGCAACGCGCCCAGCGTCAACGACGGCGCCTCGGCAGTCATCGTCATGAGCGCCGACGAGGCGGCAAAGCGCGGCCTCAAGCCGATGGCCAAGATCGTGAGCTACGCCACGTCCGGCATGGTCCCGGAAATGGTTCTGATGACGCCCCTCCCCGCGGTTCGCATGGCGCTTGAGAAGGCAAACCTCGCCCTTGACGACATCGACGTCGTGGAGCTGAACGAGGCCTTCTCTGTCCAGGCGATTGCCTGCTGCGACGAGCTCGGCCTCGATTACGACAGGGTCAACGTCAATGGCGGCGCGGTCGCTCTCGGCCATCCCATCGGGGCGACTGGCGCGAGGATACTCACGACCCTGCTGTATCAGATGGAGGCCGACAACCTGAAGCGCGGCATAGCGGTCCTCTGCCTCGGCGGCGGCAACGCGGTCGCTGTGGTCGTCGAAAGATAAGGATACTCTGTGGGGCGGGCTTTCCAGCCTGCCATTGCTGAATAACATTAGCGAATGAAAAGAACATCACATTAGCGTTCATCTTCTTTGCAATGGGAGGAGTGACTCTATGGCCATAAAGACGGTAGGCGTCGTCGGGGCCGGGACGATGGGCAGCGGTATCGCCCAGATATTGGCCTTTTCTGGATACACGGTTCTTCTGAACGACACGAAAGCAGAATTCGTAGATCGAGGCGTCAAGGCCGTTCACAAAAGCCTTGGCAAGTTCCTGTCGAAGGAGAGAATCACGCAGGAACAACACGACGCGGCGCTCGCAAATATCACGCCGATGGAGCAGCTTGAGGCGATGAAGAACGTCGATCTGATTATTGAGGCCGTGTTTGAGGACCTCGCCGTGAAGACCGAGCTGTTCAAGGAACTCGATGCGATCTGTCCCGAGGCCACTATCTTCGCGTCGAACACATCCTCAATCTCGATAACGAAGCTCGCGGCGCAGACGAAGCGGCCCGACAGATTCATCGGGATGCACTTCATGAACCCCGTGCCGCTGATGAAGCTTGTCGAGATAATCCGCGGAATCGCCACGTCTGACGAGACATTCCGCATCACGAAGGAGCTTTCCGAGAAGCTCGGCAAGACGCCGGTTGAGGTCAACGACGCCCCGGGCTTCGTCTCGAACCGCGTCCTGATGCCCATGATCAACGAGGCGGTCTTCGCGCTTCACGAGGGAGTCGGCACGCGCGAGGCGATAGATACGGTCTTAAAGCTCGGGATGAACCATCCGATGGGCCCACTTGCGCTGGCAGACCTCATCGGTCTCGACGTCTGCCTCTCGATATTGAACGTGCTTTGCGAGGGCTTCGGCGACCCGAAGTATCGGCCTTGTCCGCTTCTCAGGAAGATGGTCGATGCGGGCTACTTGGGCCGCAAGAGCCGCAAAGGCTTCTACGATTATTAAGCGTTGAACGGCGGTTGCTCGCAGGGGCTGTGGATGCTGGGTCATAATTCGGTGTTGGCCGTCTTAGATGTCCGCCGCGCGTCGGAGACTTCGCCGAACGGCGAGGCGCCCCCTATACGACCTCAGCCCCGTTGTACAGCCAAATTCCGGGCACTGGGCCTCAATTGAAGAAGGAGACATCCGCTAGTGATTGATTTTGAGCTTTCAGAAGACCAACAGATGATGCGGGATATGGCCCGCGACTTTGCGGACAAGGAATTGAAGCCTGTCGCGCAGAAGTTGGACGAGGAGTCGCTTTGGCCCGGTGAAATACTCAAGAAGATGGGCGAACTCGGCTTCTTAGGTATGACGCTGCCGGAGGAATTCGACGGCGCGGAGATGGACCCGATCAGCTACGCGCTCGCCATCGAGGAGATATCGCGCGGCGAGGCTTCCTGCGGCGTGATCATGTCGATTCACGACTCCCTTGTCTGTGAGCTCATCCTGAAATTCGGGACCGACGAGCAGAAGAAGCGATTCTTGCCGCAGCTGGCTCGGGGCGAGATGATCGGCTGCTTCTCTCTTACCGAACCTGGGGCTGGTTCTGACGCCGGGGCCATCGCGACGACGGCGGCAAAGGATGGCGCCGACTACGTGCTGAACGGGACCAAGATATTCGTTTCCGGTGGAGCCCATGCGGACCTCGTGGTTCTATTCGCCTCGACCGACCGCTCCAAGGGAAGCAGGGGCATGTCAACCTTCATCATCCCGAAAGAGACGCCGGGCCTCGAAGTTGGCACTATCGAGCACAAGATGGGGATGAACGCCTCGGGCACATCCGAGCTCGTCCTCGCGGATTGCCGCGTCAGCAAGGACCTGCTCCTGGGTGAAGAGGGCCGGGGCTTCAAGATCGCCCTTGCCGGGTTTGACTCAGGGAGAATCGGGATCGCGGCCCAGGCCGTCGGCATCGCCAGGGCTGCCCTCGAAGAGAGCATCAAATACGCTAAGGAGAGAGAGCAATTCGGCAAGCCAATCGCCAGCTTCCAGGCGGTCCAATGGATGATCGCCGACATGGCCACGCAGATAGACGCCGCGAGATTGCTCACGCTGCGCGCGGCGCACGTCAAGTCGCAGGGCAAGCGATTCTCAAAGGAGGCAGCTATGGCAAAGCTCTTCGCGTCCGAAACGTGCGTCAACGCCACTCGCCTCGCGGTTCAAGTTCACGGCGGCTACGGTTACATGAAGGAATACGCGGTCGAGCGGCATTATCGGGATGCTAAGATCACCGAGATATACGAAGGCACGTCCGAGATAATGCGGATGATCATCTCCGGGGCCCTCCTCAGGTGAAATGTCCGGCTGCGCCACTGTGAACGCCGGACCATCGCTCCTGAATGGCTGGAATTGGCCCGTAGGGGCGGCGTCTCAGACCCGCCCGCTTACGTCAATCCAATCAGACACAGGGGCCTTGGCCCTGCAATTGTCCAGGACGGGCGCGGTCTTAAGACCGCGCCCCTACACATCCACAACGACTTACATCCCAGCCTCCGTGAGCCGCCCCTACAACACGGAATCCGCGTTCATGAGTTCAGTCATATCAGCCCGTTAAGAGTGGCGGCATAAGATGCGAGCCAACTCATCAGGCATAAACCGCCGCCCATTTGACGGCAAATCTGGTATCGACACGTCGCTTTTGGCCGCCTATGGCGTGGATGATGCGGTCCTAGACGTCTGGCGCATGGCCTTCCCGAGGCTCCTCCCAATTCAGGCGAGGGCAGTCGCCGAATTTGGACTCTTCTCAGGCCAAAACCTGCTCATTTTCGCACCAACGTCATCGGGCAAGACGTTCGTCGGCGAGATGGCCGCCGTTGCGGCCGCCAAAAGGAACAAGCGAGCATTATATCTACTACCGCTCAAGTCGCTCGCTGAAGAGAAGTTTGACGAATTCGACACCCGGTACGGCCCGCTTGGCCTCAAAATCGTCGTCTCCTCACGTGACAGGAGAGAACACGACACGGCAATCGAGAAAGGCAATTTTGACATCGCCATCGTCGTCTTCGAGAAAATGGATGCGCTTCTGATCTCGAAGCCGACGCTGCTTGCGGACATCGGCCTCGTGGTCGTTGACGAGATGCAGATGCTTTGCGACATCTCGCGCGGGCCGCGCCTGGAGCTTTTGCTGTCGAAGGTCCTTGCGTTCGCTAAGAATACGCAGATCATCGGCCTGTCGGCGGTTCTCGAGAGATCGCAAGACATCCGGGACTGGATTGGCGCGAGGCTGCTTGAGGACCATCACCGGCCAGTCGAGCTCCGCAAGGGCGTCTTCTGCAGTGGGACCTTCTACTACGTCCTGCACAACGAGGGCACAGAGGGACAGGAGCGATTCGACGTTCTACCCGACGTGCCCATGAGCCACGCAGTGCTGGGCTTCGTCGAGCAGCTTGTTGGCCGCGACGAGCAGTGCATCGTATTCCTGCGGGACAAAACGAGCACGCTGGAGATGGCGAGACTATTCGCGGAACACAGCCAACTTCCGCCGGCAGAGGCCGCTCTGAATGAGCTTCGAGACCTTTCTGAGGCCTCTCCCTCGACCGAAGTCCTCATGTCGCTACTCTCAAGCGGCGTGGCCTTCCACAATGCCGACCTGGCCTACTCCCAACGGCGCTCGATTGAAAGCGGCTTCAAGAGAGGTGAGATCAAGGCCATCTTCTGCACAACAACGCTCGGGATGGGGATCAACCTGCCGGCCAAGAATGTCATAATCGACGACAAGCGATGGCAGTTCTCCAAAGAGTTCCAGCAAATGCACCTCGTCGATATCGGAAAGAGCGAATATGAAAACCTCGGCGGCCGCGCCGGCAGGCTCTCGCTCGAACCTGAATTCGGCCGCTCTATACTCGTAACCGCATCGGAGTTTGAAGAAAAGCGCCTGCAGGACATTTACATCAAAGGCGGCTTTGAGGCGGCAATCCCGAGGCTAAATGAGATGCCGCTGGAGGATATTGTCCTGAATCTTTGCGCCTCACATATCGTCGCGACAGAAACCGAGCTGCTCGAGTTTCTACTCACAACCTACACCGGCCGGAACCTTTGGTCAAAGGATCAGACACCCACGCCTCAGGCAGCGAGAAACAGGTTTCAGCAAGACGTTCACGAGTGTGTCGAACGCCTTCTGGTTGATGGACTCCTGACCAGTTCAGCCGACGTAGCCTTCACTGCAGCCAAGGCTTTGGTGGACAAACAGGCTACTATGGCGAAGTCTGCAAATGATGGCGAGGCCTTTTCGGTGTCGGAGCTTGGCCGACTGGTCTCCAGGTCATGCGTTCTTGTCAGAACCGGAGTCATGCTGTCAAAGTGGGCAAGAAAGAACCGGGGCCAAATGCCGACACCGCTTGAGATTCTTCTCCTCTTGGCTCAGACCAAGGATTCTCGCTGCGTTCACGTGCCGCTTGCCCATTCCGAGTGGCAGGATGACCGCTATCTGAACGCCCTCAAAGATGCCGCCAGCACCGCCGGACTGCTCGAAAGGCCGATCGTCGCCGACCTTATTGACCCGAGCCAACGGCCATCTTTTGAGCAGACACGCGCCGTCAAGCGGGCGCTCATCCTGCTCGACTGGATTAACGAGGCCCCGCTCGGGGACATTGAAAAGATATATTACCAGGCGTGGCCCGGCCTTGTTCAGAAGATCGGCGAGACCGACTCCTGGCTGTGTGCCTCACTGTCAGAGATATGCAGGCTCTACAACTGGCCGACCGCCACTCTCAGAGAGTTCTCGACGCTTATCAAGAGGCTATCGTCTGGCCTTTTCGACGATGCTACTCCGCTCTACGAGCGTATCCGCAGGCACACAACTCGTGCGGTTGCGAGGAGATTGGTTGACGGTGGCGTTACGTCGCTCCGCAAGCTCAGGGAGGCCTCTTACGAACGAATCTCAGAGCTCGCGGGACACCAGGTCGCCGCCAGGCTCCGATCAGCATTTCACCTGAAACCGCCCGGGAAACGCGCCTCAAAGGCCACCGAGCTACCGCTTGGGCAGATGGAGGATCAGGTTTCAGGCACAGCTTCGCCAAAGGCCCCCGAAAAGACGCTCATCATCGACACGCGAAACCTGTCGGTGAGGTTCAGAGGCGCGGAGGTAACCCTCACGCCCAAGTGCTTCAAGCTGCTGCTAGCGCTTGCAAAGCGCGCCCCACAAGTCGTCCACAAGGAGACGATATACCAGGCGCTTTGGGGACAGACTCATCCCGATTCCTATCCGTACGAAAAGCAGATCGCCGACCACAAAGGGCGCCTGTACAAAGCATTCATGGAGGCGGCGAGGCACTCACAGGCCATCTCTGAAGAAGAGACTCAAGAGCTGCTCGTTACGAAATACGGCGTCGGCTATCAGCTGGCCTTGCCGCAGGAGAGCATAGAAATCATAGAATAGGCCGATCTCGTCCGCGCCCGTTAACGCGGGGCCTCCGAGGCGTTCTTTGTCGTCCACTGGATTGCATTGTTAGAATCAGATATTCCTAAATCGCCTTTTCGAGACGCTCCGCTAACCAGACCTTGATCATTGATTGTCGAGTCACACCCAAACGCTTTGCTTCTTTATCCAATAAGTGGATCATCCATAAGGGGAAATCGACATTTACCCTTTTCTGTTCTAGTCCAGGTCTCCTCGCTTCTGAGATATTGAGGTATTTAGAAACATCCTTGCCTTCATCAAATATCTTATCGAATTCTTTAGCTTTCATATACATCAACCTCCTCTTTTCTGGAACATCGCACTGAAATAGTCCTTATCTTCTCGCCCCTATAAGTAACAATTCCTGAGCAATGCCTTCCTAGAATCTTCCCGATCACCAGGTATCTGGGTTCGTCGCTAGTTTTTATAGGAATCTCAATTAAATCAGGGTCATCCCAAAGCGACCGGGCTTCGGAAAAGTCGATTCCATGTTTCTTCTTGTTGCTATCGCTCTTGACTGGGTCAAATTCAAACTCCATGGTATAATTACTATACCTTAACTATACGTATTGGCGACCACTTATTCTTCGATTCTAAGAATGATCAGATTGATCCGCAAAGATGCAGGATTTTGACGTCCTGCCCGTATAAGGCGCCATCAGGTCTCCGGGCTAATGTGCTGCGCGAGGCCGCTCGGTCGCTGCCGATGTCTCACGCCCCGCCGGCGTCCTTGTCGGCAATCCTCTTCACGTCCTCCGATATGCGGAACACGACAATGAGCACCTCAAGCCATATCCGCGCAATGGTCACATAGACGATGAAAATCAACGGCGAGATGATCAGCACCAAAACGCCTACGCCGATTGAGTGCGTGAATGCCGCCCCGATGTAAAAGATCGATGCAATTGCTGAGCCAATAATCGCGAGCACAAATAGGAACTTGATTACCCTGGTCGTAATCAGGTCCGAAAATGAAAGATCGAAAAGGGACCCCATGAATCCACGCTGGTGATTCATACTTCTGCCTCCATTTGGTTTGGTTGGCTATTTCTCTGTACACTTTGCGGTCTATCTTCTTGCGGTCTATCTTCCAGGGTTTTCGTGTTCCGGTCAATGCCGGTCTGGTCCGTCGTCCCTTCTATCATGAGGTGGCTTCTGGGGAAGTTCAGCTGCGAGAACTTGCGCCTCCGCCAGAAGAAGTAATCGATCAAAAGCGACCGACGGTAGATCAAATCGTGCAAGCCGCTCGCACTCATCTTTCGAGTCGACTGCACGCGCGCCCGTCCACGAAGCGTGGATCGGAGCGACAGAAGAACACTAGCGAGCGCCCTCGCCAGGGCCAGCGCGTGCTTTACTCGGCCCTTGAGAACTAAGTAAAAGACCGTGCCCAGGTCCAGCACGAGCCTCGACGGAAGAACCACAACCAACGGCCAGAGGCAAAAGTTCTTTATCAAGAGCCGCCAGTTGTTCTTGTAGTTGAAGAACGTCTTGAGCGGGCTGGAATACGGCAGAGTGCCGCCGCCTATGTGATAAGCCACGCTCAGAGGAATCACCTTCACGGAATAGCCCATCAAGTGCATCCGCCAGCACAGGTCAATCTCCTCCTGATGAGCAAAAAACCCCTCGTCGAAAAGCCCCACGACCTCAAGCGCCGAGCGCCGGACCATCATTGCCGCGCCGGACGCCCAGAAGACCTCCCGCTCGTCGTCGTATTGACCTTCGTCCTTTTCCACGCTGTCGATCATCCGCCCCCGCAAAAACGGCACCCCGAACACGTCCAGAAAACCGCCGGACGACCCGGCATACTCGAAGTAATTCGGATCGCCCGCTGACAGTATCTTCGGCTGGCACGCAGCGAGTCGCGGATACCGCTCGAACGCTGAGACCAGATGCTCAATACACTCTGGGTGGACGGTCGTATCGTCGTTGACGATAAGGACCAAGTCCGACCTCGTCTGGCGAATCCCCTCGTTACATCCGGCCGCGAAGCCGATGTTCCGCACCTGCGGACGCACGACTATCTCGGGAAACGCCTCGCGGACCTTATCGACGAGCCCGTCGGAGGGCCTGTTGTCTATGACGCATATCTCATCAGCAGGCGCCGTCGAGGCTTTGAGTGCAGCGACGCAGTTTGCCAGCGGCGAGTCGGATGCAAACCGAACGATAATCGCGCAAACCGTAAGAAGATGGCTCACTTGCGGGGAAGGTCTGGGCTCGGCCGTTCTACCGATGAGCCACGTGCAGGATGCAATTCCGGGTCCGCGGCGCCGACGCGGAGCTGCGCATCGACCAGCACGCCCTCTGCCACGTTCAGTGAGGGCGTACAGACCGCCCCTAGGAGCCTGCCTTCTCCGGCGACATCGATTGACCTCGTGGCTGTAATCGTGCCCTCAACGATTCCACTGGAAAGAAGCTCGCCAACGTGGAACTCACCCTTCAGGACGCCGGTTTCGCCAACCACAAGCGTCCCGTCAGTAAAGACCTTGCCCTCGAATATGCCGTCGATACGCACGATACCGGAGAAGCGAAGCTCGCCCTTGAAGTTTGTCCCCTTCGCGAGGAAAGCGTTGAGTTCGGTCTTATGGCCTGCGCTCATGATGTTAAGCTTTCAGTATTGACAATAGCCTGTCAAGGTCATCGTCAGAGTAGTATTCAATCACTATCTTGCCGGCGCCTCTCTTGCCGCCCCTAATGGTCACTTTTGTGCCTAGCAGCGCGCACAGCTGATCCTGGAGCGCCACGAGCTCATTCGGTTGCGGTTCTGGCGCCTTGGGCATTGGCTCAGTCATCTTTCGTGCAATCTCCTCTGTGCGCCGAACCGAAAGCCCCTTCGCGATGACCAGGTCCGCGAGCGCCCGCTGCTTCGCTGAATCCAAAAGTGACAGAAGGGCCCGCGCGTGACCCATCGAGACCTTCTCGTCCAACAGGTTATCCTTGACGCTCTCAGGCAACGCCAGGAGCCGAAGATAGTTGGTAACGGAGCTCCTGTTCATGCCTACCTGCCTGGCGATCTGCGCGTGCGAAAGCCCTGCCTCCTTGTGCAGCTTGTCAAACGCAGTCGCAACCTCGAGCGGATTCAAATCGGCCCGCTGGATGTTCTCGATCAACGTAGTCGCCAACAGGTCAGAGCTCGAGAAATCCTTCACGATCGCCGGTATTCTCGAGAGGCCCGCCATCTGCGCAGCGCGCCATCGCCGCTCGCCAACTACAATCTCGTATCCGGCGTCCGTCCTGCGCACAATGATGGGCTGCACAACGCCCTTCGACTTGATCGATTGCGCGAGCTGCGCAAGTTTCTCCTTGTCAAAACGCAATCTAGGCTGCGTCTTGTTCGGCGAAAGCAGGTCCAAATCGATGTCAACCACCGATGCCCGCGCGGCCTCCTTGGCTGACTCGCCTAGAATCGCCTCTAAACCCCGACCAAGTCGCTTCTTTTCCTTCACTTGTCAGAAACTCCTCCGTTAACCTCAAAAACGCCTGTGAGCCCCGCGACCCAACATCGTAAAGAATAACTGGCTTACCGTGGCCAGGCGCCTCCGCCACCCTAACGTTCCGCGGAATCACGGTGGTGAAAACCTTGCCCGAAAAATGCCTTCTCACCTCCGACGCGACCTCGGCAGAGAGCTTCGTCCTGGAGTCGAACATCGTGAGCAAAAGCCCGGCGATCTCGATGTCGAGGCCAAGCTTCTCACGGAATACGCGAATCGCGTCGAGCGTCCTCGAAAGGCCCTCCAGCGAGTAGTATTCACATTGAAGCGGAATAATGACGCTCTTTGACGCGCAGACCGCGTTCACAGTGAGCAGCCCGATCGATGGGGGGCAATCGATGATGATGTGCGAGAACCTGCCGCGGACTGTCTCGAGCGCGTCCCTTAGCCTGAAGACGCGTCTCTTGTCGCTCAGGACCTCGACCTCGGCCGCGACGAGGTCCGCATTTGCTGGGAGCACCGCGAGGTTCTCGATGGCGGTCCGGCCGATGATTCCCGGGAGCGTCTTCGGGTTCACAAGCACATCATAGACCGTCCTCTCGAGCTCTTCGGGCCTCAGCCCCAGGCTCATCGTCGCGTTCGCCTGCGGGTCCATGTCGATCAGGAGCGTGGCCCTGTCCGCGAGCGCGAGCCCGGCGGCCAGGTTGACCGCGGTCGTCGTCTTCCCGACTCCGCCCTTCTGATTGACTATCGCAATGGTTCTGGTCACTTTACGCCCTGTCCAAGATCACAAAAATGTTTCACGTGAAACATCCGGTCTCATCAAACTCACCACAAAGACGCCAAGACACAATGGCCTATTGCCTTCGTCAGCATACTGACGACGAACAGCCCGGACGGCAGACTCAACCTTGGCGGCGCCTTCTTCGTGTCTTCGTGCCTTTGTGGTTATTAAACCCTGACCTCAAAACCGCAGCGCAGACTCGTGCAGCTAAGGATTAGAACTCTATCAAAACGCGCCCCGGCCTGCAACGAAAGCTTGAGCCACTGCCTGGAGAAATCCCCCCGCGCCGATCTTGACAATTGAGAATGGATCATTATTGTACACTGCAGCTGCCAAGCATTGCTTTTGAGATTCGCCTCCGCAACGGCCTGGATAGGAGTTTGAGAGAATGCGAAAAATCGCGCTCTGCACGCTCACTTTGCTCTTCATGTCTGCGGTCCTATTTGCACGCTGGGACGACGCCTACGGCAGGGGACTCATCCCGTTTTGGATCAACGCGGGCGACTTCTATACGTTGCTGGTCTTTGTCAACGGGCATGAGGAAACCAGCGACACCATCCACGTCCGCTTCTGCAACCACAATGGCCATTTCTGCTCCGACACAACAGGCGACATGTATGGTTTCCGCTCCCGCGAGATGCTGGTCTTTTCTACAACCCCGAAGGTGCCGACCTGGATACCCACGACAGCGAGCTACGGCTACGTCAAGTTCCGGCCAGTTGACGGGGGCTTCATCCAAGCTTGGGCGCTCATCATAAACGATCTCTCAGGAGCGGCGATGGTCGTGCCCGCCTACAGTCAGGACTACGGCTTCTAGATGATAAGGAGAAATGCCATGCTGACAAGACTCTTCGTCATAACTCTAGCACTTATCATCCTATCAGGCGCCTCACTCGCAGACTGGGACGACGCCTGTGGCAGAGGCATAATCCCATTTTGGATAAACACGCCCACTCACTACACGATGATCGTGTTCATCAACGGCAGTGAGTGGGACTCTGATGATCTGCATCTGCGCTTCTGCGACACAAAGGGAGAGTTCTGTTCTGACACAACCGGAGACAGGTTTAGCATCCGGCCGGGCGAAATGCTGATGTTCTCAACCAGAGCGAATCCTCCCTCATTGTTCGACTACTGCAGACACATCCCCGTCACTGCGCCTCATGGATACGCGATGTTCCGCACTGTGGACGGCGGGTTCATCCACGCCTTTGCATTCATCGTCAACGAGATCACCGGGCGCTTGGTAACCGTCCCTATTTACGACCAAGAGACCGGCTTCTAGCGCCGTCTCATACGGACACCGCACCACCGAGACCAGGTACCTCGGAGAGGGGGTCGCCGACACCGCGTCAGGGCTAAGATTCATCCATATATTCGCACTCATGGAATCAACTTCTCTGTGTTTCTCTGTGCCTCTGTGGTGAAAACCCCCTTGTTATCTAATCGCTCAGACAACCGCTCAAGATCGTGGTATTCAAACCGCAGGGAGCGAATCCCCTGTTCCATGGCTATCTCTCTCGGGCGAGGCGCCTCGCCCGCGAAATGCCCATAAACGTCGAGCAGCGAGTATCCCGTTGTATGCCGATAGAGAACGACTCGTCCGTCCGCCGAGAGCACAGACCTTATGGCACGAAGCAGCCGCTCGTCGAGCCTCAATGCCCTCGTCGCAACGAGGTCGAAGCTTGATGCGACCTCGTGCGTGTGGGCCATTTGGCGGAAGTCGCCACAGATTACCTGGTAGTTGCCAAGCGGGAGACAACGGCGCACTGATTGGAGAAACGCCGTTTTCTTTCTTGCTCGATCGACGCCTACCCAGGCCTTCTCCGGCGAGACAATCGCCGCCGGGACCGATGGAAACCCTCCGCCTACACCTATGTCCAGACAATAGCGTGCAAGCGCGAAGCCTTCCACCATCGAAACCGCCAGTGAATCAACCAGCAGACCCTCGATTACCTCTGAACTTGTCCTCAAGGAAGTCAACGACGCCCTATCTCTGTATTCGAGCACGAGGTCCACGAATCTCGCGAGCCGAGCCACAGTGGGCGCGTCGATTTGAAGACCTATCTGTCTGGCGCGCCTCGATATTAGCGGCTCGCATCCCATCGATCTTCACCCGAGGTTGCTATTCTGATTCCCGATCCATCCTTCACAAAAAAGCATACACCAGATGAGTTGGGAATCTCGGCAATTGTCCCAAATGGGACAAATTGGCGGGCAGAATTGTTCCAAATGGGACAGTTGGGCGAATACGATATAGGCAGGTGTATCTTTTGATCCCCTCTCTTGCGGCGTATCTGCGTCATACATATTTGGAGATATATGCAATACCATGTGGGTATGTCGCGATGGGTGACGCATTCGTCTTCGTCTCGATCACGTTCTTGGCGACTTTTCATGGTGAATGATGCGCGTTGGGGGTTGATCAAGACTGAGGGGATCAAGAAAACCCTTTATTTTTGATTGCTCTTCGTCTAAGATGCACTGCGGTTACTATTATTGTAGTATAACTGCGACTTGAGGTTATCTCACAATTAACGGGTCTAGCACTGCTAAGAAAGGAGGTCTTAGAGGCAAATGAAAAAGCTAATTCTGCTTGCTCTAGCGGTTCTTATGGTGCATGCGGTTTCGCTTGGCACGTGGGAAGATGCCAATGGTAGAGGCCTCGCGGCCTATTGGCAATCAGGTGGCGACTTCTTTACGATGATCGTCTTTGTGAACGGTTCCGAGGAGGATTACGATACCATTTATGTTCGTTTCTGCGATGTGTATGGCAACTTCTGTTCCGATACGCACGGTGCTATGTTCAGCATAAGGCCCGGCGAGCAGCTCACTATCAGCACAAAACTCGGGGTAGGTTATGCCCTGGATGTTTTAGCCCCATTCGGCTACATCAAGTTCCGAGCCGAGGAAGGCGGCCACGTTCACGCGTATGCGCTAATCTACAACGAGGTAACGTACGGCGGGTTTGTAGTTCCAACGTACAATCAGGATAGCGGCTTCTAGGCTGGCAGCCTTTTCTGCAAGGGCCTAGCTAGACCAGAAGCCCTTTCGTGTGGGGCGGCTATGCCTGAGCCGCGGCTTGTGATTCCTGAGATTGGGCTTGAGGGGCATGCGTGGGACAAAGGCATGATGAGGTTGCCCGCGTCTGCCTAGGGTTCGATGCGCATTGGGCTCGCGCGCGAGCTCCTCATGGCCTTATCTCCAGAGAAGATGTCTCTGATGCGCTGCGCATACTGTGCTATTCAAGCTGCTTCCAATCGGAGATACTCCTCGGAGCGTCACGCTATGCGCGGGCGCGTTCAGTCGCCTAATCGCACAAGCCGGGCCCTAGCAACCGATGTCGCGGTCTCGTCAAATGACATTGAGGCGCAAGCCAAGAATGCTGCTCTTGCCTGCTCAAACCTTCCCAGTTCCTCGCAGATTATCCCGCGTTTCAGATATGAATGCTGAAGAACCTGTCCCCGGCAGTCTCCAGGCTTCGTGACTTCTTCAAACTTCGAGAGCGCCTCGCCAAGTTTCCCGGACCTAAAGAGCGATTCGGCAACCATATATAACAGATCGCACGCCTTGTTCGGAGGCGCCTTCTTTCTTGCGGCATCGAATCGTTGCGCTGCCAGCTCAAAACGCCCCTCTGCAAAAGCTATGGCGCCAAGTCTACCTAGCACAACGTGCGCGTTCGTCCACTCTGGGAACCGCTGAATGACGTGCAGGTAAATCGTGCCCGCACTTGCCTTCTCGCCTGAGATAAAGCGGCATTCGGCAGCCGCGAAAAGCAGTCCTGCCCGTTCAGCGTCTTTGAGTTCTGGGCCCGTTTTCTCAGCGAGCTCAAGGATGAGGTCGCACAGCTGATAACCTGATAGAGCCGTCAGGAACGTTTCATGAAGCGCGGGCTGAGTTCCCTCACCTAAGGACGCGTGCGCTGCCGCGTGCGCTGCTATGCTCTGAAGAATCTCACGAGCTGCCGCGATCGCGCGCCGATTCTCCCCACCGCGAGCGAACGCATTGACTAGTTTGGCTGCAAGATTGACGAAACGCTCATCAACCGTTGAGCTGCCACTCAATTCGTTGAGCGCGGTCGAGGCGCCCTCAAGATCGCCCTTCGCAACCAGGACATCAACGAGTCTATGGGCTGCGATCTTTGTCCGCGCGGCATCCGTTTTCAGGCTTAACAGAAGCCGGTAACCTCTCTCGGCCTCGTCGAAACTGCCAACTTGCTCATGCGAAGCTCCAACCATAAGCAACGCGGCGCCGGCGATATCCTTGTCTTGAGTAAGAAGACTTCTCCACAACAGCGGAGACAACAGCAGGATAACCTCACGGAACTCGCCGTGCCTGAAATAAGAATCGGCCAGCTTCAATGCGGTCGTGAGCCTGAGGCTGTCGGAAGTCGTGCTGTTCAGCGCGAATTTGAGAACATCGACCGCACAGACGTGGTCTCCTGACGCCGAATAGCAATCCGCTATTGTGCTCGCCAGCTCGCAGACCGTCTCCTCAGAGAACCTGCTGGCCCAGCGGAGCATGGATTCGTCCGCCGCCCGGCACTTGGTCATTGACGCAAGACACTCGACAATGCTCCTTGCGGCCCACGCTGCGCCGTCCGAATCGGGTTCGTTCTTCAGATACCGGCGGAAGGACTCAATCGCCATTTGCGGCCTCCCCGACATGCGATAGGCCTCACCGGTAATCGCAATTGCTTTGTTATGGATCGGCGAAATAGAAGGCGAGCTGCCAGCTATCGTCTGAGCTTCCCGCATGGCCTCGTCAAACCTTTCGAGATTAACCAGATTGGTGGCGACCAGAAGTCGCGTCCGAAGATGCAGAGTCGCATCAATCGGTCTTTCGAGAAGCGATCGAGCAACCTCAATCGACTCGGCGTATTTGCAGCCTCTTAGGTAGGCCCTTCCAAGCTCGTAGCGTGCCGAGTCCCCATACTCTCTATCGCCGGACCTGGCGACTTCAAGGAAGAGCTCGCTCGCCTTCGACCACTTACCCATCTCAAAAAAGGCTCTGCCCAGCCAAAACCCGGCGGCATTCACAAGGTCCCCCTTGCTGGACAGCACGTCCTCAAGCAACCGCTCGGCCCTTCCCGGTTGCCCGGTCTCGAGCAAACTCCGTCCGAGATAATACTTGGCCAAAATGGCAAACTCCCCGCGCGGCCATCTGGAAAGATGCGACGAGAGAACCCCCTGGGCGCTCTTGAAATCCTGAACTTGAAAACAACAGAAGCCCAAATAATACGTGGCTGAAGCGGCGTATTCTGAATCCGGTCGGTCGCGAAGCAACGCTCGAAACTCCCGTGCTGCGATCTCCCATAGCTCGTCCCTGACCGCGCCTGTCGCAACTTTGTAGGTCTCAGCGTCGTCTCTGGCTGATCCTAAGCCATTGCCAAAGCAAAGAAGAATAGCCACAATGGCCATCGAAGCTAGAACCTTCGGCAGTAGCTCTTTGCAGTTCATTCGCAACCCTCGTCACATTCAATGGATGAGACAGCCCGGCGGCCCCTCTCAGGCCAGCATATTGTTGTATTGCAGGTACGATTATGGTCTTCTTCCTCTTTCAGAGTCAACGCAACTCACTTCTTTCTTGTACAAGGAAGTCCTCAGAATGGACAATCGAATGACAATAGTCCTGCTCATTGTGTTGCTTGCCATCTCGAGTTCCCACATGATCTGCTCAAAGCACTTTGACTCTGAGTCTTCGACCCGTCTGAAGCGCACCTCGCTGTTCCTCCCAAGCCCTCTTGAGCCCCAACCAGAGCATGTTATCGGCCGCGACCGGACGGCGCCGCAAGCCGCAAAAGATGCCATTCAACAGATAAACATCGGCTCAAGGATTCTGCACAAGAGCCGCCTCGGTTGCCTTTACGCTCAAAACAGGCTAAACTCCACCCGAGCGGCTGCCGATAGATACTTGGCGGAATATCGTATCTTTCATCATCCGAAAACAACAACGATTCACGAATGACGGCATCAATATATTGAAATCCCGGACATGAATACTCAACTTCCCGGCCTCCGGCCACTATTTCTTGTAACTCTAGAAAGTGAGATTCCTGTTTTTTCGGTCTTGCCGGACGAAAAATTGTCCCAAATGGGACAATTTTGGCCGTGCAATTGTCCCAAATGGGACAGTTTTTGAAGCATGCCGGCCACAGATGTGCCTGTATCTTACGTGGTCGATTGTCCTTGCTCTTACGGTTCTGGTCTTCTTGAGGGCTGTACAGCGGTATTCAGGGAGTGTGTCGCGCGACGTATTGTTTTCATTGACATTTGGCCGGAATACTGAGTACGTTATATAGTGGTGTAAATGAGATCAGGATTGTGAATAGTGTAGAAGGGGCTTGACTCTTGAATATATATTCGGGCATAGTGCTATAGTATTGAGATATACACTTGTATGTCTGTTCGACGAGTTAAGTATTCGGGAGGTTTTACCTCTTTAGTTTTGAGTTTGAAGTGTAAGGAAAGGAGGTGACTGACTAGATGAAGAAGCTATTCGTATTGACAGTTGGGCTTTTGCTGCTTGGCAGCATGGCATTCGCAGACTGGGATGATGCTGCTGGACGTGGCGTTTGCCCGTATTGGCAGACGGGGGGTGATTGGTACACCCTTATCATCTTCGTGAACGGCTCGGAGGAAACATCAGACGTGATTCACATCCGTCTGTGCGACACGAACGGTCACTGGGCCTCAGACACGACCGGGGACATGTTCGCCATCCGTGCGGGAGAGCAGCTCATGTTCTCAACTACTGCTGCGGTCCCGACTTGGATCCCCGCCCAAGCGGGCTTCGGTTACATTATGTTCCGCAGCGTTGAGGGTGGGTACATTCACCCGTATACCGTAATCTACAACCAGGTTACTGGTTCGGGTTATGTTGTTCCGTGGTACCACCAGGATGTAGGATTCTAGTCCAACTGGTTTCTTTGCATAGTATTTAGGTTTTACGCCCGGCTCGTTAGTCGGGCTTTTTTTTCGTCAATAGAGGGAGGGCTCAATTTGCTTTCAGACGCAGAGGCCAAGACGTGGCGTTTTGTGGCCCTGGTAGGCTTGTTGACGATGTTCGTGGGCTTGCTGGGCTGCGCCGGGGCTGGGAACGAAGAGTCACGCAATCACTACGAACGTGGCCGCTCTCTGGGCAGGCAGGGAAGGTTTCATGAGGCGATGGCAGCTTTCAACGAAGCGATTACGGCCAACCCTAAGAATGCGGAGGCTCATAACGGACTAGGGTTCTGCTATCTTCTGCTCGGCCAGGAAGAGAAGGCGGAACGGTGCTTGAAGGAAGCCGTGAGATTGCAGCCGGACCTATCAAAGGCTGTCAGAAACCTGGCGTCTTTGTATCACCGACAGGAAAGAATGAAGGAAGCAATCCCGCTTTGGGAACAGCTCACAGAAATGAAGTCGAGCGATGGCGAGGCCTGGTCTTACCTTTCGGCAGCCTACATGTCCGAACACCAGATTGAAAAGGCGCTGGTTGCTGGTAAACGAGCGTTGGACTTTGCCCCAAACAACCCAACCGTGATTGTCAACTACGCAAACATGCAAAAAGAGCTAATGAGCTTTGACGACGCGGAACAGCTCTACAGGAGGGTCGTGGACATGAACCCTCCCAATGAGCAGGTTCGCGCACACGCTATTACTGGCCTGTTCGACGTGTATTTCTTACAGGGCGACTATTCCAAAGCCAAGGTTGTCGGGCTCAAAGCGAAGGAGAGTTTCCCGAAAAACTCCACGGTCTGGTACAACCTCGCGCTTCTAGATGAGAAGATTGGCGAAAACGACAGCGCCGCTGAGTATTATGAAGAGGCGATGAAGCGTGCTCCGAACAACCCGGCGATGTTTGTCGCATCAGGCGACTTCTTCAGCCGGATTGGCAAGCAGGACCGAGCGAATGCAGTATACCGGAAGGCAATCGATGTTGACCCCGAGTTTGTCAAAGCATATCTTCGCCTCGTCGCGTCTGGAATTGAGCAAGGCGGTGATCTAGCCGAAATGGAAAGGCTGTGTGAGAAGGCGCTTTCGTTTGCGAGTCAAGATGAGAAGCCAAATCTCTTGGACCAGATGGCTGTAGTAAAGCGTAAGATGGGCGATTTCGACGCAGCCATCAAATACTGTAACGAGGCGATGAAGAGCCTGCCAGCGCGAGACAAGGTTGGCGAGGCAACGATCCGCTCGCACTTGGCAGAAACCTACAAGGCAAATGGCGATCTGGCCTCGATGAAGACTGAGCTTGAGGCGGCCCTGGCCCTTTCTCCTCCCGAGAGCCTATTGAAGGAGATCGAAAGAATCGCCAGCGACCTGCCACCCGAGTGGGTGCCCAATCTCAGCAACTCGGAACCATCACAGGAGCAGGGAGGTTCAAACTAGTGGCGCCACCTGAATGAACTGCGCGTATTCCTAATAATTGTGTGCGAGGGAAATATGAAGCGAGTGTTTCCTGTTTCGGTCCTTTCCTCTCGACGACTCCTTTTCTCGATATCCCTGACCCTGGCTTTTTCCTTGTCCTTGTCTGTTTGGGCGCTCGTTGGTCCAACGGCGAATGACAGCATGGAGGACGCCACCCGGCTCTATTCAAGAGTACAAGAACTGTGGCGTGCCAGAGCCTCCGGGCACACGGCGAAAGCCGCCTCGATGATGGTCCCGGCCTCCAGGGAACGGTTGTTGTCTCAGTCAGAGTTACCGATAAGAGGCGCCGTCTCTCAACCAGTGATCGTTGACTTTCTAGTGGAGGCGATAACGATCAGTCAAGATAGTAACCTAGGGAGAGCGGAGATTAGCTTCTCCATTACCATTCCGGGCGCCCCCGTCTTGATCCCCCAAGAACAAACTGAGATTTGGGAGAAGATCGATTCAGAATGGTATTACGGGGACCAAGAGACTATGCAACGGTATCTTGACACCACGGCCACCGGGGTTGTAGATGCAGGCGCGACAGACGTTGTGGACGCAGGGACGACCTCTGTTGTGAGCCTGGAGGAAGGCGAGAATCCTCTGGTTGTAGCTGTCTCGCAGAGATTCGATAGACACAGAATCGCGTCGCACTGGGCCTCACGGGCAATTCAGCTCCTGGATTCTGGACATGACGGTCCGGCGCTCCAGCTCCTCCATGAGGCGGTCAAAATAGGCGCCCCTTTCATCTGGGAGAGACTGATTGTGGCAGAGCGGCTCGTCGGGACCGACATCTGGCAACAGCTTGTGCCCCAGGCTAAGGACAAGGTGCTTGAGCTGATTCCGGTTCTTGAGCGCCTCGGGAAACTGACGGAGGCGGCCAGGATTTTGGAGCAACCGCCAATCAAGAACACCAATGACGCCCAACTTCTGGAGAAGCTCGGTGACGTCTATTCCGCCATGGGCCAAGTCAAAAAGGCAATATCAATTTACCAGAGGACGATTCCGGCGGCAGGACGGTCCGATGATATCCATAGAGTCCTGTGGAAGCTAGGACAGGAATACTTCAAAGCAGGAATGTATCCGGACGCGGTCAACGCCCTTGCAAGAGCCGCCGGGACGGACCCGATGGCCGAAACGCTGCGGCCGGTGCTTTCGATTCTGGCCGACGCGCTTTTTGCCGAAGGGGACTTCGAGCACGCGCTGGCCGTTTACAGCGCGGTTAGCGCTTTTGCCTCAGCACCACCATCTGCGATTCTGGGGAGGGTCCGGGCCGCGCGAGCCCTGAACGATCTTGGCGAGGTACTCCGCTGCGCTTGGCTCGCTGACACATCGAACGACCAAATCAGCGACGAGCTGCTGGAGGTTTGGCCAAAACTCAAACGTCACATCAAACGTCGAGGAAAGAGCGCCTCGGATAGCTACACGGTTGGGGTGCTTGCCGAGTCGCTGGGGGATATGAAGGCCGCACAAAAGGCGTTTCAAAAGGCGCTGTCGTCGCAGGAAGACCATGCGGGTAGCGTCATTCACCTTTACGCCCACAATATGCCCAACCCGCAATTGAAGAAGCTCAGGAAGCGGCTTCCTCTTTTCGAGAAGAGGTTCAATCTTGCCTCGGAAGCCGCAGTTAAGTCGCTGGCGAATGCAGTATCTCAAGCCCCCCGGCGAGCCCTGGCCCCTGGTGAGGCGCCTGTTAAAATGCCTCTCCTGTTTTCTGACGGGAACCTATCTAGAGTGATACTGGTCTCAGGGCAGGACAGAATTGACAGGTTTCCTGGATTAGCTGGGATAGGTTGCATTGATGGGACAACCATCGCGCTGGATGTGGCGGAATCCGGGCCTTACTTCCTGTCATTCGACATCAACCCATTTGGTCTGCAATCCCGGTTCGAGCCTGTGATAGTTGCTCTGCTCAATGGTGAGCCGTTCCAGGTATTGCCACTACAGCTTCACAACACACGTTTTGGCAAGGTATTACAGCTCTCCGCCGGACTGCACAGTCTGGAGTTCGTATATGACGCCTTCTCGCTCACGGCACGGTCAGATGCGGCAGAAGTTGGCTTGCGGCGGTTTCTGCTTTCGCGCGTCAGCCTCATCCCCGTTTCGGAGTTGTCCATGACAACGGTAGGTGATACCGGGGATAGTGCCCCGGTCGATGTCGTCTCGGTCAGCGGCGGGGCATACCAGGACCCAATCGGGGACATCTTCGTTGATGGCGTGCAGGTTTCATGCAAAATGTCCGGCTATAACGTCGTGGCGCTTGAGCCAGGAAGTGGTGCAATTATCGATTCTGTCAACTTTGCAGCCGCGGCCGACCGCAGGGCCGAGTCAAGATTCCAGGCCTTCGTCGATTCGTTCAGGCCATCAGCAATAGTAGCCGTGGCAGTTCTTGGGGATGGGACCTACAGAGCGGACGAGACGATCACCCAATGTCTTGAGTCGCTGGGGGCCGAGAACGGCCCCGTTCAAGATAGTTCCTGGGCTGAGGAGGTCTCCCGCATCGCCGGTGTGCAGCCCCAAGAGGGCGGAAAAAAGACTCGTGGGGCGCTCTTCCCGGGGAGATTCAGACACTCATACGCGCTGATAGGCGCAAAAGGCGCCAAGAGAGGAGACGCTTTGGAGATGACGGGCTGGAACAGAAGCGTCGTGGCAGTCGTCTCAGATCACAAAAAAACACGTCGATTCCTTGAGGCGCTTTCTCCGTGTGAACAGGAACTCTGGTCAGAGTGTGCCCAACGGCTCACGAGTTTTTTTTCAAGCGGCAATCAGGCGTTCATCAGGAGGCTGCCACTTGGTGACGGAACGTTTGTGGAACACGTTATACCAGAGATTCAGTCCGAAGACCCGGCGCTCTTTCTGGCTCTGGGAAGACGATTCGAGGAATGCTCATTGCTGAACGAGGCGCTTGCCGCATTTGATAGAAGCATCGCCGTCCGGGAAAACCATAGAGCCTACTTCGCGAAGTCGCTTCTTCTGGCCAAGATGCGGCGCTACAATGCCGCCTATGAGACCTACATGGCCGGAATCGCAGTTTCGCCAATTCTGATGCTGAGGCACTTAGGGGAGATCGTCAAGGATGTTGAGACGAGCGGGGTGGAAACGATCTTCGTCACGGCATCCAATGGGGTATCGTGCCACTACATAAACGGCGTACGGACCGCGTTTGGGACGGACGCCTGGACCTTATCAGGTATTGAGCCCGAGAGCGGCGAGCTCCTTGAATCGAAGACGATGAGCAAGGACGACCCGACGGCGCTGGCCAGAGCCATTGACGCTCTTCCCGAAGGCGCGATCATCATACTTGCATTCTCCGGCCAACGCCCCGTTAAGATTGAGACCGTTCTCGCAAACGCTATACAGGCCTGCATAAGACGCGAGGCGCTCCCTCGTAAGGCCTGCAAAAACCTCGTGCTGATTGGCTGTAGGCTGGAAAAGCCAAAGGCCTTCTACAGCGACTCGTTCGACCAGGCCTCGCTCATGGCAACCCGGGATTGATCCGGCAAACGGGCCGAAGTGGCTGGGCCTGCGCCCCACCATGCGCCAAAATCGTTGCCTCGCGGTAGAGCAAGGACCTCGACCCGCCAGTAACCTCAGCACACGTTGCATCGCCGCGGTTCAGACTCCTTTCAATCTGCGCTGGAACGACACCGTGACACAGCTTCCGTCGTGCGGGTGCGATTCTAGATTGCAGGTAGGTGATTTGCTGTCATCTCGACCGCGTTTCAACGCGGTTATATGGATGGCTCTCATTATATTAACACCCGACTTCCAGTCGGGCCACCTGAGGATGCCAGAGGCGCCTCCCTCCCCGGAATCCTCATCCGAGGGGGATAGAGGGGAGGGAGTCCGGCTGCCCCGAACCCCCCATCTGAAGATGCGTTAGGAAAATGATAGCCGTTTACATCGCCTTCGCAAGCTTTGCCGTGGCGGTTGACAGCGTAGGGCGGGCTTTCCAGCCTGCCAACGACCTTCGTGCGCCTTCGTGTCCTTCGTGGATTGATAATAGCAGACGATCCACCAAGTTCACGAAGAACCACCAAGATGTCTTTGTCGCTGAGTTCCTCCTCTCATGTCCTGCGCATCTCCGTGGAGCCATCCCAAGATTGACAAACGGGCATATTTTCGGCATATTTAAGGAGACGAGGGCTACTGCAAATGCTCTCTGACGGGATTTGGCAAAAGCCCCGGTGGGTCAGGTTTTTTGGAAATAGCTGCGGTGCCCGACGACGCTATCCAGCCTGAGCCGGGGCTTAATCCCTTTTATGCCTCGGTACCCTACCATAATAGACCGCGATGTCCATTAGGTGCACCCTGGCCCGCATCGGGGGGAAGCAAATGCGCATCCTGGTCACGTTACTGGCCGTCACCCAGTGGAAGTCCTTGCCGGGCTCCGCTACGTAGTCGTGAAACTCGCCGTCATTTTTCAACATCACGGTTCGCGACTGCTCTCTCGACCAGTCGGGATACGTCCCACTGACCCACTCAACGTAAACGGGAAACTCGCTGGGGCCGTCGGTTCGCTCGATTCTCGCTCCAAACGCAAATCTATCTACCCTCTTTGTGTTCAGTTCGAGAGGGGGCGAGACGACGAATACCGGGCCGTCTGATGTCGTGAAGACGAGGTTGCCGCCTAGAAGCTCGGCCCCGATGGGCGCCCCGGTCGCGTCAGTCACAGTCCAGCCAAAAAGTGATTGATCGAAGACCCAGCCGTAGTAGTCCCCCGGCACGCGGCCGGGCACAGAACGAAGCGCCGCTCTGGATTTGAAGCAGTTCAGAATGTCCATCCGAAGCCTCAGCTCTCCGGAAAGGTTCCCCAGAAAATAGGTCTTCTCGTCAACATCGATCTTCTCCATATCAAAGGCCGCCGCCTGAAGAAGCTCCATGAGCTCATCGTATTCAACGTTCAGCGGGATGGGCCAGAGCTTCAGCGAATGATCGTTTTCTTTGACACGTAAGATCGCCTCAATCGCAGGATCGAAATCGACGCGACCGGATCTCTCCACCATAGTCGGTGTAACTAAGAACAGCTTGGCGCCCTTCGGCATCGGAGAGATAAGCTTTGTTATTTGGGCCGCTGTGCGATAGGCAAACTCTATCCTTTTCTCGCACACGGCGATCTCCGCAAACACCTTCGAGGCGGACGAAAAAGCGGCCAGCCCGACGAGCACAGCGAAAACGATCGTCGCCACTCGCCGCTTGACTAGCCGCTCAAGCAGCCACCAAAGGGATGCAGCAATGCCGACTGAGAACCAGGCGGAGGACAGAAACATATAAAGAGGCGATATCGACGCCTGCGTCAGCACCGGCAGCATGGCGACCGCGCTCATCACGAGCGCGAACTTGACGCGCCTGTTCGTGCCCAGAAGAAGTGGTGCGAAAATCACGGCCAACAGAGAATAGCGGACCAATCTCGAGCTCGATACAACGCCGAACAAATGGTTGAGGCCGGAGATCGCGTTGGTGATGTTGTGCCGCCCAAACACAAGAGCGGCCGGCTTTTCGATGTCCTTGTCGAGAGTAAACCCCGGATAGCCTCCTATTCCACCGAAGGCTACTAGCCTGAAGAGAAGGTAGCCGACCAGTATCCCGAAGAAGAGCGCATGGCGCCTCGAAAGCCTCTGGGCCACCGATGGTCTGAAGGGATTCTCGAATCGAGTCACCAAATCATACAAGAGAAATGCTATGGGGAGAGTCGCCGCCATCTCCTTGGACATGAAGCACAAAACCGTGAATACGGCGCAAAACACGTAATTTGTGCTCGACCTGCTGTCGCGCCTTTGGTCAACGTGACGGGCAAAGAACAGAACAGACAAGACGTAGAAAAGCGTGCAGAGTATATCCGACCGCTGGAGCATTACGACCTGCGAGAGCGAGTGGGTCGGGTTGACAGAAAACAGCAGCGCCGCGGCCAAGGATATCGGAACCGAGCCGAGAGAGAAATGCCAGGCGAGCGCCAGAACCGCGATGGAGCAGGCGACCTGAAGCAGCAGGTTCGTTATGTGATAGCAGGTCGATTCGGCTCCACAGATGGCATAATCAAGCGCCATCAGGGACGCTGACAGTGGCCGGTATACACCGCCAACTTCCTCTGGCTGCCGCCCGAACTTATGCACGAACTCACCCGGCAAGATGCCAAATGCATTGCCGTAGAACGCCTCGGGAACAAGGTCGTCAGATGTAAAGAACATGTAATTGACATATACCTGAAGGTCCTCCGCGGACAACGGGATAGAAACCGTGTAACCGAAGATCGCCAGCACAAAAGCCGCCACAATCGACGCGCAGAGAAAGAACGTTGGCGTAAATCTGGCCCTCATCTCAGTCCCTCCGCTTTCTGGACCAGCATAGGCCGCAGCTCGCCAGCCAGATAGACCGAGCCCGTAACACACAACATATCGTCCGAACCGATCATGGAACACCCAGCTGCCGCGGCGTTAGCTGCTCGGTCGAAAACGTCAACCTGCGCGCCAAGGCCCCGCAGAATGTCGCCGAGCTGATCAGGCGGCATCGCTCGCTTTGTGTCTGCCTTTGTTACGAGAAACCTGTCGAAATAGCGCGTCAGAACGGCCAACATCCTCTCTGCGTCCTTATTGCTGGACACGCCGACTATGGCGATTCTCCTTGCTGGCGCACACACGTCTCGTAACGTGCGGACCAGCGCCTCAGCCGAGTCCTGATTGTGGGCGCAGTCCAGTATCACCCAGGGGCGCCTCTTTAGAACCTCTACACGCCCCATCAATCGAACCTGCGAAAGGCCCCGCCGAATACTCCCTACGTCAATGGACTTAAGCTCCTGAGACAGCACCTGTGACGCGGCCACGGCGCAACAGGCGTTCTCCGCCTGATGCGCCCCGAGCAGGGGCAGCTCTATGTCATCAATTCGTAGGCCTCTGCCCTCGATGGAGAGCGTCTGAGATGTATCGGCGGCCTCCGATTCAAACTTGAACTCGCGCGCAACATCCACAACTGGACTGCTCTTTGACTTGGCCACATCCATTATCACTCCGAGCGCCTCAGGCGCCTGAGGCCCGACCACGACCGGCGTCCCCTGTTTGATTATCCCCGCCTTTTCGGACGCTATGGCAGAGAGCTTCTCGCCAAGCACCCCCGTATGATCGTAGCCGATCCTCGTCATAACGCACAACCTGGGGTCCACCACGTTGGTTGCGTCAAGCCTCCCCCCAAGGCCAGTCTCCAGAACAGCTACATCAACTTCCTGCTTTCGAAAGTGCATTAGCGCAGTGGCGGTCAGAAGCTCAAAGGTCGTTCTATATGAGCGCATCCTGATGCCGAGCCGTGTCTGAAACGGCTCGATCTCCGAGAGAATCGACGCGAACGCATCCTCGGATATCCACTCGCCATCTACCTGGACCCGCTCTCGCACATTGAGCAAATGCGGAGATGTGAAGAGCCCGACCTTGAGCATCGAGCTCCTGAGCACCGAGGCGAGCATCGCACACGTCGAGCCCTTCCCCTTGGTGCCAGCCACGTGGACAATATCGAAGTTCTTCTGTGGACTCGAAAGCAGCGCTAGAAGCTCGAGAAAGGCCTCAAGGTCAAGGGCCCGAGTATCATACGTGAACCGTGAGGTCCGCTCGAAATCAACGAAACTGTAAAGGTAGTCAAGCGATTGCTGGAAATTCATTGAACGGCAACTGACCGTGGCTGCGTCATAATACTACTATATGCAATAACGTGGAGTGGAAAACGCAGGCGGGCACAGATCGTGACCAAATCTGGTGGAGCTGGCGGGATTCGAACCCGCGACCCTTTGTCTGCCAGACAAATGCGCTCCCAACTGCGCCACAGCCCCACTGTAACATGGATGGGTTTACTACGGGTGTAACTCAGGTTAGGTGCTAAAAACCTGTTGGAGCTACGACCGGTGGCTATTCCTTCTCTCTAACAAATACAATGTTTATCGAGTTTAACGTGCTCGTTATCGCGTAAACCTCCCATCCCTCCCTAACATGATCATTGATCTCTTGTGTAGCGGTTCTAGCCATTTTACGAGAGCTCAGCTCGGAAGAGCAAGAGATTACCTCATACTCCTTCATTCAGTTTCCTCCCTCTTGGTGCCCATTTGAATCGCTGCTTACTAGGCCACGTTCATGACCCTGAGCACGCTGGATGCTATGTATTCAAGCTCTTTCACCTTCAATGTGTGATAAACAGGTAAATGAAGCATATTCGCAACCGCCGTTGTTGCGTTGGGACATTCAAAATGACTGTCTTTGAACATGTCAAGGTCTGAACAAGCGCTCATATAACCTTTGGCCGTGTCAACACCTCTTCTGAGAAGTTCCCGCGCCAAATACTCTCTGTTGGAGGTTTGAACCACAAAACTTGTGAATATATGCTCGGCGTCCTCGTTAATCGTCGGGACAATAAGGTCCTGCGCCCCTTCAAGCCTTTCCGTAAGATACTTTCCGTTTCTGTGCCTTATCGCTGACAGACCGTCTATCCGACGAAGCTGTGAGGCGCCAACATCCCCCTGAACCGACGTCATTTTCTTGAAAAAATGACTCGGGATACCTGTCGTTGGTTCAACTGGCTCCCTGAACGATTCCTCGATCGGGTCCTTACCGAAGACCCGAAGCGCCCGAAGCGCCGGCCATAAGAAGGCGCCGAACACACAGCGATTCGTCGCCGCCTTCATAGCTGCACCCTTGACCGCAGCTTTCAGGACGCTAACTCGCGACACAGGCGCGAAGTCCTGCATCGCTCCCCTTATTTTGTGCGCTACTTTGGGGTCTTTGGCCGTGATCATCCCGCCGCCAAGTGTTGTAAAAGGCTTCGTCGGACCAAAAGTGTAGTATCCTATGTCCCCGAGGCTGCCCGTTCTTTGGCCCTTAAAACGCGCCCCAGATGACTGAGCGCAGTCCTCGATAATGAGCAGGTTGTGCTTCTTGGCTATCTCGCAAACACGTTCCATGTTGACTGGCTGGCCGTAAAGATGCGTTGGGATAATAGCGCGGGTCTTGCCAGTTATTCTCTCCTCCACCCGCTCGAGATCGATCAGATACGTCGTCGGAACAATATCAACGAAGATAGGCACGAATCCCATGTAGCGGATCATCGCCGGTATGCTAAAAAAGGTCAAAGACGGTAAAATAATCTCGTCACCCTTATTCAGCTGCAACGCCGAAAGCACCAGGTTGAGCCCCATTCTAGCTGACGGGACGGCAATTGCATCCGATACACCGATATACCTAGCAAACTCCCTCTCAAAGTATCCCAGGGTTACGTCCGTGAACGCCTTATCACTGAAGGCCTGCCTGAAAACCGTGAACAGCTCATCACACGAGAGCGAAGGCTTGAAGCGAGGAATTACTCTAGTAAGCATTGAACCTACGACCCATAGACTATTTCGTCAAAACCTGTATTATGCTAAAGACGTTCAAAAAGGTAACAAACAGCCCAAAATATGTCAACTACCTAGGCTGCGATAGCAAAATGGGAATGATTGTTAGGCTCAACCGACAAGGCCAAGAGAGTGAGGCAATTGCTCAAGTCGTGGCAAAACTCAAAGCCGGTGGGATAGTATGTGTCCCCTCTGACACCTGTTACGGGTTGAGCTGTCTGGCCACCTCAAACGAGGCGACCGAAAAGCTAAGGCGAATCAAAAAGCGCGGCCCCTTAAAAAAGTTCATTCTTATCGTGAGAGACGTCAAAACAGCGATATCCTACTCAAGAAAATGGAGCCGGGAGGCTATGCTAATCACGGACGCCTTTTGGCCCGGACCCATCTCAGTCGTGGTTCCGTTCCGGCAGCTAGAATCCTGCCCAATAGCTCACACGAGCAAAAGCATAGCCATCCGGGTGCCTGCTTCAGACATATTGAGACAAATAGTGGAAGAAGTAACTTGCCCTTTGTGGTCCACGAGCGCAAATGACCCTGGATCAGCGCCTCCACGAAACCTAGGGTCTATTCCAAGTTATATATTGACCGCTGTTGATGCCGTTCTTGATATTGGTGAATTAATAAACCCCTGTCCAAGCACTGTCATTGACCTGTCAACTAACAAAGCGACTATCTTGAGGAAAGGACCTATCACAGCCAATGATATCACCTCAAAAACAAAGGTAAGTCTCGAGAGCTAGTTACCTACAGCTGATATGTAAATGATCTGTAAGTACCCGGCTGGACCTATTCTACGGTCCTGATCTAAAAAAAGCCCTCGTAAAAAGATAAAAGGCTGTTAAACAACCGTTAGAATTAGAACCCCAGCTAGTAGTGCGTTCAAAGATAAAACCACTTTGGGTTCCGCTCAGCGAAGGTATGGCAAAATTAACATCTGCTCTAGCAACCAGGATTTAGCAAGGGAATGTCAACACAAGGTAATCTAACAGTCCTAACAGAACTTATTATGATGTTGATGATTAAAGTACTTAATAAGCTCCTTTACCAATAATAACTACCTTAATAGTTTTCAGCAGAATCACCAAATCCATCAGGATGGTACGGTTCTTTATATAATAGAAGTCGTATTGTAGGTTTTGCTCAAGCGGAAGGTTCTTTCTTCCAAGCACCTGCCACAGGCCGGTAATACCCGGTTTTACGTCCAACCGTTTTCGCTGCCATTTATCGTATTGAGCCACTATAAATGGCATCTCTGGCCTTGGACCAACTAGGCTCATGTCTCCTTTTAAGATATTTAGAAGTTGTGGAAGTTCATCGAGACTCGTTCGCCTCAGTGCTTTTCCTACTCTTGTGATTCTTTCATCCTTCTTGTGGGTTGGCGAATGTTCAAATGTGTCAACATCGTAAAACATTGTTCGGAACTTATAGATTGTAAATTCTTTACCTTTCTCACCAACCCTACATTGCTTAAAGAATATGGGTCCTTTTGTATCGAGTTTGATCGCAAGTGATATGAGTGCCCAAAAAGGAAGCGATATAATTAAGAACACCGTCGCTAAACAGAAATCCATTATATCCTTTGACATACGTCTCCAAATACCTATTCGTGGTCCTGTCAGATCGATAATTGGGGTGTCGGCGACGTTGTCTATCTCAGTTTTCCCCGTAACAATCTCAAATAGGTGTGACGCGATCCTGAACGAGGCGCCGGTCTCTTCACAGCTCGCGACAGTGTTCAACATTTGCTCGTGATTCATGTTTGGTTTTGCGAAGAAGACCTCTCTTGCTTCATACTTCTTGATTATTTCTGGTAGGTATTCGGTGTAACCAAGAAAAGGGACCCCCATGACGGTCTCGTTCTCATTCAGTGATTTATCATCATCAACGATGCCAATAACCTCGTAACCAAGGTCCTGTGCTCTTCTCATTCTGTCGATAATCAGACGTGCAGTCTCGCCGGTTCCAACTACTATAACGCTGCTCTTGCCATGTCCTTTGAGCATCCATTTTCGCTGGAAGTGTCTGATTATGGCTCGGAAAGCGCCGACGATTACTATGTTGCATACCCAGAAAGAGAGAACTATAAGCCTTGAATAGTCGAATTTCCGAAGGAAAGACGCAGCCATTATTATTACGACACCGAATGTAATTGCCCGCACGATCTCCCTAAACTCTCCCATTCTGGAGATTCCTCTTCGTGGCCGATAGAGGCCTTTGGCCGAGAATATGCAGACCCAGAGCACGCACACAAAAGGGATTGTCCAAAGATAGACTGTTATGTCGTGCAGGAACGGCGCAACGAATGGGGTGCTTTCGAGAAGATCAACCCTGATCCAGTAGGTAAGAATGATGGATATAAACGTCGCAAAGAGGTCGGAAAGGACGAGTAATACTTTGATTCTTGAATCATACTTGAGCATTTTGGCACCTATTCACTGCACAATTCCGACGGCTACGTATGCTATTATGCCGAACTGCCTCAAAAAAAGAAGGGTCCAGGTGGAACCTGCTCCGCTAATCGCTGGCAACCCCCCAGGGCGGCTAGCCTACAACTTCGTTAGTGCGTTAGAGAACAGGTTGAACCAACGTAGAACCATACGCAGAGTCGCTGGGCTCGCAGTTTGATTGCTGTGCGACAACAATCAACTAGTAAAACGTAACTGTTCTGACGATAAGTGCTCTTGCGGAGTGAATGTTTTTTGCGGTCATATTTCGTATTTGCTATTCTTGAAGTGAGATGCCCCGAAGAATACGGCCATTTAACGTTGTTTGCGTATTAGTCGCCGTTTTGGTGGTTTTTGCCCTTGCTGCGGCGGGCGCTCAACCGGACGCACAGCACGCAAGGAAAGCGCAGCTTAACTCTCTCATTCTCGCGGCAAAGCTCCTTGAGCGACAGCTTGACCATGTTGTCACGCAGCTTGAATTGATCTCTGAGCAATACAGTCTGTTCGAGAGGAAGGGTGTAGAAGAACAGGGCTTTGATTGGGTTAAGCTGGATATACTCACATCTGAGTTCATCCAGCAGATTCTGTGGGTGAACAACCAAGGTGGGGTATTCAGAACATATCCGGAGTCAGCCCTGTCGAATGGCGCAACATTCGTTGGCCCGGCAGTTTTCCGTTTAATAAGACGCTCCGTGCGCGAAAAGAGGGGCGTCGCCTCGTCGATCGTCTCGCCTCGAGACGAAAGCCGGGGCTTGTGGGTTGCTTTCCCAGTGTTCAAAGATGGCTCCCACATATACTCCGTTGTCGGCGCGATCGATCTCGAGTGGGTCGGACGGATGGTCGCGCCATCGCTGAGGCAAAAGATATTCATCCTCGACGAGGAGGGGCAGTTCTCTCTTTCGAACGAGGGACTGCCCGATTTCGTTGGCTGGGATACGAGCCTGGTTCTCAGCGACGGCGCCACTTCTATTGTATCGTCGCTTACAGGTCTGGTGAGCGCGCGCATTGCTGGAGTCCTGCAACTAACTGAACCAGCTCAAACCGACCGGAAAGAGCCGAGGGTAATTCAAATGGTCGTGGCGCCATTCACGTTTCTTGATCGCAAATTGGCCCTTTGCTCTCTACATCCAATTGCCGGCGCTAACGTTCTGGTCACAAAGCAAGAATATCCAATGCTGTTGCCACTGGCTCTTTCGATTATTGCCGCAGTGCTTTCGCTCTTGGTCTTGGGGGTCTTCGCAAGACATCTTCGCACGTCAGTTGGGTCTGAAGAAGACATACCCGACGTATCTGCGCCCGGGAGATTTCCCCTTTCTAACGGATTGCTCGGCGCCCTGCCGATTCCTGCGTTTGTGGCTGATGCAGGAGGCCGTCTTGTAACCGCCAACCCCGCGTTCTACTTTCTTCTTCAAGTTCCGACGTTTGGCCATCTGTCCGGCAGAAGACTTGACGCGATCTTTTGCGAGCAATCCAAGGATAAGACGAAAGCCTTTATTGAGGCCGTCCTGGCGGCCGGCAGCGCGAGGACAGAGATGTTGCTTAGAGGTTCGCAAGATGAGATTGTTGAGGTTCCAATGTGTGGGGTTGCTGTGAACTCCGGCGGTGAGGAACAGATTCTGGTTATGTGTAATGACAATACATCTACGTCTCAAGGGGCGTTGGGAGGTACACAGACGGCTATTGCTGAGGAATCATACCTCGAGGCGGTTCTCAACGGGCTTAGTGAGGCTGTCATGATTGTTGGCTCTGATTATAGCGTCAAGAGAGCGAACACGAACCTTCTCAAGTTGGTGGGAGAGACCTTGGAGGACAAGGTCTTTGGTCGGTGCTGTTATGAGGTATTCCATGGCAGGGACAAGCCGTGTAGCGGCCAGAAGACAAGTTGCCCGGTAAGGGAGGTCTTGGCCAAAGATCATTCGATAAGCGTCGTCCATCTGCAAGCAGACCAGGATGGTTCGGAGCGATTCTTGGAGGTTTTCGCGTGCCCGTTAAAGGCGCCCGGCCGCGAACCAGAGGTCTTGGTCTCGCTCAAGGACATAACTGAGAAGACCCAGCTTTCGGTGCAGCTTGCCAGGGCGGACAAACTCAAGGCTCTGGGCGAGATGGCATCGGGCGTTGCTCACGACTTCAATAACCTTCTGGGGGTCATTCTCGGCCGAGCACAGATGTTGATCAGGATGATTGGCGGAAGCGACCCCGGCACGAAGCGGAACCTCGAGATAATCGAGCGGACCGCGCTCGATGGCGCCGAGACCGTCCGCCGCATCCAGGAGTTCGCAAAGGTTGGAGACAAGTCTTCGTTCGTTCCGGTCGATCTCAACGAGATCATTGAGGATTCCATCGGCATAACCAAGCCTCGCTGGAAGGATCAGATGCAGGTTGAGGGATTTGTTGTTGAGGTGAAACTCACAAAGTCGAATATCCCCAGGGTCCCGGGCAAACCGTCAGAGCTGCGCGAGATATTTGTCAATCTCATCAACAATGCGATAGATGCCATGCCGGAAGGTGGCCGTATCGCTCTTGAGACGCGGGCCCGGGGCGGCAACGTTAATGTGCTTGTTAGGGACAGCGGCGAGGGGATATCGCCCGAGGCAAGGGACAAGATATTCGACCCGTTTTTTACCACCAGAGAGCCCACGAACAGCGGGCTTGGGTTATCGATAGTTCTCGGGATAGTGCAACGGCATGGGGGCGCGATTGATGTCAAGAGCGAGTTGGGCGAGTTCACAGAGTTCAGGGTCCAGATACCTGCGCTGCTGAACGATTTCAGGGAGGCCGAGCGTCCGAAGATAGAACAGATCGAGCCGGAACCGGCCTTGGTCAAGGCCCGCGTTCTCATAATTGATGACGAGGCGGCCATAAGGAATCTTTTGGTTGACATGCTGGCCGGAGAGGGTCACGACGTTGACATCGCCTCGTCGGGCGAGGAGGGGATTCGGAAGTGCAAGCGGCGTAACTATCACTATGTGATCACAGACCTTGGTATGCCGCACATGAGCGGCTGGGAAGTCGCCAGAAAGGTGAAAGAGCTCAGGCCGGAAACCACCGTGATCCTGGCAACTGGATGGGGGATACATTTTGACGAGGACAAGCTCAAGTCCGCCGGCATCAATCGCGTTATCACGAAACCGTTCCAGGTTGACGAGGTTCTGACCTGCATCAACGGCCGGCATTGATCTGCCGGTCGGCTGAGTGAGCGCCCCAGTGTCCTGTTGAAAAGCCGGCGCCAATGCCCCCTTCCCTATGGGGAAACTCCCTGCCTCATAATCAGATTGATGGAAGCTGGTTCTTGCCTTTTGGAGTGCGGCGGGTTGACGGCGCTCTCATTGGCGGTGGCTTGACACCATCGTATGATAGACCCCTCCTTCGACTTTGGAGGCGGCCACCCAACAGATACACTATTGCCGATCAGAGCGGATGCCGCGTCAAGCCGCGGCCAGCCAAGGCGGCGTCAAGCCACCGCACTCCAAAATCACCCAACAGGTGAGGCTCATCAAAGCCACCGCGGTCGTAACAATCGGCGACTACAAAGGCATGACCTGTGGGCTCTGCGAGCTCAATCACCATCAGTCTGATTATTGGGGCTCCCTCGGCCGGCTTGACGGTAGGCTGTTCAATGCTTAGTCTTGTGTAGAGGTGTCGCGCTGCCGGCGCCTTGTTTTCTGAATAGAGGCGAGAAACGGGGAGTGATTATGGGCAGGTTGGTCAAGATACTTGGCTTCATAATTCTGCTGGGCGTGCTGACTTGGATTGCGGCGCAGAACAGCCATACGGCGCCGATTAACTATTTCAAGGACAGGCCAATACCTCTTTTGGGGTATGGAGTCGGGCCGCAAGGTGGGATGCAGGCCCGCCCGCTGCCCGTGTACCTCTTGGTTCTGGGCTGCATTTTTATCGGAGGCCTTATGGCGGGGCTCTTTCTCATGGGGCCACAATTCAGGCTCGTTCGGGAGAATCAGGAGTTGAGACGGAAGATGGCCGAGCAGCGAGAGGAGCTGGATGTGCTGCGAAAGATACCGATTGGCCAGGGCGAGGAGGATGAGGACGCATCTATGGAGACCATCCCCACGTCATGAGAGTATCGCGTTCAGCCGACGTAGCTCTGCGATCTACTATGGCGAAGTCTGCGAGGTCGAGCGTTGCCCCAGATTAGACTTGAGCCGCTAACGGACCACAACATAGATATTGAATCGTGTTGTTGCCTTACGGACGACGAGGAACTCAGGAAGGATGCCGCGATCAAGAAGAAGTGGCTCAAGTCCATGATGAAGCGGGGCCTGCGCGCGCAAGTGCTCTTTGAAGATGACAAACCTGCCGGGTTCATAGAGTATCAGCCGATAGGGCTGGCTCCCTGCCCGGCCACGGGCACAGACCTCTATTTCGTCAATTGCCTGATGGTTGATCGCTGGGACCTGGGTCCCGGCAGCATGAAAGGCAAGGGCTACGGCCGAATGCTGGTTGAGGCGGCGGAACGGGACGTCAAGGAGAACACAGAGGCCAAGGGAATTGCCGCGTGGGGCCTGGACCACGAGTTCTGGTTCATGCCATACACCTTCTTCAAGCATTTGGGCTACAAGGTAGTTGACAAGGAAGGCCAGCGGGTGCTTCTCGTCAAGAAATTCCGAAATGTTCAAAACCCTCATCTGAGGCCAACATCCTATGAGCGGGAGCCTGAACCCGGCAAGGCTGTCATCGACTTTTTCTACAGCAATCAATGTCCGTACAGGCTGTATCAGCTCAGAAGATGGCGACGCATTTCACAAGAATTCGACGAGGAGTCCATCTTCAACGAGTTTGGGACAGACGAGAAGTCCGTCATGGAGGAATTCGGCATCAGATCGGGCTTGTTTATCAACGGTGAAGAGGTGTTTGCGGGGCCAATGACGGACGACGAGATTCGCGACAAGATAACCGGTGCGATCAGGCGCTCGGAGGATGGCTTCGACTGGTGCGACTGAGACTCATCTGGCGCGTATTTCGGTGCATGCGCGAGCGCGGAAGCTGGCCATAGGTTCTGTAGGGGCGGTGCTTGCCCCGCCCTTCTCTGATGTGA
>CBDVDH010000028.1:0-47315 GCA_965372715.1 uncultured bacterium | reverse complement strand
CAGGCTGGAAAGCCCGCCCCACACCGACGAGAGTCATGCCCTTGAATTATTCGGGCTATGTCAATTCAATCGAATACGCGGACCTCGACAGGGCAATCAATTAGAACGGGCGGGTCTTCAGACCGCGCTACTACACACCCCGCGTGCAATTATGCTCCCAGCCTCCGTGAGCCGCCCCTACTTGCCATCGCTGAGCCAAGTTCTGCCCTCCAAGCGCCTCGGCTGCTCTGCGTCAGCAGGCTAGGTCATCCTCGGAAAGGGGGATTTCCATTTGCTTGTTTTGCGAGAAGAGCGATTTTCTCTCTATGCCCGAGATCGCGTGCATGACCGCGCGGAATCTCGTGATTACCTCGCCGTCTTGTCCCACCAGAAGAAGGACGGGAAACTGGTCGTTCACAAGACCGTGGTACGCAGCCTCGGCCAATCCCTTGGCATTGGACACGTTGAAATACTTGAAAGGGATCCTATGCTGCAAAAGTCGCGACTTCGCGTCCGCGCACTTCGGGCACGTCGAACTGCCGAACACCTTCAAGACTGGCACTCCAGAAAAAGTACTATTCCGCATAATCCTCGTGGTCTCCATGTCCGAGAACATACCTGAAATGATCCACGAAGACGCACGAAGGTACACGAAGGTTCTTTCTTAGTGTGTCTTCGTGTCCTTCGTGGAGTCCTCTACAATCATCCTTCATCCTTGACCGGGCACGCTCATTCCTTGAGGCGCGAGATTTTCTTCTTTACCTGCTCACTCAGATCATCCAGAAACGACGAGGCCTGGGCAGATTCCAACCCAGCGAGCTTGTCCGCCAGCACGTCGGAGAAACCTGCCGCGTCCCGATCGCGGCTCACTGGCACAGAAGAGCCCGCCTCTTCCTGTTCTAAGGGAAGCGCGGGTCCCATGTCGGACAGGAGGGTAACCGAGTCGGCGCCGACGCCAACGATTAACGTCCTTCCAAGAACCTCAACAACAGCGATGTATTTCCTGTCCACAACGTGCGTAACAGAAAGCACGTTGGCAATCTTGCCAGACCCAAACCGTTTGCCCTTCAAGAATCTCCTCATGCCAAACCCAAGGAGGATGATCAGCCCAACCACAACCGTGAGAACGATGAACATCCGCACCGAGAGCTGCATGAAAGAAGGCTCGTCGGCCGGCGCAGCGGATGCAGCGGACTCAGGGGAGGGGGAAGCGAGGCTCTCCAGCTCTTGGTTAAGGTACCGCTCCTGGGCCCTACCACCAATCGGAGTGGCCGAGGCAAAAATGACGAGACTGAGAAAAAAGACTAGCTTAAAGCATCTTATCCCCGGCATCGGTCTTTCCCCACTGCAAAAGGCGGCATGGTCGATGAGAAGGTGGTTACCCCGCAAAAGGGTTGATTATCTCTGCTATTCGCAGACCGTAGGTATCCTCAATGACCGTAACCTCCACCTTGCCAAACGGCGACCCATTTGTGTTCAAATCAAGGCTTTCGCCAACCGGCCTATCAACTTCTACCACGCTGCCAACGCCCAATTCCAACAGCTGTCTGATAGAGATGGTTGCCCTACCCAATACTACGGAAAGGGTTACCGAGATATCTGACAAGAAATCAATCGTTGATTTTGAGGTATTATGGGAGCTTGCAACGAGAGGTTCCGATACAAAACCAGTCTCCGAGGGCGGCAGAGTCTTGGCCATTATCTTGCCTCTTTTGCAGCCTAAACGTCTTGCAGCATTGTCGGGATGCCGCGAAATCGACACGGATTATTTGTGGTCAACCGTTCATCTTCGGGCGCCTAGCCAACCTTCAAAAATGCTCCAGGCTCGAGTCGATGACCCCTTATAGGATCTGGAATTCTGTGAAATAGACCGAAGTGATAACATTTCTAAGGCCGGCGAGCTTGTTCAACGCGTTCTTAACGTCTTCCTTGAGCTTCATTTTCCCGTGTTTGGTTGACAATGTCTTGGCGCTCTTGGAGGACAATACCGTAAGAATCGCGTCCCTTATCTGTGTTGACTTGTCCTCAAGAAGCTTCTGATGCTCCGGGACACCGTAGCCCAGCGCTATCGTGATCTTTAGATAAGAGCTACCGTCCGCCAGGTTGACAATAAACGGCTTGAGCTCGTAGGTGCCGACCTCTTCGGAGGCCACCGGGGTTTGGGGGGAATCGTTCTGCTTGGGCTCGCCAGCTTGCGTCTTTGAGCCGCTGTCAGTCGACTCCAAACCATAGAGGAAATACAGAACCCCCACGGCAGCGCCGCCAAGCACCACGAGCGCAATGATCAAGAGAATTAGTATCTTGACGAGGGAGATTTTCTTCTTGACGGGGCCCGCTTTCTGCTGGCCGCCTGGGTCTCCCGCGCCAGTCGTGTCATCTGCCACGATAAGCCATCTCCACAAGCGTTTGATGAATTACAAGTCTAAGATAGCAAAGAGTTTATCAAGACGCAAATGAACTTATCGATTTGCCCTATTTGCGCTGTCAAGATACGACTGCATTAGCGCATACCAAAAAGATTCAGCGTCAGGTGGATCGGTTATGAAGACGTCAACTCGTCTGTTAGCCCTTCGTTCCTCGTCGGTCTGCTCTTGTGGATAGATCGGGTTATGTTCGCCAAACGCGCCGATGGATGCGCCGTGAGGGGTGAAAGCTCTTTTCTGCAAAATGACCCGAAGAACGTTAATCGCCCTGTAAGCGGAGAGTTCAAGGTTCGAATCGTAGTTTCTCCCGACGAAAGGCGCACTATCCGTGTTGCCCTCGACACGAACCGTCTTGGCAAGCCTGGTTGCGAGAAGCGAGACCTTGTGAAGAAGAGGGTATAGTTCTTTCTTTACCACCACGGAACCCGAATCGAAGAGAACGTCTGCCGAAATGGAGACCTTCAGGCCCCGCTCGGTTCGCGTCACCTGAACGCCGTCGTCAAGGTTTTCGGACGAGATGAATCGCTTCATCTCGTCAATTGCAGCTCCTATCTGGCCCGGCCTTATCCTCAGCCCGGGGTCCTCCCGGCCAGCCATGGGAGAATCGCTCAGACCTAAAGCGCCCAGCTCGAGAACTGCAAACTGGTTCTGAAGCGCCTGAATCGCCCGATTCAGCTTTTCACTGTCGGTGGAAGACATCGAAAACAGGAGCACGAAGAACGTTAGAAGCAACGTCATCATGTCCGAGAATGTCAACATCCAGCTCTGGTCTGCGCCGCCCTTAGCTGTTTGCTTCTTCTTCCTCGCCATCCGTTTCCTCAAACTCACTCAACAGGTTCTCTACATCTCCGATGTCTATTAGGATTGTAACCCTTCGATTGAATCCGTCCTTCTTATTCTCCCCCCAGGAGAGCGGATTGAACTCACCGTAGCCATAGCTCGCCAGCCTGCCGGGCTCGACCCCAGAACTCACGAAGAATCTCGTAACCGCAATTGTCCTTTCAACGGACAGCTCCCATCCTGAAGCGTAATCAGAGGCCTCGACGTCGGCCTTGTCGCAGTGCCCCTCGACCAGCGCGTGGCTCTGGGCCTCCACGACAAGATCAGCAACCGTGCCCAAAAACTCTTCACTATCGGTTCTGATCTTTGCAGAGCCAAGATCGAATAGGACTCTCTCTGCTGCATCTATCCTCATGCCTTTTGAGTCATATCGGACACGAATTCCTTTGTGTGCTTCGCAGAACCTCCCGAAGGCGCGGAGCTTCTGTACCATCGACTCAGTCCCGTGGGGCTCTGACGTATTGCCGGGGTCCTGAAGCGGCGATGAGCTTTCGTCAGTTGGGAACAGTCCAAGACCACCGGAGACGCCGAATGTGCCTCTCAAGGAACCGATCGCAACTTTGGTTTTCTTGTCATCAAACGACGAATACGCCACGAGCATGATGAAGAAGGCGCACAAAAGGATCATCAAACAGGTGAAAAGCGGAACCCACCCTGGGAGCTCTTTTGACTCTTCTTCGGCCATCTTGCTTCCTACCTGGAGGGAGAACGTCTGGGTAATTCGACCGTTGCCGGTTCAGCCGACGTAGCCTCATAGGCTACTATGGCGAAGTCTGCCATAACGGTCAGCAGAGAGCGCTCGGAGCTCTTTGTATTCATCGTGCCTACTCGAAGGAAGACCCGCGCTCCTTGGGCGCCAAAAAAGTGTTGAGTTTCTGCTCAACCAGCCTGGGATTGTCCCCGCTCTGAATCGACATAATGCCGGATACTATCATCTCCTTGCGGAGCCTTTCCTCCTGTGATCTTTTCTTTAGCTTCGCGCCGAGAGGTATAAATATCAGGTTCGCAAACAAAGCGCCATAGAAGGTCGTTATCAACGCAATCGCCATCGCGGGGCCAATCGTGCTTGGATCGTCCATGGACTGCAACATCAAGATGAGCCCGATCAAGGTTCCAACCATGCCGAACGCGGGGGAATACCCTCCCATGGCTTCCAGTATTGACGCGCCAACCTTGTGCCGGTCGGATACATAGTCCATCTCGGTCTCGAGTATCTCTTTCACAAGCTCAGCCTGAGTGCCGTCAACGGCGAGGCCAATCCCCTTCTTCAGGTATTCATCGTCGATTTCCTTTGCAACACCCTCCAGCGAAAGCATCCCGTCCCTTCTGGCCTTTTGCGAAAACGAAACCAGCTGCATAACCAGATCGTTGGGGGCCTTTACGCGGACGAAAACAGCATGCTGAATCACGCCAGCCAGCCCCGTCATGTCCTTGAGTGGGAAACTGATGAGCGCAGCTCCGATCGTGCCGCCAGCCACGATCATAAACGAGGCGACGTCGATGAATGCGCTGACTGAGCCACCCATCCCAAACAGGACAAGGCCGCCCCCAACCAATAAGCCGACGATTGTCGCTATGTCCATAGCGCTTTAGCTTAACCTGCCTTCAGAGTCCTTATAAGCTTTTCAGACACGAAAAGACGCACTACTATTTGCGCCAATACATATCGTAACTGACTGTGATTTTCTTAACCCTTGCCGTGTTACCGGCAACCGAAGGAGTCGCTCAGTTGTTTAGATACGAGGGATTGAGCAGTGCTCTTCCCTCGCATTTGCCAAAGTATAAGAGATACAGCGAGGCGAGATGCCTGTTGCCTTGAGAGAGTTCCAGGTCCCGACGAGGGGGTTTACGGACACTATCGATATCACAGACCGCGTTATTAAAGCGGTATCACAGTCCGATATCAAGAATGGGCTGGTAACCGTTTGTGTGGCTGGTTCGACGGCTGCGATATCGACAATCGAATACGAGTCAGGTGTGGTGCAAGACCTGAAAGACGCGATAGCGCGCATGGCCCCTTCGGACATCCGCTACCAACATGATCTGAGGTGGGGCGACGGCAACGGCTTTTCACACGTTAGGGCGGCCATGATCGGCAGCTCGTTATCTGTGCCGCTTCATTCTGGAAAGCTCGTGCTCGGCACATGGCAACAGATTGTGCTTCTCGATTTCGACAACAGTCCCCGCAACCGCAGAGTGATCGTTCAGATCATGGGAGAATAGGCGGCGGACCTAGCTGTCCGTCTTGCCATACAATGTGGTGGAGCACAGGGAATCGGCGCGGGGCTCCGTCCTCCGCGCAGATCGATGGCGAGGTCAGGCGTTTGCATCGGTTTCAGCTCTGCGGTAATCTTCTGTATGAAGAGCGACTGCACTACCGATGTGTGGCTGGGCGTTTCGGCTGCGGATGGTGAGGAGCGAAGCACGAACCAATGAGCGATAGAAGCAAATCCAACGGTAGCGAGGCAGCTTCTGAGGATATTCTCAGAACCTACTTGAGGGAGATCTCCAGGACTCCTCTTTTGACTAGGGAGCAGGAGATCGAGCTAGGCCGGCGTGCCAAGAACGGCGATAAGGAGGCGGTCGAGGGACTCGTCAGGTCCAACCTGCGCTTCGTTGTCTCGATAGCCAAGAAATACTCAAACAGCGGAGTACCCTTGCTCGACCTGATCAACGAGGGCAATATAGGCTTGATCGAGGCGGCCAAGAGATTCGATCCCGACAAAGCCAATCGGTTCATTACCTATGCCAAGTGGTGGATTCAGCAATCCATCAGGTCGGCCCTGGCAGCCCAGGCCGGCATCGTGAGGCTGCCAGCCAAACAGCGGCTTCGGCTTCAGGCGATCAAGAACGCATACGAATACCTGCGCAACGAGCTGAACCGAGCGCCGAAGCCGGGCGAAGTCGCGGAGCACGTTGGCCTCTCCGAGGCCGAGGTTGAGATCCTTCTGAGAGCATCGACCGACGCCATCTCGATCGAGTCTTCAAAGGACCGCGGCACCGATATTCTAGAGGCGAATCTCGACGACGCAGAGACCTACGGCGAGAGCGAGATCGAGCAGGCGGCTATACTGCAAAGCTACATGGAGCGCCTTCGCGAGCTCATCGAGCAGCTGAATAAACAGGAGCAAACGGTGATAACGCTTAGGTTCGGCCTGAAGGGCGGTCTCAAAAGAAGCCTGGAGAGCGTGGGGCAAGAAATGGGTTTGAGCCGAGAACGTGTCCGGCAGATCGAGTCCGTTGCGAAGCAGAGAATACGCCGATTCGCAAAGGAAAAGAATCTCTCTGTAGTCCTCAACTAGCTCCCGGCGTCGCTCTTTCTGAGCGATGAGGGCAGGCATTCTCGCGGCGAACCCACTCACTGCCAACCGCCAACTGCAAATGTATGCGCGACGACCTTTCGCCTGCGGCCCGCGACGACTGTGATATACTCTCATCACTATGAAACGGATATGTGTCGTGACGTCCACCGTGCCGTTTGTGGAAGGCGGCAACGAGCTCCTGGCGCAGACGTTGATTCGACAGCTCAAGCTGCGTGGACACGAGGCGCAGCTATTGACGGTTGCGCAGAACCGGTTTGGTCGCCAGTTTTCTGCCTATTTGGCTGCGCTTCTGACCGATGTGCGTTTCGAGGGCTGTGTCGAGAGCGTTGATCAAGTCATCTCGCTGAAGTTCCCGAGCTTCGCGGTTCGGCACCCGGCTCACGTCTGCTGGTTCAACCATCGCATGCGCGAATACTACGACCTCTGGGAGAGATTCTCGTCCAGCCTCGTTTCTAGCCGACAACTCATAAAAGAGCGAGTTCGCCGGAGACTGCTGCACACGATAGACACTTATCTGCTGAAGAAAAACGTGACGAGGCTCTACGCGCAGTCGAGAACTGTCCAAAGTAGGCTGCGACGATTCGGGGACATACGCTCCGAGGTGCTCTATCCGCCCGCGACGGACCTCGTTGGGTGTGAAAGATACAGCTATGGCAAGTTCATCCTGTCACCGGGCAGGCTTGTCGATCTGAAGCGACACGATCTTCTGATCAAAGCTCTTGGCAACTTGAAAAGGTCAGGCGTTCACGCCATTATCGCTGGAGGGGGGCCGCAGGAGAGTCAATTGAAGGTTCTGGTGGAGCGGTTGGGGCTCAAAAGAAAGGTCAAATTCGCGGGCGAGATGAACTACAGCACGCTCAGCAAGTATTACTCGGAGTGCCTGGCCGTTTTCTACGGCCCGTTTAGCGAGGATTACGGTCTGGTGACGCTTGAGGCGAGCAAGTGTCATAAGGCCGTGATAACTTGCACCGACAGCGGCGGCCCGACGGAGCTCGTGAGGGACGGGGCCACCGGCCTTGTCTGCGAACCTGACGAGACCGCCATCGCGCGCGCAATAGATAGGCTCAGCGCAAACCGGGACCTGGCGGAATCGCTGGGCCAGGCGGCATACGAGGCCTCGTTAGAGCACAGTTGGGACAACGCGATCGAAAGACTGTTGGTAGTATGAGACCCTCTTGCACAGCCTTCGCATTTGTTCGGTCTGAGGTATTGGATGAAACATGAATAGGTCAGCGCGGGCGCCGAAGACTTCAAGTATCATCTTGGGATTTTTGATCGTCCTTTGCTTCCTTGGTCTAGTGGGCGACGGCGGCAGCGCTCTTGCCCAGACGCTACCGGTTGCTCCGCCAGCAGCGCCGGAACCAGCGCGTCCCGCAGCTCCCGCGCCGCCTGCTCCTTCCGTAACCCTGACGCTGGGAGAGACCGACTCGCCGGACAGCGTCGCCCTCACGCTCAAGCTCATGCTCCTTCTGACGGTCCTGACCCTTGCGCCGGCGATACTTGTGCTCCTAACCTGCTTCACCAGGATAATCATCGTCTTCCATTTCCTGCGCCAGGCTATTGGGACGCAATCGACGCCACCCAACCAGATCCTGCTGGGACTGGCCCTTTTTCTGACCTACTTCGTCATGAGCCCGGTCATCAATCAGGTCTATTCCGACGCTTTCCTGCCGCTGATGAACAACGAAATAAACTACGAGGAGGCGTTCAAGTCCGGCATGGCGCCGATTCGGGAGTTCATGCTAAGGCAGACGCGAGAAAAGGATGTCGCCCTGTTCGTGCATCTTGCGAAGGAGGAGCGGCCCGCAAGGCCCCAAGATGTCCCGAACAAAGTCCTTGTGCCAGCATTCGTGCTGAGTGAGCTGAAGACGGCCTTTCAGATAGGGTTTCTCCTCTTCGTGCCCTTCCTCATCATCGACATGGTCGTCGCATCCGTTCTGCTTTCAATGGGAATGATGATGCTGCCCCCCATCATGATCTCGCTGCCATTCAAGATACTACTCTTCGTGATGGTTGACGGCTGGTATCTTATCGTCGGCTCGCTGGTCCGCTCTTTTATCTAGCGATTTCGCTGAAGCGCCGCTATCCCCCGCTGTCCGCAGCGTTCTTCGGTAGCCGGCGCAACCCGGACCATCCGCGTGCAAACACCAGAACACCGAGATTAGTGGCGGCCCCTAGGGGAATCGAACCCCTGTTTGATGGCTGAGAACCACCCGTCCTTACCACTAGACGAAGGGGCCACATAAACAAATTGGCTGGGAAGCAGGGATTCGAACCCCGGTTCCGTGATCCAGAGTCACGTGTCCTACCCCTGGACGACTTCCCAGCGCAACGCTCACGACCGCGAAAATGCGGCCGCGCAACCCGGTCGTGCAACCTTCACACTGTGCTTAACTATAACGCCCCGGCGCCTCGACTGTCAAGCCGGTGGCGGCGGGATGACCGGGCGCGCGTATTCTATCTCATTAAGCTGGCTGGCGCTCGGCCCAGGCTTATTACAACCGGGTAGTCGGCGACGATCACGTCGTGAAGGATTATCGTTCTAAGCGACGGGCTATATTCATACGTAACGTAGGCTTCGACGCAGGGGTGCTTTCCCTCGGGGACCTGGAAGTTGGGGTACGTCTGCATCTGGACGGGCCAGACCTGAAACGGCAGCTCATCGTAGGGGTTCTCGATCTCCAGGTCGAACGTCTCTGGCGGCTCCGTCTCGGGCGTGGATTTGTCGGCCTTGATGTCCTTATAGACCGCGATAGTAACGTCGGTCGGAGAGAAGAAGGAAAAGAAGCGAACCGGCCCCGGGTCCCGGTCGGGAAACCTGAACCACAGAGGACGCGGGCTCATGCTGCTGTCAAACGCGGCGCAAATGGCCTGGAGCGTTAAATAGGCCGGCCTGGGCTCACACGTTTGGTTGTGAAGTATGCCCCAGTCGTGCGCGTAGAGCTCCGAGCCTTCCTTCAGCTGCCACCAGAAGACCGGAACCCCCAGCGCGAAGTTGATGACGTATGTCCTAGCCAAGTATTTGGCCTGTATCTCAGGGCCCCAAACGTTGTCCATCCAGCAGTCCTGTAAAACCCAAACGTCCGCGCCTCCTCTGCACTCAAAGAACGGCTGGAGGAACTCACGGAAATCGGCCATCTGCTCCTCATAACTCGCAAACTCGGAAAGGCGGCGCTCGCACCAGGCGTTCTCCATGCTGTCGTCGTTGACGACGGGCGTCGGACTCTCGGGACGGTTATGGGCGCTCAACGGACCGGACTTATCGTGGCGGAAAGGGTCTATCCCGATGATGTCTATGTTCCCGCAGACCCAGTCCGACTCGCCAATTGCATCGCCCATGGAGTTCAGCATGTCAAAGCACCTCGCCAAAAAGCCCTTGTCCATTCCGACAAGGCCCGCGAAAGATATTCTTGCGCTCTCATCGACTGACTTGATCGCGCCTGCCGCCTCGAACAGAAGGTAGGCATACTGTGCAGGGTTCGGGTGAGGCGACCAGAAGTTGACGTCCGTGCGATCGCAGCTCCCGAAGTCGGGCTCGCACCAGACCTCCCAGTGTTTGACCCGGTCTCCAAAGTGCAGGACCATCTCCTGGCAGTATCTCGCGAAGGCGTGCGAGAAGCTTTTGAACAACGCGTCGTCGGTGGGCACGTAAAGCCTCGTGCAAGGTCCAAAGTCCTGATGGGAGGGGTCCTCGACACAGATGCTGTCTTCCCACTCAGGGTGCTTCCCGTAGAGCGAATTGCCGTAAGCGAGGTTGAAGACGACCTGCATCCCGTGCGCGATCGCGTCGTCTATGTTCGCCCCGATAACGTCGTCGTGGAAATGATATTCGCCCGGCATTAGCTCGACCCAATCCCAGCAGCCTTTGTTGGCCCAGTGAGAGAGCTTGACCCACTTCACGCCAGCCCAGTAGGTGTAGTCCCACGCGATACGAACGTCGTTCTTCACTGGATCGGGCATCGACCACGGCCCGACGTTTATCCCCAAGTTCGAGGCTCCCTTGTTCTCAGAAAAGAGTATCGGAAACCGACGATGCGGATACTCCTGCTGCCCAAACGCTGCGGATGTAAGCGCTAGCAGGACCAGCCCGACCGCGAGGACATATCCAGACCTCAAACCTGACGCCGGCTTTCCGTTCAACTTCCTCGCTCCGTGATTATCCTGAATGGCTGAGGCAATACTGTGATTTCGCCCTTCCCATGTCAAGCAGCGCTCGCGACCGCATTTCAATGCGGTCATATAGATGGCTATCATTACATTAACACCCGAATTCATTCGGGTGACTTGACGTGGCGCGGCGCCCCCTCCGCCTCCATAGAATCCTCTCTTGAAGAGGACAGAGAGGAGGGTGCCGCGTTTCCCGAGATCCCCCATCTGAAGATGGAGGTTAGGACAATCAGAGCCAGCTTGTCGCCTCGGCTGAAGCCGGGCGACCTCCCACCCTCCCGCCACGCCTCCCCCTTTTCTCCCTTGTCCGCCATAGCTTCAGCGGCGGCGGATTCTCCCTTTTTCCTTTTCTCCCTTCCTCAGACCCTTTGACAAAATGCTGGGAAACCCGGTATTATATCCTCACTATGCGTTTGCTCGATCGGAGTCAGGTGCGATCATCCAAGTCGGGAACGTTGAGGAATGGGCGAACACGCAAATCCTCGCTTAACTGAGGCATAAGGATGGACCGGAAAGAGCTGCTCAGGATCATCGACGAAGCTGCTGAGAGGGGGACGGCTAAGCTGGATCTCTCGCTCAAGGGCATTGCCGAACTACCGCCGGAGATCGGCCAACTGACGAGCCTGCAGGCGTTGGACCTTTCGCGGAACCAGCTCACGGCGCTGCCGCCGGAATTCGGCCAACTCACGAGCGTGAAGGAGTTGTACCTTTCGGAGAACCAGCTCACGGCGCTGCCGCCGGAATTCGTCAAACTGACGAGCCTCCAGTTGTTGGATGTTAGGAACAACGGGCTCACCGCGCTGCCGCCGGAGATCGTAAAACTCACTAGCCTGCACACACTGGTCCCCGGTTACAACAAGCTCACAACGCTGCCGCCGGAGATCGGCAAATTGACTAGCCTGGACACATTGTCCCTTCGGAGCAATCAGCTCACCGCTCTGCCGCCGGAGATCGGCAAACTCACTAGCCTGCGGGAGTTAGACCTCTGGGGAAATCAGCTCACTGAGCTGCCGCCGGAGATCGGCAAACTGACCAGCCTCCAGAAGCTGCTCTTGGGTCTCAACAAGCTCACAACGCTATCGCCGGAGATCACCAAACTCGCCAGCCTCCAGCAGCTGGATCTTTCGAACCACCAGTTCACGACTCTGCCGCCGGAGATCGGCGCACTAACGAGCCTGCGGAGCTTGAGCCTTCGTGAAAACCGGCTCACAGCCCTGCCGCCAGAGTTCGCAAGACTCACCAGCCTACGGACTTTGGACCTCACAGGGAATCAGCTAACCAAGCTGCCGCCGGAGATCACCGAACTGACCAGTCTGCGCGAGTTGTACCTTTGGGGCAACCGGCTCACAACGCTGCCGCCGGAGATCGGCAAACTGACGAGCCTGGAGATGTTGTGGCTTGTCGGCAACCAGCTCACATCGCTGCCGCCAGAGATCGGCAAGCTGACGAGCCTGCAGGAGTTGGGTCTCGAAGGCAATCCGCTTGTCTCACCGCCACCTGAAATCGTTGAGCAGGGAACGCAGGCGGTGCTCGCCTATCTGAGGGCACAGCTGGAGCGGGGACGCAGGCAATGGGTATCCAAGCTGTTGGTCGTCGGAGAAGGGGGTGTGGGCAAAACCGCAACGCTCCAGACGCTGTTGGGGGAAAAGTTCGATCCAAAGTTGGCGACCACACACGGTATCCAGATATCGCAGCTTGAACTCGACCATCCGGCCGAGGCCGACGTGACGATGGAGCTCAACGGCTGGGATTTCGGGGGGCAAGAGATCTATCACGCGACCCACCAGTTCTTTCTCACCAACCGCTCCCTCTTCGTTCTCGTCTGGAACGCAAGACATGGCTGCGAGCAGGGGAAGCTCTACTACTGGCTGGATGCCATCCAAGCCCGGGCCCCGGACTCGCCGGTTCTGATCGTCGCCACTCACGTTGATGAGCGCGACGCCGATCTGCCACTCTCGGGGCTGCGCGCCCAATACCCTCAGATCATAGGCCATTATGAGATCAGCAACAAGAGCGGAGAGGGCGTCGAGGAGCTGCGGGCGGCACTCATCAAAGCCGCGGTCGGACTACCACCCAGGGAGAGACCTGGCCTGGAACGTGGCTAGACGCCGCCGAAGCCATCCGAGCGAGGGAGCAGAAACACCTCTCTCCGCGCAAGATCTTCGGCATCATGAGTGAGAAAGGCGTCTCTGGTGACGACGCAAAGATACTCGCCGTCTGGCTGCACGAACTCGGCGAGATACTCTACTACCAGGACGACGATGAGATCAACGACGAGGTCATCCTAAAGCCACAATGGATGACCGAATACATCAGCGAGGTTCTGGAGAGCAAGGACGTTATCGGCCGCCTCGGCATATTCACTCGGACACACATGCGCGAGCTCTGGGCGGACCTTTCGCACGACATGCAGAACCACTTCCTGCGCCTGATGGAGCGATTTGACCTCTCCTACCGTACCCTGGAGAACCGCGAGATAAGTCTTGTCGTTGAGCGGCTTCCCCTCGATCCGCCTGACTACTCGCAAGAGTGGGATGCGATCAAGGATACGGAACCATGTCGCGAGATCTCGATGCGGTTCAGGCTCAACACGATCCCCCCCGGAATCCCGACCTGGTTCATCGCGCGTTCGCACCGCTTCACGACGCACAAGCACTGGCGCACCGGCGCCCTTTTCGCGGACGGAGAGGAGCGCAGGCATCTCGCTCTGGTTCGAGCGCTGACGCACGAACGGGAGATTCAGCTCACAGTCCGGGGCCCTTGTCCGCATAATTTCTTCGTGCTTCTGAAGGACGGCCTCGAACTCACGCTGGCCCGCTTTCCGGGGCTTGAGATCGAGAGGACGATGCCCTGCCCGGGCCACGATCACGAGCCTTGCGACCACGAGTTCGACCTTGAGACCCTCGAGCGTGCTATCGAGAGAAACCCACCGGGTGCGGCGATTCAATGCCCTGTCTCGCTCGAGATGGTCTCGGTGCCCGGCCTGATGTTCGGCGTGCACTGGAGCACGCAAGATGCTGTCCTGGAGCGAATCGATTCCCTCGAGGACACAGTTGTTGCTGGCCATGACGAGATAAAGGACCAAATCCAGGAGTTGCGGGAGCTCGCCCAGCGTGAGTTCACAAAGAACTTCCGGCTCGAGCAGTCAAAGATCGAGGCGGTCTGCCCGAGCGTCTTTGTGCTCCGACCACGGGAGGCCTCCGGTTTGACGAAAGCGATCAAGAGCAGGATGTTGGATCTTCAGCTCTATTGCGAGGCGCCGGGCGAGTGGCATACCATCGCGGAGGGTGGTCGCTACAAGATCGATGATCCCGCTGGCTGGCTCAAGGTGACAGGGCCATACATCCGCAAGATGGTTCGATTGCTGAAATACGCCGCGCCGGTCGCCGGCGCTTCCTTGGCTTACGCGACACCTGAGAGCGCGGCCTTGATGAAAACCGACATCAAGCTAATGACCGAGTTCGTTAAGATGCTACCAGACCTGGAGGAAGCGACTGAATACGGCCTCGAGGATTTCGCAGAAGAGACAGGCGATCCGCACCGGGTGACAGGCGCCGCGCTGCGCGCCTTGTATCGATTCTTGGACGAGAAGGACCCGAAGCGGCACTGGGGGGGCCTGAAGAAGGTGCTGACGCCCGAGGGGCATTTTCTGTGGCTCTGCGAGCACCACGCAAAGGAATACGCGCTGTAGGTGAGGGTTGTCGCCCACCCACCACCCTGAATTGACAATGCCTATTTACCCCAGATCCCCCATCTGAAGATGGGGGCTAGGACAATGAGAGCCTTCTCCGTCGCCTCGGCTGAAGCCGGGCGACCTGGCACCTCTCGACCGCATTTCAACGCGGTCATATAGATGGCTTTCATTATATCAACGCCCGAATTCATTCGGGTGATTCGGGATGGCGAGGCTCCCGCTCCTCCTCCTCTCTAGACTCCCCTTTTGAGGAATATCATGTCGATGCGATGCCAGGTCATCGCGATCCAAAGCGGCAAGAGCTTGCCGCAGTCCAAATCGGCCTCTCCGTTCTTGACTTGAGAGCGGTCCAGCAACTATTCTAGGTTCAGATCGGGCACTTGGGGTCGGTTGCTCGCTCATTTGAGGGTGAGACCGGCGAGCAGTTTGACTGGTCATCTGCATTACGAGTAGGGCTTTTGGAAACGGACACAACGTTTGTAGTCGTCAACTTCAACGGCAGTCGATATTTGGAGGGCTGCCTCTCGGCGATCGAGGCGCAGGGCGAGATAAGCGTCATTGCCGTTGATAATGGCTCCACGGACGACTCGAAGATAGTCATCAAGGATCATTCCCCCGATGTCCGCCTGATCGAGAACGCGGAGAACCTGGGCTTTGCCGGCGCGGCGAATCAGGGCGCGGAGGCGGCGCAGTCTCGATATGTGGCGTTCGTGAACACCGACGTGATGCTATCGTCGGGCTGGCTCAAGACGATACTGTCGGTTTTCGCCGGAGAGAATGACATAGCGTGCGTCGGAAGTCGGCTTCTGAGCAAGGATGGCGACAAGATCGATTTCGACGGGGGCACGATCAATTTCTGCGGCTTTGGCCAGCAGGTCCGGTTTGGCAGCCCCTTGGACCCCGAGGCGGACAAGGCCCTCAAGCCGATTGAGGAGACGAGCTTTGCATGCGCTGGCGCAATGGTCGTGGACCGCGAGGCGTTTTTGCGCGTTGGCGGTTTCGACGAGTCGTTCTTTGCCTATTTCGAGGACGTGGACCTGGGCTATCGCTTCTGGCTTTCTGGCTACCGTGTGCTGATAGCGAGGGAGGCGGTCGGCTATCACGTCCATCACGGGACCTCGGCTGAGTTTCTGTCGGACGCCTCGATGGCCTTTCTGGCTGAGAAGAACGCCCTCACGTTTGTACTCAAGAACTTCGAGGAAAAGAATCTCTCGCGCCTGCTTCCTGCGTCGCTCTTCATGAATGCCGCCCGCCTGGTCCCTCGGGCGAAGGATGCGCTGCCGCCGGAGAACGTCATCTATGACGCGGCGAGGTCGGACGTTCGAGAGATGCTTGACGTGCTGAACGCCTTGGGCGAGTCCGTCTCGCTGCCGTCGAGCGCGCTATCAGGTTCCCTGGCTACGCTATACGTCGCCTCAAACCTCAAGAGCATCCTTGCAAAACGACCGGAATGTCAAAAACTCAGGCAGCGAGGCGACGATGAGATACTGAATCGCTTCCCCGGCTTTTTCTTCCCGTCATTTTTCAACAGCAGTTACTTCGAGGTCGAGAGGACGCTTTTGGAATCGCTCGGCCTCAGCAAGGTCTTGGGCGAGAAGCGTCCCGGCCCGCTCGTGGATGAGCAGATGAAGTCGCTCCAGGCTCGGCTCTATGAGGAGCTCGACAGGCTTCAGTACGCCAGAGCTGCTGACCAGAAGCATGCGCAGGGGCTCGAGGCGACGCTGGAGGACCGAGCCAAGGAAGTCGCAAGGCTTCACGAGGCGCTGGCCGAAAGGCGGAAGGAGGCCACTGATGCTATAGCTGCGGCGAGGGCAAAAGAGGACGTCATACGGGACGCGCTGGCCTCGATTGCCGAGCGCGACGAGGAGCTGAAGAACGCCTCGGCCGCGATTGGGGAACGGGACGAGCGACTCGAGAGGGCAGATGCGGCGATGTCAGAGAAAGACGAGCTCGTAATGCAATTTGAGGAGCTTGCTGAGTCTCGCAAAGAGGAAGTAATCGCTCTCCAGAAGCAGATAAAGGAGCATCAGGAGTCGCTGTCGTCGCTGCAGAGCGAGCATCACGTCTTGCAGCAGCAGCTTGAGGTTGTGCGGGTGGAAAGCGAGCACCTCAAGGCGCGTCTCAAGAGGATCGAGAGCTCTTTTGCCTACCGCATTTACATCTCTCTGAAAAAGGTGGCGAGGCTCCTGCGTCTATCGGGTCGCGGCGAGTAACAAACCGTGCTCTTCAGGCTCAACTGCACGATCACGGGTCACGTTCAGACGATTTCGGGTAAGACACACAGGGAGGTTCAGCGTTCGGACTCATCTTCGTTCTTTGTTGATCCTGCTTTCCTGTTCGCTCTCGAGAACATCAACCGTGAGAACCTCAAGCGCAGGCTCAGCGAACGGTTCTCCACGACTGAAGCCGAGGCGGCGGCGATAGTCTCAACGATAATCAAGACGAGGCTTGTGGTTGAGGATGAAAGGGCCGAGTCGCGTCAAGCGAAGGAAGCGGAGCTTAAAAGGCCCAGGATAGGCATTTTGACCGAGCGGATGAAGCTGGGCTACGGCGTTGACCTGGTCGTGCACGAGACAGCGAAACGGCTGACGAGCCGGGGCTACAAGGTCACGGTTTTCACGGGTTCTGTCGATCCAATCTACGCCTCGGTCGATTACGACATCGTTCGGCTCGGGGAGGGCGAGCGATTGGCGGACATCTTCTCGCAGGAGTTCTTTCAGCGGGCGATTCTCTCGCTAAAGGACTCTCGCGTCGACGTCTGGATTGTTGAGTCGCTTCCGTTCTATTACTGGCGAGACAGCCTCCCCGGGCCGGTGATATTCGTGGAGCACGGGACCCCTTTTCCTGAGCTCTTCCCGCGAGACGTCTCGCTTTCCGTCCGACTGGCGCGCTTGACCAAACGAGAGCGGGTTTTCAGCGCAATCGGACCATACGACCGCATCGTTGCGATCTCGCGATTTATCGCGTCTGAGCTTCCGAAATCGACCGCGGACAGGACAGAAATCATTTATAACGGCTGCGATCACTATCCATTTGTTCAGGCAAGCGCGGCAGAAGGGTTCCGCCGGGAGCTCGGGCTATCGGATACCGACGTTCTCCTGGCGTTCGTCGGTAGGATCGATTTCGACAGGCAGAAACAGCCATACAAGTCAGTCGGCAAGCTTGTCGAGGTCTTCAAGCGCATTCACGCCGATATGCCACACGTCAGGCTTGTCCTCGCTGGACGAGCGGACCCCGCCGCCGAGAAACAACTTGCTGATATGGGCGTTATACCTTTGCTGAACGTCCCTGAAGATAAGGTTGCGCTGGCGCTCGCTGCCGCGGACCTCTTCGTCTCAATGTCGCTCTGGGAGGGGTTTGACTTGCCCTTATGTGAGGCGCAGTTCCAGGGCACGCCCTGCGTTGCGATGCGCTGCGGGGCGCATCCGGAGCTGATCGACGGGACGGGGGCCGGCGTTCTGGCCGAGGACGAAGCGGAGTTTGAACAGGCCGTTAGGAAGCTCGCCAGCGACCGGGATTCGCTTTCCAGGATGTCGCAGCGGGCGAGGATCAACAGCCAGCGATTCCTGTGGGAGGCGAATGTTGATAAAACGCAATCACTCATTGAGGAGGTGCGTGCGGCTTTCTGCGCGGGCGACTGTGGCTTGGCGTTGCGGCCGACAAGCAACCTCAGATTTGCTTTAGTCGCGGCCAGAGATGTGTTGTTGCACGAGGGCCCGGTTGCCTTTGCGCGGCTTGCTGTTGATAAACTGAGGCGGATGCGGGGCCGTCGATGATATGGGTCGTGGTTATCTGCGTAGGGGCGGTGCTTGCCCCGCCCGAAAGGCAGAGGGTGCAGCAAGCGGCACCCCTACGCGAGTCAGGCCGGTCAGACAGACAACGTGACGGTATCGGACAAAAATGACCAGGTATAACACCGGTTGGTTGCTGCTTCTGCTTCTTGTTGGCGTCAATCTCGTGAACGGCACGCTCTTGGCGATTTTGACGCCGATGTGGCTCGGCGCGGACGAATATACGCATTACGGCTACATAAAGCACCTGGAGGCACATGGCTCGTTCCCTGACCAGCGGAGCTGCCGCTTCTCTCAAGAACTCGAGACGTCCATCCACGAGGCGGACTGGTGGCGGTTGTCGGGGAACGTGGGCAAGGTCGGACCCGGCCCGGAACGGTTCTATGCCCACGGTTTTCTCCAGTTCGCGGCCGCCGGCAAATGTGGACTGGAATGCAACAAGGCGCACTCCGGCTCGTGTTCGCTCGCCCTTAGCTATCAATTCCGACGCAAGACGGCCGAGGCGCTTGGCGTTTATCTCCCACTGTTGGACATAAGGGGATTCGACGCAATTGGCTTCTGGCTCTGCGGCGACGGCTCGGGCCAACAATTTGAACTCGCTATCGACACGCCCGGAGAGCGGAGTCATAAGATCGTCGTTCCGCTCGATTTTGACGGTTTCAGAAAAATCGTCGCGCCGTTTGACAGATTCTCCGGCGGTCTGATGGCGCACCGGAGCGGTGCCGCGATGTTGAAGCTCAGCATCACTGACGCGTCGGCACAGGATGAGCAACTCTCAGGAACTGTGCTCGTTGATGATATATGGTTTCAGGATAACGGTCGCGAGGTTCTTTTGACCGGATTTGAGCAGAAGGAGCTGCCGAACCGCGAGGCCAGCCGGCTGAATTGGGCGGCGCACCATCCACCGCTGTATTACCTGCTTGGCGTTCCGATCGAGAGGGCCCTAAGGGACGAGGCCATATTCACCAGGGGGTTCGCTCTCAGGCTCTATTCGCTTGTGCTCTCCACCATCACGATTGTGATCGCGGCGCTTATCGGCCGACTGCTGTTCCAAGACGATTGTCCTGAATGGTTGCTTCTACCATGCCTCATGGTGTTCTCACCGGCCTATTCGCTGCACCAGGCTTGCATCAATAACGACCACCTGCTGATCCTTCTTTACACGCTCCTTCTATATCTCCTGCTCAAATGGCAGGATGAGGCAATTGTGCCCAGAAAGGCGATCGCGCTCGGCGTGATATGCGGCCTCGGGATGCTAACCAAGATGCTATTCGTAACCGCGTTTGTGGTTGTCGCGATGTACTTTGCGCTCAACGCGAGGCAATACTGTCACACGGTGCGAAGAGCGGCGGGCAAGTATGCCATATTCCTGGCCTCAGCACTTGTGGTCTGCGGCTGGTGGTTCGTTAGGAACCTGGTGGTCTATGGCAAATTGTATATCACCGCGACGACTTATCTGCCGTCAAGGACGTTCCCGGTTGAGATCACTTTTCTGGATTTCTTTCTCTCGGAGAAGTTCATTGGTTGGGTAGGAGTTGGCTGGCTCATGCTCACGGCCTCCCGCACAGACCTGATACTGGTTATCTTGGCGCTAGGGATTTCCGGAGCGGGTTTTGTCAAGGCGCTGTTTCTTTCGTTTTGGAGGAAGCGAGAGATATTCGGCGCTCGCCTGTTCAAGAGATTGGCATTGCTTTTCTACGCTGTTGTTATCCACGTCTTTGCCGTCTTCTACGTCGTGTCAACGGGCTCGATCAAGGTTGGCCGGTTCAGGGCTCTTCACGGGAGGTATTTCTTCCCGGTTATCGCGGGGATTGCGGCCATTTGGGCGCTCGGAGTCTGCAAATTGCTCCCCCACAATGCCAAGAATCAACTTCTGGCGGCCGTGGTAGCCATTCTCATTGCGCTCGAAGTATCCAACGTCTATATGACAGCGATAGCACACTGGTATCCGTTCTGAGCGCCATGACCGACAATCAAGATACGACCTTTGCGCTCAGGGATTTCCGGGTCCTATTCGTCCTCATTATTGCGATCAATCTCGTGAACGGCGCCCTGCTATCGGTCATTGTCCCGATGTGGACTGGGCCAGACGAACTCGCGCACTACGCCTATATACAACACCTTCGCCTTCATGGCTCGCTTCCAGACCAGAGGACATGCTTCATGTCCGAAGAGGTGAAGGGCTCGTCCTACGAGGCCGATTGGTGGGGCCTCAAGCGCCGCACGGGGAAGGTCGGACCCGGGCCCGAGGCGTTTTACACGCACGGATTCGCGGCCTTCGGCGAAGGTGGAAGCTGTCAAAGGACCAATGCCGACGCTCACATCGGTGAGTCTTCACTCGCGCTCAACTACCGTTTCACGGCGCAAGAAAGCGAGGCTCTTTGTGCGTACAACCCCCGCGTAGATGTGTCGGAAGCCGACGGGCTGGGCATGTGGATTCGCGGCGATAGCTCAAATGTGCTGCTTCAGCTCTCGGTGGAGACCATTGGACGAAGGGAGCACTGCTTCCAAATCCCCGTGGACTGGCGCGGCTGGAGACGAATCGATGCGCCGTTTTCGCTCTTCTCAGCCAGTCTCACGAGCGATCTTTGCCCCTCCGCCACCCTGAAGATATACGTTGCAGACGACTATGTGTCCCAGAAAACGCTCTCCGGCACAATACTCATCGACGATATCTGGCTTTCGAGACAGGGCCAGGCCGTTCATCTGACCGGCTTCGAGGATGATGAACTTCCCCTGATGGCTTCCGATTGTCGAAACTGGTGCGCTCATCACCCGCCGCTTAACTATCTGTTGATGCTCCCGATCGAGGCCGCTTTAAGCAAGAAGCCTGTTTTCACGAGAGTGCTCGCCCTGAGGTTATTCTCCGTTATCCTGTCAACTATCACGATAGCAATCGCGGCGCTTTCGGGCAAACTCCTCTTCGGGACTAAATCCCTCATTTGGCTGCTCGTGCCAGGGCTTCTGCTCTTCTCACCTGTCTTCACGTTCGATGAGGCCTGCATAAACAACGATCACCTGTTGATCTTGCTCTACTCTTTGCTGCTCTATCTCATGCTCAAGTGGTCCGAGACGCCCCTTGACCGCAAGAAAACGCTCGTGTTGGCCATCATCGTCGGACTCGGGCTCATGTCAAAGCTGCTCTTTCTGACCGCGATTCCAATTGTGTTCTTGTTCCTTTGGCAAAAGGAGAGAGGGAATGGCTCAGGCAGCCTCAAGCGAGCCTCGGCCAGGTGGGGGCTATTCATGCTGGTGGTTCTCGGCGTCTCTGGCTGGTGGTTCGTCAGGAACTGCGTGCTTTATGGGATGCCAATCATAACGGCGACAATGTTTGCGCCGGATAAGGAGCTGCCGGTCGTCATCGGCCTCATTGACATCCTGCGCTCCGATAGCCTCTGGGCCTGGGTCACGATAGGTTGGTTCCTTAAGATTGCAAGCCACACAGGCTTCTCGCCATCACAAACTAGCAGTCAATTGACATATCTGCTCATTGACATCGCCGCTCTCGGTCTGGTTCGAGCCGCATTCCTCAGGATATTCAGGAGGAGGCGACTGCTGACGCCGCAAACTGCAAGACGGCTCAAGATTCTGGCGTATTCCGTGATTATCCACACGTTTATCATCTTCACACAAGTGGCCAAAGGCTCGATGAGCGTCGGCAAGTTCAGAGCATTCAATGGAAGATACCTTCTGCCAGTCGGCATAGGTATGGCCGTCTTCTTCGCATTCAGCATCGAGAACCTCCTGCCTTTGAAGATACGGCGATTTGGCGTGTTGGTCGTCGTCGTCATACTGATCGTCATCGAGGTTCTGACCGTGCATATCACGATGATGAAGGTCTGCTATCCGTTCTAACAGGAAAAGCTCCTTTCAGGACCGCCTCCCCCCGACATCCCAACCTTTTACGATCTCCTTCCGGGATACTGCTCATTCTTGACACTTGACCGCCCTTTGGATAGGCTAAACTGGGGTAATCACAGTGGTAGGAAACGGTTAAGATGATGAAGATCACTGACAAAGTGCTGGCGGAGATCGTTCAGGCCATCGTGAGGCAGGTCGATCCGGTGATGATAATCCTGTTTGGGTCGCATGCATCAGGCGATGCAAGAGAAGAGTCTGATTTGGACCTTCTGATTGTGGAGCGGGAGCCCTTCGGTCAAAATCGCAGCCGGCGGAAAGAGATGTCACTTGTTCGCAAGGTGCTCTCCGGATTCAGAATCGCGAAAGACATCTTGATCTATGGCGAGGATGAGTTCGCAAAATGGAGGGGTTCTGTCAATCACGTTATCGGCCGCTCTTTAAGGGACGGCAAGGTGCTTTATGAGCGACCTTGAATTCGCTCGTCTGATGCTGTCAATGGCTCAAAAACGGGAGTTTTCCCAAGACTGAAGTTCCAATGGCTCAGTCGCCATCTATATAGCCCCATTAGGAGCACTTACGAACTGAGACACGCCTCTCTGTGAGAATAGCCCCCGCGATCAGCTGCCTCGGATTCGCCAGGGACAGGACTGAGCCTTTCTGGCTACTACTGGTCTCTCCCTTTTCGCCTTTTCAGCCGACATAGCCAAGGTTACTATGGTCAAGTCCGCTTTCCCTTTTCTCCCGTTTCCCCGTCTGGGGAAACTCCTGTGACGTAGCGTGTTGCAAATCTACAGCGGTATCCATAGTATTGTGGCCATCAATAAGGAGAGTAAGGAGGTCGCATGATCGAGGGCGTTAAGGTCAAGAAGCTGAATGTTATCCCCGACGAGCGGGGTCGCCTGATGGAGATACTCAGAAACGACGACGGCGAGGAGTACTTCACGGAGTTTGGGCAGGCATACATGACGACGGGCTATCCGGGCGTCGTCAAGGCCTGGCACTACCACAAGCATCAAACCGACCACTTCACGGCGGTCTCGGGCATGATGAAGGTCGTGCTTTACGATGACCGTGAAGCGTCGCCTACCAGAGGCGAGATCAACGAGTTCTTCATGGGCGAGCACAACCCCATTCTGCTGGTCATCCCCAAGGGCGTGTATCACGGGTTCAAGTGCGTCAGCGAAAAGGAGGGCATCATTATCAACATCCCCGACAAGTCATACAACTACGATGACCCGGACGAGTATCGCCTCCCGGCGCACGGCTCGAAGATCCCCTACGACTGGGCGAGAAAAGACCGATAATGGCTGACAAAGAGATGAAGCTGCTTGTAACAGGCGGCGCCGGGTTCATCGGCTCGAACTTCATCCGATACATAATGTCTCAGCACCCCGATTGGTACGTGTGCAACCTCGACAAGCTGACCTACGCGGGCAACCTCGAGAACGTGCGAGACGTAGAGAACCTCCCCAACTACCGTTTCTTGAAGGGTGACGTCGCCGACAGAACGTTCGTTGATCCGCTCGTCAAGTGGGCAAACATCATCGTCCATTTCGCGGCCGAGACGCACGTCGATCGCTCCGTCATGGACGCCGGCGACTTCGTCACGACTGACGTCTTCGGCACCTTCGTCCTGCTGGACTGCGCGAAAATCCGTGGCATCGAGAAGTTCATCCACATCTCAACCGACGAGGTCTATGGCGAGGCGCACGACAAGCCATGCCTCGAGAGCGACCCGTTGATGCCGAAGAGCCCTTACGCCGCATCCAAGGCGGGCGCCGACCGGCTAGCATACTCATATTGGGCAACGCACAGGATTCCGGTCTTAATTTCTCGCTGCTCCAACAACTACGGCCCGTATCAGCTCCCCGAGAAGATGATCCCGCTCTTTGCGACAAACGCCATCGAGGATAAACCGCTGCCGGTCTATGGCGACGGCAAGAACAGTCGCGACTGGATACACGTTTTGGACCATTGTAAGGTGCTGGAGCTATTGATACTTGAGGAGGACTGTTTCGGCGAGGTGTTTAACGTGAGCTCGGGCCACGAGGTGACGATCCTCGAGATGTGCGACCACATACTTGAGACGCTCGGCAAGCCGAAGGAGCTCATCGAGTTCGTCGTTGACAGGCCAGGCCACGTCCTGAGGCACGCGGTCAACAGCGACAAGCTGCGGAAGACGTTCGCCTGGACGCCTCAGGTCAACTTCGACGACGGGATCAGGGAGACCGTCTTGTGGTACAAGGAGCATCCCGAGTGGTGGCTCAAGATCAAGGAGCGCCTCGCCAGATACTACGACAAGCAATACGTTGAGAGAACGTTCCACTCTTAAAGCATGAGTTTTCAGGAGGACTCGGATGGACCTAGTTGAACAGCTAAAAAGGACAGCCCGTCGGAAGAAGATGCAGATTGTTCTCGGCGAGGGGCCTGACCCGCGAATGGTTGAGGCGGCGGCCACTCTCGTTAAGGAAGAGGTCTGCGGTGTGACAATCCTCGGTCCCGAGGAGGAGATACTGGCCGAGGCGCGGAAGCAGAACCTCAACTTCAGCGGCGTTGAGATCGTCGATTTTCAGCAAAGCGAGAGGCTTGACGATTTCGCAAACGCGCTTTACGAGATTCGTAAGGCCAAGGGTATGACGCTCGAGGAGGCGAAGGTCTTGTTGACCGACGATGACCTGGGGTGTCTCTATTTCGGCTCGATGATGATCAAGAAGGGACTGGCCGACGGGATGGTCACGGGAGCATGCCACAGCACGGGCAGCGTTCTAAGGGCCGCCATTCACGTGGTCGGCACGAGCCCGGGCGTCAAGGTTGTCTCCAGCTCGATGATCATGGTCGTGCCCGCGTCGTCGTGCGGCGAGGACAAGATAATTGCGTTTTCCGACCCGGCGTTCGTTCCCGCGCCGACGGATGAGCAGCTGGCGGACATCGCCATTTCCTCCGCGAGCACATACAAGGCGCTTATCGGTGTGGAACCCGTCGTCGCCATGCTCTCTTTCTCGACGAAAGGGAGCGCCAGGCATTCTACAGTCGAAAAAGTCATCAACGCGACCAAGCTGGCTCAGGAAAAAGCGCCGGACCTCGCCATCGACGGCGAGCTTCAGGCAGACGCGGCCATTGTGCCGAAGGTCGGCGAAAAGAAGGCCCCAGGCAGCAAGGTCGCGGGCCACGCCAACGTCCTGGTCTTCCCTGACCTCAACTCGGCCAACATCGCCTACAAGCTCGTGCAGCGACTCGGCGGCGCGGACGCTTTCGGCCCCATCACCCAGGGCCTAGCGGCACCCATCAACGACCTCTCTCGCGGCTGCTCGGCAAAAGACATCGTCGTCCTGGCCGCAATCACCTCCCTCCAAGCCCAAGGCTAACATCAGCGGATTCAACAGAGTCAATCACCGGCGCCTCGGCGAGCCCGGGGCGCCGGGGTTCCGTTGCGACATTGGTTCGGTAAGTTTGCTCGTCCTATTCCCCTGAGGGGAACAACATGAATAGCCGTGGGTTTCAACCCACGGAGAAGGAGACAAGAAAACACCACAACCCTGAAGGGGTTGCACCGTCGCCAAGGGTCAGGATATATGCCCACCTATACCCAAATCTACTATCATATAGTGTTCTCGACCAAAGGCGGGCAGCCGGTCTTGACTGCCGATAGGCGGGACGATCTTTTTCGATATATCTGGGGGATCATAAAGAACAAAGGTTGCCATCTCTATCGCATGAACGGGACAGAGGACCATCTTCACATTCTTTCCAGTCTGCGCCCCACAGTCTGTCTAGCCGATTTCATAAAGGGGATGAAGGGCAGCGCGTCGAGATGGATCAGAGCCAACGGTGTCTTCAGAGGCTTCGCAGGCTGGCAAGATGGTTACGGAGCGTTCACTCATTCCACGCCAGAGATCGGGCCATTGATCGACTACATTAAAGGCCAACAGGAGCATCACAGGAAGCTCTCATTTCGTGATGAGCTCAGGAATCTGCTGCTTGAGGCGGGGATAGAGTTTCACGAGAAGTACCTGCTATGATTCGTCTCGGTTGTTCGACCCCTTCAGGGTCGGTCGGTTTCCCGGGGGAACGGTTCCCGTGGGTTGAAACCCACGGCTATTCAAATGCTTCCCCGACGGGGAACCGCCAGGGGCGCAGTCGGGCGATTTTGCCTTTGCGGCTCATCTGAAGTAACCTCTCAGAAGTGCGATCACATTGATTGCCCATGATGAAGCCAAATCTGTGAATTACCTTGGTTAGGCGATGTTCAAAGAGACAATTGACCGTTCAGACGAGAGAAGTGCTCGGAAGGACGAGGCGAAGCAGGGCCAGCTTGCAGTTGTGGAGCCAACATCCGAGCATCTGACAACGACCGGCGCCATCGATAAGATACTCTTCAAATCGGACGACGAGCGATACGCTGTCGCCACGCTGAAGCAAGACAGCGGCGAAACGATCGTGATCTGCGGCAGTTTGGGGCTTTGTTCGCCGGGCGAGGAGGTTAAGGTCGAGGGCACCTGGTCGCAGCATCCCAAGCACGGACCGAGGCTTAAGGTTGAATCGTTCCAGACTCGCGTCCCGCAGACGCTTGCTGGCCTGAAGAAGTTCCTCGGTTCGGGGCTTATCACTGGCATAGGCGAGAAGAGGGCTCGGCAGGTTGTGGAGCGTTTTGGCGCCAAAACGATCGAAGTGCTGGACCACGACGGCGAGAGATTGTGCGAGATACCAGGTATCGGCCCGAGAACCGTCGAGCGCGCGGTCGAGGCCTGGAACAGATACAGGGGTCTCCGCGAGCTGCTCGTGTTCTTGCAGGGATACGGCGTGAGCATCGTGCGCGGAATGCAGGTGTTCAAGGAATATGGCGCCTCGGCGGTCAGCGTACTCACCTCGAATCCATACAAACTCGCGGACGACATTACCGGCATCGGCTTCAAAACAGCGGATGCGATCGCGATGAAACTGGGCCTGAGCCGCGAAGCTCCGGAGCGGATCAAGGCTGGCGCCTCATACATCCTGGGCCGGGCCAGCGAGAAGGGCCACACCTATCTTCCGAAGGATGCGTTTCTGGAAGCGGTTCAGGAGCTTCTTGAAGTCGAGGAGCCATTGGTTCAAGAGGCTTTCGAGCGGCTGTGTGAGGAGCAGAAACTCGTGCTCGACCCACTTCTTGACGATGCGATATTTCTGCCGGACCTGAAAGCCTGCGAGGCGTCGGTGGCCGAGGGCCTCGCCCAAATGATCGCAGGACCGACGAGCCTCGACGCCGCCAGGGCATTGGCCGCGAGCGTCACTGCCGAGAAGGATGACAGACTTGTTCTCTCCGACGAACAGGCTTCTGCCATTCAGAGATCGCTGACGTCAAAGGTTACGGTGATAACCGGCGGTCCTGGGACCGGCAAGACAGCTCTGGTAGGCCGGTTGGTCGGAATCTGCCGGCGCGTCGGAATCAGGCTTGCGCTCTGCGCACCGACGGGGCGCGCGGCAAAACGGCTCTCAGAGGCCACAGGAGTTGAGGCCAAGACAGTTCACCGGCTCCTGCAATATGACGCCTTCAAACGTCGCTTCAAATACGGTAGATCTCGGAAGCTCCCTGTCGATCTCGTGGTGTTGGACGAGGCCTCGATGGTCGATATCTGGCTCATGTCCAAGCTTCTCTCGGCGCTGCCGGCGAGCTGCTCGCTTGTCATCGTCGGCGACGCTGACCAGCTGCCGTCCGTGGGCCCGGGCGCGGTCCTCAGCGACATCATCGCGTCGAACACGTTGCCAGTCGCGAGGCTCACACATATCTTTCGACAAGCCTCGGAAGACGGTTCTGAGAATCTCATCGTCGTCAATGCCCATAGGATAAACAAGGGCGCCGCGCTGATCTTCCCAAAGCGATCTGACGCCGGCCTAAGTCAGTTCTATTTCGTTGATAGGTTTGGGCCTGATGCCGTTCTCAATGCCGTGATTGAGCTCGCGACCGAGCGAGTGCCCATGCGCTTTGGCCTCGATCCGTTGACGCAGATTCAGGTTCTGACGCCGATGCACAAGGGTCGAGCCGGGACCCGCACGTTGAATGCAGAGCTCCAGAATGCGCTCAACAGCCAGGGGAAGCCCGTGCAGTTCGGCGGCCGCGTCTTTCGTGAGAGGGATAAGGTCATGCAAACCAAGAACAACTACGACAAGGAGGTCTTCAACGGCGACATCGGCGTGATCCTCATGATCGATCGAGCGGCGCAAAGACTCGTCGTGGACTTCGGCGACAGGAAGGTGAACTACTCGCCCGTCGATATGGCGGAGCTGGAGCTGGCATACGCAATCTCAGTGCACAAGTCCCAAGGCAGCGAATACGACGCCGTCATATTGCCTCTTACGACAGAGCACTATATGCTGCTTCAGCGCAACCTCATTTATACAGCGGTGACCAGGGCCAAGAAACTGGTCGTGATGGTCGGTTCGAGGAAGGCGCTGTTTATGGCAATCGGCAACGACAAGACATCGAGGCGATACACGCTCTTGGCCCAGCGGCTCAAGGCCCTTAGTTCGGGGGAGCTGACGTGACCGCTACTGGGCAGGGCAGAACTGTAGGGGCGGCGCTTGCCCCGCCCTATATTGGCCATGTTTGTAGGGGCGGTTCACGAACCGCCCTGTATCAGTTCGGTCAATCCGAAAAAGGGCGGCTCGTGAGCCGCCCCTACGGGACGCGGGCGAATGCGTATCCAGGGTGCAGCGAGCAGCACCCCTACAAGGGTATTTAGGGCATGAGCTCTTACGCCAGCGATGACGAGGTTATCGCCGCAAACATCGACGTGCACCGGGTCGAGGCGCCTCATTACGACGCACTGCACTTTGAGGAGCGCAACTTCTTCGAGCGGTTGCGGCGAAAGCGGGCTCTGGCAGTTGTCAGGCGGGCGTTGGGTGACAGGGACAGGAGGCTTTCCGCGCTCGATGTTGGCTGTGGGACGGGCAAGATGTCGCTTATGCTTGCCGAAGCGGGTTTTGACGTAACCGGGACGGACATCTCAATCCACATGCTTTCTGTCTTCAAGGACAGACTTCGACAGAAGAAGCTCGATGCAAAACTCAGGCTAGTCTGCGCCGATCTGTTCTCGTTTCTGGCCGGCTGCCCGCGTCGGTTCGATCTGATCGTCTTCTGCGGCACGTTGCATCACGTCCGCGACGTCTCGGAGGCGCTGAGGCTCGCCTCGGCCAGTCTCAACGATGGCGGAATCATCCTAATCACTCACGAACCGCTCAAACAGGTGATCTCGAGCAGATTGCGATACGTGTTTCATCGCCTACTGGCCGTTCTCGACGAGGCGCTCTACAAGGTCTGCATCCGCTCGCTGCCCGATGAGGCGAGAAGCATCGACTACTCCATGTCGGATGTTCAGCGGCAGTTCGGCGGGATCGATGTGCGCGAAGTGGTCTCGCTCCTGAAGTCGAACGGGCTTTCGATAATCGACGTTCAGAAATACTGTGCGAGGCGCTTTGGGATGTCGTGTGTGATAGCCAACACGTTGATCCGCTCGGAGAACACAATCCAGATAGTTGCCAGACGTCCAGGCTGACGGCAGGATGGAGTCCATTGTAGCTAGCCAGAAGACGCTAATCGTTCTGTGTATAATGAGTCCACGAAGAGGCTGAATTGACTAGAGTGGGAATATGGCAAGTGATAAGCAGACTAACATTCTCATTTTGAGCGCGAACTGGCGGGCGGACCTCGTCAAGGCGTTTCAGCGGGCGCTCGCGGAGCTTGGCGGCGGGAAGGTCGTCGCGGCCGACATGTCCCCACTTTCGGCGGCGCTGCTTCAGAGTAACGGATACGAAGTTGTCCCACCGCTTGATTCGTCAGGGTTCATCGAACATCTCGAGGGAATCTGTCAGAAGCACAACATCTCGGCCATTGTCCCGTCGATCGACAAGGACCTGCCGTTTCTCGCTGAGCATCGCAAGCGGCTGAGGAAGGGCGGTATCACGGCGGTCGTCTCAAGCCCTGAGACAATCGGTGTTTGCGACGACAAGCATCGGACATATCAGTTTTTCTGCGACAATGACATTCCCTCGCCCAGAACCTGGCTGCCGGAGGAGTTGCCTCCCAAGACGAACACGCCGGGCTGGCCGCTCTTGGTGAAGCCGCGGCGCGGCATCGGCGGCAAGGGCGTTCACAGGGTTGCGGACGAGGAGGAGCTCCATTTCTACCTGGACCGCACCGCAAATCCTGTCGTTCAAGAGTTCCTGCCGGGGCCCGAGTATTCGTTCGACACGCTTTCGGACTTCGATGGCAAAGTCCTTTCGGTGGTCCCGCGGGAGCGCCTCTACGTTCGGGACGGCGAGGTATTCAAGGGCAAGACAGTCAGGAACATGGAGTTCATCGAGCTAGTTGCCAGAGCAGCCGAGGCGCTGAAACTGATAGGCCCGGCGGTAGTCCAGGGACTTCTCGACGAACACGGCGCGCTGAAGCTGACCGAGGCCAATCCCCGCTTCGGCTCCGGCGTGCTGCTCTCGATAGCGGCCGGCGCCGACCTCGCCAAGGACCTCATTCGCCTGGTTCGGGGCGAGAAACTGAAAGCCAAGCTCGGCAAGTTTACGGATGGCGTCTATCTACTCCGCCACTACGACGCCTTCTTCCCCACCGAGGAGACGCTGCCGGACTAGCCGCCTCTGTGGCGGGTAGAAGGTGGGTCGAATTTTGCTGTAGGGGCAGCTCGTGGAGGCTGGGTCATAAGTCGATTGACAAGGATTTGGTTGTCCATTCAGACAACAACAATACAGGAAATGCGGCCGACTGTCAAGATCAACGCGGTGGTTTTCTTATGCGACGTGATTGTCGGAATCGGCCTGTAGTGGCGGTGTCTCAGACCCGCCCGCCTACATGAATCCCTGCGGATACGAGGCATCTTATGCGACCATCAATTAGAGAGGGCGGGTCTGAGACCACTCCCCTACACAACCGCAACGACTTATGGCACAGCCTCTTCTAGCCTCCTTCTGCCGAAAGACACGAACCATAAGGGCACAAAGGACACCAAGTTTGTTCCCTCTGTGTTGTTTTTTTGGTCGCCCGAATCATGCGCAAGCTGGAACGCGCGCATTCCGACTTCTAAGTCTCGACATTCGGTTGTATTTGCCATATCTAGAGTGGTTTGATATTGTTCGCTCGCAACAAAAACATCTCGCCTGAAGACGCGGATTCTCAGGCAGTGAGGAGGAACTGGATTGGTCAGAAGGACGATTAAGGTTAAGAAGAAGGCCAGGCGGGGGGATCAGGCGCACCCGAAGGACCTTCTTACTCATATCATTGATTACACAAAGGGAAACAGTAGGTTCATAACATTTGCCGTTGTTGCCGCGGCGGTGGTCATCGCCGGGTCTTTCGGTTACAAGTCGTATCGGCAAGGTCGTATCGAGGCGGTCTCTGCGATGGAGTATTTTGGGGCGGACCTTTACAACCAGGCGATGGCGATAGACCTTGCGCTGGATCAGGAGCCTTCGGAGGGAGAGGACGTTCAGCCGAAACCGTTGACGGAGCGGCTCAGCGAGCGGCGGGCCTTGCTGGAACAGTCGCTCGCCAAGTTCGAGGAGCTGAAGCAGGCCTACCCCAGCGCGGAGAACATGGAGCGCGTGCTGTTTTACATCGGGATAGTGCGCTACGAGCTGGGCGATTATCGCTCAGCAATTGCCGCTTTTGAGGAGTGTTTGAGGGAGTATCAGGAAGGGGACTACAACGCGCTTTGCAGGGTCGATATCGCGAGGACGCAGGAGCAGCTTGGCGAGTACGACTCGGCCGTGCAGACCTACGAGGACGTTTTCAAGGCACACGAAGGCGCGTCGGGGATTGCGCCGTATTATTTCAGCCTTGCGGAGCTTCACGAGAAGATGAAGCGGCCCGATTCGGCCAAAGAGGTCTATACGAAGATCACCTCTTTGTATCCGGGTTCCCAGTGGGAGCGGGACGCAGACAAGGCGCTCAAGAGGATGGAGGCGCCCGGCAAGTCGATGGCCTCGAGCAAGCGGCCTATCGGGGCCGACATGTCACGGCTTCCGCCCGGATTCGATCCGAGCAAGGTGCAGCGCGTCGTCGTCGGCAGTGGGAAGGATGGGAAGAAAGCGATCAGCGTAGATGCGGCTGACACTGCAAAGAAGCCGGGGGCCAAGGAGTCCGAGTCAAAGTAACAGATGAGGCACAATCCAGCGGTGAATCCTCGGATTTTCAGGGAATATGACATTCGAGGGACGGTTGGCGACGACCTGACCACCGACGTTGTCGCGAGCATTGGCAAGGCGTTCGGGACCGACATCATAAGAAGCGGGTTGCGCAATGTCGTTGTGGGACGGGACGTTAGGCTCTCCTCGCCGGGCTTTGCGAATGTGTTGATCGATGCGATCCTGACGACGGGCTGCAACGTGACGGATGTCGGCATGGTTCCGACCCCCGTGCTCTACTTCTCGCTTCATCTTCTGGATTCGGACGGTGGGATAGTGATCACCGGCAGCCACAACCCACCGCAGTTCAACGGACTCAAGGTGTGTAAGGGCAAGCACACCATTTTCGGCAAGGAGATACAGCACCTGCGGACGATCATCGAAGGTGGCGACTTCGCAGACGGAACCGGGCAGCTCGACAGGAGAGATGTTGAGGACGACTACGTCGATTATCTGTTTGAGAACTCGATAGACATGAACAAGATGAGGTCCGGCAGAAAGGTGAAGGTCGTGGTCGATGCCGGCAACGGGATGGCCAGTGTCCTTGCGCCTCGGCTCCTGGAGAGGATGGGTTGCGAGGTGATTCCGCTCTATTGTGAGTTTAACGGGAGCTTCCCGAATCACTTCCCGGACCCGACGGTGGTCGAGAACCTCACGGCACTGTCTGAAACGGTGATCGAGACTGGGGCGATGGTCGGAATCGCCTTTGACGGGGACGCCGACCGAATCGGCGTGGTAGATGAGAAGGGCCGGCCGATATGGGGCGATATTCTCTTGCTGCTTTACGCCAGGCAGATACTTGCGGATAACCCAGGCGCAAAGGTCATCTCGGAGGTCAAATGCTCGCAGGTCCTTGAACAGGAGATAGAGCGTCTGGGCGGCCAGTCGATAATGTGGCGGACGGGACACTCGCTGATCGAGCGGAAGGTGCTTGAGGAAAAAGCCCTCGTGGCTGGCGAGATGAGCGGGCACATGTATTTCGCCGATAGGTATCTGGGTTACGATGACGCGCTTTACGGCGCCTGCCGGCTGGTGGAGATTCTGGCCCAGGCCAACGAGGAGCTCAGCGAGACGATCAATGCCCTTCCTCAGACCTATCACACACCTGAGATTCGCGTCCCGTGCCCGGACGAGGAGAAGTTCAAGGTAGTTGACGCTATCGCAGAGGAACTTAAGAAAGACCACGAGGTTATCGACATAGATGGCGCAAGGGTTATTTACGAAAAGGGCTGGGGACTCATTCGCGCCTCAAACACGCAGCCCGTTTTGGTGCTCAGGTTCGAGGCCGAGACGAAGGAGACGCTCAAACGCATAAGGGCAGATTTCAAGGCACTGTTATCCAGATATCCGTCAGTCGATGTTTCTGGAGTGTTGTGAGGCAACATAAATGCTAGACAAGAGAACATTACAATCATTCAAGAGGCTTCTTACGGAACGTAGGGCAGACCTTCTGGCACAAGCGGCTAGAACGCTGAGGGAGTCCTGCGGCGGCTCTCAGCCAAAAGGGGGCGATTTCGCGGACGTAGCCTCCGAGGAATCGAATAAGGCGTTGAAGCTTAGGCTGCGAGACAGGGAACAGAAGCTGCTGGCCAAGATCGACGAGTCGCTTGCGAAGATCGAGAAGGGCGTTTACGGCATCTGCGAGAGCTGCGGAGGCGATATCAGTATAGAGCGGCTTGAAGCCAGACCTGTCGCAACGCTGTGCATCGACTGCAAGCAGGACCAGGAATCGAACGAAGCTTGAACGATTGCTTTTTCTGGACCGTTTGGCCAAACTCATATCTGCGATTAGGTTATCGCGCGCCTATTGTGATTTGCACTTTTTTGAAAGATCGGTCATATTGACTTGCAGATGACTTTATTGACATGATATATTGATACTATGGCCTGGGTTGCGCGCAGCAGCAACCCTGATGGAATGTTCTATTCGAGGATTGAATATTACGGTAGTGGTTTGCCGTCAGCGCTGCCGACCTAGACAGACGAGGTAAATGTATTTCGAATAAATCGTGGCGGGACAAGTCCTGCTGATGCACAGGAACCAGCGCCCATTCTGACTTGTTCGATTATACTAGTCAGATCTAATCAAATTGGTCAGAATCGACGATATAGAGTATACAGGGAGAACATAAATGATGTCGTGCACAACTCGCCGAGTACAACTGGTGGTTCTTGCACTCCTGCTTCTGGTCGTTTTATGTAGTGATGGCATTGCCCAGCACGATGGGTATGCTGAGGCGTTCGATCTTTACAGCCAACGTGAATTCGGCGCCGCGAAGAGTGCGATAGATAGAGCTATCCAGAAGGAGCCCGAGAAGGCCGAATCATATTACTTGAAAGCGCTGATACTGCTGGGACAAGGAGATCTGGAGAGCGCTAGTCCTGCGCTCACCAAGTGCCTAAGCCTGAAGCCGAGCCACGATAGGGCCATTCTCACTCTCGGGCAGGTATACGCGCGTCAGAAGAACTACCCAAAGGCTATCGAGTTACTTCAGCTGGGGCTGAAGTATGACCCGGAGAACTATCAGGCTAATTACCAGTTGGGGGCTATTTACGCGGGACTTGAGCAGTATGAGAATGCTCGATCGGTCCTTTCGAGGATCGAGGATCAAGGAAAGGAGAAATTCGAATTCAATTACACATACGGCCTGGTGCTGAATCACCTTCGAAAATTCAGAGATGCCATAGAGCACCTACAGCGCGCCTTGGACGCAAGAGCAGGTCACGTGCCTACTGTCATTTCTCTCGCACATTGTTATGAGGGTCTCGGCGATTTGGAGCCCGCGCTTCATACGATACAGGATGTTCTTGCCAAGAACCCCAAGAAGATCAACGCGCTCAAGGTTCTGGGCGATATCCAGCTTTCATTGAGTCGATTTGATGGCGCTGTATCGACAGGAGATACAATGATTCGGATTGCGCCTAGACAGACATGGGGTTACTTGCTTCGAGCAAAAGCACACCAAGCGCTTGGACAATCTCAGAAAGCGATAGCTGATTTCAAGAAAGCTGTTGAATTGAAGGGCCCCGGAACGCATTTGGCGGCTGCACGTCTGGCGAGCATGTATTATCAGCGTCGACAATACCTCGAAGCGGAGTACTATTATCGCGACCTGTATCAAAGCCAGAAGGAGGTTACCCCACTTCTGATGCTGGCGCACTGCTATTACAAGCAGGGCAGACACGACAAGGCGCTTGAGACCTACAAGAAGGTCTTAAAGATGTCCCCCGGAAGCGACGACGCGCTGCAAGGCGCCAAATCGAGCCAGGAGCACATAGACCGCAAGAACAAGCGGAAAAAAGCCAAGTAGCGCGGGGCTTTCTTGTCGGACACGAGCGATGGCGCGCTCAGTTGGATCCGATTGCTTCCTTGAGTTTCCCGAAGAAAGCGTGGACATCCTCGTGGATTTCGTCGGCTGTCATGCTAGCTGTGACGGTCTCGCGAAGAAGCTGGATCGATGGATTAGAACGACGCAACCGTTGAAAAAGCGACTCCTCGTCCCCATATAGGAGCCTTTTCCCGTCAACAACCTTGAAAACGTTCGCGCTGACGTTTCGCCACGTCTGTCCAGGTGGCAGGGTGAGGTTCTCGCTCGAGAAGAACTCAGTAATCAACTGTTTGGTTGGTTGAGCAAAGACGTCATCATCACGCAAGTTCAACTCACGCAGCGCCGCCCGTCTCCACACGTCTGGGACAAGCAGATAGTTGTCGATGTTCTTGCGTTTCCACTCAAAGAGGACCGGGTTGTCTGGTTCTGGATGAAATGCGGTTTCTTCTGTGTCGTAGTCGAACAGCATCAAGCGTTTCGTATCAGGTACAATCTGCTTCACTGCATCGAAGTGCTTGTCAGCGTTGTCTTTCATCTCTTTCTTTGAGCCGCCCCTCATGTCGTGAAAACACAGTCTGCTGAATATGCTCTCTGCCTCGCACGCTCCCGCCCAAGCCCGCAGAAGACGCTCGTCGCCTTTGCCCTCAACATAGAGAAGAAAAGGCGAGGCCAGAAGCGCAGCGATCTCCGTGTTGGGCAAGTCGGCCATTGCACTGATGATTTCCGCGGTGGATTCCACGCGTTTCGGCTGCCGCTGCTCCAGCAACGAAATGATCTGGCTTACATCAACGCCGGTAACGAGCTCCTCTGCGTGGGTTGCGATCAGAAACTGCGTGCCGCGTTCATTGGACTTCTGCTTGAAGTAGTCGAGAATCTCTCGTTGAAGATTCACGTGCAGGTGTGCGTCGGGCTCGTCGAGTAGAATAGTCGTCGGCCCGTAGCCGTAAAGAAACGCGAGCAGTGTGAGCGCTTGATGAAACCCACTTCCGCCGGCAATAATGTCAAAGAAGTCCTTCTTGCCCTTTCTCTTGCGCCTTTCGCCGCTCCCACTCTCCCGATATAAACACTCGATGTATTTGTCAACGCCACGCTCGTACTGCGGCTCCTGAAGCTCAACGGAGAACCAACGCCTCACTACATTCTGGACCTCAGTCCAGTCTCCCGGCGGGACATATAATAGCATGTTTCTCAAAACACTGCCCGGTTGCGCCTTGCCAATCTGAGCGCGGATGGGGGCGCCGTCGCGTCGTTCTTCGTGCGCCTCAAGTCCTGAAAACGGCGGAACATAGGCGATTATCGGCAGAGAATTCTCTTCCTCGAGCTTGCGGAACCTACCGCAACCTTGTGAGGGGATTGCATGGACTGATTGCGGTGAGTTGTAGCGCAACTTTACCTCGAAGAACCTCTCCTCGGCCGCCTCCGTCAGCCATGTTACGCCAATCTCGATCAGGATGAACTCCTGCTTCTTGCTACCTCCTACCATTGGGTATTTCCGGTCCGTGCGGTCCTTCCAGAGGAGGTCAAACTCAGGCACAGGAAGCGCCGTGAAGTTCGGTAATACAACCTGTACCCCGCTCCTGCCGCCGCGCTTCACTCGACGAAACTCATCGACGCAGAACTGCCAGATGGCCAACGCCTGAAGAATCGTGCTCTTCCCGCAATTGTTCGGCCCCACGAAGAGGTCGAATCTCGACAACTCATAGGTCTGCTCTTGAATGCTCTTGAAGTTCCGTAACGTCAGTTTCGTGATCATGCCCTATTGTCCTGCGACTTTCCTGGTCTGGCTTGTAGATGCTCTAGTATGTCATTATGTGGAGTTGGCCCGCTCAGTCAAGCGTTTCGGCCCCGGTCGAGTATTGTCCGCGATTGCTCTTTCACGTCACAGAGCTGGCTGTCAAGGACGACGGCGGCGGCAGATGGTATTGATATAGACGTAGTTGGCAGGCTGGAAAGCCCGCCCCACACCAGGCCCGATCGGCCCGAGGCAGATGCCGAATACAGCTTTCAGCAAGTAGCGCTAGGAGGGACTTTCTCCCTTTTTCTCGAGGGCGGCGAGGCGGGCGTTGGCGTCCTTGTAGTTGAAATCGACGAGTATGACCTTCTCGTAGAGTGCCTTGGCGTCGGCAAGTTGGCCCGTTTTCTCGTAGGCACGCGATAGGTTGTAGAAGACGTCGATGTTGTCGAGCGTCACCGACTTGTTGGCAGTGATCTCCAGGAATTTCTTAATTGCGAGATTGTGTCTGCCCTTGTCCACAAAAAGCTGCCCGAGCAGGTTCGAGGCGCGGACGTAGTTTTCGGACGCGGGGCGGACCCTCTGGAACATGGACATGGCCTCATCTTCTTTGCCAACCTGCAGGTAGGCTTCTCCCGCCTCAAAGAACTGCTCAGCCGCCTCAAACAGCGGCGCGGCCTTTCTGGGGTCGCCGGCCTTTGCGTAGTATTCGGCAGCTAGTTCATTGGCGCCGGCTTTTTCATAATTCTCAGCCGCCCTTTCCCATTCATTGGCGGCGACGAACATAGACGCCGCTGACGCATTTTCCCCGGCCGCCTCAAACATCCGGCCCGCATCAAGGGTCTTTCCAACACGTTCATAAAGCGCCGCCGCCTGTATGTGATCTTCTATCTTCTCAAAGAGCTGAGCCGCCTCATCGAGCTTCTCGGAATTGAGCGCTTTGAGGGCAAGAGCTTTGGATGCTCCTTTCTCATCCTCGGCCCGGCGGAACGCCTGGACAGCATCGTCGTAACGTTTGGCCTCGAGCAGTATCTCCGCCGCGCCCTCGTCGTCACCGGCCCTGGAAAGCATCTCTGAGGCTCGTATCACGTCTCCCGCCACCTTGTATAACCTCGCAGCAGATTTGTAATTGCTGGCACTTTCAAAGGCTCGAGCGCCTTTTGTGGCGGCCTCCCTTCCCTTCTTTGTCATGCTGAGCGAAGTTCCGAAATCTCTCGTGAGGGACTGGGCATAAACCGTTTCATAAGCGTTGGCGGCCTTCTCATACTCTTTGGCCTGCTCGAACAACACCGCAGCCTTCTCTGGATCGCCGGCCTTGTTATACATCTCTCCGGCTCTGCCTGGTTCATCCCCTTTCACATACATCTCGGCCGCAACGTAATTCTTGCCTGCCTTCGCGGCCTTCTCGGCGGCGGAAATATACATCTCTCTGGCGGCGCCATGGTCATCTGATTTCTCGTAGAGCGCCGCGGCTCTGTCATACTCTTCCAGCCTGGCAAAGATCGAAGCGGCTTGATTATAGCGTTGCAGCTTCTCAGCAAGCGACGCGGCGGAAGCGAGTTCATTGCCCTTGAGGTACGCCTGAAGCGAAAGCTCAAACGCGCCAACGGAGTCGAGGAGCGCCCCGGCCTGCCGGTAATCACCGTCGTCCATGAGGTACTCGGCCTGCCGTATCACCTTGCGTTTCTGGAAGAAATTAAGGCGGCGTGATACGGCCCCCGACCGTCGCCCAGGGCCAGCTCTGCTGATAGCGCCTTTCAGGAAGAGCACAATAATAACCGCCGAGGCCGTTATGAGGAATGCGAAGATGCCCCTGTTGCCGGTCGCCATAGATGAGAGCCAACCGTAGAACTTCTCTAATAATTCAGGCATCTAAAACGCCTTCACTCGGTTACCGATACCCGCCTGGTTGCTGAGCCGATATAACCGTCCAGGTCCATAACTTCCAATGTAATGGTCTTGGTTCCGGGTGTATCATAAGAATGATCGGCGGTCTTGTTGAATCGAAAGTCCCCGTCCCAGGTCCCGTCGTTTTCCCAGTCCCATCTGGTCTTGAGGACTATCAGCGGGTCTTCGATGTCGTAAGAGTCGCTTGCGTCGAAGTGGAAGTTCTCTCCGACGGGTCCCTCTGACGGCGTAACCGTGAACTTGGCGACAGGCTTGTTGACGCGCTCCACAGAGAACGTCGTGATGCCCGAATAGAAATCAAACGTTCCGGGCCTCGCAAACGCGGCGTAAAAGGTGTATCCCCCGACCGGCATGGTGAGCATATCCTCAATCCTGAGAATCTCCTCTGTTATCTCCGCTCGGCTGGGCTCAACGAACATCCTCTCCGCCATCGGCTCCCGGGACAGCCATGGAAGATAGAATAGCCCGAAATCCGCCATGACCGCGACGTATCTGTCAACCTCGACCGTCTCTTTCGCGCGATTGGTGTGGGCCACCGAGACGATGAAGGGCTCCTCATCTGCCGCGCCCACGAGGTCCCGATTCGCCGCAACTCTGATGTAAGGCGGCTGGCTCTGGCCCACCCAGCCTGCATACGGCCCACCGTGAGCGCCCATGTCGGTCGCCGAGCCATCGGTATCCGTATAGGCGTCCGTCGTATAGCCTGCGTCTATGCACGGGGAGCCATCCGCCAGACTAAAGTCCATATCGCCGGCCGCAACGAAAAGAGGGTCCGAGCTAATCTCGCCAGACCCAGGCGAGGGCACAACGTCATCCTCGTTGAAATCGACGTAGTCCCCGTCAGCGCAGTTATAAACGTCGTTGTAAAGCACAATGGGCACTGCGTCCGGGCCTGTCATTATGCCGAACCGGCAGTCCGAGATTATGTTGTTGGCAATTATCGGAGCCACGTCGTAACACAGAACGCCTCGAACGAGAGAGTAGCCGCGGCCGTATATGACGTTGTTAGCCACAATGAAGCCATCAGAATCCCTTAGATGCACAGCGTCGAATCTGTTATCCAGAATGTGGCAGTTGAAAATTGACCCGGTGCATGACTCAACGTTGATGCCGCTGTCAGTTCCCTGAACGAAGCTGCGGAGTACTTCAACCTGCGAGTCTTCGAGCTTCATCCCGGCATACGCGCCGAGAATGTCGCAGTTATCGATTGTGACGGCGCAATTGATGCAATAGACTCCGAAGAAGGGAGGAGCGCCCTTAATGTCGCAATTGACGATGTCAATTGACCCGGCCTCAACCTGGGCCCCGTAGTAATGGCCAAGAAGGGTGTTGTCCTCAACCACGACGTTCGAGGCGCAAGAATAAACGCACGATGGGTTCCCCATGATGGTGAAACCGCGAATCGCTGTGCCGTTGGCCATGACAACGGCGTGATAGTAGTTATCGCCCTCGATTGTAGTGTAGTCTGCGCCTTCACCCTCAAGTGTGATGCCGTCTTTCAGCTCAATGTTACCTTCATAATGCGTTTCACTGCCGCAAACGAAGACCGTGTCGCCGGTTCGGGCGGCGTCGATTGCCTGCTGGATAGTCAGGTAATCGTCAGGAACGACAATTGTGTCCTGGGCCAAAGCACCGCTGGCGCATAGCGCCAGGGAAAAGACAAGATTCCACAACCGCAAATGACGTCCAGCCATTTACTGCCTCCAAATAGTCCGAAAACATTAGCTATTCTGTGCTGATTCCTTTTACAGGCTACTTTAGAATAGGCATCAGGTGATTCTCTGTCAACCGTTTTGGTTTCTGGCATCATTTGACACTGCGCTATCGGGCTTATACGATTTCGGCGGCTCTATTCGTAGTTGAAGAACTCACATTGAGGAAAGACGTGTCTGAACCCGAGTCCGAGCAGAGCGGAGGCGGAGTCCTTGCATCTTACGACAACCGTGCTAGGCGCCGGATTTCTTCATTTCTGGTTGTCGCCCTGCTTTGCCTTGCCTGCGCTTTTGCCGTGGCCATCCAGATCGCAAATCTCCCGTCAGTGCTTAGGTCCCGCGCCGAGAGCGCGCTAGCTTCTGGCGATTTCTCGGCGGCGATGAAGCTCTTTATCAGGATTCGGCGCATCGAGCGCGAAAGCGCGCCTTCGGAGCCGAAGATGAGGGAGATAGCCCAAACGGGCATAGGCAAGCATTACGAGCGGAGCAAGGCCTTGTTTGCTAAAGGGCAGCTTCGGCAAGCTCTTGCCGAGTATGCAGCTGGGATGGCGCTGGCCCAAGACTACTTCTTCGTCTTTCCCACTAAGCAGCTCCTTGCGCCAAAGAATGATGACCTAATGGCTCTCCTCGACACAATGGGGGACAATTCCTGCTTCATGGGTAAGGTTCATTCGCTAAGAAGTGAATGGGACAAAGCAAGAGCCCGGCTACAAGAATGTGAGAAGCAAAGCGGCTCGGAGTCTTCGGCGCTTTTGTGGCAAACCTACGTGTTCTCAATCACGTGGGATTGGGACCGTGCGACGGCGGCCTTGCCGAAACTGCTCAAAGCTTCCGGCATGGGTTCGCTTCTTGGGGATTTCGAGGAGCGCTCAAGGGGAGAGCAGGTTACGAAAACGACGATCGAGGCGCTCGTTCCCGACGATCTTCACCCCGCCTGGACGCTGGTCGAGTCGCTGAAGTGGTACGATCTGTCTCAGCTCATCGAGCGTATGGGGATGCGCCTCGTGTTTTCGGGCAAAAGGGAGATTGGCTCAACCGGCGTTTTGGCGCCTTGCGATATTGTCGTTCGCAGCGCCGGCGACCAGAATGGCGATTACGGGAACATCCTTAGGAACGGGGCGGACGTTTCGACCAACCTCAGAGGCTACAATCTCGTCGCCATCGATCAGAACTCGGGGGAACTGCTAGCCGCCGACCGTTTTGATACCATCGCTCGCCCCAAGGATAATCGGAAACTCGAGCAGGTAATTAGGGACCTTCCATCAGGAACCATTGTGGTGCTTGCCGCCAAGGGCAAAACGAAAGTCAACGCTGACCTGCTGGGCACTTTCGAGAGCATTGGCGCCACGTTCGCCATGAAAGAGCCCGACAGGCGTGAATGGTCACATTGCGTGATAGGCGCCAAAGGAGCGCCGCCTGGGTCCGCGCTCGAGATGCACGGACGAGGCGCATCCTTTCTCGAGGTATGCGGGCCGAGAGACTTTGGCCCGGACCAGAACGAGATAGAGACCTACTTGAAGAAGAAAGCGGCAGACGAACGTCGCCCCGTGATCTACCTATTCGGCAAGCGCCTCGATAGCGATCTGCTCTTCGCCCGACCCTGAGACGCAGTGAGGTCTCAAGCTGCGGCTGGTATGAGATGTGGGGCGGGCTTTCCAGCCTGCCTTTTTAGTGATTGCTGCATCCATCACACGGCACACTCGCGCCAGAAAGACCTTAGTCTTTGGCAGGCTAGAAGAGGCTGCCCCACACCCATGAGAGTCACGGCCTTGAATTACTCGGGCTATCGCTGCGCGATAGCTTTGGCCTTCTCCTCCTTCTTGCTCATCAGAAGCTGCTGAAGCAACTGGAATATGGTTCCGCAGAACCAGTAAAGGACGAGGCCTGAGGAGAAGCTCAAGAAGAAGAAGGTGAAGACAACCGACATCACTAGCATCATTCTGGCTTGCTTGGGGTCGCCTGCTGGTGTCATCTTCTGCTGCAAGATCATTGCGGCGCCCATGAGAATCGGCGTTACGTAGTAGGGGTCTGGCTCAGAGAGATCGTGTAGCCAGAGGATAAACGGCGCCTGCCTCAGATCGATGACAATGGGCAAGACCCTGATGAGAGCGAACAGTATCGGGAACTGTATCAGAATCGGGAGGCACCCGCCCATCGGGTTCACCTCGTGCTTCTTGTAAAGCGCCATGATCTCCTTGTTGAGGCGTTCCTTGTCGTTCTTGTATCTCTCGCGAAGCATCTTGATCTGGGGGGCGACCACCTGCATCTTCTTCATCGATTTGGTCTGTTTCACCGTCAGCGGGTAGAAGACGATCTTGATCAGCAGTGCCAGAATTATGATCGCCACGCCATAGTTGCCGACGATGGAATATAGATACCTCAATAGAAGGTAAATCGGTTTGGCGACGAAGGTGAACCAGCCGAAATCAATGACCTTCTCCAGCCCCTCGCCCAGTTTCGTCAGCTCGTCGATGTCCTTTGGCCCAGCGAAGACGCTGATGCTGGAGCTCGCGTCGGTCGTGAGCGGGACGACCCACCTGAGATTAAAGCCTTGAAGGAAGGGATTGGCGCCAATCAACCAAGCGTCCTTCCGGGCCATAGCGACCATGAAGTAGCGGTCCTGAAGCGCGGCCCAGGTCAGCATGTCGTTGAAGCCGAAAGCGCTGTCCAAGAGCTGCGTGCCGTCCGATGCAGCGATCCCGCCGCCTGAGTATCTCCCCTTCGGCTCCACGGCCGACGAACCTACATCAGGGCCGAGCCAAGTCTCAATGGTAGGCACATCAACCGTCGGCGAAGATGCCGCCTCGATACTATAAGAAAGGTCAAGCACGTAGCTCTCTGCTGAGACCCGATATTCCTTAATCAGCTTGATCGTGTCGTCGTTGAACGAGGCCTCGAATCTGATTGTGCTGAAGTCCAAGCCGCCATCAAGCACTGTCGTTTCAGGATGAGCGGTATCAAACCGAACGGTCTCAAACGTTGTCTCATCCGACTCTCCGAGCTTCACCGGATAGACCGTCTTCAGCATATACTCGCCGATCTCGGATAAGTAAGCAGGAACGAGCTCCACGCCCTCGAGCAGCTCGAGCCGCCGCATCGTCCTGCTGGCACGTGATGTCGTCCCGGACCATTCATCCCGGAGGCTCTGTCTGATCCTTTTGGCGGACGCACGCCGCTTCATGAAGTCGGAGTTTAAGATGCGTTTTGCGGAGACATAGAACTTCTCGACGAGCGCCTTGAGGTGGTCCTGCTCTACAGAAGAAAGCTCCCGCTTGCCAAAGAAGTCCTCGCGAAAATCGGATACTATGCCAGAAAGCACCTCTTTTGCGTTTGCGAGCTGGAACTCGTTCATAGGTAGGTCGCCCGAGCTCTTCCTCAGGAGCTTTTCCTTTGCGGTTATGAAATCGGGCGGAAGGTCCCTATAGCGCCGCAGTCGGAGGCTCTTTATCGCGCCGCCATCAGTGGAGAAGACCACTCTGAAAAGGTCAGTATCGACCACGATCTCCTTTTCTGCACCCTCGGCAGTGTCGGGTCTCAATGGGGCCTCGGCCTGCCCACCGACCATCTGTTGCTCGAGGTATCGCTTCACGGCATCGTCCTGTTTGGAAACTGCGCTCCCTGTTGCTTTCGCCGGGGCCCGGGGCGACTCTCTCGGTCTGGGCTCGGGCTTTGGTGCGAAGAAGTGATTGTACAGCAACACGACCGCGATGACTAGAATCACCGCAAGAATGAGTCTTCTGGTCTCCATTCGTCCTTAATCCTTAACCTGCAACAATAGCGTTCAATGCTTAGCTTCGGGCACTGGGTCGTAACCGCCCTCACAGAGAGGCTGGCATCTCAGAAGCCTCAAAAGGGTGAGCCCCGTCGCCCGAAAAAACCCGAACCTCCGATAGGCCGCAGCAGCGTAGTCTGCGCAGGTTGGCTCAAAGCGGCAACACCGGGGCATGACCGGCGAGACCAGCTTCTTGTAGGCGACGAGCGCAAAGATAATCGGCCCTGACACCGTCTTGCTGACCACCCTAGCTGCCCGACTGCGAACCGACCCTTGCTTGCCGCCGACTCGGCAAAGCCTTCTTAGAACGCGCCTCAGGTCTTCCTGAACCCCAATGAACGAGGCGCCGGCAATCGATGGCCGCGCGCAGATGGCAATATCCCAGCCCGGCCCGACATCCGGCGCCAGACTCACGAATGCTTCCCGCAAAAGGCGCTTTGTGCGGTTTCTGACAACTGCGTTCCCCACTTTTCGGCTGACGGACACGCCGAACCGAGGGACCGTCTCGCCGCGGTCATTTATACCGATTACGACCAGGTTCGCGCCGGCGACGCGCCCACCACCTTCATAGAGCCGCTGAAACTCTGAATTAAGCCTTAGCCGCTCATAGTCAACGCCGTGCGTCGGCAATTTGGCTACAGCCCTGATATTCTAGGGCTCATCGTGGTCCCTACACCGAGAGGCGCTTTCGGGCTATGGAGCGCCTTCTCGCGATGACCTGCTTGCCACTTCTGGTTCGCATCCTGACCAAAAAGCCGTGCGTCCGTTTGCGTCTTATGTTGTGAGGTTGATATGTTCGCTTCACTCTGCTGCCTTCTCAAATGCTCTCTAAACTCTCAACGCGACATTGTCAGTAAAAGGGAATCCCTGCAAAGAGGAGTTAAAAAACCTAACCGCGCGAATACTAAAGCGCAAGACGAACGCTGTCAACGACGCGGTAGGCATCGGTTGTCGGGCCGGGTGTGGTCATGTCGCTCGCGCAGCGTTGCAACGCCCTTCGCGCTGGCCCAGATCACCATCGACTCGAAGATGGCACACGGGCACATCTGATTCCGAAACGGTCCCGGTACGAAAGGGGATTCATCGCGGTTTAGCCTGCTTCTCGGGCGATTCGGTCAAGAGATAGACGTCATCAACTCCAGCGCTTTGCACCAGGCTCAAAAGCTCCATTACGCCCCCGTATGAAATGCCCTTGTCGGCGGCAATCATCACCTTTGAGGCAGGCATCTCTAGCAGCTTCTCCGTCAGGACCCTTGGCAGCTCCGTTCGGTTGACGCTCTTGTTCTGCACAAACACTTGACCATTCTGCCTCAGTGAGACGATGACGGCCTGACGAGTGCTTTGCTCCCCGAAGGTCCCTTTGGGCAAGCCGATATCCAATCCGTATCTAATCACGGGTGCGGTGAGGATGAAGATCACCAGGAGCATCAACATGACATCAACAATTGGCGTTACGTTTATGTCTGATACGGCGGTCCTTCTTCGGCTAGCAAGCCTCATCGCTTCTTGCTCTCCTGTTCAGGCGCCGTCTCTGAGATCGCCTGGACAAACCAACGGCCGGCCAGCCGCTGAAACCTGTCGTTAAAATCGTCTATCCTCACGCTTAGGCGCTGTGACTTGTGGACGAAGAAGTTGTGAGATACGAGCGCGGGAATCGCGGCTACAAGCCCAGCTACCGTCGTAAGAAGTGCGCTCGATATTCCGGCCGCGACCACTCGGAATTCGGCTGTTCCTGCGCCGCCCATGCTGTGGAAGGCAACCATGATTCCCCACACAGTCCCGAGCAGGCCAACGAAAGGACCGGCTGCCGCGATGGTCCCGAGCACGCCGAGCCGCCTCTCAAACAGAGCCGCCTCCTCATCGGCGCTGATTGCGAGGCTTTCCTTCAGAACGTCCATTTGCATCTCAACCATCCCGGTTCTGAGCCCCGACTCGCTGGCCGTTCTCGAGTTGCCGACGGCCAAGAGCTCGAGGCCTTCCTCCAGAACTGCGTAGCCCCTGGTGAATATCCTCGACAGCGGGCTGGGCGGGATGTCTTTCAGGCCGGCGGCAACCTCCTCAAGGTTCTGCGATTTTCTGAATATCCGCTCAAACTCCCAGAATCCCCTTGCCATCTCCCTGAAGAAAAACACTCGCTCGAGGATTACTGACCACGAATAGACTGAAACGGCCAACAGGGAAACCGTAATCCCGACCCCGATGGAGTCCATCTGCGAAAACAGCGAAACAACAACGCTCGTTTTTGCGGTTGATAGCAGACTCAAGTGCCCATGCCTCCAAAGCCCTCGCGCGGGACTCCTTCACAGTTTCTCGTGGTGCGGCAGAAGCTAAGTCGGTCAGGCGTGGATGTCAACGCCGGGTTGGGGTTCCCGGTCCAAAGTCCAAAGTCAGGAGTTGGCGGCTGGGCGAAGAGCAGCTCGGCCAGCCCGAATAATTCAAGGCCGTGACTCTCGTGCGCGTGGGGCAGGCTTTCCGAGGCTGGGTCATAAGTCGGGGCATGGAGGTTTTTTCGTCCACTTGCACAAAAATGATACAAGAAATGCTGCCAATTGTCAAGATCAAAGTGGCGGTTTTCATTTGCGACGCGATTGTCGGAATCGGCCTGTAGGGGCGGTGTCTC
>CBDVDH010000027.1:0-47713 GCA_965372715.1 uncultured bacterium | reverse complement strand
CTGGCCCCGCTCTACAACCTCGTATGTGAAAGGTAAATAAGATACACTACACTAGAGAGGTTAATCAATACACCCTCAAAGCCGAATCTAAGCGCTTCTGTCATCGCGATTGACTTCAATGCGTTTAGAATGGCTGCAAGCGCCCACAGATTGCGCTTAGTGTAAAGCTCGGCAACTGTTCGGAAATTGCTCGTTCCCTTTCGCCACTTAACTCCCCAGCACTCCTGATCTTCGGGGGCGTGCATCATCCGATCCTTTGGATACCAGTGCGGGATATCTTTGCCTTCAATCTCTTCGAGCTTCGCTAAATCAAACTTGTCGAAGCACTCCTGCTTCTTGCAGTCGGCATCGTCGTGCCGGCGTTCTCCCCGGCTCGGCCTGCAACCATTATTGCAGAGGTAGCGCACCAGAACGGGCACGGCACCGAACCTCTCGCTACGTGTGCTTATCTCCTCGGCAATGTCCCTGTCGTGGCAGTGGGGGCATGCCTTGACGGCCTTCGCTTCTCCCTTCGCAGTCTGACCTTCGGCCTCAATGCAATCGAATAACGGCACCTTCTCGAGGCATCGCGGGCATTGGAAGACCTGCGAGTACACGGTGTAGGCGGTCGTAGCCTTGCCGCCGCAGCGGTCGCAACGGGTCTCGTAAAGCCAGTCGATCTCGGGCTTGACCTTGCGCTTGAGCTCCTCGAATGCCTTCTGCAGCTCGCCAACATCCACCGGGGTGCAGTAGTTCTTCGTTATGAACGTCGCGGCCGGGCTTCTGTCTATTGCTATCGTCTTCCGGCCTTCCATCAGGGCCGCAAGCGCCGTGCCACCCGAACCACAGAACGGATCGAGCACTAGATCTCCCGGCTTAGTGTAGTGCCGAATGTACTCCCTAATCGCGTCGTGGGGCTTCTTGCCCAGATGATATGAGTGCATGTTGTATATAGCAGTCGCCTTTGTGGTCATAATCGGCTTATCGAACGCCGGCACATCGTAGTCGTCAGTCTCTGGATCGTATGGCCGCTCTTTGATATGTGCCTCCACAAACGCCCGGAGATTAGGATTCGGCTTGTCGCCCGAATAGTAGCCGTCGGGCATCTTGGGAGCTTTCTTGCCCAGAATTCCTGTCTGGTCGGGGTCAAAATTGTCTCTGCCGTTCATTTTCCCTCCGAGATTGCCCATAGGCGATCACCCGCTATTAGGCCTTTTGGCAGTGTGCAGTTCGCCTCGTCGCTCTCGTGAAACATGAAGACCTTATCGCCGGTGCGCTTGCCGGGCAAGAGAAGGAGTATTCTGTCCTCATCGGTCGCCAGGGTCCGCAGTGGGTCAAGTTCAACTCGGTATGCGAAAAGCATCTCGAGATTTGAAAGGACCAACAGCCCCTTGCCAGTCAGATGAGCGCGGAGAACCTCCTTGAATGCCTTGGCCACATGCTTCGCTGTCGGTTCAGGCCTTTGGGCCTCCTTCTCAACGAGGCGCTTGAACTCATCGTCGGGAATTGCATCAAGTATCGCTCTGTTGACATTCAAGGGCCTTGGGAATGGCGTCCCGTTCGGGGCGTTCGCCTCCTGGAGAGTCTTGGCGAACTCGTCAAGCGCACGATAGCTCCCCAGAACTCCATAGAGATGTCTCCCCGCTGCCACCGCAAGCTTGCCGAGCAATGTCTCCACTATTTCGCTCGCCCTCATCTTTGCTCACCAGAAGCGGTGATATATTCGACAGCCTTCTGGAGCGAGAACTTGAGCGTGAATTGGCGGACTGAGTCGATCTCTGATATCTTGCTGATTACTCCCGTATTCCTGAGCTCATAAAGGGCAGGAAGCACTCTGTCAGGCCTCCACAACATCGCCCGAATGGTCGCGTTGTTTTCCAGTTTCGACAGATCATACATCCCAGGCTCTGCGAACTCACTATGGACAATGAATGCGAAAGTCGGTAGGGGGATATCTCGATACCCAAAAGAGAGCTCGTCCTTGTTTGATGCCGCCACTCCTCCTGAAGATAGAACTTCAGCGATGGCTCTCGCGCTCTTGCCGATACTTCTTGAACTTGGATACAAGTCCGTCAGATAGTCAATGAGCCGCGCTCTATGAATGCTGCCCTTCCCGATGCTGGGGAGGAAAAGGTCCGTTACGACACGCTGGATGAGCGGTTCTGCTTTTATGAACCGGTAATAGCAGACCTCTTTGAGGTCACGAGTGTCCCGAAAACACTTCGCAAATGCACGCAGTGCATAATCTGCGTAACCGTCAGGGAACATCCGCCTGATTATGTAGCTGGTATAACGGTCCCTCGTCTGCTCTGCATTGCAGCGCAGATTCGATCTTATATGATCCTTGACCTCATCCAGCGATTCTGTCTCAGGAAGCGACGGCAGAAGATCAATGGCTTCCTTAAGGAGGCCAATGCTGAACAGGCCAGTCCCCCGACTTGGTATGGGTGTTGTGCGTGTGCGAGAGACCTTTGCCTTGCTCGGCTTCGCCTGACCGTCAATCTTTGATGCTGCCTCTTCGGTGGCTCCTTGGAACAGGGATACTTGTCCCTCGTACTTCTCAGGCACTGGGCGAGGCGCTGTCACTTCCTGACCGGCCTCTGTGGGCTCGTCCGAATGTTCAGAGTGGATGTAATTGACAAGCTTGATCAGAGTGGCCGAACTTATCTTAATGCCAATGGATTTACAGAGGGCTTCTGGGCTGGTTTTGAGGACGGAGGATAGATCCCCAAACGTGGAGATCATCTTGTGCGCCAGCGGTTTCACGTCCCTTCTTGGGATGGCATAGGTCAGAAGCAGCTCCAGCAGCGCCTCGTCAGAGTGGGCCTCTGGCTTGCCGGCCAGAAACCGCTCCCTAAGCCTCTGTCTATGCCCTTCTGGTGAAGACTGATCTGCCATTGGAATGCCCGCAATAGGTCCTCATCAATCCCGAAATCGCACCACGCTCAAAATCATAATGAGGAGGTTCTGTAAGTCAAGGTTACACTCGCCGATCCTGAGAACAGGATGCGAATCGGCAGAACAGATTCGACCGCGAAACTGGAGCTCTGTTCTGGGAATTTCTCGCCTGACACGAGCCGGGAAGCAAGATTATCGAGCAGGCTGTCGGCACTTAAGAGAGAGCAAGATCCCGATCTGCATGGAGGAGACCAAACAAAGTGGGTACTTGCCATACGAGTATCCTGCGATGCTGTACCAAGACATTTTCGGCGAATTGTGCGCGTATCATCGCTTGCTCAGGATTCTCGGCGCGAAATTCGTGGGGATGTGACGACCGGGACGTCCGATCTGAGAAAATTGCGCCAGACGCCCGCAGAGACGTTTTGACCCTCGGGTCCTGACACCACTCACACAGCCCACGGCCCCAGGAGCGCCGCCAGGACATCATTTGGGGCATTGTGGGTCTTATCGACCGACTGACCGGAAGTGTGAAACTGCCAGTGTGCCGTTATTGTGCCGCACACCCTCGAGTCGCTTGCTGTCCAGCCGATCATCCCACGATCGCAACTTGACGCCACGTCCTCCCCACCTCACCTGTTTCAACCGCGGTTTTTGTGCCGTTTACCTGAGCATGACAGTGTAACAACAAGGCTAAACAGGGAAAGTAGGTATTCTATGATCCAACACCGTGAAACGTCCGGGAAGGCTGCCGAATAGAGGTGGAGGTGAGCGGATTCGAACCGCTGACCCCCTGCGTGCAAAGCAGGTGCTCTCCCAACTGAGCTACACCCCCATCTCGCACTTCCCTGCACTTGATCTCGAATCAGATGCAAGAATCCTTAAATGGGCCTACCTGGATTCGAACCAGGGACCTCGCACTTATCAGGCGCGCGCTCTAACCAACTGAGCTATAGGCCCATCAACGCCAAACATAATTATGCAGTCCGAAACTGTCAAGCAGGTGAAGTCTGAGAAGTTCTCGTAAGAAACGGAAACGCCCCGGGTATTCACTTGACCGTTGGCTAGCAATACAATTCTGTCGATTATCTTTTGCTCCGTCTGTAGGTGAGGAGGTTTGTCATTTGTGGTTTCCGAAGAAGGAGCATGGGGAGCCCCCTCGGCCATCAATGAGTCGTGTCGTCCTTGTTGCGGAGAAACAGCTTAAGGGCAGAGAAGGCCAGGCAGGACACGATGACGCCGAAGACTGATGGGTCAAACGTCGCCATGAATTGATGAGCGGCCCTGCCAAAGGGCGCCCAGCTGAACTTGGCATTTAGGAAAAGGATGGCTCGGTAGGCCAGTGTGGCCCCTGTCGCGACGAGCATCGTGACAAAGATGTCTCTTGCGAGCTTCCTGGAGCGTCTCTTTGACAGCACTCCCACGACCACGGGAAGGATGATCGCCGGTGCCCAGACGTGATACGTGAAGAGTAACAGACCGATGATGTCGGACCAAAGGATGGCAACCAGAATGGCCGCGGCCCCCAGCGCGGCGGAGCAGATGCGGGCAAGCCTCAGCATCTTCCCGTCACCCTTGTCCTTCCAGCCGAGTTGATGCTCAAAGAGGTCCTTGACGAAGATAGCGGTGGAGGAGTTCAGGGCCGAGTCGGCGGATGACATGACGGCCATGAGAAGTGCGCCGATGATGAGACCCCCGAGGATGGGGTTGTTCAGCTGCTGCACGACCATGGGCAACGCTTGTTGCGGCTCGATATCGGGAAAGTGAATTCGGGCGTAAAGCGCGATGAAGAAGAGCACAACGGGAAACACAATCGCCAGAAAAAAGCCAACGCCGGCGATGCCGAGGCGAGTTTGTCTGATGTCCTTCCCGACGCAATAGCGAGTCGCGTAGCCGGGCGCGAAGGTCTCGCCAAGTAGGAAGGCCAGAAAGGTCGTAATGAGAAATATCCAGCCTTTGCCTCCTTCCAGCTGAAGGAACTCAGCAGGGACGATATCCGTAACTCGCCCCCAGGAGCCTACGATATCCGGGACGCAGGCGAACAGGGTGATGATGAACCCCAGAAGTAGAACGATGAACTGATACACATCGGTATGGATAACCGCGAGCAAGCCGCCGGCGGTGCTGTAGATGACGACCATCGAGCCGCCGATGAGGATGGCCCACCGCAAGACATTCTGAGCATCGGCAAATTGCGGGAGAATGGCGGATAGAACTGTGCCGAAAGCTGCCATCTGCGCGGCAACGATGAAGACCGAGAACAGAAGAGAGAGAATCAGAACCAAGAATCGCGGGCCCTCGCCAAAGCGGTGGCCAAAATACCCCGCGACCGTATAGAGCTCTGCTTTCCGAAACTTCGGGGCTACAACCAAGCCTGAGAAAATGAAATGAATATACCAGCCCGTTGAGACCAGGACCATCATGATGCCCCAATCATAGGTCTTGCCGATAGCCCCGATTGAGGCGCCGCCTCCTATGACCGTCGCGCCCATCGTGCAAAAGAGAAAGAACCACCCAACATTGCGCCCGGCGAGCAGGAAGTCGTCAGTGCTGCCGATCTTCTTGGCCTTCAGGACGCCCTTAATGAACACGAACACTATGTAGCCAACGACGATAGCCCACAGTATTAGCTGATTGGACAATGGTTACCTCCGCAATGGATACAAATCACCACGAGGCGATGACGGTTCGGGCGGGCCGTTACACGCCTTGCCAGCGGTTCAGCAATCGCTCGAGGCGTCCGCCCGCATCAAGAATAGCGATCTGTGCAGGTTCGGCGCGAAGTGCGTCAATGTTCTTACCTACAAGATGATATGATTGGCGCTTCGGCCACAGGCTGTCGATCCACTCCTCGAATTGCTCGAAGCTATACCAGTAAGATTCATAATCAGAATGCGTTTCAATGTGACCCGTTTCGATGACCTGTTGAACGGCCGGCTCGCTACGACGGAGCATAAACTTCTCTTTCAAGAGCTGGCCCTTTTGGTCAAAGACATCGACCCGGATCGTCCGGTCCGGGTCGTGAGCCCGCTTATAGGCTCGGGGGACCTGAGTGTAGCTGGAGTCGGCATACGTGTCCGGCTCCAGCCACAGCGGCTGGCCACAAACGTTCATTGTGGATTCGTAATTACCTAGCGCAAATGTCTCAACTGCCTGCTTAGCGTAAGCGCTAATGATCGCAATGCCTCCCGCGGACTCCACAGCACGGCGCATCGCCTTGAAGAGCTCCACTGCGCCTGACGGACCCTGCATGACGCCGATGCTGTTGCACAGGGAAACAGCGACTGGCACCGGGTATTTCCTCAGTTGCTTCAGGTCAAATCCAGAACCTACCCGAAGAAACAACCTCGTGCTAATCGAGGGGCCCAGCCCCGCAGCCGCGAGCTTCTTCTCGGCTAGCTTGATCATTGACTCCGAGAAATCCAATCCCCTGACAGCACGTAGCCGGCGCGCCAGCAGGGCGTCGTACTCACTACCGGGAATGGACTGGCGCGCCCGGCGGAGCCTTTCCCCCAAATCGGGGTCCAAATCCGCATCATCGGTCACTTTCAGACCATAGCGCAGATGTAAACGGCCAGACCCGCAGCCGACATCAAACAATTCAACGGACACGCCACACTCGCGGACGAGATAAAGCAAGATGCGGTCGAGAAAATCCTCCTCAAAAGCCTCGTATGCGACAATGTCTGGATGCCCGCAGATAATCTGATCCTCATAGTTCCCGGCGCATGAGTCCCAGACATTTCGGTCGCGCTCGTATGCCTCACGCAGCGAGTCAACCATCGGTCCTCTCGGAACCTCCATTCTCGACGGTCTGCAAAACGGCTGGGAGAACGTTGCATTGTTGGCCCTGGCAGGCCTTCTTGAATTCTTCAAGGGGGGGATCGACGACCTTCTGGACATATTCTCCGCTCATAAGCCTGAGAAGAGCTGAGTAGTCCAAACGAAAGCGCATCTTATCGCCTACTCTCAGACCGCCGCTCTTTTCGCCCACATTGATGACAGTTATGTCGCTACTCGCCCCTGCAATCCTATAATTCTCGCTTACCGGCGTCAGCCCAGAAACGTCTGTGTCCAGTTCTCCTATGTTGACCAGCGCCCGGTAGCCCCGCTGCCCAGGCGAAGTCGCGTCCTCATCCATATCGTTCTCGAAAGGAGTTATGGAAGTAGTCTCAACCAGCGGAACTAGCCCCTTCTTCTTGATCTCCGTGATCTCTGCCTCCAGCAACATCACGTCGTCGCGAAGTCCAGGTAACGTGCCCCCGTCAATCAGATTGTTACCCAAGAAAACCGCCTCACCTATGCGGAAGTGATTAATAGCTTTGGGCAGCTGACCGTCAATAACAAGCGGCAGCGAGACGGTAGAGCCGGCGGAGATCATAGGCAGGCTGCGCTCGAACTTCAGCTCAAGCAGTTCACGGTAAAGCATAAGCTGCATGAACTGATCAACGGTCGGCACCGCACCAGCAAGACAGCCCAGGTTGGCGCCGATCCCAATAACCCGAATGTGCGGCAATCGAAACACCTGCTCGTAGAACCTCATCAGCGAGCCCGGCAATATCCCCTCCCGGAGGTCGCCTAGCTCAATCATGATAATGACGCGATGAAGCTTGCCGAGGTGTGCGCTCGCTCCGCTAAGCGCCTCAATGACCTCGATCTCGCTGTTGAGGCTCACATCGGCCAGGCGCACGGTCTCATCGACCGACGAAAGGGAAGGCCCTCGTAGGTACCATGCCTCGAAATGAGGGATGACTCGCTCTATGGCGCGGAGGTTATCCAGCCGAGAATCGCCCATCGACCGGATGCCCAGAAGCTGCAAAGCGCGTAGCGACTCTGTATGACCACACAGAACCTTGGTAACTACCGTCCAGGTAGCGCCGTGACGCTCCATCCAGGCATTAATTGCGTTGAGATTGTGGGCCAACGCGTGGAGGTCAATAATGACTCGACTCATTTGATATACCGCATCTCAGCGTATTTATTTGTGAAGCCGAGTCGATCGTAGAGTCGCTTGGCTGGATTCGCGTGCTCGACGTGAAGTTTGACGTCGCCATCGCTGACCTGCACCGCCTCCCTAACCAGTCTCACTCCAATGCCCTTGCCCCTCAATGACGGCGACACCGCCACAAAGAGGAGCAGATTCTCGGGGACGTAGCCCCTCATACCTGTTCGCAGCATCACCAGCGCTCCCGCGAGCCCACCAGCGGTTTCCGCGACTAGAATGAAGCCCCCTTCCCCCGGGCCGGACGAAAGAGCATACTCAATGCCGCTAAGAATGTCGGTTACCGGGTCTTCAAAGGGCTTGAGACTCTTGTGGAGAAACCGGGCAAGCTTCTGCCGGTCCAGATATGCAGGGAAGTCCTCGTCACTTCTTATCACGAGGATTTGCAGCTTTAGGACTTCTAGACTGATACCACTCTGTGGCTCTGTGGGTTCCTTACCGTTGTCGATGACGTCCTCCTATGTTTGTTTATCAAGTATTTAATTGGAGCATATCAAATTGGCCCTCTATGGGACCAGAAGAGCGCCTTCCCCAACCAAGAACGCTGACCACTAAGACTCTCCCTTCAGGAAAGCCCAGGTTTAGCCTTTCTTCTTAAGTCAAACACAAATCGACAAGTATGTCAAATCACTTCCGAAAACTGCTCGCAGTATTCACTTGACCCGAAGGCGGCGCCTCAATACAATCCCGTCGGTTGTCTGTTGTCCTGCCTATATCTGGGGAGGTTTTCTGATTAGTAGTTTCCGATGAAAGGAGCATAGCGATGGCTGAGATTCTGGAGTTCCGCTGGCACGGCCGAGGCGGCCAGGGGACGGTAACGGCGGCGAAGGTGTTCGCGGAGGCGGCTCTTGCCGAGGACAAGTTTATTCAGGCGTTCCCTGAATATGGCCCCGAGCGGGCGGGCGCGCCGCTTGCGGCCTACAATCGGGTCAGCGACGAGCCGATCTACATTCACTGCGCGGTGAAGAACCCGCATTACGTGGCGGTTGTTGACGCGACTCTTTTGACGGGCGGTGTCGATGTCAAGAAGGGCGCCCACGAGGATGCGACGTTCCTCGTCAACACGACCAAGCCCGGAAAGGAGGTCCGGGAGATCATGGGTCTCTCGGGCGGAAAATTGTTCACGATCGATGCCACTGGTATCTCACGTGAGGAGCTGAAGAGGCCGCTGCCGAACACGCCGATGCTGGGCGCCATTGCGAAGATATCAGGCCAGATTGGCCTTGAGACATTGAAAGATGCGCTCAAGCTGCGTCTCGGCAAGAAGTTCTCTGACGAGATCGTGAACGCCAACATCAAGATGGCGGAAAGAGGGTTTGAGGAGGTAAAGGGAGAATGAGCGATAAACTTCCAGGTTGGAGAGATATACCCATCGGCGGGATGATCTTGGAGGCGGGCAATTCCGCCAAGTATGAGACGGGCACGTGGCGTTCCAGCAAGCCTATCTGGGACGCGGACAAGTGCATCCATTGTTTGCAGTGTTGGATTTACTGCCCGGATTCGTCGATCCTGATCAAGGACGAGAAGATGGTGGGCATCGACTACTTCCACTGCAAGGGCTGTGGGCTGTGCGAACGTGTCTGCCCGGACAAGGTACAAGCGATAACGATGGTAATCGAGGAGACATAAGGGATTGCCAAACCTATTTTGGGAGGAAAGATAAATGCCACGAGTAGTTGCATACACCGGCAACGAGGTTGTCTCCGAGGCCATGCGTCAGATAGAACCTGACGTAGTGGCGGCGTATCCGATCACGCCTGCGACAGAGGTTGTGCAGACGTTCTCCGAGTTCGTCAACGACGGTATCGTCAGGACGGAGATGATGACTGTCGAGAGCGAGCACAGCGCGATGAGCGCATGCGTAGGAGCGGCGGCCGCCGGCGGAAGGGCGATGACCGTTACAGCAGCGTGCGGTCTGGCGCTCATGTGGGAGATACTCTACTGTGCGTCCGGCAATCGTCTGCCGATAGCGATGACCGTAGTCAACCGCGCTCTGAACGCGCCGATTAACATCCACTGCGACCATTCAGACTCGATGGGAGCCAGGGACTCGGGTTGGATACAGCTTTATTCCGAGAACGCCCAGGAGGCATACGATAACCTGATCATGGCGCTACCCATTGCAGAGGCCAGGGAGGTGCTTCTGCCCATCATGGTCTGCCTCGACGGGTTCATCATCTCGCACTCGATCGAGCGCGTTGAGCTGCTTGACGACAAGCAGGTCAAGGATTTCGTCGGTGAATACAAGCCTGCATATCCGCTTCTTGACCTCGAACATCCCAAGACATTCGGGCCACTTGACCTGCAAGATTATTACATCGAGCACAAGAGGCAGCAGCACGAGGCGATGAAGTTCGTGCCGGAGGCGGTGCTTGCGTCGGCCAAAAGGTTCGAGGCGCTGACCGGGCGTAAGTATGGGCTTGTGGATGGTTACAAGCTCGATGACGCCGAGGTCGCCATAGTTGTTCTCAACTCGGCGGCCGGCACGACCAGGTCTGTTGTTGATATGATGCGTGAGAATGGCCTCAAGGCAGGGCTTCTCAAGATCAGGATGTTCAGGCCGTTCCCGGCTGAGCTCATCGCGCATTGCCTCGGGCACTGCAAGGCGGTCGCCATTCTGGACAGGTGCGATTCGTTCGGCGCTCAGGGTGGGCCAGTTGCTCACGAGATTCGCTCCGCGATCTGCAATCTACCTCGGGTTCCGAAGGTCATCCAGTTTGTCTATGGTCTCGGGGGGCGCGACCTTAACATCGAGGATATCGAGGATGTCTTTGGCGAGCTGAAGAAGGTGGCGGACACGGGCAAGGTTGAGAAAGTCTTTGACTACATCACGGTTAGAAGCTAATCGATTGATCTTAGGAGGAATGAAATGGTTACTCTGAAAGAGCTAACACACCGCCACGACGGCCTTGCGCCCGGGCATCGCCTCTGCGCAGGCTGCGCGGCCAGCATCGTCGTGAGGCAGGTGCTTCTGGCCTCTGACAAACCGGTCATCGCCTCAAACGCGACGGGTTGCCTCGAGGTCGGAACGACGATCTATCCATACACTGCTTGGAAGATACCCTGGATACACAACGCCTTTGAGAACGCGGCCGCGACGATAACGGGCGTCGAGACGATGTATCGCGCTCTCAAGAAGCAGGGCAAATACGACAAGGAAGTCAACTTCGTGGCCTTTGCCGGCGACGGCGGAACCTACGACATCGGGATTCAAGCACTCTCCGGGGCGCTCGAACGAGGCCACAGGTTCGTCTATGTCTGCTACGACAACGAGGCGTATATGAACACTGGCATCCAGCGCTCCAGCGCCACGCCGTTCAGGGCCAGCACGACGACTTGTCCGGCGGGCAAGGTGATCCCCGGTAAGCCGCAGCACAGGAAGGACCTGACGGCGATAGTCGCCGCGCACAACATCCCTTATGTTGCGCAGTGCTCGCCTCACAACTGGCGGGACGTTGTCGGCAAGGCCGAGAAGGCGTTTGCGGCTGATGGCCCGGCGTTCTTGAACATCTTCTCGCCGTGCCACCGCGGCTGGCGCATCCCGATGGAGGACTCGTTGGACATGGCGAAGATGGCCGTCGAGACGTGTTTCTGGCCGCTGTTTGAGGTGGTCGAGGGCAAGTGGAAGATCACCTATAAGCCGAAGGAGAAGGTGCCGATAGTCGAGTGGCTGAAGCTGCAGGGCAGATACTCACACATCATGAAGCCGGGCAACGAGCACCTCATCGAGGAGTTCCAGGCGGAGGTGGATAAGCAGTGGGAGAAGCTGCTCGCGCGTGAAAGCTGCAACGTCTGAACGCCAACTAAGGTTCTGATTATGAGAAGGGGCGGGCTCTCGGGCTTGCCCCTTTTTTCTGCGCTGCTGGTAGAGGAGCTGCCTGGTTCGACAAGAAGTCCAAGAGGAGTGGCTGAAGCTACATTCCAGGATCACCGCGGCAGTATCTGCCCCCCGGAGAGCATTGCCCGAAGCAGACTGAGCTTCTGCCAGAAGTATTGATGGAAAGTCAGCTCACCTTCACGAGGTATAAGGCCGATTCTGAATTGGATGATGAACAAGACGTTCCACAGAATAGCAGCGATCGCGACAAGTAAGACCAAGATACATTTGCCTCTGTGCCTTGATTTGAGCGCCGCGTCGACGACTACAGCTGTGCCCAGAGCGAAGAACGGATAGGCTTCAATGAATACTCTGTGTCCGAAAGACCAGCCGCCCGACCAGTCATAGAGGACGCTGATCAGGACCCATACGCCGAGGACCGCGAGAATACCAGAGAAAGCAAGCGATCTCCGACGCTTCGCAAACGCGGCCACGAACAGTCCAATGAGACCGATCAATAGAATCGGATGCCATGTTATGAAGCCATGCCTGGTAGAGAATGCCACCCTAAAAAAATTGGCCGGTATAAGCACGAACTCGCCCGCGTTAGGATTCACGATCAGCTTGCCGAATACCCTTTTCCATACGACTAGCTGAGGCAGAAATCCCAGCAACAAACCCATTCCGGTCACCGCCGGGATTTCGAGCCATCTGAGCCAAGTTTCCCGAGTCGTCGAACGCGGGGTTTGCTCTCGCCTGCGCAGAATGAGGAACAAGTGAGGCGCCAGGTAGGCAAGAAACACGAAATTGGCCGTTCGGACCGAGACGACAAAGCCGAGGCACAAGCCCGCGATGAAACACCAGCGAAGCCTCGCTGTGTTCTCATACTTGCCGACGCAAATAAGCAATAGAAGAGCTGTCGCGAGACTCACGCCATGCGCCATCGGGACGATCGGGAAGGTGTAGTGGAGCACTGGCGTAGCGAGAAAGAAGAAGACCGCAATGTGAAGCGCATGTTCGATCCCGGCGAATCGCTTCAGCCACCAGGCAAGAAGGAATGTCGCGAATGTGAACCACGCGATATTGCCAACAAACCAAGCCTGCTCGAAAAGAGGATGGTACTTGAGGCTCAAAGGCAAAGGGAAGTAACCGCTCTCGACCGCCAAGACGAGATATGCCGCCACAAAAAATGGTGATTGAGCGATCGCCATCCCTATCCCGTGCGGGTTCCTCCTGTAGCCTGTTGGCGTCTCGCACCATTGCCTTTGCAGTCTCCCCGGCGCGAAATGGAAGAACTCGTTGAAGAAGTTGACGTCTCCGTCAAAGAATAGGGACGGTAGATAGACGTAGTACTCGACGGGGTCGATGCCGCGTATTCTCATCTGCTCTCTTGACAGCGCTCCACACATAACTTGGACAAGGAGCGCCGCCAGCACAAATGCGGCAATCACGGACGCATACTTGACGACCGGCCTCGAGACAATCCTCTTGAATAACTCAGCCGCTTTCATCAGCCTGGTACCACTGAAGTCGGCGAAACGTCGCCCGAATCTCCATCGGTGTGTTCACCAGCCGGTCCGAACAATAGACCCAAGGTTGTCACCCTCATCGCACTCTCTGTGTGTTAGTGCCTGAGGGACCCATGGAAGACTACCCCACGCGCTCGCTCCGGCATCTGGACAGTCGGCCGTCCCCCGGGCCCTATCACTGTTGCCGCTTCCATGAAGGTCCGAACTGCTAGAAAACATCCCAATCTCAAGTTGTGGCCGCTTCCTCCGCCGGGCTGTTACCCCTAGTGCAACCTTGTCCGTCTGCGGCGCCTCGACGATTCCCCTTTCTTGTCCTTCTCCTTCTTTTTGCCCTTATTAGCCTCTTCCTCCTTCTCCTTCAGGGCCTCCTCGTACTCGTCGATGTCCCTTACAACCTCCTCGCCCTCCTCGAGGCCAGAGGTGACCTCGCAATACTTCTCGTCCTCCTCTCCGACCTCTATTGGACGCTTTTCATAGGTCTCGCCCTTCTTGACATAGACGTATTTGCTTTCTTTCGCTTCGCGCTCCTCTTCCTTGCCCTCATCCTCCCAGTCCTCGTCTTCGCTATCCTCTTTAGTGGCCACGGACTCCAGGAGCGCCCTGAGCACGTCCTTCGTTTCGGAAGTTACTATGTCTATGTCGCACGACATCCCGGGCTTAGCGAATTGGTATGCCTCGTCAAGCTTGATCTTCACCGGGAAAGAGATGATGGACGAGCCCTGCGCCTTGCTGCCGATGGGCGATATCCAGACGATTCCGCCCGTCGGCTTCTCGTCCAGAAACGCCTCAAACGTGGCGCTCACTCGCTGGCCGATCTCGAGCTCTCCGGCGTCAACTTCGCTCACCCGGCAGCTAATGAACATTGAGCCAAGATCGCCAATCGCGAAAAGCACTGTGCCTCTACTGAGTGCCGAGGTGCCCGAAATCACCATCTCGCCCACCTCAACGCCCTTACTAATGACGACGCCCGGGCTCGGGGCAAGAACACGGACATCCGCTAGCCGGACAAAACCCTCGCCTTCCGCGGGAGAAATGTCCATCGAGCTGTCGATGGTCCGCCTGATCTCGGCCTCGGAACCAGACTTCAGCGCCGCCATGACCCGCATCGCCATTCCCCCCTCTATCTCCATGTCCTTCTCAAGTATGTGAAGCTCCATGAGCGCGAGCCGGAAGTTCGTCCTTGCCGTCCAAAGACTCCTCTCCGAACGAAGCACCATGTCCCGCGACGTGCCTCGTACCTTCTCAAAAAGCCGCCTCTGGTGCAGAAGATCGTCCTTCGCCTGAACCATCTGCACGTAGGCGTTTGCGACCTGAGCCCTCCGGCCATAAAGCCGCAGAAGCTCCGTGTTGTCAGGCTCAACAACAGCCACAACCTGGCCTTTTTCTACGCTATCGCCCTCCTCCACAGTGGTCTCAGTTACCGTCCCAGAGACCTTCGACATGACCTCGGTCGTGCTCTCGAGGAACGTCTCTCCTATCTCAGTCAGCCGAGAGGTGATATCGCCCATGTCCACCTTGTAAACGTCAAACTCCTCGGGGTCATCGTCGCTCTCCGAAAAATGCGAGTAACCCACGTAACCCGCCAAGCCAAGACCGATTACGACGGCCAAGAGAATCAAAATGCGCTTCAACCATCGACGCCTCTTGCGCACTTTAGCCGGCAATAGAATCCCTCCGCATAGCAATGCAATGAGTTCAATGTCACCTCAACGTCAAGGTAGGCCGATCATACGCAGGAAGGCCAAAAAAACAAGAAGGGGCTCGAAGACGAACTCCAAGCCCCAAAACATCAATACCGACGAACTTGTATTCGGTTCGCCTTTGGCGGAGAGGTTCGCGCTACCGCTTGAGAGCCAGCATCTGCCGTATCATCTCATCTGTGACCGTGATTATCTTCGAGTTCGCCTCGAAGCCGCGCTGCATAACGATCATCGACGTAAACTGGCCGGTCAAATCAACGTTCGCCATCTCTAGGCTCTGACCGAGTATTGTCCCGCGACCACCGCTTTTCGCCGTGCCAATCGTCGGGTTACCGGACCCGGGCGCCTCAGCGAACATATTCTGGCCCATCATCGTTAGCGAAGTCGGCGCCGGGAACGTCGCCATGGCGATCTGCGCGACGGCCTTGGTCGTTCCATTCGAGAACACACCGATTATCGTCCCGTCGCCTCGTATTAGCACCGACTCCATCTCGCCGATCGAGAAGCCATCCTGGTAGGTGTACGATATCGCCGAGTTCAGCGCATAACCCGTCAGATAGGTTGCGCTGCTGTCGATTTCGCTCCTTATCTGCCAAGCCAGTTCCTGATCTACTGCGCCGTTGGCCCAGTCAACAGACGCGAAGTCCAGCGACGCCGCGCCCCCGTTGGAGATAAGTACCCCACTCGAGTCGAATCTCATCGGGTCGAAGTCGTCGAGCGCCGGATTGCCCGTGGGCGCGTAGTCAGGATCGCCTCTTGCGATAATCACACCCTTGCCATCGGCCGTAGGCGGAAGCTGCCCTGCGCCATAACCTACGGTTGACGAGGCAACCTCCGACCGTGGCACGTAAGCCGTCCAGTCCCACCGGTCCAGAATGGAGTCGCCGTTCTCATCGACGGGGGTGAACTCCAGCGTTACGGTGTGCGCCGCGCCGAGCGAATCGTAAATCGTCAGCGACGTGCTGAATATCTCAGCCTCGTTGACTGACGATGTCGCGGGGTTATCGACCGTTGCCTCAGTGTTGAGGTTGACGTTCGTCTTGAACAGCGTGGTCGCCTCGGGGTCCATCGTCATGCCGATTGGTAGGTGTATGTTGGTCGCTTTGCCCGACGTGTTGATAGCGCCCGAGTCTAACATCTCAGACCAGCCCAGCACGTTGAGCCCATTTGGGTTGACCAGGTTGTATTCTTTGTTGAATGTGAAGTTGCCCGCACGGGTGTAGAACCTGTTCGCGGAATCGTCACCGAGCACGAAGAACCCGTTGCCCTGAATGGCAAGATGTGTCGCCACGTCAGTGCTCTGGAAAGCCCCTTGAGAGAACGACGGTGTAACGCCACCCAGGCAAACGCCGAGGCCTATCTGAGTGCCTCCCTCCGTGTTCTGGCCAATCGACTGGCTGAGGATGTCCTGAAATATCGGCGAAGACGCCTTGAAGCCAACTGTGTTGATGTTGGCGATGTTGTTACCGAGCACGTCCATACCCACAACGTGAGCGCTGAGGCCCGATAGTCCGGAATAGAATGATGCTAGCATCTTTTTCTTTCCTCCTGTTTTCTGCAACCGCTAGGACCGGCGCGCTGCATCTGTCGTTCAGCAACGCTTTAGCTCCCTTGCCAAGGGCCAGCCACTATTGCGGCCCGCGACTGCGATTCTAACTGTAACTTTTCTTGTTTGTTCCTGTCTTTTGTCTTGTGTTCTGCGGGACGGGTGTGCTGCGTCTGTCATTCAGCAGCAACGGACTCCCTCAAACGGGCCAGCCACTTCGCCGTCGCAGAACTTCGCGATTACCTCCTAACTAGGACGGTGCTGTCTATGTTCGTGAAGATGTTCTCCTTGTTGCTACTAGCGTCCAATACCGTTACGACAGTTCGATTTCTAACGCTGACTATCGCGGCCAAGTCGTCCATCAAGACAAGCGACTCCCGACTTCCCTTCGCCTGGGCCTGACCAACCGCATTTGAGAGGCGGGAAAGATCGTCGTGCGAAAGCTCGATGCCCCGCGACTCAAGCCGCCTCAAGGCATGTGCAGAGAACTTCAGCCGTTCCCCACTGGTCTCAGCCTCGCTAAGGAAAGCGTCAAACCTCTTGCCTTTGGTCGGCTTCGCGACTTCTTGGGGCTTTGCTGTCCCCGTCTGCTGGACCTGTTTCAGACCTCTGAGAAGGCCCGGACCAGCAAGCTCATTCACCATCTGAACTCTCTCCCTCGTTTATCTCGGTTATCTCTGATAGCGGCACCCTCTGTCCGTTCAAGAGAAGGTATGTGATGCCCTCGTCGAAGGAGATGCCTGTAACCCTCGCCCGGATGCCGTAAGTTACCGAAACGCTGACTCCGTCCTCGTCCGTCGCTATCACCTGAACCGTATATGTGCCGTCTGAAACTGTGTTACCCTGCGAATCCTTACCGTCCCACTCGACCGTGTATTCGCCCGCCTCCTGCGCGCCGAGCACCTCCTCACGGACGACACTCCCGTCCGCATCCTGCACCAGTATCTTGATCTCCGAGGCGTCCGACTCGAGCGCATACCAAACCTTGTTGCACTGACCGCCCTTGAGCTCGAGCTCGCTCGTGCCAACCTTCACTTCCTTACCTACAAGCGAGACTGCCAGCGTGTTGTTGAGCGATGCTTGATACAGCTGTAAATACATCAGGTTCTTATTGATTGTGCCAAGCTGCGCGAGCGAGGAGAATTGCGCAAGCTGCGCGATGTAAGCCTCGTTGCTCATTGGCTCCAACGGGTTCTGGCTCTTCATTTGCGCGACAAGCAGCGTGTAGAAATCCTGCTCACTTAGTCCCGCCGCGCCCTTACCAGTTGTCTGCGCATAATTCGTCCCATCGTATGACGTTCCGTTCACTCCACTAGTTCCGTCCATCGTTTTTTGTCACCTCCTTTCAGTGATTCACTTTCAGCCGACGTAGCTCCGCGAGCTACTATGGCGAAGTCTGCCTTTCTTGAATATCTATGCAATTACGTCCAGTAATCTCGATGCCGAAAGCTCCGCCGCAGCCGGCAACATCGTCTCGTCAACGACCTCCCGCCACGGCTGGCTTGACCGGAGACTTCCGCGCCCGCGCTCGCCGCCCTGTCCGTCGCTCTGCGACGAAAGCCCAAATTCGTCGGAGCCGTGACTGACCTCCACAGAGAGCGAGTCCACCTTGAGGCCTTGCTCCTGAAGAGCGCGCATTAGCGCCGGCATATTCTTCTCCAAAAGGGCGTGCGCCTGCGGCTGCTCAACCATGAGCGTGGCCTTCACGCCATCGCTTGCCACCCGAATCCTGATCCTCATCGCGCCCAACTCCGGGGGATGCAACCGTATCCGCATCTCCTGCCTCGCCGACTGGTGCAATCTCCGTATGCGGGCGGCAACCTGGGAAACCAGAGCCCTGGGCGAAGTCAGAATGGTTTGAAACCTTCCTTGTGACCTGTCGTCTGCCGGCAAGTCCGAAGGAACACCCCAAAACATCTCCTGCCATTGCTGAACTGAAGAGGCCCTCGCATCGCCCTCAATCCCAGCATTCAGCGGCAGCACGTCTCGTAATCCGTGGCTTAGTGCGGAACCCGATGCGGCTTTCGTATTCACAACACCCGCAGAACCGTTTGACTTCACCGGCTCGGCCGGCTGAGCCGTTGTCGTCGCAGCTTTTTTCGTAGAGCCTTCCTTCCCGGCTCTCGCCCATCTCGGTGGCTCATCCAATGTCCTGACCGGATTGCGATGTTCCCGGTCGGTCCTGCTGAGCGACTCCTCTTTACTAATGTAATGATTACTGCTGTCCTCCGTGCGGGCGACCGGCTGCGTCTGGGCGGCCTTGCTATCGCTGTGAGTTCCGGGTGAATCATTGCGAGGCGCCATTCGAGTCTGGACATCCGCCCGGGATGGTCTATGAGGCGCATCATCCACCGGCCGAGCGCTGGACTCAAACTTCAGACCTGCCCCGGCTCTTGCGCTCGTCTCGTGCCTACCGCCTGTCTCGACGCGAGCGGCGGTGGTTTTGACAACACCCGGCTGACGCTCATTCGACGGAGTGCCGCCATCCTCGGATACAGCCCTCCGAGGCGCCAGTTGAGCTCTTGGTTTGTCGCTCGAAACCGGCCGGCCTTCAACCCTAGCGTCCGGCTCCCTCGTCAAAGAAGATGCGACCTCCCTCTTGACGGCCGAGTCCGTTGGCCTGAATGCGTGCCTCTTTGCCCCAGATGGCCTTGGACCCTTCACATCGGCCTTTGCTACGCTCGAATCGCTGCGGGAACTCGTCCGCTTTACGGCCGTATCGCCCTGAAGTGCTCCTGGCCGCCGGGGCACATCTTGCCGCCGAGCGTTTTCGGCCGGTCTTGAGCGGCGCGGGTGCTTGCTCTCGAGCTTCATGGCTTCCACGTTGTCACGCCCATTCGAGAGAACATCTAGTCCGGGCTTCGACAGAAATGACTTATGTATCGCGGGGCTCCTGACTGTTGCGGGCCCTCTGCTCTTGGCGCCCTTCCCGTGCAGCGTTGCACGCACCGACGAAGGCTTGTCTCCTTTCACCTCGGCTGGCCTCTCATCCCTGACAATCGGTTGATGACGCCTGGGCTTTGCCTCACGGGATATCGCTTTGATCAGGCTCCCTGAGTCGCCCAGCTTCGCCTGTTCTCCAGCCCCAACCCGCAGACCGCTCGTCCGAGAGCCTCCAGCCTCCACACCATGACTCGAAGCCTGCAACCTGGAACCCACAACTTTTGACTTAGAACTCGGAACCTGGACTCTAGACCGCGGTCTTCCAACTCCCGCCTTCGGACTTGGGCCGTTGGCGGCTGGCCGTTGGCGGGTGGCCGTTGGCGGTTGGCGGTTGGCCGTTGACCGTTGGCCGTTGGCCGTTGGCCGTTGGCCTTTTGATCCGGCCTCATCCATCGGTCGCGTCCCGACTAACTCGAACTTCGCTCGAAGCGCCTTCGACAGGGAGGGGATGCGGCCAGACGACTCCAGACCACTCGTCTTGCTGTCGCCTCTTTGTGGGTGACCAAGAGCGCGGAAGGAGGGATGATGCGATTCACTCCTGCCCCAGAAGCGAGAAGCTTTGCTGGGTAGCCAGCGCCTGGCCGCACTAAGCTTAGCCGGGATGTAGCTATTCTGGCGGCGTTCTGAGGGCCTCGAGTGAGGTTGTGTGTGGCCCTCGTTCCTGAGAACGCGCCGCCGGATGCCAACGGATGCCCGTCGGAAGGGTTTATGGCTGGAATGGTAAGAATTCTCCAAATGATAAGATGCCTGGCGCGCCGTGCGCGAGCCAATCTTGCCCGCTGAGACACGCTGCGTGTCTTGTCTCTCAGTTTGATTAGCCCGCGATGCTGCGTCGGACGACGATTGGTTCGCCCGCATCCCCCGAGCCTGCGTCTTCGCGGCCAATGTGCCGAAAGCTCGAACGACCTTGTCCGGGCCCTGGGTGGATACATCGCCAGAGGAGGCGTTCACGCCTGGAAAGGGAGACATACGTCTCTTGACCCAGGTCTTCGTTGAAGCTACCGACGCACGCCGTGTCATCTTCACTTCCGCCCGTCGCCCGGCGCCTCTAGCCGCTGTCAATCCATCATTCCTCAGACGAGGCGAGGAATCTCTGCGCGTCGAATACACACCAAGCGAGGCACGGTTGTTTGTGAGCCTGCACGGAGCCTTGTTAAGCCTTGAACGGTTGATAACGTCGTGCCTTCGCGCTTTCCGGCTGGCTCCAAAGAGTCGCTCGGAACTGCTGCTTTGCTCGCTCGTCCGCCAAACGCGCGCCTCACGTATCGTCCCGTGAGTTCTGGCCCCTGACGGCTCGCCCTCGGCCATCGAGACAAGGCCAATGCCGAGGTCCGCTTGCCCGGATGAATGCTCAGAGGCCTCATTTGGGGTAGATGCCTTCCCCTTGCCATGAGCTTTCCGGTCTGGACGTGACGCCGGCCGCAGCTTCTGTGTGGGAAGCGCCCTCATCTTGGCGAGCCGTGCTCTGAGAATATGCAAAAAAGAACTGGATTGCGGCTGACCGCACCCGCGGACGCGCGAGTCGCTCTTCTTGCTGGTCCTCGCCGCCGCGGCCTTCTCGCCAATCAGCGTAAGAATAGGACTGCTGTTCATTGCCGCCATCTTGTTTGCGATCTGAGCCTATCTATATCTGGGCCTATCTATATCTGGCGATCCGCATCGTTATCTCGGCCGCGATGCTTGGCGAAGTCGCCGTGATTGCATCAAGGATGATTGCCGCTCGTTTCTTGTTTAAGAATCGAAATACTAACGCCACAAGGGACGGGTCTTTTTTGAATAGCGCAAGCAGCGCCGAGGCTGCCTTCTGCGCGTTCATGGTCCCATAGAGAGAGACTAGACTGTCGATGCGCTCCTGCTTCTGGGCCTCGGCTCTCTCGAGAAGTCCCTCGACTGCATCCTTCATCTCCTTGATTGACGCCATCTGCTGTTTCAGCCGTTCCTGGAGCTCCTCAAGCGATTTGCGCTCCGCCTCAATCTCCTGCTCCTTTTTCAGGAGTTCGTGTTCCCGAAGCCGCAGCGCCTCAAGCATCGACTCCACTGCCCGTTTGTCAGAGGAATACCTGGCCCCAGTTGGCTTGGGGCTTTTGCGCAGCCATTTCTTGATGCTATCCATGCTGTTCTGGCCACTGCATACAGTTGCGCTCTGAAGCAAAAGGACTACGAGCACAATCAGCAGCACGCCAAGTGAAAGACCAGCCCACGAACTCCGATGGCTGCCGCGCTCTATGCTTCTGAAAACGGCAGACTTCGCCATAGTAGCTCGCAGAGCTACGTCGGCTGAATTCACCATCCTTCCAATCGACATGGTTTTAATGTCCCTCCAATTGAGTCGGCGTGAGCCGAGCAATTCCCGCTATCTCGTCCAGGAATTTCATCTCCTCACGAGCGCATTCCTTGTCGTGTTCAGCGCGCCTTCTCGTCTTCACGCTTTCCATGGCCTTACGTTCCTTGATAGCCTCCAAAAGCTCGTTCTTTTTCGACTCGATCTTCTTGTGAAGCTCCGTCATCAGCTCCCGCTGCTCTTCGATGGAAGAGGTGATTCTCTTCAGATACGAGGCGAAAACCTCGATCCGAGCCATCGAGAGCTCCTCTTGCTCAAGATCGGTCATCATCTCTGTCTTGCACGACTCGAGGTCCCGCTGCAACGAATGCAGCTTCGCCTCGAGCTGCCTCAGGTCGAACAACATTATGCTCAACTCGCGACGCTTCTCCTCCTCCATCTGACGCCGCAATTGAAGAACCCTTTCAAGTCTGAATCTAAACGCCCTCATCCTCTGTTCTCCTACTCATCCGGCGCATCGGCAACCAGAAGCCTCAGCGCCTCAACTGTTCCCGAAAACTCGGCCTTCTCGTCAGCTTCCTGACGAAGGAACTGGTTGAAATCTCCCATCTTTGAAATTGCATAATCGATCAGGGGGTTGCTGCCCTTCTTGTAGGCTCCGATGTTGATCAGGTCCTCGTTGTCACGATAGACCGCGACGACCCTTCTGAAAGCGGATGCCGCGCCCGCGTGGTCTTCTGCCGTTACGTTGTCTGCCACTCGACTGCAAGACAGCAAAACATCCACCGCCGGATAATGCCCCCGGTTGGCGAGCTTCCTGGACAGAACGATGTGTCCGTCAAGGATCGAGCGGCAATGATCGGAGACCGGCTCGTCGAGATCGTCGCCCTCCACGAGGATCGTATAAAGGCCAGTGATGCTTCCTTTGCCCTCTCTCTTGCCGGCGCGCTCAAAGAGCATGGGAAGCATTCCGAATACCGAGGGCGGGTAGCCCCGCGTTGACGGCGGCTCACCCGCCGAAAGGCCAATCTCGCGCTGTGCCATCGCAAGTCGCGTTACTGAGTCCATCATCAGCATCACGTCAAGGCCCAGGTCCCGGAAGAACTCCGCAGCGCTCGTCGCGGCAAACGCGGCCCGCATCTTAAGAGGCGCAGGAGTATCTGAAGTGGAGACGTATGCTACCGTTCGCTTCAGACCCTCTTCGCCCAAATCGCGCTCCAAAAACTCGCGAACCTCACGGCCACGCTCGCCCACGAGCGCAAGGACATTCACATCCGCGCTGGTGTTTCTGGCGATCATGCCCAGCAAGAGGCTCTTACCGACGCCGCTTCCGGAGAAGATACCCATCCGCTGGCCTTTCCCGACCGTAGCGAGGGAATCAATTGACCTGATACCAGTTGCTATTGGTTCAATTATCCCGCCTCGCTTGAGCGGCTCGAGCCCCTGTCGCCTCAGCGGAAACACGTCACCTGCGCCGTCTATCGGCCCTTTGTCATCAATTGGCTCGCACTTGCCGTTCAGAACTCGCCCCATTAGACCAAAACCGACCGGCACACCCCCGCGCTCCCCAAGCAGCTCTATCTTGGCGCCCGTCTTTACGCCGCTCATGTCCTCAAGGGCCATTGAAAGGACCTTCTTCTCCCTAAGGCCCACGACCTCCGTCATCACGTCGCCACGTGCTGACCGAATAACACAAAGGTCCCCAACCGCCGCCGGTGGACCTTTGGATTCGACTACCAGCCCTGCGACCTTCTCCACAAGACCCGATACATCTAAAGACCCAACGCGACAAGCCTTCTCGAGCAAAAGCCGCGAATTAAGCACCGTCCACCTCCGCTGAAGCTATGGCGGACAAGTCCGCCTCCTCAATTCGCCGCGCGGCGAACTCGGTCGGCGCCTCTTCCTCAGCCGAAGCAGTCTGCTCGATCACCTCGTCAAACGCGGCCTCTATCCTTTCGAGCTGGGTCGAGATACGCGCATCGACCTTGCCCCTGTCGCATTCCAGCAAGCAACCGCCCTGCTCAACACTCTTGTCAGCCACCATCGAGAGTTTCATCGATTTCCCCTCCGGGACGAGATCGTCCACGTTTCTCTGTGCAACCTTGAGGTCTAGCGGATGCAACTTGACAATCACCTCGTCCGCTTCGCCAAGTATCTCCGCTGCACGCCTGATCTGCTGAAGGATAAGCGCCTTGTCTGTCTTGATCTCCCGTGAAAGGACCAACCTCGTGACGCCCAGAACCAGGCCGAGCATCTCGGTATCGTTGTCCTTGAGAGCCTTCTCGCGAACTGAACCCAGCTCAGAAGTGGCGTTCCGTAACGCGCTGACCGCCGAGGCAACGTCGGCCTTTGCCGCGTTCAGAGCTTCGTCTCTCGCTTCCTGAGCGCCTTCTTCCTTGCCCAGGCGGAGGCCTTGCTCCTTGGCCTCGTTCAGGACCTCGGACGCCCGCGCCCGGGCCTCGTTTAGGATTGCCTCGGCCTCGGCCTCTGCTGCCCGGATAGTATTCTCGGCGCCATTTGGCCCGATGTTCTCGGCGACTGGGCCCTCTACCGCCGCCTCAGCGTGTCCCATGATCGACAGTTCAGGGTCTCCGACATAATCTCTCGTCGGAACCACGAACCTCTCGAGGTCCAGAGCAACGCAATTAGCGCCTGAAGCCTGACGGCATTTAACCAGATTAGACAACGAGCTCCTCGCCTCCGCCGCCGAGCTGGATTACCTGCTCCTCTTCAAGACCACGAACTATCTCAACCATCTCACGCTGCGCGGTCTCGACATCTTTCAACCGAACCGGACCGAGATATTCCATTTCCTCGACCAAAAGCTGCTGAGCGCGCTCTGACATATTCCGCATGAACTTCTCCTTCATCTCCTCGGTTGTGCCCTTAAGAGCCATTGTCAGGACCTTCCTATCGACATTCTTGAGGATCTCACGGATGCCCATGTCGTCCAAGAGCAGGATGTCGTCGAAAACGAACATGAGGTCCCGAATCGATGCCGCTAGCTCGGGGTTGTTGCTCTCGATGAGCTCAAGCACTCCCCGACTCGTGCTCCTGTCCATTCGGTTGAGTATCTCTGCAACCATCCGCACGCCGCCGACCTCCTCTGTCTGAAGACCCGAAAGCGACTCGAGCTTCTCGTCCAAGACCGAGGCGATCCGCGAGAGCACATCCGGCGAGATCTCCTCAAGGGCCGCCAGCCGAAGCGCGACATCTGACCTCATCTCCTCTGGCAGTGAGGACAATAGCTCCGCCGCCTGCGATGGATCGAGATGCCCAATGACGAGAGCTATCGTCTGCGGATGCTCATTCTGGATTATCTTGGAAAGCTGTGTCGGATCCACCTTCCTAAGAGTCGCAAACCGGCTTGTCGACTTCAGAGACTTTGTAAGCCTATCTATGATCCGGCGGGCCTCGTCCGGAGGCATCGAGTTGGAGAGAACTTTCTTGGCGTACTCAATGCCGCCTTTGGAGATGTACTCCTGCGCCACATACATGTGGTAAAACTCTTCCAGCAGCACCTCGGCCTCTTCCTTGCCGATGGCACTGGCGAGAGATATCTCCCTCGTTATCTCCTGAACCTCATCATACTCGAGGTTCTTGAACACCTTGGTCGTGGGTTCTTCACCCAAAAGAACCAACAACTTGGCGACTTTTGCCGCTCCCGTTGACATCTGCGTAGCCATCTGAAAAGTTCCCTCCCGTTACTTGCTGCCGGTCAGCCAAGTTCTGAGCAGCAGGATCGAGTTCTCCGTGTCTGACTCGATAATCTGCGAGACGCGTTTGACCAGAACATCTCGTTTGCTCACACGTTCTGAATGAGGCGCCACGGCGAGTATCTCTGCCTCTATCTCCTCAATCGTCTTCCCGTGGAGAGCCATCTCAGGTCTCTCCTGGCCGCCCGGGAGAGCCTCAGCACCAGCCTCTCCGGCAACACCTGCAAGCGCCGCTTGAGGCGCAAGAAGTCGTTCCTCCCGGACTACGAGGCCCTTCATAAGAGGCTTGATTATCAAGACAAAGACCAACATGAGTGAGATGATTATGAGAGGCGTGCGGACCGCGCCCAACACTTTGCTCCACAAGGCCCCACGCTCGCTGGCTGCCATTGCAAGCCGCTCCTCCCCAGCTTCTTGCCTATCGAAGGACAGGTTCTCAACTACTACCGTGTCGCCCCGGTCCTTGGAGAATCCGATCGCCTTCTTCACGATCTCTGTGCATTTGGCCACGACGGCCGCCGGAAGAGCCTCATATTCATACTTTAGCTCGCCATCCTCTTCACTGACCACTGTCTTATCGTCCAGGATGACGGCCGCAGAGACCCGCAATATCTCCCCAGGGTGTTCAATAGTCGTGCGAACGGTCTTTCCCACTTCATAGTTCCGAGTCCGTTGAACACGCTTGAAGTAGTTGTCGCCTTCTTTGCCCGTCGTGCTAACCTGGCCTTCGCCAAGATTCGACCGCGTCCCAGGAACACCGCCGACCGCGTTCGGCATCCCTGACTCCTCAGTGAGGTCCTGCTCGCTTCGCAGAACTTGCTCGGTAGGGTCGTAGCTCTCCTGTTCCTGCCTCACTTCCTTGAAGTCCATCGTGGCCGAGACTCTCGCCCTGACCTTATTCTGGCCAACAATCGGGCTCAACAGTGAAACGATCTTGCTCTCAAACCCTTTCTCCGCCTCCCGGCGAAGTGTCAGCTGTGCCTGCGTCAAACCGCTGGATTGCGGCTGCTCAGGCTCGGTGAGGATGTGGCCCAACGAATCGACCACCGTTATGTTGTTAGTAGATAACCCCTCGACCGCGCCAGAAACCAAATGAACAACCGCCTTCACCTGACCGCGGTCAAGTCCTGCGCCGCCTCTCAACTTCAACCACACCGAAGACGTTGGCTCCTCTTGTTTCTCCCAATAAAGGCTGCGCTTCGGTATGACGAGGTGAACCCGAGCTTGGGAAACCTCCCTGAACCTGACGATTGTCCGGGACAACTCGCCCTCCAACGCACGCCGGTAATTGAGATTCTCCACAAAATCCGTGGCCCCGAGCTTGAGCTCGTCAAAAAGCTCAAACCCTTTACCTCTGCCCCCGCTCGGAAGACCCTGGCCTACGAACGAGAGACGCAAATCCCTCGCCTTGCCCTGCTCAACCTCAAGACGAGTCCCTCCAGCCGAAATCCTATATGGAATCTCCTGCTCCTTGAGCTGCTCGACTATAAGCGACGCATCCTCAGGCGCAAGATCGCCGAACAGCAGATCGTATTCAGTCCGACCGCTCCAAGATACCAACAGAATGATGCCCATCACTATTGCCACGGTGACCCCGCTCAGGCTGACCTTCTGCCACAGCGACAGATTCGAAGCCATGAGTCGCATCTGGTCCACAAATCCTCTTTTTCTTTCTCCGGAAGCACCACCCGGAAGCGCGGTAGGTGATCTCTTCTCTTCCATCCTTGGAACTGACTCCGCCATCAAATCATCCCCGATATTTGATCAGACAACCTCAAACACCCATTCGCATTATTTCTTTGTAAGCATCGACCAACTTGTTGCGAATCTGCTGCATGAGCCTGAAGCTGAGGTCGGCCTTTTGAACGGACATCATCACCTCGTGAATGTCCTTTGTTTGCCCCGTCGCAAAACTCGTCATCGAATTGTCCGCCTCGTTTTGCAGCTGATTCACTTCTTTGATCGATTGCTTGAGGAAATCGCCGAATGTGCTCTCGCCAATTTTAGTGGGGTGTTTCTGCTCGCCCTTCTCGCCCTTATCAATAGCGTTTGGCCCAAACGGCTGTATCTTCATGTCAACCATCTCTTAACTCCTTCTCACTTGCCCAGCTCTATCGCGCGCAACGCCATCGACTTCGATGCGTTCATTATCGTTAGATTGGCCTCATAAGACCTCGTCGCCTCCACCATGTTCACCATCTCAGCTATTATGTTGACGTTGGGATAGCGAACGTAGCCATCCGCATCCGCGTCAGGATGATTCGGCTGGAAACGTCTCTGAGGCGGCTGATTATCCTGGAGTATCTCGGATACCTGAACTCCTCGAAGGCCGTTGTCTGTGAGCGCGGAAAGAACCTCGCCGAACTTGGACGTTACGTTCGCCGTCTCGAAGACAACGTCCTTTCGGACGTAGGGGCCGCCGTCCGGGGTCCGGGTCGTCGAGGCATTCGCGATGTTCGAGGAGATTATCTCCTGCCTCATCCGCTGCGCCGCAAGACCAGAACTGCCAACGTCTAGAATGTCAAAAATACTCATCGCTTACTCTCCTTAAGAAATAGAGGCCCTAAGCATCTCTATCTTCTTGGCTATCAATCTCGATGACGCCGCAAACATCAGCTCCGCCTCGAGCAAGTCCGCCATCTCCCGCTCGATATCCACTGTGTTGCCATCGTTCCGCTCGCTGGCCGAGTCATCCTCGCGTGCCACAACCTGCGTCGAGGTCGGACTCATCGCCAAGTGTCCCGGATGCGTCCTGGCAGGCGCCATGCCAATTTGTCTCTCCTCAGAGGCTGCGAGCGCCGCATCGAAGTCGAAGCTCTTCGCCTTGTAGCCGGGCGTGTCAACGTTGGCTACGTTGGCCGCAACGATGCTCGCCCGCCGCAAGGACACGTCCAGCACACGACCCAACACCTTCAAAATGGGATTATCTGCTATCTCCATCGCCGTCCCCCATATCCTTCAGGAAATTTCTTCCGCGTAAACGCGCTAATCTGGTGCACAAACGCCTCGCATCCTAATTGATCTCGCCCTTTGCAAGCCTGTCTTCCAAGCGATTCGGTCTGATTCCTTCAGCCCATGACTGCACTCAATACAAGCAGACCGCGTGCCAATCCGAGCAATAATCCACTGAGTAGGCCGGAACCGCCTTTAGACAGCCACATTCTGATGAACAGGGGGGGCCATCACACCAGCAGTCGTAGCGACAAGGCATGGAAGGTTTTTCCCAAACGGCTCATCTCATTGATCACACATGGGCGCCAGGACGCATTTGGGCCGAATGGAAGGCCTGGGTCATAATCCGCAGCACGTGTGTAGGGGAGGTGCTTGCCCCGCCCGAAAGGCGGACGGGCGCGGTTCGCCGCGCGGCGAACACCCCTACAAGGTCTCGGGCAACAGAGAGAGCTCTTTCAGCCTGTCAACCACTGCAGAGGTGATCCACACCGGGGTCGAGGCGCCTACCGTGACGCCGACGCTCTTCTTCCCATCGAACCAGGGCCTTTCCAGTTCGTTGGGCCGCTCTATATGGTGCGTCTCAGTTCCATAATGTCGAGACACCGCGGCGAGCTGCTTCGTATTCGCGCTGTGTTTGCCCCCGACGACGACCACGACGTCACAGACCTCTGCCAGTCTGAGCGTATTTGCCCGCCTCGAGAGCGCAGAATCACACACGGTATTGAAAACGCGCACCTCCTTCGACCTGGCGGCCACCGAGGCGACGACTTGAGAGAACACCTGTATTCGCTCAGTGGTCTGCGCAATGACGCCAACACGCTGAACGCCTTCCGGCAGATTGACCTCGCAATCGTTGCCCACGATCTGTGCATCCCGGCCTGAGAACCCGTGAAGGGCCTTCACCTCTGGATGGTCAGCATTTCCCACGATCACAATGTGGTAGCCCTCGGTTCTCAATAGTGCGGCGTAATCCTGCGCCTTCTTGACGAATGGGCAGGTTCCGTCGATTACCGTGATCCCCTTGCGCTTGGCCGCATTGAGGATGTCTGGAGGAAGGCCGTGCGAACGCGCGATGACGGCAGCCTCCTTCACATCATCCAGCGTCTCGGCCACATGAATGCCCTCGGTCGCCAGCGACTCGACTACGTCCCTGTTGTGGATAAGCGGGCCGAGCGAGAATACCTTGCCGAGCCGGGCGGCGGCGTCCTGGGCCAGTTTCACGGCGCGCTCGACGCCAAAGCAGAATCCCGCGTTTCCCGCACACCATATATCGAACCGGCCGCCCTCAACGGTTGTGAGCTGAATCCCATTAGTGCCCGTTTTCATCGCGCATCTCCTTGCTGATCGCAGGGCTCGCTCCGACCGATGCTCTTCAGCAGGTCGCTCCGCAGACCTGAGATGCTTCTCATCACCTGTAGCGCGAACTCCGCGTGAACTTGCGAGCGAACATCTCCCTCCGAGAGCTCCGGCACGCCCATCGGCTTACCCAGACACACGCGGAGCTTATGAGGCCTGATGATCGATGAACCGGGCCGCAGAATCCGCCAGCTATTATGGATATAGGTCGGGACAACGGCGGCGCCGCTCTTGTCCGCCAAAAACCCAATGCCCGGCCTCGGCGGCAGCAGCTCGTCGCCCATACTCCTCGTCCCCTCTGGAAACAAGAGAAGCGCCCGCTCCGCCTCGAGAACCGCCATCGCCCACCTCAGCACCTCCCTGTCAACGCCCGAACGGCTCACGGGAAACGCGTGCACGTTCCGTAGGACCCTCCCAAATAACGGATTGCGAAAGAGCTCCGCCTTCGCCACGAAGTGCAGCGGCCGTCGGATCAGGAATCCTAAGAGCGGAGGGTCCGCATAACTCCGATGATTCGAGGCGAAGATCACCCTCCCCTCCGGCGGGATGTTCTCCCGACCGATGACCTCCGCCCGCAAAAAGACCTTGGACAGAACCCAGCCCACCACGTGGCACGCGCCATAAAGGCCCTTGCTCAAGAGGTTCTCCACGAACGGTGTGTCCGCGCCCCGTCCTCCAGCCCTCACTGAACTGCCTCACGCTCCTCAACCATGCTAGCCGCTCCATTCCATATCGCACTAACGCATCAGTATGCGATTAGACTATTCTTGCGCTAAGCGTGCAAGAAGAAGCTGATGCGCCCAAGAAATCAGATTGAAGGTCAAGGACCTCGCAGAAACCTGTTGGCTTGCAGTCTCAACGGGCGATTCTTGCAGCCCCAGTGGCTTCCTTGAGTCGCATCCGGCGGCCTTTTGGACTGCGGCGGCTTGACGCCGCTTTCATTGGTGGCGACCCGGCCGCCCTCTGATAGACTGCTCCTTCAACCTTGCAGACAGCCATTCGGAGATCTGGGCGCCAATCGATGCGGGGCCGATGCCGCGTCAGGCCGCGGCGAGTGAAAGCGGTGAGAGCTCACCGCACTCCAAATCACATGTCCGGTGCAACATCGAAATCAGCTACATCCCGGGCGCCACGCAATCGAGAAGCCCAAACCGTTTAGACCTGCCCAATATGTCACCAAGTCGATCTGATTATTGGGGCCAGGTGCTGCCAGTTCACAACCGGGCAATACCCAGCTTATCTTTGGTGAAAGGTCGTTTGCCAAAGCGCACCCGGAAGTCGGCGATTATCTGGTCGATGACCGCTGGATCATCCTTGATCGAATCGATGAGGTCTTCCTCGATATTATGGCTGAATGGGCAGCTAGCAAGACAGATGCCGCAGTCGGTGCCAACTTTTTTCCAGACCTCCATGCAGTTCGTATCGTCGTAAGCCCAGCGGAGTTGGCCCTCGTCGTTCACAGGCTGTCCCTCAGATATGGCGTTACCGATGCAGTTTTCCGCACAGATGCCGCATCGCTTGCAGAACTCCTCCAGCCCGAAGTCGATCCGTCCATCTGGCAATAGCGGCATGTCAGTCATCACGGTGCCGAGGCGCACCCGGCTACCGTATTTCGTGGTTACGAGCATCCCGTGTCTGCCGATCTGACCCAGCCCCGCATCCCGGGCCAAGCGCACGAGCGGCGCGTTGTAGGAGGCGACGGTATTCAGGAACGCCCGATAGCCCAGTGACTTCATGTAGATGGCAACGCCGCAGCCGGCCAGCGCGATGTCGCGGTAGCCTCTGTCCGTAGCCAAAATCTCCTCTAGGTGCGGGGCACGGTTGATCATATCCCTGTCCATCTCTACCGCGAGAACGATGGCGTATCGCAGGCTCTTGTCCACCGGCTCGCCACATTTGCCGCCCATAGAACGCCCGTGGTGTGTGTAGAAGTGCCCGTCCGTCATCTCGACGGTACCGACAATGTCTGCGCCGTAATAGAGTGCGACTTCCTTGATAACAGGCGTGATCTGCTCCGGTGGGATAGCTATGCTGCGGGTGCTGACAGGCGCCTTCTCGACCATCTCCATTGAGGCGCCGATCATCGCGACGTTGCCATCAACGATGTGCTCGACCGCCGCCTGCCCGTCGGGAAGGCCATCGAAGCAGGCGTCCGGCTTCATGCGGCTCAGCATCCCTGTCATCGGCGCATCCCGGACCTCTTTGTCTCGCGCCTCAAGCTCCGGACACCGCTCGTAATACTCCCTGTATCGATCGCTTCCCTCAACGAGTGCCATCCTCGAGAACGTCGTGTCTCTCTCGTCAATCAACCTCATATCGCGCTCCGGGGTTTCGTTATCGCGTCAATCCAACCCGCAGAATCTAATGGGGCTGGGCGGGCATGTCGAGAGCACCGATATGGAGTGCGGCGAGCTCTCGCCGCTTTGATTAGTCGCGACCCGGCGCGACATCGACCTCTACATCAATCGTCTTTCCGTGAATCGCCCTCCCCAAAGGATACAAAAGAGATTCATCAAGATCGCGATGCCAGGTCATCGCAGAAAAAAGCGGCAAGAGCTTGCCGCACTCCAAAGCGCCGCCCAATCCGCAATCCCCAATTGATAACTTCCGCCGAAAACGTATGATAGACCGCAAAAATCATATAAGGGAACGAAGATGGACCATCCAACGACCTCCGAAGAACTGAGGGAAATGAAGTGTCCGAAATGTGGCAAACAGATGTCGCACGGGTATTTGGCTGGCCATTGGATGCGTTTGCGCTGGACGGAGAAGGAGAAGACCAAGACGGCTTTCGCCGGCACCGTGTTAAGAAAGGACATAGACCTGTGGAATAACCCCACCCTCGAAGCCGTCAGATGCGAAGACTGCAAGATCGGCGTGTTCCGGTTTGATTATTGAGGGAGGTGCAGGCGATTGGCCTTTTCCGCCCGCATGGATTGCGTGACCGCATTCGGCCGGGGAATGACACGATTAAGGATAAGACATGGATAAGCGATACCAGGTGTTCGTTAGCTCAACGTACGAAGACCTCCAAGCAGAGCGGCAGGAGGTAATGCACGCTCTGCTTGAGCTGGATTGCATCCCAGCCGGAATGGAGTTGTTTCCCGCTGCGAATGAGGACCAGTGGTCCTTAATCAAAGGAGTTATTGACGATTGTGATTATTATTTGGTCATCATCGCCGGCCGCTATGGATCAGTTGATTCGGAAGGGATGAGCTACACGGAAAAGGAGTATAGGTACGCCTTGGAGAAGGAGAAGCCCATAATTGCGTTTCTACACAAGGAGCCGGGCTCTATCCCAGTGGATAAGACAGAGGATTCCGAAAACGGCAAGGAGCGCCTTCGAGAATTCCGTGAGCTTGCCGAGAAGAAAATGTGCAAGCATTGGACCACACCCGCGGAGCTTGGATCGGTTGTCAGCAGAAGTCTGATCAATCTGATCAAGAGGAATCCCGCCACCGGATGGGTTAAGGCAGACCTTCTTCCAGATGAGGACACAAAAACCGAAATACTCAACCTTCGCCGCGAGGTCGAAGCCTTGCAGAGGGAATTGGAAATGGCGAGAACCACCCCTCCGCCCGGTAGCGAGCATCTTGCTCAAGGTGATGACAAGCTAGAAGTGAGATTCACACTTGAGTTTGAAGACTCATGGGCTGGAACTACCTCCTTTTCGGAGAAGCCCTTTGTGTTTACTTGGAATGAGATCTTCCGTGTGTCAGCCCCGCGTATGATTCATGAGGCAGATGAGTTCTCCTTGCGCAACGCCCTCAGTTCATTTATAGAAATAGAAATTAGACAGGGGTCGCATTGTGACGCGATGCCTATAAGCATTCGCATGGTTGACGAGGACTTCAACACGATCGTGGTGCAACTTCGTTCCCTTGGCTTGATAACGCAGAGCATCAAGAAGAGGAGTCTCAAAGACACCAAGACTTACTGGACTCTAACGCCCTACGGCGATATGCAAATGGTCAAACTAAAGGCGCTTAAGCGGCCAAACGGGCAATAGGCGCGGATTAATGTGAATGGAATGACCCCAAGCTTCCGTCCCTTATTCACCATCACTAACTCAATAACCGCCGCCTTGACGCGGATTGAGCGGGCTCGAGGGTTTCTTGAGGCGGAGGGTCTATCGGAAGAGTGGGTCCGGGAGATGGGACATCGCGCTTTGGTGTTGGAGGCGCATCACACGACCCACATCGAGGGAACGCGCCTCACACTCGAGCAGGCCGAACGTCTCCTGGCCGGCCAGTCTGTTCCAGAGGCTGATCCCGACGATGCGCGGGAGCTTCTGAACTATCGACGAGCGTTCGACTTCATATCGGAGTATCTTGAGACAGGCGGCCCCATTACGGAGGGACTGATCAGAGACATTCACAAGCGCCTCGTTGAGGGCGTTCGAGGTGGGGCAGCGGGCCCTGGGAAGTACCGCAAGGTTCAGAATTACGTGGTCAACTCCGCAACCGGCGCGATAGTTTACACACCGCCGCCTCCACACGATGTGCCAATCTTGATGGCGGAGTTGGTGGACTGGCTCAGATGCGAGCAAGAGACCCATCCGGTGCTTGTCAGCGGCATTGCCCAATTCCAGTTCGTCCATATCCACCCCTTCCTTGATGGTAATGGCCGCACATCGCGTCTTCTTTCGACGCTGTGCCTTTACAGGACGGGATACGATTTCAAACGGCTTTCCACCATCAGTGAGTATTACGACCAGGATCGGCCCTCGTTCTATCGGGCGATCCAGAGTGTCCGTGAAAGAGGAATGGACATGACCGGATGGCTGGAGTATTTCGTTGAGGGCCTCAGCACGCAGCTCGCCCAGGTCAAACAGCGTGGGGAAGTGGCAATCCGGCGGGATGTCCTGGTCAAACAGCATGGTCTGTCAGATCGCCAGGCGAAGGCCCTCGAGCACATACTGCGGCACGGCAGTCTGACGATCCAGGATTTCGAGCGGCTATGTCCGGAAGTCAATCGTCGGACCCTGCAGAGGGACCTGAAGGCCATGGTGGAAGGAGGCCTACTCCTTTCGGAGGGGGCGACTAACCAGTTGCTTCATCGATTGAAGGGATAGGGTGAACTTGCGACAAACTCGCGACACAACTTGCGACATCCGTCTTTCAGCCAACCAAGGAAGGGAATCCCAGTCAGTGGTTTTGACCGTCCCCCTTTTCCACTTTCCACCCACGCCTTGTTGAGGGGCTTTTCTGTCTTGCTCAAATGCTCGGCAAGAAAAAACTTGACAAGAACGGGAATCTATGCTTTGTTCTACGGAACTTGACGTTATGCGGAGTTCTGCGCGAGCAGAAGTATAGATATTGGTTGGCGAGGGGATGAGTTGTTTCGTCGCCAGCCAAAGATGTTAAATGTCAACGACACCCTTAGACGAATTGCCTACCGGCGCCGCTGACGCTAGCTTGTGTCAAAGACGGGAGGTTTTTTGATGCAGAAGTTTTGCATGATTGTTACGTTGGTTTTGGCGGTTGCGCTTGTGGTTCAGGGCTATCATTCGCTCGAGCGCGAAGAACGGGGCGATCAGGTCATTCCGGGTCAGTTCATCGTTGTTTTCAATGACGACGTGGCGAACCCGGGAGGCGTAGCTCAACAGCTGTCAGCTCAGCATGGGTTGACTCTGGGCCACACCTATAGCGTGGCTCTGAAGGGATTCTCCGCACATATTCCCGCCAAAAAACTGGGGGCAGTGGAGTCAGACCCCCGTGTGCGTTTTGTTGAACCTGACCTGGTTTTCCGGGTGATACGGGGAGCGGCGGAAACACAACCTCAGCCCCTGCAGGTCATTCCTACGGGGATCGACCGCATCGATGCCGATTTGAACGATACGGCTAATATCGATGGCAATGATGACCGGGTGGACGTAGATATCGCCATTATCGACTCTGGAGTTGATGACACGCATCCTGACCTCAATTTTTACAGAGGTTACACCGCCACCGGCGTCGGAGCAGAGGGCGGCAACGATGATTTCGGTCACGGCTCCCACGTCGCGGGGATCGCGGCTGCTATCGACAATGATATCGGGGTAGTTGGCGTAGCCCCTGGTGCTAGGCTCTGGTCCGCAAAAGTGCTCGATGCTTACGGCGATGGAACGACGTCCGGCGTCATCGCTGGCATAGAATGGGTAACAAGCCATGCCAGTGAGATCGATGTTGCCAATATGAGCATACGTTCAACAGGAGTGAGTGATGCTCTTCGCCTCGCGCTGCAAAACAGTGTTGCTGCGGGCATCTTCTATGCCGTTTCCGCCGGCAATAGCAGCAAGGATGTCTATGGTTACGATGGACAGTTTGAGACCGAGGATGACGTTATTCCCGCCGCCTATCCTGAAGTCGCAACCATATCGGGTATGGTTGATACTGACGGGATGCCCGGTGGATTGGGCGCCTCAAGCTCATACGGATATGATGATACGTTTGCATCGTTCAGCAACTTCAGCGCCGCTACCGGCTATACGTGGTCGCCTCCTGACTATCCTATCGATTCTCCCGGAGGCGCGATTGACCTGGCCGCGCCCGGGGTTGAGATCACGTCCACCTGGAAGGACAACGGGTACAACACCATCAACGGGACCAGCATGTCGGCGCCCCACGTTGCAGGCGCCGCGGCTTTGTACATATCGGAGCATGGGAAGCCGGCAAACGCGGTTGACGTTGCAGCAGTTCGTCAGGCTCTGATTGATTCTGGTGCTCTGCAAGATAGTGAAAAAGGCTTTACCGGCGACCGGGACGTGAATCCCGAGCCTTTGGTCTATGTGTGCGATGATTCGGACGGCGACGGCATCTACAATGACGAGGACAACTGCCGGTACGTTTACAATCCGGACCAGGAGGACTCGGACGAGGATGGTGTCGGCGACGCGTGCGACAACTGCCCGGACATCTTCAACCCAGGTCAGGAGGACTCGGACGAGGATGGCGTCGGCGACGCGTGCGAAGCAGGGGACGGTGAGTTCTATGTCGATGGCCAAATGGGCGACGACGGAAACAATGGGTCAGCACAATTCCCCTGGAAGACGATCACCCACGCGCTTGGCGAGGTCGAAGGTTCGGAAGAGGACCCGATTACAATCCGCGTAGCCGCCGGGACCTATGCCGGCTCAACCAACGGAGAGACATTCCCGCTGAGTATGGAGAGCTGGGTATCTATTCTCGGTGAGGACCAGGACACCACTATCCTCGATGGTCAGAACCTTGGCTACCGGGTCATCTACTCCTACGGCGTGGGCAACCTCACGATAGACGGTTTCACCGTGACCCGAGGCAGCCCGGGCATTTACTGCTACAACAGCTCGCCGACGATCGAGAACAGCACGATCACCGGCAACTCGACCAGCACCAACGGCGGTGGGATTTACTGTTACTACAATTCGCCCACATTCAAACACTGCCTCATCACAGGCAACAGCGCGAAGGACGGAGCGGGCATATACAGCAGGTCATCGGCGCCAGAGATCACGAACTGCACCATCGTTGAGAACAGCGCCTCGCGTTATGGCGGCGGTATGTACTTCTACCTGGGTTCACCGGCGATTGACAACAACACAATAGCCTACAATTCTGCCAGCAGGCGGGGTGGCGGGATATACTGCGGTTCCGGGAGCTCGCCGACCGTGCTCAACTCGATTCTCTGGGGCGACTCGCCGCAGGAGATTTACTTGTACCGCGGGGCTTCGATCGAGATCACGTATTCCGACATCAAAGGTGGCTGGTCTGGCACCGGCAACATTAACGCGGACCCCATGTTCGTCACCGGGCCATTCGGCCAATACTACTTGAATGTCAGCAGCCCTTGCGTCGATGCGGGCAGCTGCTCCGCGGAGGATGCGGGCCTTTCTGACCGGACAACGCAGGTTGACAGCACGCCCGACACCGGCACGGTTGACATGGGCTACCACTACCCGATTTAGAGCGCTGATAGCAACGGCATATCAATCCGACGGGCCGGGGCGCGCGTTGCGCCTCGGCCTTTTTGATCGCCAGGCCAAGGCCCTTGAGCATGTGCTTTAGCAGGGAAGTCTGACGATCCAGGATTTTGAGCGGCTATGTCCGGAAGTCAATCGTCGGACCCTGCTGCGGGACCTGAAAGAGATGGTGGATTCGGGTGTAGTGTTGTCTGAAGGTTTGACGAACCAGTTGACCTACCGACTGAAGATCTAGTCAAACTAGCGACAAACTAGCGACATCCGCCTCATAGCCCCGCAGGGGCTGAACGTGGTAGCCGTAGGGTTTAGCCTACGGATCAAAGTGAGGCAAACCGGAAAAACCCCTCAGCCGTCGGGCAATCGCATCGCGATTGCCCGACGGCTGAGAGAAGAGGGGTGCGCGGCGATTTGGATTCCCCGCGTTTCACACGGGGCTACTCATGTTGCGCCCCTTCCGGGCGATAGCGATTTGCCTGGACAAGCCGTGCGATCCGCGACATTTGTCCATGCGGACTTGCGACACGTTTGCGACAGTCTTTGCGACATCCGTGTGCAACGGCCCTCGTCAATTGACGTATCTTTGGCCCTGCTGGCACTTGAAGTCCACGTGTGCCTTGCCGGCCAGGCGAGAGTTACTCCTGTACGAAAGATTACCCACCACGGTGAGCAACGGGTTGCGCCATCGCCACAGGTTGCCCCACACTCTGCGCATGAGGTGTGGTACTGAATAGAAGCCCCGCTCGCAGGAGATCATCTCCTCAATAACTTCATCCAGAGACAGGTGCGTGTACCGGGCCACCGGGAAGGTCAGTGTGTAATACTTCCAGTCCTCTGGAAACCCATCGAGGACAATGCGGCCCTCTAATTTCATCTTATCCCACAGACGCGTGCCGGGCAAAGGCGTCAGGAACAACACGTTGAGATAGTCCATGCCGTACCGACGGGCCACGTCGGCGATGTGCCTGCCTATACCCGCCTCGTCCGTGTCCAGACCGACGATGAACGACCCCACGACCAGGATATTGTGCCGCTGTATGCGCCTCACCGAGGCGCGGGAATCCCGGCCCTTCAGCAGAAGGTATTTGCTGCCGATCTCCCGGAGCCCTTCCACTGTTGGGGACTCAAAGCCGATGAAAACGCCCCTGCACCCGGCCTTCGCGGCCAACGCCATGAGTTCTTCGTCGTCGGCGAAGTTGATGGTGGTCTGGGCAATCCATTCCTTGCGCAGGTCCGCGTGAATCAAGGCTCGAAACAGGTCTTTGGCGCGGGCGAGGTCTTCGGGGCGCGTGCCGACGAGGTTGTCGTCCACGACCAGAACTTGCTTCTCACGAATCAACTGGAATTCCTGCACTACATCCGGAATGGGCCGCTGGCGATACTGGAGCCCATTGAACGTCGCAACGCTGCAAAAGCTGCAGTTCAACGGACAGCCGCGCGTGGTCTGAATGGCGCCGCACGCATAGCCCGTTGCCAGCAGATCGTGCCGGGCGGCCGGGACCTTGTCTATGTCGGCGAACCCTCCGGAATACCGGCGCTTCAGGCAGCCATGCCGGGCATCTTCCAGGACCTGCGCCCAGACGGCCTCGGCTTCCCCGGTAACGACCGAGTCGACGCGCTCCAAAGCCTCGTCCACGCAGACGGTCGCGTGAATGCCTCCCATGACCACGGGCAGCCCCAGGCGCCGGAATTGCGAGGCCACCTCGTAGGCGCGGTTGGCCTGGGATGTGAATGCGGTGATGCCCACAAGGTCCGGCCGCGGCATCGCCGAATAGTCAGGCACGCCGCGGTTCTCGTCCAGGATCGTAACTTCCCACTCCGGCGGGGTCAGACCCGCGAGAACCATGAGCCCGAGCGGCTTCCACACGCGATAGCGGTTCCAGCGGTTCTCTTTGACTCTGACCATGCTGACGAGCGGATTGGAAGGATTGATTAGATACAGGCGCATGGCGTATACCTACTCATACGTATCATCCACGAGGACGAGAAGTTTGGTCGCACTTCTAACGAAAGTCTCACGGTCTCCATTGCAGACGTTCTGCCCCATCCACTGAGCTGAGGTTTTGGCTTTGAATCTCGCACCACCTCCCAAGAGAAATCCTAACAGACGGATACCATATCTCATAAAGCCGAGATCCCGTCAAGTGCTCGAGGCACAGAACTGAATCCACCCGTCGTTACGACGCACGGAGCAGGGCCACACATATTCTATCTACGATTGGGCGAGATACTGGGCGTGGGTTGACCTTAATAGGCCGAGGGATTTCGTTCCGATTGACAACACTGTTCGGAAACGTATGATAGAGTGTCAAAGTGGATATCGTATGGCGAGCATTCTTTGAGGCTTAGGAGGCTTGTGTAGAAGAGAACGGTCTGCCTTTGCCGGTTTTCGCAGGGCGCGTCATCCTTGCTGGCAGTTTATTATGTGGAGCGAAAGCCATCAAGAAAGTCATGATCCCATTGTTGCAGCAACGAATAGACAAGTGTACCAAGGAGCAGTTCTGGGCTGTCGCTTCTTTGACTGCCGCGGACGCGCTCATAATCACTCACAGGAAGACCGCATTGAGCAACGTTCCGTCCTGGCTCATTCTCATTCTCATTACTGGCGCCACAGCCTATGGCGTGTCGTTTATTGTCCACCGGCATCTTTCCTACTACCAGAACCGCCAAGCGATGGTAGCCTTACTGGAGAGTGAAACGGACGCTCCGGATTTTCTGAAGACACACCGGAGTCTTCGTTCATTCACGGCCTTGTCTGGTGTTTTATTCTATGTTGGTTGGGTTGTTTTTGGCTATGCGTTCAGCTGCTTCGCACTATGATAGTTCGTTACTACCCAACGCCGAGCACCAGGGCTCGGCGGCCCCTGAATCGCTGTCGCCCTCTGCGGAGCAGCGCGTCGCGTACTCGATCTATGATTGGCGCGAGATACTCGGGGGGTAGTGAGTGATGCGGGGTGTTACGACGAGGTGATGTCAGTATCTCGCCCGGGGAAGCGAAGGCATCGCGTTGTGGGCTGATTATGCTCTATCGAGTGATATCATGCTGTATGATAATCGACGAGATGGGACGCGTAGGAGTCTTGGCGTTCCGACATAACGGGAGGATTAGCAAACGATGAAGATCTCCCAAATCAGGGTTAAGAACTTCAGAACGATAGGATCGGGGCCTGACGGGGAAGGGGTGGTCATTGACTTTGGTGAGCACAGCCTCATCTTCCTGATTGGCAAGAATAACACCGGAAAGTCTGCACTTCTGGAGGCCTACGACATGTTTGTGACAGCTGCACAAAAAGCTTCCGAGGCGGATTTTCACAATAAGAATCCCAATAACCAGATCGAGATCGAGGCCTTTATTCTGGCCGAGACCGAAGAAGACAGGAAACACAAGAGTGTGTCGGCCTGGCTTGACGATCGCGGTGTTGCCAGAATTCGCAAGCGTTGGGTAAGTGTTGGTGAGCAAGCCATCAAAGAGAGCTGGAGCCCAGCGAAGATGGAGTGGACTGCAGGCGGAGCCGGAGGCTTCGATACGATTCTTCAGAACGGTTGTCCAACACCAGTGTGGATTCGGGGCATGGCTTCGCCGGGGGATGTCATTAGCTCCATCCAGAATCTGGTGAAGGCGACCATACTGAAGAAGATTAAAGAGACGGATGCGTATAAGGAGGCGGAGACTGCGATTGTGAAGTTGCAGGGAGAAGTGGAGAAGCACGAGTACGCATCTCAGATCGAGCGCAATCTCAACAACATTATTACCAAGATATTTCCGGACATCTCCTTTCGCGTGACGAGCGAGGGGGAACAGGATTTCTCTAAGATGCTGTCTTCTCAGACGGGGATTCATATCCTCGAGAAGGAGCGGCCCGAGTTAACAATGGAATACCACGGACACGGCGTCCGTCGACAGTTTGTCCTAAGTGCCTATCGGGGTCTATCTGACACGTTTGAGCTCGTGGCAAAGCATGCCAAAAAAAAGGACAAGGACAAGGATATGGCGATTACAGCGATTCCAGAGAGAGCCGAAGCCAAGACCCACATGTTGCTCTATGAAGAACCTGAATTGTTCCTGCATCCCGACCCGATGAGGATTGTGAAGAATCTCATTTACGCTCTTGCTGAGCATTCCGAGTTCCAGATCGTGGCTGCAACTCAGGCCCCCATCATGATTGACCTGTCGAGGCCGCACACGACTCTTGTCCGTGTGACAAGCACTCCTCAGGCGGGTACGATCCTCTCACAGGTGACTCAAGAGCTGTTCTCGGACGATGACCGGGAGCGCATGAAGATGCTCAACAGATTCGATCCCTATGTGTGCGAGGCATTTTTCGCAGATCGGCTTGTGTTGGTTGAGGGTGACACAGAGACTGTCGCAGCTCGATCACTTATGCATAGGTTAAGGGAGGAGGCCAAGATCGAAGCCTCCGATTTCGTTCATGTGGTCAACTGTGGCTCCAAGATGTACATACCGTTCTTTCAAAGGATCCTTCGTCACTTCCGCATTCCGTATTTCGTGCTCCATGATTTGGACAGCAAAGTTGTGGAGACCGGGCGAGCAAATCCTGCCTGGTCTGTGAACACATCGATCTGGGAGGAGATGTCCGAAGCAAAGAGCGCCGGGATTACGTGTCGACGGTTTGTTTTCACGCCGGATTTCGAGCGGGCTCATGAATACGAGTCTGATCGCTCGCTTGGCAAACCTTTCTCTGCGTTTAAGCAGTCAATCGCCTGGGACTTAGGTGACACGTCCAAGCCGATGGTGGCCTTTCTGCTGCACGTACTTGGGAAGCATGAAGTTCAACGCCAATTCACATCTGACGAGCTCGAAGAACTCCATAGCGGACTGCATGGTGGTTCTGGCAACAACGGAGGGTCTCAATGAATGAGGGCTTGCAGCCCAGGTACACCATAACTAACCGGATAGCCGCCGGCGTTACGGAGGTCGAGCGGGCTCGGGGATTCCTGGAGGCGGCGGACTCCTTGGAGTGAGTTTGGTATAATGAGCTGTGACATCAGCTCGTGCAAGTTTCCGATATATTTACGACAAAACTTGCGACATTCGCTCAGCCCGCCGAAACAGGGGATCCGAGTCGCTCGCACCGCCTTCCCCCTTTCGCCTCTTCGCCTTTTCGCCCGTCTCCCCATTAGGGAGGCTTCTCGTTTTTTTGCTTGACCGCCTTCTGAGTGTCTTGTACCTTTACGGCTCTGTCCTTTGTGTCTCTCGAATGTCAGGTTGGTTGTTATGAGAACGATAGTTTGCATAAAGCAGGTTCCGGAATCGGCCTCGGAGATAACTATAAATCCCGAGGACAATACCCTCAATCGTGAGGGCGCCGAGGCGATCATCAATCCCTTCGACGAGTATGCGATTGAGGAGGCGCTGCTTCTGCGTGAGCGTTTAGGCGGCGACGTGTGGGCCATTAGCATGGGTCCATCTCAGGCGGAGAAGGCCCTGAAACAGGCGGTCGCGATGGGCGTGAACGAGGCGGTGCTGCTGAATGACGAGGGTTTCGCGGGTTCCGACACGCTTGCAACGTCGTACGCGCTTTCGCGAGCAATTGCGAAGGTCGGCGATTTTGATCTAGTTATCTGCGGGAAGCAGGCCATAGATGGGGACACTGCGCAGGTCGGGCCCGGTATCGCGACGCGGCTTGGTCTTTCGCAGCTGACCTACGTGTGCAAGGTTCAGAAGCTCGACCTTGAGGCAAGGACGATAACGGTTCATCGGTTGCTGGAGGGCTGCGTCGAGGCGATCAGGGGCCGCCTCCCGGCGCTTCTGACTGTGGTCAAGGACATCAATCAGCCGCGGTACCCGTCGCTTCTTGGGATTCGGAAGGCCAGCAGGAAGAAGATGGACGTGTGGACTGCGGCGGACATCGGCGCCGACGCCTCGCGCATCGGCCTCGGCGGCTCGCCGACGTGGGTTGACAGGGTCTTCACGCCGCCGCTGCGTTCTGGGGGTGAAATCCTCAAAGGCGAAGTTGACGAGGTTATCGGTGAGTTGATTGGCAAGTTGCACGCTGACGGCTTGGTGTAAGAGGCAGCGAAATTGGCGCAATTGAGGATAGACAGAGAGCTTTGCACGGGATGTGGCGAGTGCATTGGCTCCTGCCCGCTTTCAGCTCTCAGCGTGGAGGAGGGGCTTGCCGTCGTTTCGGACGCCTGCAACGACTGCGGCGCTTGTCTCTCCGTATGCCCGGTTGATGCGCTGTCAATCCCAGTGGGTCGGAGCCTCGACGAGATGCCAATCGAGGACTTTCGGGACGTCTGGGTCTTCTGCGAGGAGGAAGGCGGCAAGATAGCGCACGTTACGTTCGAGCTGCTTGGCAAGGGCCGTGAGTTGGCTGACCAGCTTGGCTGTCGTCTCTGCGCCGTGTTGTTAGGCGACAAGGTTGCCGACCTCGCGCAGTTGCTCTTCCACTATGGGGCCGAGCGCGTCTATCTAGTTGAGGACGAGCGGCTCTCGCCATACAGAACCGTGCCATTCACTGAGGCGTTTGTCTCTCTCGTCGAGGAATACAAGCCCGAGATAGTGCTCGTTGGCGGGACGACGTGCGGCCGGGACCTGGCCGGCGCCGTTGCAACCAGGCTTGAGACCGGTCTGACAGCGGACTGCACAGGGCTTCGCATAGCGGATGATGGCAAGAGCCTGCTTCAAACACGACCGGCGTTTGGCGGAAACATAATGGCCCAGATTCTATGCCTCAAACGTCGGCCGCAGATGGCGACCGTCAGGCCAAAGGTCATGGATATGCCGGCGCCTGACGAGACGAGAACGGGCGAGATAGTGCGGGAGGACCTCGTCATCGGTGATGACAGGATACTGACCACTGTCTTGGAATACATCACGGATGAGGAGGAGAGCGTCAATCTCGTCGATGCCGACATCATCGTGTCCGGCGGACGAGGGCTCGGCAAGCCTGAGAACTTCTCTGTGGTGCGCGAACTCGCAAAAGCCGTGGGTGGCGTCGTTGGCGCCTCAAGAGCTGCCGTTGATGCGGGCTGGATACCTTATCCGCATCAGGTCGGCCAGACGGGTAGAACCGTGCGGCCTAAGCTCTACATTGCCTGCGGCATCTCAGGCGCAATACAGCACCTTGCGGGGATGCGGACCTCCGATGTTATTGTCGCCATTAACAAAGACCCCGACGCGCCGATATTCAAAGTGGCGACTTACGGAATTGTTGGCGACCTGTTTGATGTTGTTCCGAAGCTTGCCGAGCGCCTTAGGCGGCACTCGTGACGCGGCCGACATGTGATCGCCTAGAGGTTCAAGGCCCGTCAGGACATCCTATTCCTTACGAAGGAACATAGTAGCGAAAAACATGATCACTCCCCTTCCCAAGCCGACTCCGATCACGAAGTGCGCAAGACCGCATAGCCTCACCTCCATCATTCGATCAGGACGACTGCGGCGGCGTCCAGCTCGGTAACCAGATCATCTGTTCCTGCCTGCATGAGACCAACCAGGAAGGTGTATTGCCCGACGGGCAGGCCTCCGGTATAAATCAGCTCAAACACTTTCGTTCGAGGCAGAAAGAAGCCTCGTTCGAGGGGCACATTCGAGGCAAAAGGTCTCATCTCCGAGACGAAGCCCACGCCGTCAAAGAACAGAAGCGAGGACTGTCCCTCGGCTTCAATCATGACGGCAAGATAGGCGTCAACGTCGAGATCAGCGCTCAGGTTGTTCGCGGATACAAAGACCTCGAGCATGCGATATGGGGCCAGCACGCGAGTGTTTGCCGCAACCCTGAAATCAACCTCTTTGCCCTGAACCCAGCACATGCCTCTCGAGAATAGTCTGTCTCTCTGATCCGTCCCGAATACTGGCCAAATAGGCGCAGTGGAGAAGATGAGCCTGTATCCATATCCGGTCGCGTCCTCGTATCTCAGTCCACACGTCTGATCTGTGTCTTTGATAGTCAAGAATCCGACCGCGTTGTCCGTCGGCGTGAAATAGGTGAAGGTCCTGGCCCATGCTTCCCCGTACATCAGCTCGACGCCGTCGCCCACAGGGTCGCCCGGAACGCCCTGAACACACGCTGCGTCGAAGTCAGTGTCGTGATACTCGGCGTGAAGCCAGTCTATATAAAACGGGTCCTCAGGGTTGTAAGAGTCGAGGCCTATTCTGGCATCGTAGTAGAGAGCGCCGCCCCTTTCCATGTACGGCTGTAGGACCGTGCTTGCGTTGAATGGATACGTCGGGAAACGCTCGCCTCGCTCCCAGAAGACTGCCTCGAAGCCCAAGAGGTAGTCAGCGCTCGGAAGAGCGCCAGCCTGGCTCTCATCGTAGAGAGTGTAATCAAAAGCGCAATTCTCAAGCGCCTCTTCCAGATCATCGACCGGCTGCTCGCGGGTAGCCCCAGTCCCTGGCATCCGTTGCTCCACGGCGAGCAGCACCGAGCCCCGGTGGGGCACGCAGTCCTCGTACGCGACCTGCCCCTCGTTGCGACTCTGGTCATAGGCCGATACAGCAACGCGCCAGACGACGTCGTTCGATTCGACCGGGACGCGCACTTTGAATGCTTCCCCGACGTCGGTCTTTTCGGCGCTAGAAAGCCAATCGTCCAGGCTTGTGCCAGCGTGATATCTCCCAGCGTACATGAAGTAACCAACAACATCAACCGACATGCCAGCCAGCCATTGGACGTCAATTGCGCCATCGTCCCCCCGTACGATGAGCTCCGGCGGCGGCCCAGACGCTGTGTCGTCAACCTCACCGTCTGAGAGAAACCCCTGCGACAACTCCACGCAGGGATTGCCATATACGTCCGCTACGTTCGTAGAAACCTCGAGCCTGTGGAAGCCGAGAGCGAACGGCTGCTCTGGCACGAATTCCGCCCGCCATAGGTTTTCGTCGTAGCTCCAGGCTCCACCCAATAAGGGCGTGTGGTCCGGCAACAGCACGGTCAGGTTGTCCGAATTGACGGTCGCCGCGTTCATCTCCGAGTCAAAGGCCAGAAAGAGGTGGTTGCTGCCTGCACTACTCTTGTCTATGATCACCGGCTGAACCGGAAGGTCAACAGTAACCCGGATCATCCCGTGCCCGTTATGCTGGGCGCCAAACCCACCCTGGCTGTCCCATCGCTGTGTTTCCGTGAAGCCACCGCTCTCTGGCCGGCTTACAGCAATCGCTGGCAGGTTGCCTACGACTAACTCAGCAAGGACATAGAACTGACCAGAATCGATCAGTACCCCGGATGCGAACTCAGCCGTCGCCCAGGAGTAAGGCTCAAGGGCTGAGACAGTCGCTGCGGGACAAAGGTCCTTGCCATCAGCGTCCATCACGTGTATCCGAAGCTCTGTGGTCGAATCCACAAGGACGCGAGCGCTGCGAACTGTGCATGGGTAGCGGGGCGGCTCGAATTTGACGCCCAAACCCCACGTCAGCGCCGGCGATGGCAAATGCGACCACCAGTCCTGTATCGCGCGGGAACCTGTATCCAGACTAAGCTCGACCCTCGAAGCATGACAGACTCCAGGGGCCTGCATCAGCAAAGCAGCACAGAAGCCTGCGACAATCAAAAACGTGAAATACGGTCCCTTCATTCTGTCATTCCCTCCATTCTGTTTTTTGGTTATTCCCGAAAAGCCCTTCAGCCCGCATGGCGTCCCTGAGACCTCAGCGCTCTCAAAATACAAAGATAAGGCGCCGTGCGGCGCATCCCGAACGCCGCACGGCTTGAACATGCACTCGGCATCAGAAGTTGTACACTGTGGGACCCGCATACTCGTTAGAGATCTCACCGCCCACCACCTGGAACCTGAAGCTCCAATTCCCTGCTTCAGGAAGTGTCGTCGCATACGTGTAGTCAACGTATATCGATCCAATCACCTGGTAGCTCATCATCTCCTCCCACTCTTTGTTTCCACCCAGATAGGCTATGACAAGTACATCCGGTGGGTCTTCCTCGGGGTCCAGCGTATATGTTACGGTGTAGGTGAACTCAGTGAAGTTCTTAATCCCATGCTCAGGGTCCACGTCACCATCTTCGTTAAGCGACCCAGCCAGAGCCAAGACCGCGATGCCAGCGCCTATCACCAAACAGACTGACAAGACTATC
>CBDVDH010000026.1:0-47742 GCA_965372715.1 uncultured bacterium | reverse complement strand
ATTATCTATCGGCCCGGTTTCGAGCCCAAGTTTGCCAAGAGAAAGGGCGTGCCATTCACCCAGATAGAGCTTGAGCCTCTGTCAAGCGATGCGGAAACAGACCTTCTCGACTTCTACATTGCGCCGGGAAGGAGGGAGATGGCGTTTGCTCGCAGGCTCAGACGCTACTCTGAGGGCAATCCGCTCTTTCTGGAGGAATTCCTTCTTATGCTGCTCGAGCAGGGCAAGCTGAACGTGGACGATGGCAAGATGCGCCTCACGCAACCGATCCAAGAGATGCCGCTGCCAACGAGCCTTGCTGATGTTCTAGGGGAACGGTTCGACAGGCTCTCGCAGAAGGATAAGCGCGTTGCATACTACGGGGCCATGATTGGCCGTTCGTTTCTTTACAGTTTGCTCTCTGACGTCCACAGCTCACTGCACGGCGTGTCGGATGTCTCAGAAGCGCTCGATTCCCTTGTCGAGCGAGAGATTGTCTTCCAAAAGGCGATGGAACCGGAGCTCGAATATATCTTTAAGCACGCCCTAACGCGAGAGGTACTGGTCTCGCGACTGATCAGAAGTCTCAGAGTTGAGCTCTCAAAGCTAATCTCGACCAGAGTAGAGGAGCTTTACGGGGACCGGATAGGCGAGTTTCACGGTATGCTCTCGGAGCACTGGGAGTTCGCTGGGGAGCTCAAGAAGGCGGCGCGGCATTCCGCCTCGTGGGGGCTCTATAACCAGAAGCAGCAGCGAAACTTCGAGGCGCAGGACGCGTTCGAGAGATATGACCGGCTTCGTAAGCGGCTCCCTTGCAGCCCGCTGTCGCCTCAGGAGGAAGGTGACCTTCTCGTTTCGCGCATCGACGGCCTCCAGGTCCTGGGCAAACAGGAAGATGCGATCGGTCTCTGCGAAGTTCTTTCGGGCCTCGGCGACCCGAAGTGGCGCAGTATCTCTCTGTGCAAGGAAGCTCGGTTGAGGCACATGACGGGCGACTGGGATCGCGCTCTTTCGCTTGCTAAGGAGGCCCTCGATATCGCACAACGGATCGGCGACCGGAGCTGTAGAGCAACAGCTGTGAGGACCATAGGTATTGTGCATTCGGGTTTTGGCGAGTTCGACAAGGCGCTTGAATGCTATGAGGAGTCCCTTTCTATGCGGCGCGAGCTAGGCGAGCAGCGCGGCGTTGCGCACAGCATTGTGAGCATAGGCATTGTGAAGTCGATGGCTGGCGAAGGCGCTGAGGCGTTGGGGTTCTTCGACGAGGCGCTTTCGATCTATCGTAAGTTGGGAGACAGGCGCAACATCGCACTCTCGCTTCATGAGATAGCCATCGTGCACACACGGTATGGCGACTACGACCAAGCGCTTGGGAATTACAATGAAGAGCTCCTCATCTCTCGGGAGTTGGGCGCCCGGGAGCCCATCGCGGGATCGCTGCACGACATAGGCCTGGTGCACTGCCATCGCAGCGAGTACGACCGGGCGCTCCAATGCCTTGATGAATCGCTTTCGGTATTTCGGGAGCTGGGCGACCGGCGCGGCTGTGCATTCGCGCTGCACAGCATAGGCGTTGTCCACCAAGAACGACGCGACTTTCAACAGGCGCTTCGGTATTTGGATGAGGCCCTTTCGATTTTTCAGGCGTTACGAGCCCGCCGGGGCATTGGTTCATCGCTGTCCAAGTTGGCCGGCACGCGTGCAGATATGGGACGGTGGCACAAGGCAAAGGAACTCGCACTTCAGGCGGAGGGGATCAACCGGTCTATCGGCAGCCGGTCAAACCTCTCGGACTCGCTCGCGGTGCTATGTCGTGCTGATGCCGCAGTCGGCCGTTGGGAGGCGTCTCTTTCATTCGGCGCCGAGGCTCTTTCTGTGGCCGATGGGCTCCAGGATCGGAAACGGATGATCAGTGCCCGGCTCGCGCTTGCCGAGGCGCACCTTCAGATGGCCCCTTGGCATGACGGAGAGAAGCACGAAGAGAAGCCGCCTCTTTCACAAAACGATGCCATTGCCCAGGCCATGGACTACGCCACGCAGGCGAAGGAACTGGCCGAGGCAAAGGGAATGAAAGGCTATGTCAACAAGGCCGACGAGCTGCTTGTCCAGATCGTCAATTGCAGACAGTAGGAGCAACTGGGCCAGCTCATAACTTCGTGGATTCCTCGTTCTAGGGCGAATTTATAACCCAACCACAATACCGGCCAATGTATTGAGCTCCGGTGTGCATTAGTCCGGCAAATCCTCAACACTGCTCATCCCGATGGACGCAATGTCTGCCATGCCCCAGAACGCAGATCTGGTAACACAAAGAAGAATTCTGGCTTGCGGACCGCCATCAACACTGATAGGTTGTGATTTGAGTAATTGGGTAAACATCTATTGTTACTACAGATTTCTTGGAATCAGGAGGCCTTTGAAATGAACACATATAGAGACGATCCGTACCACTCCGATCCGTGGGACAAGTGTGTGTTTGTGCTCAGTGGGACAGGCCAGTACGTCCGCGAGGATCCCTCCGAGCAGGCGGTGACCCTGGGAGGAGATACCGGGGTCAGCGTGGTCTTTGTGCCGGCCAATACGCGATGCATGTTCACATCCGAGGACGGCTTGGAGCTTTTCGCCGTGAAGGCTGAGGGCTACGCCATAGTTGTGCCGTCCTGAACGAAGAGGTGACCGAGAACAGAGGGAAGTAGCATTCTGCGCAGTTCGGAGGCGGCGCGCCTCCTAATTGCATGATCATCTCATTGTCAAGGCGGCCGGTTACGCGAACTAGACGAAGGAACTCGCCCAGGGAAAGGGCATAAAGCGCTATGTAAAGAGGGCCGACAAGCTGCTGACCCATATCGCGGAATGCTGACCCAGCGAAGTCCAAAGACCAAAGTCCGCGCGTTGAGGGTGTGAAGCGCCATCTCTGCCTTAGGCTTTTTCCCTATTGACCCTTTCGACTCTTCGCCTTTGTCCGCCTCTCCCCCTTCCCCTGTTGACCCAGCAACGCGGTGGCGATAACATTGGCCTCTTTCTCGGTGAATGAATCGCTGATAATAGGGAGGAGATTATGAAGGCTTCACAGCGTGTGTTGAACATGCCCACTTACGTTTTTGCAGCCGTTGACGAGGTGAAGTTCGCGTTGATGAAGGAGGGCGTTGACGTAATTGACCTTGGCATCGGCAATCCCGACCGCCGGCCGCCCAGGTTTATGCTCGATGCCCTGCACCGAGCGATTGACGACGGTGAGCATCAGAACCACCGTTATTCGCAGTTTTGGGGCGTCATCGAGCTTCGCCAGGCGGTGGCTGATTGGTATAAACGGCGGTTCAATGTTTCGCTTGATCCGGAGACTGAGATTCTTCCGCTCGTCGGGTCGAAGGAGGGATTGCTTTGCCTCTATTTGGCGTATCTGGACAAGGGCGAGACGGCGCTCATCCCGTCGCCTTGCTATCCGGCGCACATCGGCGCGGCTCGCGTGGCCGAGGCGGACATCCAGGAGATGAGCCTGCTCGAGGAAAACGGATTCCTGCCGGACCTCGACGCGATCGACAAGGATGTGGCGAGGCGCGCAAAGTTCCTTCTGTTCAACTATCCCAACAACCCGACTGGCGCGGTAGAGACGCGAGAGTTCTACGATAGGGTGCTTGAATACGGCGTCGAGCACGACATACTGCTCATCTCGGACATCGCCTACTCAGAACTCTCGATGGACCCTGACTACACGCCGATGAGCTTTTTAGAGCTGCCGGACGCCAAGAGATACGCCGTCGAGTTCTATTCCTGCTCCAAGTCGTATAACATGCCCGGCTGGCGGGTCGGCTTTTTGGTTGGGAACAGTGATGTCTTAGCGAACACGCTGAAGATAAAGACGACCAAGGACTTCTCGATTTTTCTGGCTATACAGCGGGCGATTGCGGAGATACTCAACAAGGGCGAGGACTTCGCGAGGCCCAATGCGGAGCTTTACAGGCGGCGTCGCGACGTGCTGGTTGATGGTATTAGGTCGATAGGCTGGGATGTGCCTCGTCCGCGCGCAGGCATGTATATCTGGGCAAAGATACCCGAGAAGTTCTCCGACTCGATGACGTTCGCCAGAGAGCTTGCGCAGCAGACCGGGGTAATAGTCTCGCCGGGCAGCGGCTTTGGCAAATATGGCGAGGGCTATGTCCGTATGGCGCTCGTCGTTGAGGAGGAACGGATGAAAGAGGCCGCGCAGCGCATCGGCGATTCAGGGATTCTGAGCTAGGGCAACGAACGTGTGGGGCCGCCGTGCTTGGACTGGCGTTACTGATACAATGAACCGGAGGGAGCCTTGAGGACCCAAAAGACCACAATCGTAATCCTGCTACTTGTGTTGATGCTTGCTGTCATGCCCTGTTTCGCCAAGGAAGCGAAGGAGGAGGCGCCTGAATCGGTGCGGCTCTGGGTGTCGCCTGATGGGGACGTTTTTGTGGAGGAGACGCGGCGCGTGGGCGGCTTCTTCGCGAAGGTGAAGCACGAGAGTTCGGGCGTATTGCTGCGCTTGCGATGGCCAGCGACGGTTATTTGGGAGGGGCTCCCGGACGAGCCGGTCCTCGATAGCCCACATGGCTCGGCGCATTTCATCGGCGGGGAGCGGCTGTTCGCCGTAACCTCACAGCTGGCGGGAGAGGACGATTACCGTGTGCTCTTCTGGGACGGGATTCAGGGGATTTGGCGGCTTCTAGCTCCGTTGGCGACGCTCGACCCTGTCCGCGGCGTCTTCCGCACGACGCTCGGGCCCAAAAGATGGGTCTCACTTGCCTCGCCTGACGACGGGGTGAGAGTCTGTGGCTTCGTGCTGGACGATTATCTCTCGGACGTGAAGCGGAAGCTCTGTATGGACTGTCCGCAACCAAGAACGCCGAAGTGCGTCGTTCAGAGCCCAGATGGCAAGTTCATCGGCATCGTGATGGTTCCGCAGAAGCCGACTGTCTCGCAGAGGTCGCGAATGACTGAGGCCCAGGTGCGAGAGCAGTTGGGGAAGGTCGAGCTGGCGATGTTCGACGTTTCCGGAACGGAGCCGACGGTGAAGGTGAGCCGCATCGAATCGCTCAAGTTCGGCCCGGACGACCCGTCGAGCATTGTGGCCCTGGGTGACACGTTCGTCTGTGGGCATTTTAGAGAGAAGCAGCTTCGGCTGCGCGGGTTAAAGCTGTCCGACGGGAAGGTCAGCGAGGCTGCATCCGAGTGCAAAATCGGTCGGCTTGCGCCCGATTCGATGGTTGACCTGTCGCCGTCGATACACCGCGATGGGTTTATACTCATCGACTCGGACGGGGAGAAGGTCGTGGTGCGCAAGTTCTCGCCGGCGATGGCGCAGGTCGGCATTTGGACGCTCACGGTGCCGAAGGAGGCCGAGGCCCCGATTCGGCAGCTCGTCTTCAACGAGAAGATGGCCTTCCTTCACCTGTGCGACAGCAAGGGCAAGATAATCGTCCGCACCGCCGCCGGCAGCACTGACGTCCTCTGGCCGAAGAAGAAGGGCGCCAGGCACTGAGGCCACTGTGCGATATTTGGTGGCCGGACAAGGAATGGCCACCGGCCGCCCGAGTCGGGCGCCAATAGTCGAGGGTAGTGGCGTAGCCGCTTGGTCTTGCTGAGAGACGACTACAAGCAATTCATTCAGTTTAAGAGGCATGGGCTCGATTTACAGGATACCTAATGCCGGCAATTGGCCGGGGGATTGGGTTAACGAGATCATCAACGAGGACGCATCGCAGGTCCTGCGGCGCATACCGGATGAGTGCATCGCCTTGGCCGTGACCAGCCCGCCCTATTGGAACGTCAAGGACTACGGCGTAGATGGTCAAGTTGGCCAGACGGAATATGCCAGATACATTGATGATCTGCTGCCAGTATGGCGGGAGACGTCCAGGGTGTTGATCCCAAATGGGAAGCTGGCGATTGTGGCCCCGATAATGCCGGTCTCCAAGAAAGCTGCGAACGATCAGCACACGAGACATCTCAAGAACATCGCCAGCGATATCGAGCAGTCGATACTCAGCAGTATCGAAGGCCTTCGGCGATTCAGCCTTTTTATCTGGCAGAAGCAGACCTCAGTGAAGATGTTCGGAAGCTACCCATATCCGCCGAATATCTATGAGGACAACACGATTGAGTTCATCAACGTCTTCGTGAAGGAGGGCAAGCCACCGCTGCTGCCGCGAGAGGCCAAGGAGCCTAGCAGGATCACTCAGGAGGAATCGCGAAACCTGACGATGCAAATATGGCCGATCTATCCAGAAGACGTCAAACGGGCAGGCGGGCATCCTGCTCCATTCCCCGTGGTTCTGCCTCAGCGGCTCATTATGATGTATTCGTTCGGGAGAGCTCCACAAGTGGGGTTCGAGGGAGACGTTGTATTGGACATGTTCAACGGCTCCGGCTCCACGTGTGTTGCGGCGAGGGCCTTGGGGCGGAACTTCATCGGCATCGACTTGAATGCTTCGTATTGTCAGATCGCCAGGCTCAGGCTGGTCCGAGAGCACGTAGATCCAAGTGCCATATTCCTTGAGCGAGTGAAGGTGAAGTCCGCCTTCGCCTCCACACAGCTTCCTCTCTTCGAAGACTCGGCTATCCCGAATAATTCAAGGCCGTGACTCTCGTCGGTGTGGGGCAGGCTTTCCAGCCTGCCAAAGACAGGGGCTCGCGCAACAGAGTGTTTCATGTGAGGTATGCGGAGATCGCTGCAGAAGGCAGGCTGGAAAGCCCACCCCACATCTCATCGCATCCTCAGTTTGTGAATAATGCGGGCTATGCCCGTGTTGGACAAGTCGTGAGAGGATGATTCAGCGCGAATACCGGGCCGGTGAACTCAGTGCCGGCGTAGGCCAACGGCTTGTGGGTGGGCCGTGACGGGCTACGAGTAGAGGTTCGAGAGTTTTTCCTTGAAGGCCCGTGTGGTCGCTTCTGGGTCGAGGGTCTTGAAGACCGCTGACCCGGCAACCAATATCGAGGCGCCGGCAGTCGCCACGTCCTGGACGTTTTGAAGGCCGATCCCGCCGTCAACCTCTATCGGACATTCCGGGTTCCTATCGTCGAGAATCGCCCGCAGCCGCGTTATCTTATTCAGCACCGACGGTATGAACTTCTGCGCCGCAAATCCCGGGTTTACTGACATCAGCAGTATGAAATCCGCGGCGGGGATAACCTCCTCCGCGAGCGAAAGCGGGGTCGCCGGATTCAGGACCACGCCGGCCTTTAGGCCCAGGTTCTTTATCTGTGTGATCGTTCGCTCCAGATGGGCCGTCGCCTCAACCTGGACGCTGATCATGTCGGCGCCGGCCTTGGCGAAGCTGTCGATGAATCTTTCCGGATGCTCGATCATCAGGTGAACGTCAAGCGGGAGCTCGCTTGAGGCGCGCGCGGCCTCGACAACGAGCGGCCCGACCGTGATATTGGGCACGAAATGGCCGTCCATGACGTCGATGTGAATAAGGTCAGCCCCGCCTCTCTCGACGGCGGCGATCTCCTCGCCTAGTTTCGCGAAATCCGCCGACAGTATCGAGGGAGCAAGCTCAAGCGCTCTCAATTCAAGTTCTCCATTTCAGAAATCATTTTGCGAACCAGCCGCACTGGCAGCCCGATTACGTTGTCCAGCGGCCCTCGCAGCCCCGTCACAAATGACGAGGCGCCGCCCTGTATGCCGTAGGCGCCGGCCTTGCCAAACGGCTCGTCGGACGCAACGTAAGCGTCAATCTCCTCCCCTTCGAGTGAGGCGAACTGGACCTCGCTTTCCTCGTGATCGACAAGCTCTTTATGTCGCTCGCGGTCCAAGAGGCAGACACCCGTTATGACCCGGTGCCAACGGCCGGACAAGAGCCCAAGCATCCGCCTCGCATCGTCCGGAGAAGTTGGTTTCCCCAAGATGGTGGTGTCAACTGCGACGACCGTGTCGCAACCCAGGCACACGCAGTCCGATCTGGCGGCGACATTCCTTGCCTTCGCCCTTGCCATCGACTCGGCCAATTCCCTGGGATCGGCAGACCGACACACGTCTTGCTCAACATCGCCCGGTCGGACAACATCGAACACTATGCCTGCCTTCTGGAGAAGATAGGCCCGTCGCGGCGATGCGGAGGCAAGCACGATTCGCGATGTCATTGGCCTGTGGCAGCCTGTTCTTCGCCCACATATTCTATCTTCAACTCGAGCTTCTTTTGGCTCATGAACTTGCCCATCGCCTCGAATTTCTTCAGGCCCGGAAGCCAATTCTTCACCTGGTCCTTTGCCTCATCAAAGCTCTTCTGCTCCGCGGGACGCTTCTCGGTAACCTCGAGCAGGCAGAAGCCCTCGCTCGTTCGTATGGGACCGCTCACCTTGCCGACCTGGGCCGCAAACGCCGCCTTGTCGAATCCATCGCCTAGCCTGGCCTGCCGCGCGCGGATTAGCCCCATTTCGCCGCCTTTCGGGGCCCATGCATCCTCGGACGCTTCCTTGGCTACCGCCTCAAATGCCTCGCCGTTCTTGAGCCGCGCAGCCAGCTTCAGGAGCCGCCCCTTGGCCCCGGCGACGTCTTCATCCGAGGCGCCCTCTGCAACCTTGACCGTGATGATTCTTGCTCCAACCATGTCCGGGGCGCCGAACTTGCTCTTGTTCTTCTCATACCACTCGCGCATCTCTTCCTCGCTCGGCGCCGGAATCTTTGAATAGACCTCCTGCTCGATGTATTTCTCTCTCAGGATTGTCTCAGCGATCTCCTTGCGCATCGCATCGTCGCTAACGTCCTCACGCCCGGAAGCCTTTAGGAACTTCTCCTTGCCCCCATACATCTTGAAAACCTGCTCGAACTTCTCGTCTATCTCCTGATCAGTGACCGCAAGGCCGCTCGCCTGCGCCTCCGCCAGCGTGAGCTTCGACACCAGAAGATTCCTTATCGCGTTTTTTCTCTGCTGCTCCTTCTGCTTAGGTGTGAGCTCGAGCGGCTTCCCGCCCGACATCATCATGCTGTACTTGCGATTCTTGGCCAGCATCTCGTCAATCTCACCCTGGGTAACCGCAAGGTCGCCGCTGCTCGCAATCACCGTTTCCGCGTCAGTATCTTTCTGAATGTCTTCTGGCATTTCCGCCTCCGTGGGCGCGGGAGCTGGGGCCTTCTGCGCAGGCGCCTTTGCCCCTTCATCGCAGCCAACAGCCACGATCATCAAGACCATCGCGGCCAAAGACAGCAAAACGACTGTCAATTTCATACATCATCCTCCTACAAAAGCCATATACTCAGGCTGGTTACGCCCGGGCGTTCCGGACAGAAAGCACGGCTTGATTTTACCTTTCCTACGGTTGTTGATTATGTCAAGGCTGACCGGCGCAGTCAAGGCGGAGGATTGAGAGTTTCCCCATTGGGGAAACGGGAGAAAAGGGAAGTGAGCAATGCACGTTGTGTAGGGGCGCGGTCTGAGACACCGCCCCTACCGACGCGCACGCTGCGACGCATTTGCGCGGCGGCGACGTTATGGACCAGGACAATGCGCACGCCCCGGCGCCCGGGTCTCTCCGTAGGCCGGTACTGTCCGACAAATCGATTCAAGATCGGCGCCCAACCGTGATTTCGGGATGTGGGAAAAGGGGTGGGTCAAAAATTGACCCACCCCTAAAGTGTCGCTATTTAGCCTAACTGCCAAGACTGCTCACCCCAGGGTGGGTCAATATTTGACCCACCCTGGGGGGTGAAATCCACGCCTTAATCTGCACACTGAAATGAGGCGTCCGGCCCAAATCGGCGTTATAGAGCGGTGCGAGGCGCTCTCGACGAAGTCTCTGAACTAGTTTGGCACGAATCCTGCTAGGTAAAGCAGCAGACGACTTAGCCCTGTTTCCCATGTCAGGGCGCCTCATTAGGCCAGTAAGAATAGTGGGAATGCTGCCGCGTGCCACAGGAATATGGCCGTTTGGGGCGTTTTGTGACCGCTGGGAAAACATGGATGAAAGTCTTGGGTTTCCGGTGAGCTGGCGGCGCCCGTTCGGTGAGAGTGGGCGCCCCGGCTCTCAAACCGCCGGGGCCTGTCGAACATCGATACTGAGGTGAACCACCCAGCCCAATATAGTATCTTGTCGTGCGTAGGGCTGGCTCATCGAGCTTGACCGCAAGAGCGTTCAGCGTCGCGTAGGGGCGCGGTCTCAGACCCGCCCTCTGCCCTCACAGAGCCCGGGACAATGACCTGGATCGCCAGCTGTGAGGCGCCATTCGAGGTGAACTGAGCCGAATGTCAGCATCTAACTTCCAGTCACGTGACCTTGGGGCGCGGGGGTGGCACTCTCACCTCACCCCTCGCTGTGGTATTCGCCGCGCGGCGAACGCCCTACACTGACTGGCACGCCCCGTTAGTAGAAGAGGGAGACCAGCCACATCAGCAGCCAGAGCGAGAGATTGGCCATGACGCCGGCGAGGACGTCGTCGATCATGACGCCGTGGCCGCCGCTTATCTTCTGCACCCTTGAAAAGCCGGGCTTCACCACGTCGAAGAACCTGAAGGCGAAGAAGCCGGCTATCAGGAGGCGCCAGTCGAGCGGCATGTAGAACATCGTGATCATCGCTCCGACGACCTCGTCGATGACGATGCGGCCGTCGTCCTTTTTGCCGGAGAGTTTTTCTGCTCGGCCTGCGGCCCATGCGCCCACGAAGTAGAGCGCTGCGATGAGAAGAAGGTAGGCCCAGGTTGGCACGCCGAGCATGGAGGCCATGACGAAAATAAAAAGACCCGGAATCGTCCCGAACGTGCCGGGGATGATGGGTATCTCGCCGACGTAGAGGGAGGTTGCGACGAGCTCTGCGACGCGATCTCCCGTCGAGAGTGGCTTTTCGTCGATTGCCACGCTACTCTTTGAGCCCTTCGTCTTCGTCGAGCTCCCTTTCGAGCTCCTTGAGATACAGGTCCTTTTCGAGCTCCTTGGTTTCCGACGCGACGCTCGTCTCCCACTTCTGGACCTTGGTCGCGTAGGAACTAAGGTAGAGATACGTGCCGAGCGTGAGCAGCGCCATTGCGCCCAGGCCGTAAGCGAGAACATCGTAGTTGTAGGAAAGCGCAAGGATCACGAAATCAAGGAAGATGCACAGGCCTATCCCGCGCCGGTTGGCGACCTTTATCATTCTCTTCGCCTCGGTAGCTGTCATCCGAAGATCGAGGAGGTGCGACTCGTCCTTTTTGCGTATCTTTTTTGCCTGGTCATCGGCGAGCTGCGCGCCGATGAGCGTGTCCTGGAACGCCGCGTCAAGCTCGTCCCTCATTTCCTCGGCAGTCCTTCCGCCTTTCGGCGCCGGGGTTCCGGCGCGTTTCTTGACCAGTTTGCCGTCGCGCTCAAGGAACTCCTCCCCGCAGTAGGGGCAGAGATATATCTGATCGGCACGCGAGTAATTGAGCTTGTTGCTGCAATTGGGGCAGAGCTTTTTCTCATCTCCCATAATCGCTTATCTCCAGCAATCTTGATGCAGTTGCAGGCGCTATAAGAGCATAAACACCTTTGTAAGAAGTAAGTCGCTAAGCAGTATCAGTATCGATGACAGAACCACGGCCCTGGTCGTGGAGATACCGACGCCGCGAGTGCCGCCGGCCGTCGTCAGCCCCTGATAACAGCCTATCCCTGCTATGATCAGCGCGAAGAAGAAACACTTGCCGATGCCGCTCAGCACGTCCTCGAGGGTCAGGAAGTCGAGCGAGCTAGAGATGAAGTAGCTGGCCTTCATGTCGAGCTCAACGACTGCGACTATCATCGCTCCGAATATCCCGAGAATATCGCCGATAAGCGCCAGTAAGGGCAGCATTATGAAAAGCGCGACAATTCTCGGCATAACGAGCCGCTTCACTGGGCTCGCGCCCATCACGCGAATCGCGTCGATCTGGTCCGACACTTTCATCGAGCCGATCTCGGCCGCGATGCCGGCAGCGACTCTTCCCGAAACGATGAGCGAGACCAAGATGGGCCCGAGCTCCCGCGTGACAGCGACCGCTACAACCTTGGCCACGTAGGATTTCGCGCCGAACCTCACGAACGCCGCGCCGGTCTGGAGGCAGAAGACCATGCCCGTGAAAAGAGAGGTGAGGCAGACGATTGTCAACGACTTGAGCCCGAGGCTCTCCATCTGCTCGATAATCGGGCTCGCCTCGAATGGGCGCTTGAACAGCGAAGCGATCGCCCTGCCGACGAGGCTTATGCTGGCGCCGACGTATCTGATCGTTTCGATTATCCGAGTGTCAAGCGCCTTAATGGTTGGTGAAGACAATGGTTACCGCCTACGAAAATCTCGCGAATCAGGAGCAAATCTCAGCCAATCGCTTTGTCCAGTGCATTTCTGATCTTATCGAAGGGGACCACGCCCACAATCGAATCAACCTGCTTGCCGCCCTTGAAAATCAAGAGCGTTGGTATCGCGCGGATGCCGAACGTCGCGGCTGTGTTTGGGCACTCATCGACGTTCAGCTGACCGAACTTCGCCTTACCCTCATACTCTGTTACCAGCTTCTCCACCATGGGAGCGATCATCTTGCATGGACCGCACCATTCGGCCCAGAAATCGACCAGAACCGGCAAATCAGATTGCAGGACATCCGCATCGAAACTTGCATCGGTAAATGCGGCTAGATTTGACATCTTGCTCCAACCCTCGAAGGAAAAAGTGAAAGAAAAAGTCATTGCCCTCAAGGGGATTTGAACCCCTGCCGCCGCCGTGAAAGGGCGGTGTCCTGTCCTGACTAGACGATGAGGGCAGTTCTATGTATTGTGTCTTAATATAGTAGTGCCACCTGTTACCTGAGTCAACATGACGGAGAGCGAGAGGTTTCACCAGATGGGGTTGTCATCCTTGACGAATCCGTGCGCCAACCTTAGCATTATGTAGATCAATTGGCGGCGAAGGTTGCCTTGTGTTTCCAAGATGGGAGATCGATTATGGCGTCAATTCGCCTGGGAGGCGCAGTGACAGGGTCGTGTGTATGGGCGCTTCTCCTGGCAGCTCTGTTGGCCGGGTCGGCATTCGCCGAGCCCGAGCCCCAGGCAGCCTCGTTTGAGCCGGAGCCCCGAATGATGAAGCCCTCCGCTGTTATTGATGAGCACGGCAGCGTTGTTGTGGTCAAATCGAAGCTCCTGAACTGGATGGATGAGGACTTGGGCGAGTTCTTTGAATCTGGACTGCCGCTAAGGCTGTCCTTCAAGGCGGCGGTTTTTGAGGAGCGAGGCTTCTGGTTTGACGCCCAGCTAGCCTCAACGATGGTCAAGAAACAGGTCTCCTACGACCCAGTCAAGAAGTCCTATACGGTAATCATGCTGCAGGCCGAGGAGGACATTAGTCAGGAGTTTGTTGACAATAAGGAGGCGATGCAAAGCCTGCTGAGCCTGGAGACCGAGATACCGATACACATCTTCATGGAGAAATACCCCAGGCGAACTTATTACGTCGGAGTGTATTGCGATGTAACCGCAAGCGAGGTCGATTTCCCACTGGGGCACCTGCTGTGGTTCCTGCGGACCGGTTACACCACCGATTGGTTTTATTCAGAGAACATCTCAACTCAAGTCTTGCAGAGCGATGGTTCCGGCAAGAGCCGGTCTTCAAGCGTGTCGGGTAAGATATCGAGGACCCAAGGAGGCGCAGAATGAAGGAGCAACCCAAGCCTGTGGTCGATCTGAAGGAAATAGGCAACCTGCGGCCCGGTGAGGCGCTGGAGGTCAACGAGCGGCAGACCAAGAGCGCCAGGCGCCACAAGAACCTGATCATCGTTCTCGCCATTTCCCTTCTGGCAGTTATCGCGTCGTCGGTTATCGTCTATATCGAAAGCGGCAGCCTCATCGACAAGGAAAGCGACAGCGTCTCTGGTTTCGAGCGAGGCGTGTGGCAGGCGACGCTGATGCTCAACATACTGATAACGATGCTGTTGGTCTTCTTGATCTTCCGCAATCTTATAAAGCTCTATTTCGAGCGGAAGCATAAGAAGATCGGCGCGAGGCTCAGAACCAAACTGGTTGTCGCTTTCGTAACCTTTTCTCTCATCCCGTCGATATTGCTTTACATGCTTGCGTCCGGGCTTGTGCGGGAGACGTTCGACCGGTTCCTAATCCCGGACGTGGAGCGCGTTTATCAGAGCGCAGTTGATTTAGCGGGGTTCTACCACGAACAGGATGTCAAGAGAGCGGAACGTCTGGCGACGACGGTTGCGGGACTTGTGGGGCAAAACGAGCTTCTTTTGGCGTCGAATCGCGAGGAGCTCAGGCGACTGATCTCGGAGAAGGCCAATGAATATGGCCTCGGCGGTATTCAGGTCCTTAAGAAAAAGAAGGAGGTCGCCAGAGTCGGCGGAACTGAAACAGGGCTTAGCGAGGCGGTATTCAAGTTCGACGATGAGCGAATTGAGCAGTTGCTTGAGAACGAAAAAAGCAGACTTGTGGAGAACCTCTCCGCCGCTGGAACTGATGTGATCAGTTGTGCGGTGCCGGTTAAGTCGTCGGACGGGTCCGCGCTGGGCGCGATTATCGTGAAGTATGTCGTCTGGCCTGAAGTATCATCATCAAAGGAGCGGATTTCATCTTCGATAATGCGATACAGACTGTTTTCCACGAAAGAGGAATGGAAACAGAGGGTCTATGTCATTCTTGTTCTGATTTTGACGCTTCTCATTGTTTTCGCCGCAACGTGGTTTGGGTTCTACCTTGCGAAGGTGATGACGCGCCCGATCGAGCGGCTGTTGGGGGGACTACAATCAGTTGCGAAGGGCGACCTGGGCGTGCATTTGAGCGGCGAGACGAACGACGAGATGGGTCTCTTGGTCAACGCGTTCAACAAGATGGTTGCGGACCTTAAGGCAAGCAAAACCGCCGTCAACAAGGCCGAAAGCCAGCTTTCAAGGTCCAGCCGGGACTACGACAGAAGGCGCCGGCACATGGAGGCGATCCTTTCAAACATCGCGACAGGCGTTGTGTCGCTCAACATCAAGGGCAAGATAACCATCGTGAATGAGTCGGCGCTCTCGATGCTCAGTCTTCAGGAGGAAACGTGTGTTCAGCGAGATTTCAGGGAGGTGTTTTTTGCGCCGGACCTGCGGGAGCTGGGGAACCTGATTGAGGGGATCGTCAAGGGCAAACGCAGTATCCGGGAGCATGAATGTCAGGTTACGGTACGGGGCCAGAACCGCACGCTCCTGGTAACGCTGGCGCTGCTTAGAGACACAACGGACAGTGATATGGGTTTCGTTGTTGTTTTTGAGGACCTCTCACAGCTGCTAAAGGCCAAGAAATCTGCTGCCTGGCGGGAGGTGGCCCGCAGGATCGCGCACGAGATAAAAAACCCACTAACTCCGATACAGCTTTACGCCCAGCGCTTGCAGAAGCAGTCCCGCAAACTCGGTACCGACGACGATGGCTTGTTCAAGGAATGCGTTGATACGATTATCCAGGAGATCAATGGGCTGAAGCTGTTGGTCAACGAGTTCTCGCGCTTCGCCAGGATGCCCGAGGTCCAGGCCCGTCCCGACGACATCCACAAAACGATAAGGGACGTGCTAGCGCTCTACAACGGCAATCTGTCAAACGCGAAGATCGAGCTGAGGCTCGACGAATCCGTGCCGCGTACCAACATCGATGCTGAGCAGATGAAACAGGTCTTTAGGAACCTAATCAACAACGCCCTGGAAGCGGCAAGCGAATTCATTACAATTGAGATATCCACGCACTACGACAGCGTGCTCAAGATCATCCGCATTGAGCTGGCAGACGACGGGGCCGGAATCGACCGGGAAAACAAGGACAAGCTCTTCCTGCCGTATTTTTCGACGAAGAAGCGCGGAACGGGCCTGGGGCTTGCCATTGTTCAAAGGATTATCGAGGACCACAACGGCTATATTCGCGTTCAGGATAACGTCCCCAAGGGGACGAGATTCATAATTGAGCTGCCCGGAGGGACAGGCTGACCTAGATTGGGCGCCTCAAGAGACAAGGCATGAAAAGAAGATGGTGAGCAAAACGGACGAGCGGATACTCGTTGTGGATGACAACGCCACCGTTCGGTCATCCCTATCGGCGGTTCTGTCGGATGAGGGCTTTGAGGTATCGGCCGTCGCGGATGCGGAAGAGACGTTCGAGTTCCTTGAGAGCAATACGCCGGCGGTTATTCTCTTGGATATATGGCTTCCCGGCATGAGCGGAATGGACCTTCTTGAGAGAGTCAGGAAAACTCACCCCGAGACCACCGTCATAATGATCTCTGGCCACGGGACAATAGAGCTGTCGGTTCAGGCGATGAAGCTCGGGGCGTATGGGTTCATCGAGAAGCCTCTCTCGCTCGAGAACGTCCTACAGCAGATTCAGCACGCCCTCGAGTCGAGGCGCCAGAACCTTCAGATCCGCGCTCTCAAACAGGAGGTCGGCCGCAAGTATGAGCTGATCGGCACGAGCGAGGCGATAGAGAAGGTCCGCGAACAGGCGAAGCAGGCAGCGCCGTCGAACGCCAGGGTGCTGATAATGGGCGAGAACGGGACCGGCAAGGAGCTCGTGGCCGGGATGATCCACGAGATGAGCCTCCGTAAGGATGGGCCGTTCGTCGAGGTCAACTGTGCGGCGATACCCGAGGAACTGATAGAAAGCGAGCTCTTTGGCCACGAGAAGGGGGCATTTACCGGCGCGACCAAGCAGCGCATCGGCAAGTTCGAGCTCGCAGACGCCGGGACGCTTTTTCTCGACGAGGTGGGCGACATGAGCCTCATGACGCAGGCGAAGGTTCTAAGAGCGCTTGAGGAGCAACGATTTGAGCGCGTCGGCGGCACGAAGCAGATCAGCGTCGACGTCCGCGTGATCTCCGCATCAAACAAGGACCTGCTGTCGCTCATCGAGGCGGGCAAGTTCCGTGAGGACCTTTACTATCGCCTAAACGTAATCCCGATGATTGTTCCTCCATTGATGGACCGGCTCGAGGATATCCCGCTCCTTGCTGACTACTTTGCGGAGCAGTTCTGTCGGGAATATGGCAAGAAGGCCAAGCGTTTTAGCCACAAGGCCATAGAGCTCTTGCAGTCCTACACTTGGCCCGGCAACGTCCGCGAGCTCAAGAACATCGTCGAGCGAGTAGTCATAATGACCAGCGGCAATGCAATCGCACCCGATGATGTGTTTGACCTTGTGCAAAAACCAACGAGCCGCTTGGCCCAAAGCATGCCGCTGAAAAAGGCGAGACAAGAATTCGAGAAAGAGTATATCGTGTATCACCTTCAGCGAAATGAATGGAATGTGAGCAAGACGGCACAGGAGCTGAGGATTGACAGAACAAGTCTTTACAAGAAGATGCGGACTTACAGCATAGTAATGCCTGCTGCAAGTTAGAGCTGAACGTTTCGGATAACGCGATGCAAACAATCGATTTGAGAGACCATAAGGGTGAGTCCATTATAGCAGACTCAGCGCAATTCAAAGTATTGCTTGGCGAGCTGTTGGACGATATCGTGGCCGCAGTGACCGCCGATGACGAAGTCGCTTTCATAGGAATAAGGTCGCGGGGTAACCATTTGGCTAAGCGCCTCGCTGACGGATTCATGCAGCGCACCGGTCGTGAAGTCGATGTCGGGGCGCTGGACATCGGCTTCTATCGGGACGATTTCGCGGCTCTAGGGTTTCATCAGCCGCAGATCAAGGACAGCAGAATCGATTTCTCTATCGACGGCAAGACCGTCTTTCTAGTCGATGACGTGCTTTACACCGGAAGAACGATAAGGGCGGCTCTCATTTGCTTCGCCGACTTGGGCAGGACGAAATGCGTCAGACTGGTGGAGCTTATCGACCGGGGCCTGAGGGAGCTTCCGATTCAGGCTGATTTCCTGGGCTTAGGCGTCGAGACGCTTCCCTCGCAATGGGTTTGTGTGGAAGTTGTCGAGAAGGACGGCCAGGATAGGGCACTTCTATTCCCGTCTCGACCCAAGAGGAATGCGGAGGGCAGATGAGAAAGGACCTGCTGGGAATCGCCGACCTCACGCCGTTCGAGGTCTCGATGATCCTTGACCTCGCCGAATCGACAAAGAGCATAAGCGAGCGAACGGTCAAGAAGGTCCCCACGCTGCGCGGCAGAACGATCGTCAACCTCTTCTTCGAACCGAGCACAAGAACGCGCCTGTCGTTTGAGATAGCCCAAAAGCGGCTTTCGGCCGACACCGTGAACTTCTCAGTATCAGGCAGCAGCATCTCGAAGGGCGAGACGCTCGTCGATACGGCCAAGAACCTGGCGGCGATGAGCCCCAGCGTGGTCGTAATTCGCCACGGCGTCGCTGGGTACCCCCACCGACTGGCTAAGCTCATGGACGCCTCGGTCATCAACGCCGGGGACGGTTTCCACGAGCACCCCACGCAGGCGCTACTGGACCTCATGACAATCCGCGAGAAAAAGGGTGAGGTCAAGGGGCTTAAAGTGGCAATCCTTGGCGATATAGCCCGAAGCCGCGTCGCAGGCTCAAATATCCTTTGTCTGACAAAAGTGGGCGCGGCTGTGACCGTCATGGGTCCCAGCAGCATGCTCCCACTGCACGTGAGGAGGCTGGGCGTCAACGTGGCGCCAAATCTCAAGGAGGCAATCACGGGCAAGGACGTCGTCATGGTTCTCCGCATCCAGGCCGAACGCGATGAGGCGCCTCGATTTCCGTCGCTCAGGGAATATAACCGCTACTTTGGCCTCAAGATGGAGCATCTCAAATACCTGAAAAGCGACTGTATCATCATGCACGCTGGACCCTTAAATCGCGGCGTTGAAATCGACCCCGAAGTTGCTGACGGCCCGCTTTCAGTCATACTCGACCAGGTAGCCAATGGCGTGGCGATACGGATGGCTGTTCTATTACTGTTGCTTGGCGGGAGGAGTATCTATGAGGTTAGTGATTAAGGGCGGGAGGATTATCTCCCCAGGCGATCGCATCGACTACGTCGGCGACATACTGCTCGAGAACAGTCGCATCAAGCGAGTCTCGAGGAGACCCATCGACATAGAGGACGCACTAGTCGTTCGGCCCGGCGGCAAACCCGGGAAATCGTCCAAGAAGGCGGACGAGATCGTGCTTGATGCCCAGGGTCTTGTCGTGGCCCCGGGATTCATCGACATCCACGTTCACTTCCGCGAACCGGGGCGAGAGGACGCCGAGACCATCGAGACCGGCATGAAAGCCGCGGCAGTGGGTGGATTCACATCGGTCATGACAATGCCCAACACATATCCCGTCAACGATACTCAATCGACAACGCTTTTTATTCTACAGAAGGCCGCGAACATCGGGCTCATCCACGTCTTCCCGGCCGGAGCAATCACCCGCGGTATGAAGGGCCGGGCCCTCGCTGCAATCGGCGAGATGGCCGAGGCGGGCATCGTAGCCATAACCGACGATGGCCACTGCGTAATGGACGGGACCATAATGCGGCGGGCGCTTGAATACGCCAGTGATTTTGGGGTCCGGATAGTCTCGCACAGCGAGGACACCACGCTTTCCGCAGGCGGCGTCATGCACGAGGGCTTCGTCTCAACCCGGCTCGGGCTGCCGCCGATCCCGCAACAGGCTGAGACTGTCATGGTCTATCGGGACATCTCCCTTTCCGGGCTCACGGGCATCCCGATCCACATCGCGCACGTCTCGACCAGGGAGTCGGTCGAGCTGATACGGCGGGCCAAGGACGCTGGCATTAAGGTTACAGCCGAGGTGACGCCGCATCATCTCACGCTGACCGATGAGGCGGTTGACGAGTCCGACTACGACACGAGCACGAAGGTCAACCCGCCCCTTCGCACTCAGGACGACGTCGATGCGCTGGTCGAGGGCCTTCTAGACGGAACCATTGACGCAATCGCGACCGACCACGCGCCTCATACAACCACTGATAAGGAGCAGGACTATCTCGCTGCGCCGTTCGGGATCGTTGGCCTAGAGAGCGCCGTGCCGGTATGCCTCGACCGGGTTTGCGCCAAGAGGCAAGTCCCGCTGGAGATTCTGATACAGAAATTCACGACTGGGCCAGCCGACGCGCTAGGTCTCAAGAAGGGAAGGCTGGCGAAAGGCGACATCGCTGACATTACCATCCTCGATCCCGCGAAAGATGTAACCATCGATCCAGCGAAGTTCTACTCAATGGGCCGTAACTGCCCGTTCGGCGGCTGGTCGCTCGTCGGGGCGCCGGTGTGCACGATAACCTCCGGCCAGATCAAGACGATCGATGGCAGACTTGTCTGAAGATAGCACCCAGGACATTCTCGCGGATGAGTGCACCGTTCATCGACTCAAGCCGCGCGGTAGCTTCTGCCGTCTAGTGCTGAAAATGCCGGCTGACTTCCCGAAGCCGACGCCGGGCCAGTTCCTTCTTATCTCATGTTGGGCTAGCTCCGAAGGCTTTCTCCCACCCTCTTTAGAGTTGCCCGGAGCGCATCTCGCGCGATTCATGATGGGGCCAGTTTACGATCGAGCCATGTTGCCCCGTGCGATGAGCGTATTCGACTACGAAAAGCCCTCCGGGGGAAAGTCCGGGCTGCTGACGCTAGTTTTTAAGGCGGTCGGACGAGGCACGCTTCTTCTCTCGCAGGTGCGCCCCGGTGACCGGCTAAGATTCCTGGGACCGCTCGGCAACGGGTTTAGCACTGAGGACTGGAAGAGAACACTCCTCGTGGCCGGCGGCGTGGGCTTCTCCGGCGTCAATTTCTTGGCCAAGGCGCTGAGTGGAGACGAACGGCCCCCGCTGACGGTGCTCGGCATAAACAGCAGGGGACAGAGCCCCGTGCGGCTCTCGCTGACCGAGGTCCCTTCTGTATATCGCTGGGCGCTTCCCAAAACCACAGAGCCTCTGAGACTGGTCGTCTCGCGACTCTTTGATAACTTCATCCCCTCTATCGTAACGTCGAGGTATCCCGGCGACGAGGGCGCCTTCTGCGGAACCGCGTGCGACCTCGTGGAGAAGCTATTCGACGCGAACCCGACCTATCCGGCTGACACAACGCTCGTGGGGTGCGGCCCCCGACCAATGCTCGAAGCGCTCTCCGACATCGCCAGGCACAAGCGCGTGAAGCGATTTCTCGTCGTCATCGAAGAACAGATGGCCTGTGGGCTCGGGACCTGCCTCGGATGCGCGGTTCAGACCCGCGAAAGAGCTCTCTCACTTGAGGACAATGGCCCCGCAGAAGGGCCTCTCACCTACAAGAAGGTCTGCACCGACGGTCCTGTCTTCAATGGATACAGCATCGTATGGGAACACTCCCAGGAGTATCAGAATGGTTGAATTATCCCGCCTCGAACAGATCAATCCATTCAAGTGGCGCCTGCCCAGGCGCTATAAGCCCTGTATGCGAGTGGACGGGGTCATCTTTGCCAGCGAGGACCTACTTCAGGGCCGCGGCGAGGGCTCTGACCCACTCGAGCAGGTCGCAAACGCCGCATCCCTGCCCGGCATCGTCCGCGCGTCCTTCGCGATGCCTGACATCCACTACGGTTACGGGCTTCCCATTGGCGGCGTCATCGCGACCCTTGAAGACACCGGCGTCGTGACGCCGGGTGGGGTTGGCTACGACATCAACTGCGGGGTTAGGCTCCTCTCCAGCACCCTCACAGTCTCCGACGTGAAGCCCCACCTGCGGGACATCGTGAACGCCTTGTTCCAACGCATACCGTGTGGGGTCGGCTGCCGAGGCAAGATCAAGCTCTCCCCCTCGAAGCTCGCCGACCTCCTTCGGAACGGGTCTGGGTGGGCCGTGGACCAGGGCTATGGCCAAACGTCCGACCTGGAACGAACCGAAGCCGATGGGCGCCTCGATGACGCGAATCCTGACGTCATCAGCAGCAAGGCCATCCAGCGGGGACTCGAGCAGGTCGGGACGCTCGGGGCGGGCAACCACTTCGTCGAGGTCCAGTTCGTCGAGGAGGTCTTCGATGAGAAGACGGCGAACGCATTTGGCATCTTCAAGGACCAGGTCACGGTTATGGTTCATTCTGGGTCAAGGGGATTTGGGCACCAGGTCTGCACCGACGCGCTTGCAATGCTGGCAAACGCCTTCCCCAAGTTCGGGATAGACATCCCCGACCGACAGCTTATCTGCGCCCCGACGAGTTCGCGTGAGGGTAGGCAATACGTCGAGGCGATGAGCTGCGCCGCAAACTACGCGTGGGCCAACCGCCAGTGCCTCGGCTTCTTGGCCATTCAGGCGTTCGAAGAGGCGCTCGGCGGCGGCCCCTCTCAGCACGGCCTGTCGCTCGTCTATGACGTCGCCCACAACATCCTGAAGCGCGAGACTCACGAGATTGACGGTGAGGAGCGCACCCTCATGGTTCACCGCAAAGGCGCTACCCGCGCGTTCCCGCCGGGCAACGCGGAGCTACCCACGCGCTACCGCCCGGTCGGCCAGCCCGTCCTCATCCCCGGCGACATGGGAACTGCGTCCTACGTGCTCGTCGGAACTGATTCCGCTATGCAGGAGACGTTCGGCAGCACGTGCCATGGGGCCGGGCGGGTCCTCAGCAGGCATCAGGCGATCAAGAAGGCCAAGGGCCGGCAGATCGACCGCGAGCTCGAAAAGCAAGGCATCATCGTCCGGTCCGCCTCAAGAAAGACCCTCGCGGAAGAGATGCCCGCCGCCTACAAGGACATCGACGAGGTCGTCCGCGTCGTCCACGAGACCGGCATCTCAAGAAAAGTCGCTAAACTCAGGCCAATCGGCGTCATAAAGGGCTGAGCTCTTCGCCCTCCGGGGAAACGGGGGCAGCTGAATAAAGATCGCTGATGGCGGCGATTCACCTAGATAGAAGCATGTGATGAAGGGCACTAAGAAGGATTACTCGGTGCAGCCGGTCTTTCTCAATGATGCAAGAGTATCCTGCGCATTTTCCACCTCCTGCAGTGCTTTTGCACAATTATCGAAAAACAAGACAACGAGAAGAACATTGATTCCGTATCAGGAACTCCCATTGCTGTCAAGTGTTTTTTTGCTGCCCAGTAACAGATTGATGTCGGTCTTGGGGTTATATGTACGACCTCGTTATTCGCAGGGGCCTAAGTAGCCGTCAAGATGTTGACGAGCTCCTCGGGAGTGACGGGCCAGATGTCGGCGGAGCCGATGCCGGCGCAGACAACAAACTGGATTTTGTCGGCGTGGCGCTGAGGCGCCGTCGCAATGCTCTGCCGGTATTTTTTGCCTGGCAGCTCGCACCTGAAGGAGCTGGGCTTAAGCTACGGTTAACCGGGCGGCTGCCCGGCCCTGAACTACGAAGCGACAGGCAGCCTTCACATGCCCTGCGAGTTCGACTGCACGTTCAGCGCCACGAATACAATCTGCACAAGCGCATTGACCCCAAGCTGAAGGAGGCTGGGCTGTTGGAGCCGCCCAAGGACGCTAAGACACCCGAGCGCTACGCCCCGCTGAACGAATAGGGCGCATCCTCGTCCGCCTCCCAATCATTGGCCTATGTGCAAACAGCGCCGAGGCGGAAGTCTTGTGGCCTCTGGCGGCCCAGTCATCGGCTATATGGCTTTTTGTCCGGGGACGTGAACGTGATCTCTCAGATCATCTGCGTGAGGGGCGGCAAGCGTGTGCCTTTGTGTCATAGGTGTGCCATCCTGCGGCGGTAGGGGTAGGACAAAACGGCACTATAAGCCAATACTTGGAATTGGGGTATTGAGAGGGTGAAATCGCCGGGAGGGCTGCTAAATGGTTTGGGCGGAACAGGATTCGAACCTGCGACCCCCGGCTTGTAAGGCCGATGCTCTTACCAGCTGAGCTATCCGCCCAGCTCGTCCGCCAAAAGGCGAGATTGCGCGAAAGGCGAACCAGCTACTGCCCGATGGCCTTTATTACAATCCTGCGGTTCTTATAGCGCCCTTCTTCGGTATCGTTGGACGCTATGGGCAGCAACTTGCCATAGCTGAAGCACTTGACCAAATGCTCCTGGGCGCCGCGTCTCGAGAGAACATACCGCACAGCCTCGGCCCTCTTGTTTCCAAGCCAAAGATTATACTCTTGCGTGCCAACATCATCGCTGTTGGCCTCGATCACAAAAACCAACCCATGGGAGCTCTTGATGCGGCGTATCACGCGCTCCAAGGTGGGCATAGCATCTGGTCGAAGCGTGTATTCATTGAAATCAAACAGCAAATCCATCGATATCGTCTCTTCCCACGCCGCTGGCTGCCGAGCCGCCGCCGCACCGGCAAACCCGAGGTCCAGCTGCCTCTGTAAAGCAAAAGCCCTGAGCCGCTCCCTAAGGGTATCACCGTAGGAGTATGACATGTCCACTTGTGCCTGCATGAATACGCCGGCGGGATGCGACTGAACAGCCAGCGCAAAGAGGCCCCTTGAGAGATCCGGCTTGCCCGCGAGCAGGTAAGTCTTGCCGAGAAAGTAGTATGCGGATGAGACCCGCGAATGCGTCTTGAGGACGGAGTCTGCTGAGTAAAGGTCAACAACTCGCCAAAAACATTCCGCCGCCTCGGCGAATTTGCCGTCGTAGAGAAGCTCGATGCCACGTTGGTATATCTCCTCGGCAACCCCGAGCGTTCCCAGAACCTTTCCGTATTCGGCGTCCGAAAGAAGCCAATTGAACTCGGCCGGCGTGGTTACAATACCACCAAAACTCACATGGGACACAAAGAACAAGGAACACAATCCAATCATGAGCCCCGCCGCTGAAGCAAATCTTCTATTCACGGTTTCACCTTCCCCTATATCTGACGTTCACTTCCTCTTTTGATTGTAAAATGTTCACCGCTACTTACGCGGCCTGCTGACGCGGCGGAAACCTGAACATTCCACCACTGACAGCTCTCCTCGCGACTCCACGGAGTCGAGAATCAGATTCAACCCAAGTGTATCACTTGGCATGTGAGGAGCAACTATACAGTTCAGGTGATGTTTTTCAATCTCTTTCTTGTGGTCCTGAGAGATGCTCATGCACAAAATAGTGCTTATGTTGGTAGATTTCGCAATCATCGCGTAGAGGTCTTTTGGGCCAGATGTGCCGCCCGTCATATCAACAAAGACATCGCCAGCCCTGCTCTCCTTCGACCCAACAACGATCTTGGGTCCCGTAATCTCAGACGCATAACGATCGTATTCGTCGGTCTCAAGCAGCAAGTCAAGGACATCCCCGAGCAAAACGGGTTTTGCATTCTTGATGGTCTCTTTAAGATACCGCGCAACACAGTTGTCGGCCGGGGTATGAACACACATCAAAGGAATGTCGAGCAATCTGGCCGCATCAACCGCTCTGTTGTGATTTGCGGCCATAACCGACGCCTGCACCTCTTTGATCCTCCCCGAGAAGACATTCTCTGCTTGTCCAATAGGCATGCCCTGCTGGGCCCAGAGGTCCGCGCTAAGGGACATAACGTCGGCTAGGGCCGCAAGTGCGCGTCCGGAAGGGTGATGAGCGATGATGAGGTCCAGATTCTGGCCCTTTGACCTCAACCTATCAGCGAGCATCACCTCCGCCGGCCCGATGTCTATGCCAACCAACGCGCTCGATATTTCCGCGTCGAGCTCGCCGTGAAGTATCCGGCAATCTGCGAAAGGATTAGTGAGACGGTCTGTGTCAAAGCGCGCCTTCGCACCGCCCGAGAGTTTCTCGAACTTATCGCGCTCAATCTTCAGCTGTCGCTCGATCTCTTCCCTGGGACGTTGATCTGCCTCGATACCGGCCTCAACTGCCAGGCGATAGATTTCCTCGAGCTCTAATGTCATCATTACCTCTGCCAACTATGATACAGACAGAATAGGCCAGGAACCAACCTGGCTGATCAGCCAAATCGCCTGATCCTCTTAATGAGTTTCTTCCGTGCAGCTAAAGCTTTGCGCTTGCGTTTGATGCATGGCTTCTCGAAGAAAACGCGCTTCCTAAACTCGGACAATATCCCCGACTTCTCGCACTGCTTCTTGAAGCGCCTGAGTGCCGAATCAAAAGATTCGTCGTCCTTTACCCTAACTAAAGTCATTCATCATTTCCCCTCCTTTACTCTTATTTCTACACTACACCAGTTTAACCATTACCAATTTTTCGTAAAGTGTCAAGTTGACCGAGCTCGCTAGTTCCGCGCGCAGATCGCCGCTACAACGACCGGAAAGCGGTTCAACCTATAATACATCTGGTAACAACTAGACTGTGTCCGCATAATTAACCCACGGTCTTGGCACCGGGTTCCCGGCGCAACTTGAGAGTTCGTCAGAACCAGGTGCTGCGTCGGAGACCAATAAGCTGTCTGCTGCCAAGCTGTCTGCGCCCGGCGTCGTGCTTTGCCAGGCTCCAGAAAGGATTGCCAAACCGATGCAGATGCGATCCCCGTCATCCATGCCCGGAAAGCGGAGTTTGCGCCGAGCGGATGAGCTGAAACAGGCCACAAGAATCACGAGTCAGCTGATAAAACAGTGACAAGGGAAGTCATCGACCCAGGGCTTAATCACCGGGATGAACTACCGCTGCCTCAGTTTTTTCTGCTTGCGCGCCTCAGTGATCAGTTTACGGTTTGATGTGAAGATGGTTACGCCTGAGACCGTGGCAAGGTCCGCGTCGTCCGTTATGAGCCCGCGGACTGAGTGCTTCCAGAGAACTTGAACCATGAATAGATCGTAGCCATCCATCTCAGAACTCGGAATCATGTTGAAGGCAGCATCTGTTGTCAATTGATCAATTGAGATCGCCAGCCCTTCCGCCATTGTCTTCACTTGACCCCATGCGGCCTGAATCTCCTCGACGACTCTTTTCCTGTCCTCTGGCCTATCGTGGCGGAACTCCTTGAGCTTGATTTCACCCTGACTCAATGTCTTGTTAAAAATCTTCAGCTCGATTCTCTCAATCCTATGCGCCAACTCCTCAAGAGAAAGACCACACCAATAAACCTGTGCCCTTACAGACTTGGCTCTCAACAGGTAGGCAGGATAGTCTCTGAGCTGATAGTTCCTCGGCGAATCGCTTGTGTGGCTTGCACGAGTGTATGTCAACCAATACCAGACATTGGTGTCCACGAGAAAAGAATCATCTGGTCTTGGTCTATCCTGTCGGATATCGATGACGTCTGCCCTGACTTTGATTGGCATCACTCCCCCTCTGAGCTCTCGCTTAGGATCTCATTCAATTTCTGCCGTTTATCTGGGTCGGAGTAGTATTCCTTAGAGTTCTCAATCACCCGCTTTAGAACCTTCATCCCTGCGGGAGAGAGAGAATGGACCTTCAGGGATCTGTTAAGCGTCTCGGCTGATATGTCCTTTAACAGACGGCCTATCGCGGCGTTGAAAAATGGCGAAGCCAGCACCTCGACACCCCCGAAATCAAGCTCTACATCCCGCGACGCCAGCAGTTCGGGATGAACGACCTGATACAGACTGTCGCCATCTTCAAACGTGATGCAGTTCTTGCCTATAGTATCAAGTATGGTGATTTTCATGGCAACCTCACTCCCTTTTCAGAACAGGGGCTCACTAATTTCTTCAGATGTCAGAGAATAATAGCAGTCTTCATGACACTTCAAGGTGATATTGACCAAAGTTCCTTCGAAGTGCGAGGTGCAGCCGGAGTATCGTTCGCCGCGGTCGTCAATGAGGCCGAATGCGTCATGACTGAAGGTCTCCATTCTGCCTCCATTGATGGCCACAAATCCCTTCAGGATGTCCAACCCCACCCCACGGCCTCCTCGCTTCGTCGTTGTTCCGCTCTTGAATGCCCACTGCAAGGCGGCTGCTGGCGCTATTTCAAAATTGTTGGCAAAGGATCTTACATTCTGCGGGATGCCTATACCGAAATCAACCACGGTGAGCTTTAATTCGTGCATTTTGGGGTAGTACTGCCCACAGCTGAAGATACCTATTCCGGAGTGACTATGCTCAAAAGCGTTTGCGTAGATTTCCCAGGCTGCCCCTACAATCGCGTTGCGTCCGTGCGCGCTTATATGCTTCTGAATCCATTGAACGCCCAGCCACTCCTGTTTCAGATAGTTCATGATCCCATCTCGGTCTTCAGAAATGTCCTCCCTATACGGAATCGAACTGGCGGACCGCGGGGGCCCCGACGGCGAGTAACCCGCTGGCGGAAAATGCTGGATGAACCTATTACGTTCAAGCAATTGACGGATCTTGGGTCGGAGCGTTTCCCATTTGAGTTCCGCTCTTCCTCCTGCAGATTCTATCGAACGAATCAACCCCCCTAGAAACGCTATTGCGTTTTGACGGAGGAAATCACACTCGGAGAAATCAAATTCAACATGAGACAGATCACTCCGAGCGCATTCCCACATTCGGAACAATGTGTAGAAATCGGAGATGTCGTCATTGATTCTTGGGACTCTAATGAGACTCATTCTGCTATACCCGAACTATGATTGACGTTTCCACGACTGTCCGATCCTCGGGATTTCAGTCCTTCAAGCCTTTTCCCCAAAGTGTAGCATGGTCTAATCGACCGGGATTTACAACCCAGCACCACACTTTCTGACAATGATGACGTAGCGACTCGTCCGTTCGACCGAGTCCCTTCTGCAAATCTGTTACTTGAAACTTGGCGCCTGAAACTCGAAACTCTTGAGCATGGCACAGAAGAAATCGTCCAAGCAAACCAAGTCGGCGAAAACGACGCCGATGATGACGCAGTATAAGCAGATTCGCGCGCAGTATCCGGACTGCATAATGCTCTTCAGGATGGGCGATTTCTACGAGATGTTCGGCGAGGACGCTGTCCTGGGCTCGCAGCTGCTTGACATCGCGCTCACGTCCCGCAACCGCGGCAAGCCCGACGAAGTGCCGCTCTGTGGCATCCCATACCACGCGCTTGAGGCCTATCTGAGGAAGCTCATCAAAAAGGGCTACAAGGTTGCGATCTGTGAGCAGGTCGAGGACCCAAAGACGGCCAAAGGTCTCGTCAAGCGAGACGTGGTGCGCGTCGTAACACCGGGCACGGTGGTCGAGCCGGGCCTCCTATCGGACAAGGAGAGCTCGTACATCTGTTCGGTTCACGTGGACCACAACGACATCGGCTTCGCCGTCATCGACCTTTCGACCGGCGACTTTCACATTACCGAGCTGAGGGGCGTCGATTCCGCAGTAGCTCTCCGAAACGAGTTCTCTCGCTGGGAGCCGAAGGAACTGGTCGTCCAGGAGCGCCTCGCCGACTCGCAGCTGATCAAGGACCTATTGGGCGCAGGCCCGAAGGCGATGTTGACGAAAATCGAGGACTGGGTCTTCGAGCGAGACTACTGCTTGCGGCAGCTTATCGAGCATTTCGAGGTCCAGTCGCTCGATGGTTTCGGCTGCGCAAGTAGGCCTCTTGCGATTATCGCTGGCGGGGCCCTGCTCCACCAGTTGCAGAAGACGCAGAAGCGAGACTTGTCGCACATCAGCGCGGTCAGGTTCTACACCGATTCGGGGTTCATGCAGATGGACGAGGCGACGCTGCGAAACCTGGAGATAACGAGAAGCGCGATCGATGGGAAGCGCAATGGCTCGCTCTTGTGGCTCATCGACCAGACCCAGACGGCGATGGGCGCGAGGCTCCTGCGGCGTTGGCTCCTGCATCCGCTCATAAACGTCAAGCGCATCGATCAGCGGCTAGATGCGGTTGCGGAGTTCAAGGACGACTTCCTTCTGCGGGACGAGGTCCGGCAGCTTCTGAAATCGGTTCGGGACATCGAGCGCCTGATCTCACGCATCGACCTCGGGACCGCGAACGCGCGCGATTTGGTGTCCCTCAGGGAATCGCTTTCCATGCTTCCGAAGCTTTACAGGGCCATGAGCAAGGTTAGGTCCCCACTCTTGGCTTCGCTGGTCAAGAATGCGGACACGTTGTCCGACGTTGCGAGCACTCTGGCCGAGGCGATCGTTGCCGAGCCGCCCTTTACGGTGCGCGATGGCGGGATGTTCAACGACGGCTGGGACGAGCAGCTTGACGAGCTGAGGTCGATCGCCCGCGACGGCAAGAAGTTCATTGCGGGGCTTGAGGCGCAGGAGCGGCGTCGCACGGGCATTCAGAACCTGAAGATCGGCTATAACCGCGTCTTTGGTTACTACATCGAGGTCAAAAAGAGCGCAGCGGATAAGGCGCCGGCCGATTACATAAGGAAGCAGACCTTGCTTGGTGCAGAACGGTTTGCGACGGCCGAGCTCAAGGAGTGGGAAGAGAAGGTCTTATCCGCAGACGAGAAGATCGCCGAGCTTGAATACCAGCTCTTCTCCGCGCTTAGAAAGAGCATCACCAAGGAGACGACTCGCATACAGAAGGCCGCAAGAACGGCTGCAACAATAGACGTTCTCGCATCGTTCGCGCAGGTCGCTTCGGACAACCGTTACGTGCGCCCAACGGTCGATGACGGCACGGCTCTAGTCATCAAGGATGGACGTCATCCGGTGGTCGAGAAAGTCTATCTCAGTCAGGAGTTCGTGCCCAATGACCTTCGGGCCGACTGCGAGAGCAACCAGATACTCATCGTCACTGGGCCGAACATGGCCGGCAAATCGACCTACATCCGCCAGGCCGCGCTCATCGTCATCATGGCCCAAACGGGCTGCTTCGTCCCGGCAAGCGAGGCGCGAATCGGGACAGCTGATAAGGTCTTCACGCGAGTGGGCGCAACCGATTTTCTGCTTCGCGGTCAGAGCACGTTCATGGTCGAGATGAACGAGACGGCCAACATCCTCAACAACGCGACCCCGAAGAGCCTCATCGTTCTGGATGAGATCGGGCGGGGCACAAGCACCTACGACGGGCTTTCTATCGCATGGGCGGTCGCTGAGTATTTGCACAACACCAAGAAGGTCGCGGCCCGGACGCTTTTCGCCACGCACTTCCACGAGCTGGCGGAGCTGGCGATGATGTTCGACCGCGTCAAAAACTACAACGTCTCGGTCCGTGAGTGGGGCGATAGGATCGTCTTTTTGCGCAAGGTCATCCCCGGCAACGCCGACCGCAGCTATGGCATCCAGGTGGCGCGACTCGCCGGCCTGCCGAAGCGAGTGCTCGACCGGGCGAAGGAGATACTGGCCAATCTCGAGCGGGACGAGTACGCTAGCGATGGCACGCCGACTTTGGCCAGGACCTCGCGGCGAAAGAAACGGCAGGAGACTGCCCAGCTAACGATATTCGCCGCGCCGCCGCCACCGAGCCCTGTCCTGAACGAGCTTGAGGCGCTCGACGTCAATGCCATGACGCCGCTTTCGGCGCTCTCTGCGCTGGCGGAGCTGCAAAAGAAACTGAAGAACGACTGATTGAGGAGTTTCCGCTCGCCGTTCGTCGAGTCTGCGACAAGACAGAAACGGGAAAAAGGGAAACGGCCCCAGGATCAATGCAGTCTGGGCTGACATCCTCATCGGAATTGGGCTGTAGGGGCGTGGTCTCAGACCTAACAATTCTATGCATATTCGAAGCTGATGAGGCTGTTTGCTGGGCTCCACGTATAGCATTCTCCGAGGGGAATAACAGCAGTAACGACGAGCGAAATGCGTAGGTTCGGATTTTGTCTGCCGGAGCACACATCCGGCACGTCATCGCCCGATTTCAGCCGAGGCGATGCAAACGACTATCATTATCCTAACCCCCGAATTCATTCGGGGGCCTGAAGCGGAGGCTGCCGCCCTCCCTACATCCTCTTCAAGAGAGGATTCTTTGGATGGAGGGGGAGGTTCTTTGGCGTCCAGAGGTCACCCGACTGAAGTCGGGTGTTAAGATAATGAGAGCCATCTATATAACCGCGTTGAAACGCGGTGATTCAGAGAAACCTACCCCCAAGATATACGAATAATTGCTAGGTCTCAGACCCGCCCGCCTACATCAGTCCCATCGGAATCGGGGCTTTTCATGCGTTTATCAATTAGAGCGGGCGGGTCTGAGACGCCGCCCGTACTCGCGAGGCATTGACCTACGTCCCTGGCGCGGACGGCGGCGGGCTGGAAAGCCCACCCCACATGCGCTGCGATTACTCGCCCAGAATCTTGTGAAACAGCTCGATGTATTCTGCGCTGGAGCGATTCCACGAGCTGTCGTATAACATCGCGTTCTCGACGACCTTTTTCCAGCGAGTCTCGTCCTTGTAAAGGTTCAATGCCCGCTTGACAGTCTCCGTCAGGGCGCCGGCCGTGTATTCGGAAAACACGAAACCCGTGCCGCTCATCGTCCTCGGGTCAAACTCGGTCACGGTGTCCGACAGGCCGCCTGTCCTGCGAACTATCGGGACCGTCCCGTAGCGCATACTGATCAGCTGCCCCAGCCCACACGGCTCATATCGCGAGGGCATCAGGAACATATCGGACCCAGCGTAAATGCGCTGGGCCATCGCCGCATCGAACAAGATATTGATGCCGACTTTGCCCGCTAGTTTCTCCTTGAAGCCCTCAAAGATGCGGTGATACTCGTTATCCCCTGTGCCTAGAATCACGAACTGGATACCGAGATCGACAAGTTCCTCGATGCACTTGGAGAGGATGTCCAGGCCCTTCTGCGCGGCCAATCTCGTGATCATCCCGATTATCGGCACGTCGGTGGAATAGGCAAGTCCGTTCTCGTCCGCGAGCGCCCGTTTGCACTCCTGCTTCGGCCCGATGTCCGACGCGCTGAAACGCGCCGCTATGCGATCATCGGTCGCGGGGTCCCATTCCTCGGGGTCGATGCCGTTGGGAATGCCATAAAGAACGTCCCGTTTTGAGGCGAGGATGGTCTCAAGGCCGTAGCCAAACTCCGGCGTCTGAATCTCCTCGCTGTATCTGCGGCTGACGGTGCTGACCGCGTCGCTGAAGACTATGCCGCCCTTCATGAAGCTGACCTTCTCCCAGAACTCAAGCCCCTCCATGATGAAATACTCCCATCCCAGGCCCAGCTTCGGCAGCTCCTTAGGGTCAAACAGCCCCTGATATGCGATGTTATGGATTGTGAACAGCGTCTTGGCGTTCGATAGAAAGCCGCCATTCTCGGTCTTCTCCTTCAGATAGACCGGCACCAGCCCCGTCTGCCAGTCGTTGCAGTGGAGGATATCCGCCTCGAACCCGAGCGCCTCAAGAACCTCAGGCACTGACTTGGCGAAAAAGCCGAACCGAACTGAGTTGTCCGGATAATCCCCATTCGGCGTCCCATATAGCTGCTCGCGATCGAAATGTTCCGGCGCCTCGACTAAATACGTCTTCACGTCGGGGATGTGGTCGCTGACAAAGAGCTTGTGCTGGCCAGTCTCTTTGCCGAGCTCAACGGTTATCTCAAGCCCTGTGTCCGTCAACCCATGCCTATCCCCGTCGATCTCCCGGTATTTGGGCATGATGACGATGACCTCCTGGCCTTGCCGAGCGAGATACTTGGGCAAGGCCCCTGCAACGTCAGCCAGGCCACCCGTCTTGGCGAAGGGGAAAACCTCCGGCGAGATTAAAGCGATTCTTAGATTCCTCATCCTTCCTCCCCATATTCAAACACGTCAGACAGCGTCTGCATTTGCCATATTTGGCCTAGAAAACATCGCTATTCTTCAAGCCTGATTGTGATCATATCCATAAACAGCCAGTCCATCGTTGCTGGTTCGCCAATCGAAAGCGCGATCGAATAGCTGCCCAAGAGATTCATTGTATCAGTCAGAACGAAATCTACGAGAGGATAGTCCGGGATATAGCAGCCTGACGGAAGCGTTACGCGCAGCCCACCCCAATCGCAGAGGGAGATAATCGTCCCGTCTGGCAACACGACTGCCCAGTAAGCGACGATCTCGCGCTCAGGGCCTGGGTTGAAGACCGACACGCTGACAAGAACCCTATCCCCGGGCCTGTAGGCTGTCTGGCTTGACGCAAGCCTGAACACCGGACCACGATGAAGCGCGCTGGGCGTGACGAACACGACCGGTGAACGCTGCGTCTCGCCGCTTGTACTCACACACTCGACGCAATACCCGTATTCGACGCCGTTTAGGAGTCCCTCGTCAACCAAGTGGTAGGAGTTGCTCTCGACCGTTGTGCCCCCGCCAGGGACCAGCTTATCGTTCACCTTCACGAAATCTGACTGGAAGGCCTGCCGGTACACGTTGAAGCCAAGATTGTCGGTCTCGGAGGCCGTCTCCCAGAGGACGAGCACGCGACCGTCGCCCGGAATGCAAATGACGGAAACCAGCTGGACGGGAAGCATGTAGCTCTTGACCGCCTCGTTGTTGCCGAGGTCCTCATCGGGAGGTAGGCAGTCCTCTATCCTGACGCGGATGTCATACATCTGAGCGGCCATCCCTGTGTCTGTGACCCAGTCAACCGAATACACGCCGTCTTCGCCAGCGTCGAGCGCAATCGGGACGGACTCGATGAGGTTGAGCTGCTGCATGAACTCATAGTAGAACCTGGCCGTTGCCTCGCCCGAAACGCTCCCCACGTTCTCTATTCTCGCGTCGATCGTGATGAGGTCCCCGGGCCTGGCCTGTGGTTGGCTGAACTCAATGTCCTCGGCCGTGATGGCGAAGTCAGGCCTCTCGACCGCCTCTTGATACGCGGTTCCGACGACCGAGACGATTACCTCAGGCCGACGTGGATCGTCGCTGGCTATCGTGATCGAGGCCAGGAAATCGCCCTCGGACGAAGGCTCGAAGCTCATCTTGAGGTCACACCGCTCGTTCGGCCCAAGCGAGAACGGCGGCGTCCGGGTCACGAAGGCACCCGGGGCGGATGACGACACGGAGATGACCGACAGCGCCGCGTTGCCTCGGTTTGATACCTCGACCGTCGCCGAGCTGCTCTGGCCGACCTCGACCGTGCCAAAATCGATGAAAAGCGGCGATACCGCGACGTTCGGCGCCGGCGGCATCTGGTCGCTTATGACCGCTATCCCGTCTCGTTGGGTGGGGACGAGCAGCTCGCCCTCAGACGGGATAAGCGGGGCGTGCGCCGGGGTGTAGTCTAAGTAGTATTTGAAAAGAACTCTCTCGGCGGCGCCGGGTGCGGTATCCAGCGCGTAGATGACGCCGATGTCCGACGTGAAATAGGCGATCCCCTCTGGGTCCAGAATGGGCGGCGTTCGCAAGACACCTTCAATCGTCTCTTGCCACAAGAGAGCCGGTTCCTCGTAAGAGGTGTCGAGGCCGATCACGGTTCCGTCGCCACATCCAGCAACCAGCAGCCCACTTCTGAACAGAGCGAAGTCGCTCGATATTGGCGCCTCAGCGTCGAAGCTCCAAACTACGTCCCCTGAACCAGGGCGCAGGGCGTAGATCGTCCCGGCTGCCGTCCCGACAAACGCGAGACTCGAATCGCTCGCCACAGCCGGAACTGTCGCAATCCGCGAGTGGAGATTCGTTGACCACAGCCTAGTCCCCGAAGATGAGTAGCCGTAAACCTTCGACCCAGCTCCGCCGTCGCAGAACAACACCCTGTCGTCGCCGGTTGCAGCCGCCCCTCGAGTAATCGGATATGTGACATCTGCCGACCAGATCAGCGTTGCCTGCGTCCCGGCATCCTCGAGAGCATAGAAAGAGCCGTCCGTCGAGCCGATGAGAACATGGCCGTCGCCGCCGATTGTGCACGACGCAGAGATCGGCCCCTGAGTCGCATAGCTCCATCTCAGGCCGCCGTCGGCGTCAAGAGCATAGACGCAGCCGTCCGCACAGCCGAAATAGACCGACCCGCCCGTGCCTACAGCAGGGGTCGATACCGCGGAGACGGTCGCGCCAGTGGAATATGACCACAAACGCGTGCCAGACTCGTCAATCGCGCACAACCCGTCGGCGCTAGTACCGAGCAGGATCGTGCCGCCAGTTCCAACGATGAGCGAGCATGTAACCTCCGAATCGGGCGCCAGGGATGGACCCGGGTTTCCGAGTCGTGGCCCCAAGACCTCGCCCTCGCCGCTATGACACGTGTCGTGCATGAACATCGGCCACGGCGTCTCGGCCAGCTGCCCCATCGCTGTTGTGACGAGGCATGGAGTGATTATTGCAATTGCGGCAGCACAGACTCTGGATTGAATTGACAGCATCCCATCCTCCATAGTTTGGCCAACAAGCCACTGTCCCAGACGAGACAATTGTGGCTTTTGCTTGGCCACTGTTTCTCGCGGTCTGATCGCAGCCCGATCTTACTACAAGAGCTTCCCCAGCATCAACCTAATAATTGCGGGAGTCTTCGTAGGAATCCAACGTGATCCCCTGGGACCGGTCTGAGCAGACCGATTGCGGGGTCATACGGCCCGGAGAACGCAGCGCAAACTACCCAATCCCCCGTCCGTCCGTTCGTGCCGGAAACCATATCTGCCTTTTCTCCTTTTGTCCGTTTTTCCTTTTATCCCGTTTCCCTCTTTGGGGAAACTCTTCGCTAGTTGCCCTGCATCCCTTGCTTGAACATATCCTCCATGCTCATCCCCTGAGACGTGAGCTTGCTGGCGTCGAATAGGTCATCGGACAACCCCGCATTTATCTTGACGCCTTTGGTAACCAACTTGCTCTGAAGAACGCCATTTACGAGCACCTCGTGCAGGAAAGGCATGCTGAAATCACCGTGAACCTTCCGAAAATCCGAAAGCCGCGACTCCGCGACGCCCTTCGGCGTCTTGGACTCAGCCTTGAGCATCCAGTAATTGCTGGTGTCTATCCAGACCTTTGAGAATGCTTCAGGTTCGGTCTTGCGATTCTTGTCCTCCTTCACCTCGACTACCCAGGCGCTCCTGCCGGCCACCTCTTCCTTCCCGAGGAGGACGAGGCGCCCTTGGAGGTTCTCTGTCCAGCTTAGCTGTGGGCTGTGGCCCTTTGCCTCGTCGCCCTCCAGTCGCCTTTTCCCGGCGAACGGGCTGGCTATCCAGGTGTCCTTCCCATCGAATATGATGGTTGTCGTCATGGGGGGCATCTGAGCCCCTCCTCTTCCCGGAGGCGTGCTAGTCGTGGTCTCAATGCGGTACTTGTTCCCCTTGCGCATCATCTTCATCTGCATCTTCATCTGCCCTTGACCCATGCTCATCTCCTGCTCGATGGTCAGGTCCTTGACTGAGGACATGAAGCTCTCATATTGCGCCGAGGCGCCTTTGAGGACCTCGTCCGCGGTCATGCCCTCCACCAAGTGACAAGTCATGGCGACAAGAAACAAGGCAAGAAAGAGGCTCACGCAAACACGGCTAATCTGGTTCAAGGTTCATCTCCTTTGGAAATGTTCAAATGACAGCTTCAACTGTGCGAATCTATCACAAGCAACGTCGCGTTTCCAACAAAAGGTCTGCCAGGAAGTCGATCTCCACCTGCAACCGAAATGAATCCTCGAATTAGCACCCCGGGGACAAACAGACGGACGCAGGCGCGAGCGGAAAACGAGCATTTGCAGCAGAGACGCGACAGCAGCTACTTGGCGGTCTCCACTCTTTCGGGTGATTCGAGAACGTTGATCTTCCGCGGGTCGAAGAGATCGTCCGAAAGGCCAGTATTAACCTCGATTGATCTGATTCTTTGTGGGAAGACCCGTTCCGTCCCATGAAGCGTGGCCGTTGTAACGTGACTGAAGGGCAGCCACATCCCCGGGGCCACCTCGCGCCAGTCCTCATAAGTTGTGTTGCAAGGCCCCATGGCGGTGGTAATCGTGGCCTTCGCAAGATGCAGCGTCTCGACATCGATCCAGACCTTCTCACAAGGCGTTCTACTGAAAAGAGGCATTTCTAGTGCGTAGCATGGCCTGCCCAGTACTTCTTCGACGCCCAGGAACTTGCTCTCAGGTTCCAGCCACTCCGGCCAAATCCCTGTGACGCATCTGGCGTCTTGGCTTAACGGACTTGATTGCTCGAGACCAAAGGAGAACTCAAGCTGGTCCCGGGCGGAGCTCTTCTCGCGCGGTGCTCGTGCCCCCTTCATTCGCTTATCTGCGCCCGTTGCGCGGGACCTCCTATTATATCCCGTGACCTCCAGGGACCAGAGGTCCTTTCCGTCAAAGATGTTGCTTGCAGCCTGAGATATGTATCGAAATAAGTCCTCGTCATCGAGCTCTCTCGCAGTTTCAGGAAGCATCGGCCTTGTGTCCACTCGGACCTTGTCATCTCTTGCCATGGTCCGCGTCACGACGACCATATCCTGTGCCCCGTCCGCGAGGGCCACAAAGTGCGACTCCATCAGGATTGCGACATCTTCTATGTCGCAGGACTTCGCGCTGAACCTCGCCTTCCCTTTCTCTATGAGTTCCGTAACCCGCTTGTCAGGAGCTGTGCACGCCATGGCAAACGCGAGGAAAACTAAAAGCAGAGCCACATTCCTGACCGACATCTTGAGCATCCTATTCACCTCCTAACCATCAACTGCTAACCGTCAACTGCCAACTGCCAACTACGTTATCAACATCGCGTCGCCGAAACTCAAGAAGCGATAATCCCTCTCAAGCGCCTCGTGATAGGCCTTCAAGATGCCTTCCCGACCGGCGAACGCGCTCACAAGGACGATCAGGGGTGAGCAGGGCTGGTGGAAGTTCGTGATCATCGCGTCAACTATCCTGAACTCGTGGCCCGGAGTTATGTAGAGGTCCGTCTCGCCGCTGCCGGGCTTGACGCGATGTCCGTCCTCAAGCGTCTCAAGCGCACGGACGCAGCTCGTGCCAACAGCGATAACGCGCCGGCCCAGCTCCTTAGCCAGATTGATCGCATCGGCGCCCACTTTGGCAAGGCGGAACTCCTCGGGCGGAACCTCGTGGTCCTCGATGTGCTCGGTTCGGATGGGCATGAAGGAACCGAGGCCCGTGTGAACCGTTATGTGTGCGAGCTCAATACCACGGCTGCGCAGCTCCTCTAGGTACTCGGTCGCAAAGTGCAGCCCCGCCGTCGGCGCCGCCACAGCGCCGGGACTTTCGGAATAAACCGTCTGATAGAGAACCTCATCCGCCTCGTCCGGGCCGTGGGGCCGCTTGATGTATGGTGGCAGTGGGAGCTCAGCAACCTGCTCAAGCGCCTCGTCAACGCTTTTGCCATTCGCCGTTAGCGAGACGACGAGCTTACGTCCATGCTTTTTCAGGACCAGGGCGCGCAGAAGACCATCGCCGAACAGAAGCCTGCTACCCGGTCGGAGCGGACGCGAGGCCCGGCCCAGCGCCTCATAGACGCCGTCCTCGAGGCGCCTGAGCAGAAAGAGCTCGACCTTGCCACCGCCCGGCGCTCGTCGGCCCACAAGACGGCATTTCGTGACTCGCGTGTCGTTCAGAACCAAGAGATCGCCCGCGCGAAGGAACTTGTGAAGTGCAGCGAAGCGTGTGTGAGTAATTCGCCCAGTTGACCTGTCAAGCACCAACAGTTTCGCCGCTGCCCGATCCGACAGCGGGACCTGCGCGATTCTCGCGTCGGGCAGATCGTACTCGAAATCACCTCGCTTCATGTGCCTCTCCCAATTGCCACACAATTGTCCGAAAAGCCGTGTAGGGGAGGGTCTGTGACCCGCCCGCCTACATAAATCATCGTGGATACGAGGGATTCGTGCGGCGATCAATCGGAACGGGCGGGGCTGAGCCCGCGCCCCTACAAAACTGCAATAGACTACGACCAGCCTCGGACTCTGCCGCCGCTAATGAACAGCCACGCTGACAGCCGACGTATCCGTGAAGTTGATCAGCGTGCCAGGAACCATCGCCGCGGCATAGAACGTGTAGGCTCCCGCCAGGGACCCGTCCACGATCGGCATATCGATCAACGTTACCGTGCCGGATGCGCCGCCGTCCAGCGTCAGTCTAGTGTAAACCCAGTCAGTTACCCAACCCGGATAGAACAGGAGAGCGTCACCGAAACTGACGGCGACATAGAAATCGATGGCGAGGCGCCTCGCTGGGTTCGAGAACGTTACCGAATATCGCAGCGATTCACCGATGGTGACGTCGTCGTCCTCCACGAAACCGACAATCGATGGCAGGCCAGTGCCCCCGGGGTCGCGGAAGCCCAGAACCTGCGCCTCATCCTTCGCGGTGCAAATGTAGAGCGTCCCGTCGGGGCCGACCACTGGCGATGCGCCGGCCTTCCAATAGCCGTCACGAGTTGTCCAATCGAGAACGTAGCCGTCCGGCCCCATGACGTAGATGTTGCCCGGCTCGGAATAGACGTATATCTTGCCGTCGCTGTCGATCACGGGGGATGCTTTGATGGCTCCCACAAGCTGTCCAGACCAGACCACGCCGCCGTCCGTGTAGAACTTCCGAATGTTACCGCCCTCATCGCCCACAACGACGCTGTCTGCGCCAGCATAAGCCGCGGACGCCGTAACCGCCGCCGGGAACGCATCCGACCACTGGAAGACGCCCTGCCTGTCCACGCACGTGAAGACGCCGTTGGTGGAACCAAAAAGGATGAGCCCTCCGTCGGTCAGCACGGGCGTTGCGTGTATCTCGCCTCCCGCATTGTATGACCATCTCGGCGCCCCACTTTTTGTGACGGCATACAGGTAGCCATCGGTCGCGCCGACGTAGAGAAGCTCGTTGTCGATGGTTACGGATGAGGTATAGACTGACGCGGAAGTCAGCTGAATCGACCAGTTCGGCGCCCCGTCCGCCTGACGCAGCGAGTAGAGCGTGCCCGCGTAGTCGCCGAAGTAGATGTTGCCGTCAAAGCTCGACGCCGGGCCATTGAAAATCGCAAAAGCGTTACCGGCGCCCGTTGAATAGCTCCATTTGAAGTAGCCATCCAAACCGACGCAGTAGAGATCGCCGTTGTCGTTCCCAAAGATGACGCGCCCGTCAGTCGTTATGACCGGTGAGCCGCCGGTTCCCACGATACCGGAGGTTGGAAATGACCATCTCAGGACACCGAGAGGGCTGATGGAGTAGAAATAAGTGTCCATCGAGCCGACGTAGAGATTGCCACTAGCATCCATCGAGGGCGTCCCAAAAAAGCCCTTCAAGAAACTCCCCGCTGGCGGAATGTCCAGCTCGATGGCGACTCGAAGCTCGGACGGCCCCACCTGGGCGGAGAACCCAGTATGCTGGGAGTCATACCGAAACTGCGGGCAAAACGTGTGCACCGTTTGCGCCGACGCCATTCCCAGAATGAGCGTTTGCGCAAGGACAGCTAGCGTCGTTAGCGCGATAACCTTGCTTGCGGGTCTCATTGTTCTTCTCCTTTTACTATGTGTGAGGTTTTTGCAGAATGAGATGTCCTCCACGTTCCACTACCGACCTATCTGTGGGAAAGGGCACGAATCAACAGCCATTATCAGCATGTGCTCGCCTCAAATTAATGTCAATCGAAAATCCGCGAAAACCGGTAATCTGACCCTGCCTACTCCTCCCCGGGTGGGAAAGGTCCTCCTAAGTCGCGATAGAGCTTCGTAGTGGCGGCAGGCTCCCCCAGGCTGGGTCATAAGTCGTTGCGGTTGTGTAGGGGCGTGGTCTCAGACCCGCCCTTTCGAATTGATGGTCGCATAAGATGCCTCGTATCCGCAGGGATTCACGTAGGCGGGCGGGTCTGAGACACCGCCCCTACAAGGCAATTCCGACAATCGCGTCGCAAATGAAAACCGCCGCGTCGATCTTGACAATCGGCCGTATTTCCTGTATCGTTGTTATGTGATTTGCTCTCGTTCTCTTCTGCGCTTGAGTCGTTTCCCCTTGTTCAGTTATTATTTGCGGAGGCTGCTGTTGCAGTCAGCTAGTTGATGATGTGACCTGATAGACAAAAGGAGTCGCGGGGCTTGAGAATAGAGGGGCCGCTGCCCGATCATAATAGGTTCTATGACCGCTTCCGGCGGCAGCTGAGAACGCGGCTTGCGGTCACGCTAGCCAGGTTGCTGGGCGTTCGTGATGAGAAATCGATCCACGTGGTCTATTACCGGGACAAGCCGTTGGTCATTCTTCCCACTGTTTTCGATCCGATGAGGCATTGGTCCGGGGAGCTCCTAGCGGACAACCTTGTAATTGAGGAAGGAGACACAGTTCTTGACATGGGGACCGGTTCGGGCATCCAGGCGATTGCCGCGGCGGCCAAGGCCAGTCAGGTGCTTGCGTGTGACATTAACCCCATGGCCGTGAAGTGCGCGGGCGTCAACGCACTCCTTAACGAACTGGATTCAAGAATCGAGTGCAGAGTGAGTGATCTCTTCGACAGTGTTCGGCCGGAGGAGAAGTTTGACCTGATCATCTTCAACACGCCGGTTTTCTTTTTTGACCCGAAGAATCCCTGGGAGGAGGCTTATCTGGGAGGGTCAAATGGTGAGGTGATACGGGGCTTTTGGGCTGGCGTAAAGCAACACCTGACGCCGACCGGCAAGGTACAGGTGATATTCTCAAGCACCGTGGCGCCTTTCATGTTCGAGTTTGAGGAGTTCAGAGAAACCGGATTGAAACCTTCGCTAGTCGTGGAGCGAAAAAGCCTCTCAAGGCACTGCGTCTCTGTTTACCTCGCCGCCCAATGAAAGAAACAGCCGCGTTCGGTCTGTCAAACGCGATCTCACTCCAAGCTCGCGGAGCCTGGGCGGTGGTTGATCGCGCAGGCCACCGAAGCGGTCAAAGCGACTCGCCACCGGCTGTATCCCTCTGCCGCTAGGCTTGCGCCTCTGGACGATTAAGGCATTCGTCGAGAAAACGCATGACATTTGGTCCGCTAGCCATTCAGCACTATTCATAGGCGTTACGAGGTCGAAGTGTATAGCCCAAATCACGAGACCCCTGCACTCACCAGGGTTGAAGTCGCAGCGTTTCTGGCTTATGTTCTCCCTCCCGATATAATGCGCCAGCTGGTGCTTGAAAAAGGAGGGAAGGTTTGTCGATTCTAGATTGCAGCGGGCCTATTGACGTTATGCTCGTTTACCCGTTGATGGCTCAGGCGCGCCAGCTGAACCTTCCGTACGGGTTTGAGGTCCCACTTTGTGTTGCAGCGCTTGCCGCCTATCTAGAGAAGCACGGGATAAGAACTGAAATACTCGACCTGAATCTGCACAGTGAGCCATATCGGCTCTTGAGACAGGTTTTTGTGCGGCTCAAGCCCAAGGTCGTTGGCATTACTGCCATGACGCCTCTGATCTACAACGCCCACAAAGCCGCAAGCCAGGTAAAGGAGATGGACCCGTCGGTCGTCACCGTTGTTGGAGGGATACATCCTTCTGCGCTTCCTCAGGATACGCTGAATCGGTTCGCCCTGTTCGATTACGTGGTTCTGGGCGAGGGCGAGATTACGTTCTTGGAGCTGGTGAGGCACGTGCTGGAAGGCTCGGACCCGAAAGACGAGCCTGGCCTGGCTCTGCGGGCCGATGGTTCCGTCAAGGTCAACCGCAAAAGGCCGCAGATAAAGGACCTGGATACTCTTCCCTTCCCTGCTCGAGAGAAGCTGGAGCACAGCAAGTACATAGGCTCCGCCTCTAACTACTACAGGCTCCCGACGACGGCCGCTCAGGCCAGCCGCGGCTGTCCATACAACTGCACCAACTGCTCCAAAGGCGTTTATGGCCGGGACTCGCTGCGCTTCATGTCGCCTGGGCGAGTTGTCGAGGAGATCGAGTACTGCAAGAAGACGCTGGGCATCCGCAATTTCAAGATGATCGACGATACGATGACCGTCAAGAAAGAGTGGGTGCTCCAGTTCTGCGAACTTCTAGCTTCCAAAGGTCTGAACCTCAGCTGGAACGCCAGCGCTCGGGTAGATACCTGCGATCTTGAGATGGTCAAAGCGATGAGAAGGGCCGGTTGCTTTCAGATCAAGTGGGGCCCCGAGGCTGGCACCGAAAAAGCGCTCAAGGCGATAAACAAGAGGATAACGCTTGAGCAGTCGGAAAACGCGATGGAGATTTCCCGGGAGGTTGGCATCGAGAGCAATGCCAGCTTCATGATAGGTATTCCAGGGGAGACGGTCGAGGATATCGAGAAGACAATAGAATTTGCCTGTAAGATATCGCCTGACGTGGTGACGTTCGCGCTTCTGAAGCCTTACCCCGGCAGCCCCGTCTATGAGGATGCCCTAAGAGAGGGGCGCATACTTCACACCGTATGGGACGAGTACCTTCATCAGGGATTCGCGCTGATGAAACACGATGTGCTATCGGAGGACGAGCTTGAACGGCTCTTTAGGCGAGCCTACAACCGGTTCTATTTCAGGCCGCGATACCTGCTGAAGCGAGTTAAATGGTTCTTCAAACAACCCGTGCGTGAGAGCAGGATCATCGCCGAGAACATCTGGCTGTTGGTCTCCAAGAAGTAGGCCCACCAGTCACGGATAGCGTCTCAAACCACCTCTTCACCCGGTCTCAATCTAATCATTCGGGACCTGCACCAATAATCAGATTGACGGCAAGGGACATGGTGGGGCGGACACGTTTTTACGCTGCCAAGAGGTGATGAGTGCGACGGGGTCGAGGTGTGAGTTGCGCCCATTGGGTGATTTTGGAGTGCGGCGGCTTGACGCCGCTTTGACTCGCCGCGGCTTGACGCGGCGTTAGCCCTGATCGAGAACGTCCTGTTCTCCAAATCGCCGCCTGCAAGGTCGAAAGCGCAATCTGTCAGAGGTGGTGTCAAGCCACCACCAACGAAAGCGGCGTCAAGCCGCCGCACTCCAAAAGGTTGCCGCACGGCTGAGTCAATCTGATCATTCGGGACCTGACGAGCCGCTTGCCTTGTTGCCTACTATTCGAATATAGTGTCTGGCCGTTGCCCGGGCGCGCGGAAGAGTCGCAGGCGCAATGGGCCTGAAGGGAGTCCTGAAGTTATATGTATGTCTTAGGCTTTAACGCTTACTTGCACGATTCTGCGGCTTGTATCGTCAAGGACGGCGAGGTGCTGGCATTTGCCGAGGAAGAGCGCTTCACCCGCAAGAAGCACACGTTCGAGTTCCCGGAGAACGCTGTCCGATTCTGTCTGGATTTCGCTGGGATCAAGCTTGCCGACGTTGCCCAAGTGGGCTTCTTCTGGAACCCACACAAGGAGATTCTGTATAAATGGGTTCCGTTTTTCCGGTTTCTGCCATATTCACTGTCTCTGTTCAAGAGTAAAGCTGCGATCAATCCGTTCATGAAGCGGATCACCTCGATGCTCTTTGCCAAGAAGGCTCTGTTTTCCCTGTTTGACGGCAGCGCGACGACGCCGGTCCCCCGGTTTCATTTTGTCGATCATCACACGGCGCACGCCGCTAGCTGCTACCTCGTCTCGCCGTTTGACGAGGCGGCGATATTTGTGGCGGATGGTTATGCTGAGGATAACAGCACGCTGATGGCTCACGGCCGGGGCGGCAAGATTCACCGGCTCGAGACGGTCAAGTTCCCCGTGTCGCTCGGCCAGCTTTATGGTGCTGTAACGGAGTATCTTGGCTTCAGGATATGCAACGGGGAGGGCAAGGTGATGGCGCTCGCCTCGTTCGGCGAGCCGAGGTATGAAGACCTATTCGATAGGATCGTGCTGCCAACGAGCAACGGGCAATACAAGTTCGATTTCAGCTATCTTGGCTATCAGCGCTACGGCCTCTTGAAAACGGTCTCCGACAGGTTCATCCGCGAGACTGCTCCGGTCCGGAAGCGTGAGAGCAAGATGGAGCAGGTCTATGAGGACGTTGCGGCGAGCCTCCAGCAGTCCCTTGAGAAGCACTATTTCAGAATGCTCAACGTCCTCTACGAGCGGACAAAGTGCCCCAACCTGTGCCTCGCAGGCGGGATGGTCTTAAACAGCGTGGCCAACGGGAAGATACTGGACAAGACGCCTTTCGAGAACATCTTTATCCAGCCTGCGGCCAACGACGCGGGCTCCTCGCTGGGCGCGGCGATGTATCTCTATCACACCCACGCTGAGAATCCGCGGAGAGTTCCGCTCAATAACGCTTATGGTGGGCCGTCGTTCACGGATGAGCAGGTCCAGGCGGCGCTTGCGAAGTCGGGCCTGAACTACCGCAGGTCCCAGGCGGTGGAGAGCGAGACGGCCAAACTCATAGTCGATGGCAACATAGTTGGCTGGTTCCAGGGCCGGATGGAATTCGGCCCCAGGGCGCTTGGCAATAGATCGATTCTGGCCGACCCTCGAAAGGCCGAGATGAAGGACATCCTCAACGAGAAGGTCAAGCACCGCGAGCCTTTCCGTCCGTTCGCCCCGTCAATCAAGGAAGAGAGGCTCAGCGAGTACTTCGAGTCGGACGACCCGGCGCCATTCATGCTCAAGGTCTATCGCATCCGGAAAGAGAAACTGAGCGTTATCCCCGCGACCGCCCACGTTGACGGCACGGGCCGCGTCCAGACCGTCTCCCAGGAGGTGAACCCTCGCTACTACAAGCTGATCGACGAGTTTGAGAAGCTGACCGGCGTGCCCGTCGTTGTGAACACATCGTTCAATGTCCGCGGCGAGCCGATAGTCTGCACCCCTGAGGACGCCATCCAATGCTTCGTCAGCACGCATATCGACTACCTCGTCATCGGCGACTTCATCGCCAGGAAGGCAAGCAAGTGACCCCAGCGAAGCGTGTGATACGTCTGCATCCCCACTGCAGACAGCGCATGCACGAACGGGGCTTGACGCCAAGCTGATATTGGAGAACAGCACGACTGGCGCGGTCGCGGAGCTCGATATCGCGTAGGCGCGTCCTCGGCCCTGGCGTCCGCGGGCCCATCACCCGGCAGCCCTAGTGCGGCAGGCTGGAAAGCCTGCGCACATAGATCACAGTCATTCCAACGAATCTGCTAATATGCTGGGATGGCGATCGTATCTCCCAGGCGGTTCAGGACTTTGGTACAGATTCTGCGAGCGTCGAGGGCCTCGTGGCTGCTCGCGCTTGCGGCGAAGGAGGCGGCCCGGCGAATAGCTGGCTGGCCGCGATGTCTTCTGGTCGAGGCATCCACCAAGTGCAACCTCAGCTGCCCCTGGTGCGAGGACGTGTTCGGTCTATCGAACAGAAAACGCAAGTTCATGCTGGCCGATGATTTCGCATCCGTAATGAGACACGCGAGCCGCCGCGTCACCGCCGTAACGTTCGTTCGGACCGGCGAGCCACTCAGCAATCCCGACATTCTAAAAATGATAGATGAGGCGCGCAAGAGGAGCCTGGTTGTTACGCTCAACTCAAACCTCGCCACGCTGGGCCAGGCAATAATCGACGAGCTGATCGACCTTGCGCCTCATCGAATCGTTACGACGCTCATCTCGGCCGAGCGGGAGGAATACGAGGCGAAACAGGTGGGGGCCAAGTTTGAAAGGACGATCTCAAACATCGCCGCGATATGTTCGGCAAGGCGTGAACGCAAGCGGCATTTCCCGTTGGTCGAGGTCCAGCTGATCGCGACCAAGACCAGTGTGAAGCAGATCGATGCGTTCAGACGGATTGTCGAACGGATAGGCTGTGATTCGGCCTACGTCAAGCCGATGAGGGTTGATACCGAGCGGGACGACGAGGCGTATCGCAGGATTCACGTCGATGATCTTCCGGTCGGGCACGAGGTCTGCAACTACGAGCTCGATTCGGCGGGGCGTCCGATTCTGAAGTGTCAGGAGGTTTGCCCACAGTCGGAGAACATCTACGTGACGGCCGACGGCGACGTTTTCCCGTGCCTCTTCGCGTTCGGGAACGTTGAGCCCTACGGCAACCTCGTCACCGACGGCTGGCGATCTGTCTGGACAAAGAGCGGCCTTCGGGATGACAAGCGCCGGAGGCTCCGCGACCGGGGCCATCGAATGTGCGCAAGCTGCATCCCCAGCAGGGAAATCAGCCGCCGCGTGGCGGGCGCTTTCACTCGCCGCGACCTCACGCGGCACAGGCTCTGATTGATGATGGCCCGCTCTCCGGATCGCCACCTCCAAGGTCGAAAAGGCGGTCCGTCTTAGGGCGGCGCCAGGTCACCGCCAACGAAAGCGGCTTCATGCCGCCGCACTCCAAAGGGAGCTCCGTCAAGCCTGGCGCCCCTAACCCGAATAATTCAAGGGCATGACTCTCGTCGGTGTGGGGCAGGCTTTCCAGC
>CBDVDH010000025.1:0-50590 GCA_965372715.1 uncultured bacterium | reverse complement strand
GGGCGGTGCTTGCCCCGCCCTTCTCTGATGTGATCGAACGTCCGAAGGGCGGGGCAAGCACCGCCCCTACAGAACCTGACCCCCCCACTACTGACTTTCCCCTTCCGACCCTGGACTTCCGACTAAGCAACGATCAACCTCATCTGTCGATAGGCCTTCGACAAGGACTACTTTATCTCTCGAAGTTTCCCCAGACCGGATCGTTATCGAGGACTTCGGAACTGATAACGCTTTGGACAAGAGCTTGATGAGTGCGCGGTTTGCCGCGCCTCCCACAGCGGCCGCTGTAATCCTGATCTTGAGCGTTCCGTCGGGCCCCGTGGTGATCTGGTTCCGGGAGGCGCCGGGTTGGGCGCGCAGCCTGATCAACACGCCGCTTTCGTCATCTCTTGTGGTCCATGATTTGTCCCCCTTCATCCCGTCGAACCCGCGAACATCTTCCTGAAATCGTCATAATCAGGGTTTCGAAATCGCCATTTGCCGTCCTCTTTCACCCAGCGCATGGTGTAGCGCTGGGCCGTAATCGCATCAGCGTATCGAACTGACACGACAACATTGGCCACCATTCCCTTCTTGAGAAAGACAATCTCATCGACCGTGCAGATCATCTCTTCGGGAGACCTGGTCTTCAGAAAGCCGAGATAAGGTAAATCGATGAAATCCTTGACGCTGTACCGCCACTTGCAGTCGTCCGACAGGCTCTCATAGACGCGATCGAAGCGATGCATATCGAAGTCCTCGAGGATTGTCGTTGCAGCCTTTTCAAGCGCGTATTCATCGGAATTGAGGTGGGCGACAAGAAGCGAGGCCGAAACGAGAAATGCCGCTACTGCAAGCCAGAAGATCACATCGCGTCTTCTTCGCGAGGTGCGCCGCTTGTAGGGCCGTTTCAGCTTCCGGACGGGTTCCTTGAACGAGAGTTCAGCCTCATCGGTCAAGGCAAACTCCCGCAAACTCTGCCAGGTTCTCAGATCACGTCCGAACTCGTCCATTGAGAAGTAGCGCAGGTCGCGGTTCTTTGTGAGAGCTTTTTCGATTGTCGCTTCGATCTCGGGTGGCACTAGGATGTTCCGGTGTCTTGGCTTGACGAACTGGCCCGAGAGAATGGCTCCCACTACCGTGTATAGGTCCTCGCCGTCGAAGGGCTTCCATCCTGTAACCATCTCATACAGCACTATACCGGCAGAGAAGATGTCGCCTCTTTGGTCCACATCCCTTGCCTGAAGCTGCTCCGGCGACATGTAGTATGGGGTGCCGACAGCCAGCCCGGCCTCGATAACTTTGGAACCAAAAGCTGCTTTGGCCAGTCCGAAATCCGTGATCTTGACCATATCGCCCTCAAGCAGCATGATGTTGGATGGCTTTAGGTCCCTATGCACCGCCCCGTGTTTGTGCACGTGATGCAGCGCGTCACACACCTGTATCATTATCGCTACCGCGTCCTGGACCGGAATGGGTCGGCCAGGAGCGAGAAAGGACTTGAGCGGCCGGCCTCTGACGAATTCCATCACGATAAAAAGCACGCCCTCCTCACTTCCCATGTCAAAGACTGTTACGAGGCCTCGATGCCTCAACCGGCCCAGAATCTGGCCCTCGGTCTGCAACCGCAGGAACCGAGTGTTGACATCCATCCCGTCAGCCGACGTCGCCCCGAGAACCTTGATCGCAACCACGCGGTCCAGATTCACATCCACGGCCTTGAAGACCGAGCCTGTCGAACCACTGCCGATCATTGTGACGAGTCGGTAGCGCTTAGCAATCAGACGGCTTCCGGAGGGCCCGAATTGAGCAAGCAGCTCCTCAGGATCAAGCGTCTGAATCGGCTCCAGAGGGATGATCGCGGGCGCGCCGCATGTGCGGCAGGACCGGTCCTGAGCCGCATTCCTTGTCCCGCAGGCGAGGCATTCCCACATCTTCGGTCCGAGCTGGCTTTTGGCGCCGTTTTCTACCACCTACTGCTCCAGTTGCTGGTAGGCGAGGCAATCATCGCTTGTATAGGCCGAGGCGCAGGCGCCAGACCATCCAGATTGCCTCCCAAACTATGCGCTTGGACATCTTTGTGGTCCCATGGTAACGACCGACAAAAACTATCGGCACCTCACACGGCCTGAACCCGGCCTTTCGCGCCCTATGTGTCATCTCAATCTGGAATGAGTAGCCGGTCGAGTGTACGGCCGCGAGGTTGATCGATTCCAGGACCTCGCGACGCCAGCACTTGAACCCGCCGGTCGCGTCGGTCACCTCGAGTCCACCGACGATGCGGCAATACAGACTCGCACTGAGGCTCAACAGAACTCGCCAAAGGTCCCAATGGATGACATTTATGCCCTCAAGATAGCGGGACCCCAAGATGAAATCGCACTCGCGGATTTTGTCGAGGAACACCGCCAGGTATTCGGGAGCGTGCGACAGGTCGGCGTCCATCTGAATGACGTATGAAAAACCTCTTTCAATCGCGTATTTGAAGCCGGTAATGTAGGCGGTTCCGAGTCCCATTTTCCTTTCGCGATGTATGACCGAAAGCCCGTCGTGCGACAAAGAGAGTTCGTCAGCGAGCTCGCCCGTTCCGTCCGGTGAGTTGTCATCCACCACCAAGGTGTTTATCGTAGGATACAGCTTGAACAGGTGTGGAATAATCAGTGAAAGATTCTCTCGCTCGTTGTAAGTGGGAATGACGACGATCGACCGAGACGCAGCCTGCCGTAGCTCGTCGGGGCTCAAGTCAGATTGAAAATCGGATAAAATGTAATCGCCCCCGAACACCCCGCTATGGCTCCTTCCACACCTTGTTCGGCCGTTTTCTCATAACTGTCGTGGGCGCCCCAACTCCGCCGGTCGGCGAGACTGCGCCTTTGGCGAGCTCAAGCAAGGACCTCCTCGCGCCTCTTCGCCAGCAATACTGCTCGAGCCGGGTTATGTCCGCGAAATACAAGATGCCCTCTTTCGTGCCATAGAGCTCCGAAAGAACCATTGAGGGCCGCGCTGTCCGGCCATCCTGGTCCACGCTTAGCGTCATTCTCAACAGCGCTTTGCCGCTCTCGATACCTGTAAGACTCAATGCGCCGATGAACGCCCGAAGGTCCAGCTCGACCCTTCTCTTTGGGGTCGCTTTTGAGACTACGATCGATTTCTGCGCGAGTATCTGTTCAATCTTGTCCGCGTGAAAACCCTCGTCGTTAAGCCAGGGCAGGTTCTCGGCCCCGGCGACCTCAGACAGCCGCTCAAGGTCGATGAGCACCGAGTAATCCACCTCCGAAACGAGCGCAGACAGCGAAAGCGATTTCTTGAAGAGATGCGAAGCCGCTATAAAGCGCACCCCCTGCATCACGCAGCTATTCATCGATTCGATCAGCTTGCTTGGCGCGAGCGGTCTCGAAACCCTTATATCAATGTATTCGGCGAGCGAGGACTGGCCAACTGGCAGCGGCAGACCGGCCGAAATCCGCGGCTGAGGATTGAAGCCCTTACTGTATTCGACTGGGAGCCCGGATTGTCTGGCGGCCCGTCCCAGCGCGGTCAGAATGTCAAGATGCGAGATGAACCTCGCCGGCCCCAAACGCTCATATTTGCATCTGAGCGGAAAGACTATCTGTCTCGGAGTCGCACGGCCAGAAGACTCGCTGACCCGGGCCGCACCAGCCGTCGAGGCACCCTTGTGTTGGTCCGCGGCTTTCCGCATCGCCATCATTGCCTCGAGATATGAAGCCGGCTCACCGCACGCGCCGCACGACTGGCACTGGCCCGACGAAACGCAATCCGGCGTCAGCTTCTCCGCGCTTGCCGCATCCTTTTCTCGCAGCAGGAACGCCCTTGAAACGCCGGATGCGATGTGCTCCCAGGGGAGAAAACGCCGCGCGTCCCGAGGCGCGAGGTAGTCTTGATAGACAACGTTGCACTCTTCAAACGCCGCCATCCATTTGCTGAAATCGAACTGCTCAGTCCAGTTGTCCAGGACGCAGCCGTTTCGCCAGGCTCGCTCGATTACCGCAGAAAGCCGTCTATCCCCGCGACACAGGACCCCCTCGAGGAGGCTCATATCGGCGTTATGCCATTTGAGTTCAACGTTGCGGCAACTGATCGAGCGGCGCAGGCGCGAGAGCTTCGAGATGATGTCCTCCAGCGGCGCCTGCGGCGCCCATTGAAGCGCCGTATGAGGCTTGGGGATGAACGTTGAAATGCTTACGGCGATCCTGCACCCTCCGCGTCCCTCTCGCCTCGCGACGCTTGAGAGCTGCCTCACCAGTTTGGCCATCGCCTCGATGTCCTCTTCGGTCTCGGTGGGAAGGCCAATCATGAAGTAGAGCTTGATCCGCTTCCAGCCCGCGGCAAATGCGCGCCCGGCAGATTCCAGAACCGTCTCATTAGCTGCCGGTTTGTTAATAACCCGTCGCAAGCGGTCGGTTGCGGCCTCGGGCGCAAGCGTGAAACCTGTTTTCTTGATACGTTTGATGCCGTCAACAATCGGCTGCGTCATGGTCTCGACCCTCAGCGACGGTAATGAAACCGCCACCTTGCCGCCCGCAAACCCCAAGACGCAGCGTCGAATGAGCGGCTCGATGGCCGAGTAGTCGCCCGAGGACAACGACAGAAAGGAAAGCTCGTCGAAGCCGGTATTGGTGATGGCCGAATCTGCCAGACCCACAACCTTCGCGAAGCTGCGCTCCCTCGACGGACGACATATATATCCCGCCTGGCAAAAGCGGCAGCCGCGGGGGCAACCCCGCATTATCTCGACTGTGGCTCGATCATGCACGATCGAGATGTTGGGAACCACGAGTCTCTCAGGAAAGGGAGCACTCTCCAGGTCCTCAACGAGCGCTCGTTCGACCCTCGGCGCCGCGAAAGGGTCGTCATATACCTCGCTTTCGTGGATGACCTTCGAGACGTAGCCTCCCGAATACTCGAACTCGTAGTCCGTCGGGACGTAAACGCCTTTGAGCTCTCTCACGCGGGAGATTGCCTCTTTCCGGTCCCAGCCTTTAGCCTTCTGGTCCTCCAGAACGGCGGCAAGTTCCCCCACAACTTCTTCACCGTCGCCAAGCACGAAGAAGTCGAAAAACTCCCACATGGGCTCCGGGTTGAACGTGCACGGCCCGCCGCCGATCACAAACGGCATGTTATCCCCACGGTCGCAAGCCCGAATGGGTATCCCAGAAAGGTCGAGCATCTCAAGCACATTGGTGTAACAGAGCTCGTGCTGGAGCGAGAAGCCAACGACGTCAAACTCTGAAAGCGGCAGCTTGCTTTCGAGGCTGAAGAGGGGGATTCTACGGCGGCGAAGGACGCTCGCGAAGTCCTTCCAGGGCAAGAAAACCCGCTCTGCGACCGACTGCTCTCTGGAGTTCAAAACCTCATACAGTATCTTGAGACCCAGGTGCGACATCCCGATTTCGTAGGTATCAGGGAATGCGAGCGCAACTTTCAGAGCGACCTTGGAAAGATCCTTTTTGACTGCGTTGCGCTCCCCTCCGCAGTATCGCCCCGGCTTCTCGACAGTGCCCAAGACGGCGTTTAGAACCTCATCGAGTTGGACAGAGCTCGCCTCAGCCATGAGAGTAGTCATCAGTATTGGTATCACCGCTCAATGTCAACGAACAACGCACAACAGCTACTTCCGCCACATCTTAAGAAGAGCAAGCGCACCGTCAATCGACTTCTTGGCCTCAAACCAGAACTGCGGCGAAAGCGCCTTCTTGAAAATGACCGAGGGTCGCAAATAAAACTTGGTGAATGCGTCTTGAAGGATGCGCTCGAGCGATGCCTCGTCAAACTCGGGCGTCGTGAAGTAAGGCAGCTTGTCGATGGGTTCCCCGAGCGTGTATCGTCGCCAGAAATCGCCGTCGATGTAGCCCGACCGTTCAAACTCGTCGTTGAGTTCCGTTCGAGGCGCAGGCGTCGCTATTGAGAAATCGGCCCAGGAAAGGTCAAGCTCAAGCGACAGGCGCCTCGTCTGCTCGATACTCGCGAGTGTGTCGCCGGGGTAGCCGAACATAAAATAGCCGACTGTCTCGATGCCTGCCTCGTTCGCTAGTTTGAATGTTTTCTCCACCTGCTTCAATGTAATGCCCTTCTTCATCCGCTTCAGGACCTCCTCACTTCCTGATTCAACGCCCATGTGCAGCTTGTAGCAGCCCGCCTTTCGCAGCTTCTCAAGAGCAACCTCGTCAACACAATCAACCCTCGTTCTGACGCTCCACCGGAACTTGTGCCGTCTTTCGATAATCAGTTCACAGAGCTCCAGAGCAACGTCCCTTCTAACGCCGAACGTGTCGTCATAGACCATGAACTCTTTGATGTCGTAGCGCTCCGCGCAGTGTTCAAACTCGGCCAAGATGTTCGAGGCGCTCCTTGTTCGGACCTTTTTCCCAAAGTAGAACCTTGAGCAAAAGGAGCAGTGAAAAGGACAGCCGCGACTCGTGATCAGGGTTGCAAACGGCTTCCGGATGAATATGGCGTTGTAGGCCTTGGTGTCAATAAGGTCTCTGGCGGGAAACGGGAGGCTGTCGAGGTCCTGAATGAACGGCCTGGGCGGCGCGACAACGACACTGTCATCGAGGCGCGACACAGAGCCCTTGATCCTGTCAAGCCGCTTGCCGTCATTGAAAAGTGAGACAACCTCAGCAAAGGTCTCCTCGCCCTCGCCGATGACGCCGATATCGATCTCTTTGAACGAGAGGCATTCTCTGGGGTATGCCCCGACAGCCGGCCCTCCGACGACAATGAGCGATTCGGGGAGGACTTGGCGAGCCATTCTCACCGCCTGAAGCGTCGTTAGCCATTCGAACGTTGAGGAGGTGAAGCCCAGGATGTCGGCCCTGGACGACGCGATTCGCTTCCTAAAGGTCTCATCGTCGTCCTCACTAACGTTCGCATCGTAGATCTCAACCTCTGCGAGGCCTCTCTGCCGCAAGACAGCAGCGAGGTACTGAAGTCCGAGCGGCGGAAACGTCCCCGTTACCTTCGACACGCTCCTGGGATGATATGGATTCAGCCCGCGATTCTGATGATAATTGACGAGTAAAACCCTTGCCACGCCTGCTAATGCCTCTTGATACAGCCCTGCTCTTCATTGAAGCAATGGCGGATGAGATTCGGCCACTTCTCCCTAAAGATTACACTCTATATCCGGCGCCTGCTCGTTTCAAGCGTGGGGCAGGGCTCCGAAAATCAGATTGATACGGACAGGAGGCGACCATATGGAGTGCGGCGGCCCGACGCCGCTTTCATTGGTGGTGGCTTGACATCACCCTCTCATAGATTGCCCTGTTGTCCGTTCAGACAACGCTATCGTTCGTCACCCAGGTCGTCGCCATCTTACTCATGCAGGTCAACAATATGAGCATCATTGGCCTAAACAATAGCCGTTTCAGTTCTGGCGTCCGCATGGTAAAGCGCCGTTGAGATCGCCCCGACAAGCGCGGTCAGCGGCTCAACCATCTTGCAGCATCCCTTCGGCTGCAAGCGCCTAGTCACCGCCCCAAGAAAACGCCAACGATTCCTCAGAATCTCTTCCGCTTCATGCTTATGTCTTCTCATAGGCTTCCAGGAACTCGTCCCTGGAGATACCTGCTTGAGTGCAGATGGTCCTCAGAGTAGATGCCTTCATCTTACGATGAATAGGCAGCGTCAAAGGGGTATTGGTGCCGTCGAGATTCGCCCGGAGCATGTTGATGTGCCGCCTTTCTCGCACAAGCTCAAAGCCGAGAAGCTCAAACGTCTTGATTACCCTCTGTTTTGGAGCATCGGTTGGGAACCTTCGCATTATGCCTCAACTTATGCTTCAACCGAAGCCTCAGCGATGAATGCTTCGAGAATTGGGGGATCAAGCTCTAGAACTTCCCATCCGAACGTCTCAATATGAGAGCGAATCGCCGATTTCACATCCGCAAGCGCCTCGTCATAGGTCTCGCCCTGACCCACAACCACGCCCTTCACACCCAACGGATAGGCCACGTAGCCATCGGGGTGCTTCTCGACTATGATCTTAATCTCCTTCATATCGCTCTCCCCACGACTCATCTGCACAGTTGTCATTCATATCTATCTTCTCTGCTTCTAACGGCCATCAGCGCAAGAAGTCAGAACATCATACGTCCGACTTCACTTCTGACCACTTCTTGACGCGGCCTTGGCTGAAGTCCTCCTCACCTCTAGCGATGCCCTCAAGAAAGTCCTTGTCCTCAAGGATCTCCTTTGTAGCCTCTAGCTCCTCCCTTATCCTCAAGTACGAAACGAAGTCCGCAACCTCTCTCTGTCGCTCCTTCGAGAGCATCTCGAGGTCCGAAAGCATCTGTTTCTTATCAATTGCTGCGTTGTGCATAATCACCTCTGGCTATTTCTTTCCGCACAGTGCTACCATATCATCGAAGACTTCAGGGCTGTGACTTGGTCCCTACAAGATTGTGATGAGAGTCAGCTACTCTTGCCAGAATACCATCGTAGCTGTCGTCCGGCGCTCCGATCATGACCAATTCGTATTCGGTTGGGCGCCCGCTCCTAGAATCTGCCAAACAGCTTTTTCAGAAACTTGCTGCGGGTTTTCTCTATGAAAGTTTTGCCCTTGCTTCTGCCGATTCGCTTTGGCTTGCGGCTGGACAGCGCCTTACTGTCCCCCAGAACGCGTCCGGTTCTGTGGGTTTTGCTCCTGATGGGTTTGTATCCCTTAGACATGTCATAACACCCCTTTCAGCTTACAAACTGGTTAAGTGTTCCAATATAACAATGCGCTATACTGAGGCATTTGCCAAGCGCCATTTGACACAGCGATCAGGGGCGCCGCTGCGTTGCGGATAGTTGCGAATACCTTCAGCCTAGAAACGGGTTGTTGGTCTTCTCCTCGCCGATAGTGGATCTGGCTGGGCCGTAGGCGTGGCCGGGAAGAATCGCTGTCTCGTCGGGCAGGATGAGGAGGCGCTCGTTGATGGACTTGATCAGCTGCTTGTGTGAGCCACCGGGCAGGTCGGTTCGGCCCAGGCCGCCAGCGAAGAGCGTGTCGCCCGTGAAGAGCGTGCCCTCGCAGAGGAGGCAGACACCGCCAGGCGTGTGCCCGGGCGTGTGAATGACCTCGATTTCTGTCTCGCCCAGCCTGAGCACCTCGCCGTCGGCGATCGTTCTATCGGGCGGCGGAGATGTCGAGGCGCCGATCAGCTGAGCTATTGGGATGCCGCAGTCGTCGTTTGTCAAGAAGATGTCCTCCCTGTGCATCAAGAGCGGACAGCCGAGCGCTTCTTTCACCTCCTTGTTCGCGCCGATGTGGTCAATGTGGCCGTGTGTGTTGACGATCATTTCGACTGAGACAGCGAGTCCCTTCACAGTCTCAAGGATGCGGTCCGGCTCGGCCCCGGGATCGATTATCATCGCCTCCTTCGACATCTCGTCCCACAGGATGTAACAGTTGACGTCCAGCGGGCCGACCGTCAGCTGCTCATAGCGCAGCACGGCGCCTATTCCCCACAGATACCGATGAGTTCATCCAGGCTTCCTATGATAAGTGAGGCGCGTTTCAGCTCCTGCTTCGTTCCGTAGCCGTAGAGGCAGCCGACGGGGATCATGTCGCATTGAATCGCCGCCTCAATGTCGTAGCACCTATCCCCGACCATCATCGCCTTCTGCGCTCCGAACTTGTCCAGAAGCTCCTTGAGCAGGACCGACTTCTCTGGATAGCCGCGCATCCCGCTGCACAGCATCTCGTCGAAGTATTTGCCCAGGCCAAACGCCTCGATGTTGCTCTCGAAGTAGCTTATGCCGCAGTTGCTGGCAAGACCGAGCTTGAGGCCCATTTGGCGGAGTTGAACCAGAGCGCCGGGCGCCCCGGGCGCAAACGAGCCTCCGCCCTCGGCGAGAAGCTGCCCCTCAAGCTCGTAGATTCGCTGTTGAATATCGGCTCTGACTGAGGGTTCAAGCTCGGGGAACAGAGCCGCGAAATACTCCGGCGAGGGCATGCCGATGCTCTCGAGTATCCTCTCCTTTTCCGGCGGCGGGGCATCAATCCCAAGCTCCTCGAACATCTCCTTCGCGCCTCGATGAACGGATTCGATGGCGACATCGCGCGACAGCACGATAGTCCCGTCCATGTCAAAGATGATGGTGTCGATCTCAGCTAGATGCATTGTGTTTAGGTCAGTCTCGGCGCGGTCGCGTAGGGGCGGTGCTTGTCTCCGCCCTTCTCTAATGTAACCGAACGTATATCAAGGGTGCGGCAAGCGGCACCCCTACAGCCGCCTTCCGGCGAACAGGATACACATCCCCTATCAGCCGGCGCACGTGGCGCAACTACCGGCCGTGCATCCGGCGCAGCCGCTGCTGCTCGTAGCGCTCACGTCGCTCGCAGTGTAGCTGTCCGTCCTCGTCGAGAAGCAGGAGAACTTCCGCTTTAAGTTCTCGCCGCCGCAGTGCTTGCACTCGGTCGCACCTTCGCCGTGTGCCAGAAGCACGTCGAAGTCCTTGCTGCAATCCTCGCAACGATATTCAAAAATCGGCATTCTTATCGCCTCCTAGTGTCATTGCTAAGCCTCTTCTGTCTCAAGGGGTCAAAACCAACGAGCGTCAATCCCTAAAAGGAGAACAAATCAGAGGCGCTAGAAGCTCTTGTCGGGGACCTTTTCCCAGTCGGCGAGGAAGCGCTCGATGCCCACATCGGTCAGCGTGTGCTTGAAGAGCTTTTCCATCACCGCGAACGGTATCGTTGCTATGTCCGCGCCCAAAAGCGCCGCCTCCTTCACGTGGCCGGGGTGGCGGATGCTGGCCACAATAACCTCCGTGTCGAAGCCGTAGGCGCCGGTTATCTCAAGGAGCTCCGCAACGAGCTCCATCCCATTGTGCCCGATGTCGTCCAGCCGCCCGATAAACGGCGACATGAACGAGGCGCCGGCCTTGCACGCCAAGAGGCCCTGGTTGGCGGAGAATATCAACGTAACGTTCGTCCTGATGTCCTCCTTCTCAAGGATACGGACGGCCTTCATACCGTCGCTCGTCATCGGGATTTTGATCACGATATTGTCGGCGATCTCCGCGAGCCGCCGCGCCTCGTCAACCATCTTGTCGGCCTCGAGGCTTATTACTTCGGCGCTCACGGGACCGGGCTTGACGATCTCGCATATCTCCTTGAGCGTTTCACGAAAACCGCGGCCGGGAGCCCGCATTCCAACCTTGGACACGAGCGATGGATTGGTCGTAACGCCATCCGCGAGCCCCATCTCCTTGGCGGCTCTTATCTGAGAAACGTCAGCTGTATCGACGAAGAACTTCACTTGATGACCTCCTAAAATGGCTTGTGGTGTCAAATGGGAATGCTCGGGGTCTCCTATTTCTTGCGCTTTCTGGCCATTATCTGCGCCTTCGCGCTCTTGAAAAGATGCACCAGCCAGCGCGACGCTGGGCATACGTAGGCACAACCGCCGCACTCTATGCAATCGAGCACAGATTCCTTCTCGGCGTCGTCGAGCCGATCCTGCTCCACAAGGGCCCCAATGTGATACGCTCTGAGGTGAATTGGACATGCGTCAACGCATCTGCCGCATCTGATGCACGGCTCAGGCTCGCGGATGATCGTATCGTCCTTCGTGAGCACCAGCACGCCTGACGTGCCCTTGCACGCGGGAACCTCGTCGGTGCTCTGCGCGATGCCCATCATCGGCCCGCCGAGTATGAACTTGCCAATCTCGCCGTTGTAGCCGCCACACTGCTTGACTAGCTGCGATGCCAGCGTCCCGACTCGGACGAGGAGATTCTTCGGCTCCTTGACGCCGCTTCCGGTCACGGTCGTAACTCGCTCGATGAGCGGCCTGCCCTCGAATACCGCGTCGGCAATCGCGGCGGCGGTCCCGACGTTCTGAACGACCACGCCGACGTCCATCGGCAGACCCGGCGGAGGCGGAACCTCGCGATTTGTGAGCGCCTGTATCAGCTGCTTCTCGCCGCCCTGCGGGTATTTGACGATCAGCTCTGCGACCTCGATGCTGCCCGAACCGTTCAGTGAATCCCGCATCACCTTGATGGCGTCTGGCTTGTTGCCTTCGATGCCGATAATCGCACGGCAAGCATCGAGAATGTGCGCGACCACCTGGAAGCCTTTGATAATCCTACCTGGGTGCTCCAGCATCAGCCGATGGTCGGCGGTCAGGAATGGCTCGCACTCCGTCCCGTTCAGGATCACCGTGTCGATGGGCTTTTCTTTCGGCGGAGAGAGCTTCACGTGCGTCGGAAACGCCGCGCCGCCCATCCCCACCACGCCGAGCTCGCAGATGCGCGCGATGAGTTTCTTCGGCTCAACGCTTGCGATGTCGTCGAAAGGCTCGAGCGGATCGACCGCGTCGTCTTTTCCGTCGTTCTCGATCGTTATCGCCGGCTGCACGTCGCCAAGCGGATGCTGAAACGGCCCGATGGCCTTGACCTTGCCCGAAACGCTCGAATGAACCGGAACCGACACGAAGCCCTGCGCCTCGCCAATCACTTGTCCCATCTTCACCTCGTCGCCCACGTTGACGACGACCTTACACGGCGCGCCGATATGCTGCGACAGCGGAATAACAACGAGCTCCGGCGCCTCGACCCGCTCAATGGGCTTCTTCTCACTCAGGTATTTATACTCTGGTGGATGTATCCCACCCGGAAATGTCCTTGCTCTCATCGCTCTGTTTCTACACTCCAGAAAGTAAAAGTCGGATACTTAGCCGTGCTGCGTCAATAAGGGTGAAATATAGGGCAGCGGCTGGGTCGAGTCAATTGGGGGGGAAGTCCGCCCATTTTATAGAGGGTTTCAATAATCCGGTGGCTATGCTATAACAATTGTGGAGTTTTGGGATAATTAAAGGAGATGAAGATGGTCGATGGCGGGATGGAGGAACTTCTCACACAACTCGCTCTAATCGCTGTCAAGAGCGGGCTTCTGGAAAGGTTCTGCGACCTGTTTAAGAAAACCGATGGTGTTCTCGTTCTCGGGGCCACCGGAACCGGGAAGACGCAGATGATAAGATCATTCACGGAGTTTATGCCGCCGGCGATACATCATCTGTGCCGCACGCAGTCAGTTAAATCCCATTCTATAAGGAACATGGATAAGGCATTCAAGATAATCGACACACCTGGAGAGCACGAGAGCAAGCCTCTTCGCATGGATGCCATTAGGAGCGCTCTCGGCAAAGGCGTCAGTGGGATAATCAATGTAGCGTCCTATGGATATCATGAGGGTAGGACGGGCAAGAATGAGGCCATTGATTCTGATGGTAATGTGAAGGCTGATTTCCTTGAGAAGCACCGAGAGATTGAGAAGACCTATCTAGATGAGTGGACAACGATCCTCGGGGACAGAAGGACGACGGGGTGGATGATTACCGTTGTGAACAAAGCTGACCTTTGGTGGGACAGGAAAGATGAGGTTCTTGAGTATTACAAGTCGGGCTCATACTCCGAATCACTGGGTGACGCAAAGAGCCTCGGTCCTATTGTGTTGCCGTATTGCTCTGTATGTCATAGATTCTTTGGTGAAGGTCGGTTGTCCGGGGCCTTTGATGATTCTGATAGGAATATGTTGAGGTCGCATATGCTTCAAAGCCTCCTTGAGGTCGTAGGCAAAGGATAAGTGATGAGCAATCCAGAAATCCGGAGCGAGTCCAAACCGACTCATGCCATCAAGATTCCACGAGAGACCCCTGATCTCGATTCATCGCTTGGTAATCTCCGCTGGATTTCGTCAAAACTAACTAAAAGGGGTCAGCTAATCGTCGGAATGACTGGTTTAAATATAGTCTTATTACCTGTTATTGTGCTAATTTCGTTCTTCATTCAAGGCTCATTACTGCCGCCAGCGATAGTGGTGGCGCTGTTGCTTGCCTCTGCCGTGCTGATAATCGCCACATCTTTTGAGCGTCTGCGGAGGTTCGGTGACGTCCTATTTCTGGAGATTAGTGACGAACTGCAGTGGAACATCCGAGCTACTGAGATGCGCGCCGGAGAGAGCGCTGCCAGTGAAAGACCTAAACTGCATGTGAGAATAGCCTTGCGTTCATTTGCGCGCGCATCGGACCTGCCCCTGATACCGGGGAAATTCGGCCCCGCGATTTATATAGCGATTAACGTCCTAAGCGCTGTCATGGTCCCCTGGTTTTTCCGCGGTTATTTCTACTAAAGACGCTGGCCTTATCCCTTTCGCGGGCGGTTCTTTCTGGTACGGCGCACCGACAAATGAACCACAGCCCAAATTGTCGTGAACAGGACGACCAGTAGGTAGCCGGTGGTCTTGGAGAGATCGAATAGCGGCTGGAGCGACATGAGGAGCATGAGAGAAAGCAGGAAGGCGACCTCGAGGCGGAATCTGCATAGGTCGGTGTAGCCTCTCCTGTGCGCTTTGACGGCGAGGACAATCCAGATTGCGGACGAGATGGTCAAAGCCGGCCAAAGCGAGAGCCTCATATCCCAAACGAGCGAAGCAATCACATAGCACACGAAGACGGCGAACACCGAGACAAGCCACCATACCCCCGCGACAAAGAAAGCGTATGTCATCAGGGCCTTGCTCTCGGTATTTTTCTCGCGATTTGCCCTCAGATGCTCTCTTATTCTTTGCAGAGTCCTGCTGAACCTTCGTATTGTCAACGCCTGCCCCATGTCACCTTTGTCTGTTCGACAGTGATCGGCTGACGTTGATATGCAACATCATGATTCCCACGGGGGCTTCTCGCGGGTATCGACCTCCTCTTGCAGGCGCTTGTAGAGGGCTTCCTTTCGTCTTTTGGCGGCCTTTATCGACTTGAGTATGATGCCGAGGATGATATAGCCCAGCGCGGTGAGGCCGAATACCGTCAGATAGGCCTTTGCGGTTGACCATTCCCATTCAGCGGTCAGGGGGTATGTCATCGGGAAAGTCCAGATTATCGCGAATATAATCAAGGCCTTGCCCTTCTTCTCGTCCGAACGCTTGAGCCCGAAGAAGGCCAGGAATAACCAGACAATCCCCATAACGATATACCAGCAGGTGAGGAGGAATGTCCGCTCCAGGAAAAAGCCGAGGTAACCAGGGGCTAAGAAGATAGCCGGCAGGCCAATCATTATTAGAGCTAGCCCCGAGCCTATTGCCAGCGCGTCGTTGTCCTTTCTTATCCCGATGTGAATCAGAAAGCAGAAGAACCCCAAAAGTCCGAGCGGGATTAGTATGCAGCCCATGAATATGTGCGGAGCGTCACTGGGCGTCATAGCGCATCTGGAATCCCGGAATGTATTAACGGAACCGATTGTCTCTAGAACATTCGCGGAAATGCCGTCCATTGTCAAGCTCACAGGCGAGGTCAGAATGAGGACGGTGAGGTTTGCGAGTCGCGGAGACGATCATTGGCTGATGTTACTGTGGAACATCATGATTCCCAGGGTGGCTTCTCGCGGGTATCGACCTCGTCCAACAGGCGCTTGTAGAGTGCCTCTTTGCGCACCTTGGCTGCCTTCGCTTGCTTCATGGTCAATCCCCAGACAATGAGGACGAGGGCGGACAGGCCCATCGTCATCAGCAGTGCTTCGGCAGTTCCCCAACGGAGAAATGCGATTAGCGGGATAGACAGGACGCCCGACCAGAGCGCGGCGAGGACAAAAAGCGCCTTGCCGAGAAGATTATGCTTATACCTGAAAGCGAAGAAGGCAACCGCGACCCACACGATCAAAACAATGCCCACTGATATGGTTGGGTCCATTGTGGGCATGAATAGGAGGAACGTAATTACAGCAACCCCGAGCAACACAATCCCAATAAGGATGGCCCCGAAAACGCCCCAAGCTCCCCACAAAGCCCAGAACCAGCTCTGTTCTCTGAGGCCATATCGCAGCATCCATATCCCGGACGCCAGACCCCACAAAGTGATCAGTATCAGCCCCACTACTGCCATGTCGTTCCTTCATCTAGCTCGACATTAATTCTGTGTCTTTCACGCTCTAACTTCGAGATTCTCTGCACAAAGCCCGAGGCGTGTCAAGCCCGGCAACATTTGGCACTTAGAATGTGTTTATGAGATAAGTTAGTTGGCGGGTCATATCCAGTATTCGGTTCGTTCTGCTTGGCCTTTGCTTGGGATTTGACGATTGTGAATGCGTTCTGACACGATGAATCTCTTGGCATGAGTCCGACACTATAGCTATGTCTCAAGGAGGTTAAGTAGGCTGTGGGCAAGCCCAGAAGGTCGGCGTCGGACCGGCAGGTCGAGGTTCTGCATTTTCCGTTCATGGCGGTTCTGTCGTGCATAATCGGCTCGCTGGCGTTCATCCTTTTCATCTTTATCGCTCACAGCAAGGACCTGGTCGATACTTCCGCGATCGAGAAGGAGATTCTTGGCAGCAAGAGTCAGGTCGAGCTGAAGGAGGCGGAGCTTCTGCGGCTCGAGGAGCAATTGCAGAAGGACTCTGAGTTTCTCGCCGACAAGGAAATCCCCGAGATGAAGGACCTCAGCGCCGAGCTCGCCGAGCTTCAGCGGCGGTTGGCTCAGCTGGAGCGCGAAAAGGAGCGCCTTCAGACGCTTCTTGCGAGACGCGAGAAGCCCGATGAAAAGCGCCTGTCGGAGCTCGATGATCTGCGGAAGAAGGCGGCAATGCTGAAGGCCAGCAGGTCGGTCGTAGCGGAGGTGAGGCACTCGCAGGCCCCTGGCCTTTCAAAGCCGATTTACGTGGAGTGCCGGGAGAACGAGGCGGTCGTCTGGCCTGTCGGGACAGTCGTTGCGATGGCCCAGGGGGAGCTCGACGCAGCTTCGTTTGAGGATTGGCTTTCGTCCTCTGGGGTAAAGGCCCCAGGCAATTATGTTGTTTTCCTGATACGGCCATCGGGGATCGCGACGTTCGATGTGCTCCGCGACCTTTCTGAGATGTCGGGCTTCAAGGTTGGTTACGAGCCGATTCTGGAACAGTGGGAGCTTTTTTTCTCGTGAGCTGCATTAGTTGGGGGTTCTTGTAGTTGGCACGGTCATCCAGCTCTTCTGAGATTGGTTTTTTCAGTTTTTCTTTTCTCGATATTCTAGCTTGCACGGTCGGCGTGCTGGTTTTCATGATCGCGATCATCATTCTGCACACGCTCGGGATGAGCGCCCCGTTGCCGCTTCGGACGCAGCTTTCTGGCCTGAGCTTCGACCTTTCAAAGCTAGACAAGGAGCTCGGCAAGCGCAAGGAGGAGGCCGACGAGAAGCGCCAGGCAAGGGAGACGATCGAGCGCCTCGAGAAGCTGACGGAGGACCTGTCGCTCAGAAAGGAGCTCGAGGATTATGTGACGGAGTTTTCGGCGCGCCTCAAGAGGTTGGAGAAGGAGGAGCTTCAGGAACAGGATGAGCTAGAGAGTCTTCGGGCGCTCGTGCCTGGCGACTTCACGATCAGAAAGCGCGAGCTCAAGGTGGGAACGCCCGTCCAGAAGGCCAGCGAGAAGCGGGCGCTGTACTTCGAGTGTGAGGACGACAAGGTCAATCCGTTCTTTGGGCGGTACGTTCGCAAGTATTACGTAACAAAGGGCGTCGGCGGGAGCAGCATCGTGATTCGGCGTCGGCCGGGCGAGACGCTGGAGCAGATAGGGGACAAATCGTCCGACTGGCGGGCGGAGATCGAGGGCATAGACCCAACGAAGGAATATGTGGCGTTTGTTGTTCGGCCTTCGGGCTTTGATATATTCATGCAACTGCGCAAGATGCTCAGCGGGAAGGGCATCGAGGTGGCTTGGGAGCCTCTTGAGACCGGCGCTATTAACATGGTCGTCGAGGGCTCAAAGGGCCGCAGTCGGTTCCTGCTGCAATAGCGATTTTCTGCAATCAATTCAACGAGGTGGTCAATGTTTAAGATTAGATTGGTTAAGGCTCTTTCGGCGCTGGTGGTTTTGGCTATGCTTGTGGGCTGTGCCCCGAACCCCTACGCGCACGTCGTAACGCTTCTCGGAAGCAAGGGCCCTGCTGCGAAAGAACGGGCCGCAAAGAAACTCGCGGGCATGAAGGGCGATGTTTATATCGATGCGCTGGTCAAGGCGCTTTACGACCCGCATCAGAGGGTGATTATCGCCGCGGCGGACGCTCTGGCCAAGAGCGGCGCGGTGGAGGCCATCCCCGACCTCGAGAAGCTGCTTGGCGACGGGCGGGAGGACGTGCAGCGGGCTGCGGCGTCCGCGCTCGGCCGGATCAAAGATGTGGCCGCTGCCGAGGCGCTGCTTCGGTCGGAGGTTCAGAGGTTTCGCGCGATGGGCATCGATATGCTCGGTCGGCTACAATCTCCGGACACTATCCCGGCGCTGGCTTTTGCGCTCACGGACAAGTTCGCTGCAAACCGGCTGCAAGCGATCAGGATTCTTTCGGGGATGAACACCGAGGCGGCCGCGAAGGCGTTGAAGGACGCGACCGAAGACCCCGACCCGGCGGTTCGCGCCGAGGCCGTGAAGGGTCTCGTAGCGATGAAGGGGACTTCCGCCTTTGTGTCTCTTTCCGCATCGAGCGAAAACAGTATCGAACTTGCGAAGAAGATGGAGCAGTTGGTGCTCCATTTCGTCGAGCGAGAAGACCTAAGAGCTGCCATTGCCGCCGAGGCCAACTCCCTCGCAAGATACATGACCTACTACTGCACGAACTACGTCCAACAGGACATCTACAGCGATCACGACAAGGCGCTGACGACGCTTTATTTCAAGGACTTGCCTGACATCATCGGCGAGGAGATGGAGCTCATATCAAATGCGCTCTTGGGCGCGGAGCTCACGGCCATAGCAAGGCGTCAGGATAGCGACTACGTCCAGCCGGGCAGATACACACCTCGCTCATTCCTGTCCGCCGTGAAGCAGGAAGGCGAAGACAATGAGTTCGTGACCGAGACAGTTCGGTATCTCGAGACCGTAATCGCGGCCGACTCAAAGTCGCTCGTCGTCGTAGATGGCCAACAGCCCAGGGCGAGGAAGTACGCTCTGATGGGCCTCTCGTACATCGACAACACGGTCGCGGCTCAGGCCCTCCTGAGGTCGGCGTCCGCCGGCTACTACGACTACTTCGTGATACGCGGCCTCGCGGACCTGGGCGTCAAGGCCAAGCAGTCGGTTGTTTCTGCGCTGAAGTCCGAGGACACGTTCGTGCGTTCGCAGGCTATGCTGGCGCTTGCTTTCCTGTCAGACCCAGCGGTCGAGCAATTGGCGGAGAACATGCTCAAGACCGAGGCGGACCCGATCGTCAGGCTTCATTGTCAATTTGCGCTCTATCAAACTGGTCGAAATCAGATGTTCGACGAGCTGTTGAAGGCCGCCAAGTCGGATGAGGACCAGACGGCCCTGCGGGCGGCCTACGTTCTGTGGTATGTCCGAGAATCGGTTCCGGAGCCTGTCCTGCTGGGACTCCTTTCCCACTCGGACAGCCGAATTAAGAGGCGCGCGGCCGATATATGCGCCAAGAAACCAATCGCATCAGACGCTGTCATCGATGCACTGGTGGGGATGCTTGGTGACAGGAACAGGCTCGTGCGTTCGTCGGCAAAGGACGCTCTGGCCGCCATCGATCGCAAGGCCCTGCCGGCGCTTACCGAGGCGATTTTAGGCACGGACCGCAATGTTCGAGAGAGCGCGGCCCAGTCGCTCGTCAAGATGGGCGGCGACGAGGCGGTGCGGCTGATTATGGGCGTGCTAGACGATGCAAGCGCCGCTCTTAGGGCATACGCAGCACAGTCGCTGGGCAGTCTGGCCGACGAACTGGGCCCCTGCGAGCTGGCGGATGACGTTGCTGAGCGCCTCCACAAGATGCTTGAGACCGAGAGCAGCACGGTGGTCTTGCGGGGCTGTATGCTCTCGCTGGGCAAGCTTCGTCATGCTGATTCCGCAAAGAGAATCGTACATCTAATGCAAAGGCATCCCGAAGTGGGCAAGGAAGGGGCGATCGCGCTAGCAGAAATGAGTGATGCCGCGAAAGCAGAGAGGACTATCATGTCGAGGTTCCGCGGGCTCGACAGCGAGTACGTCGGTTTCTCTCCGGCGCATTCGGACAAGGACTATCAACAGCTGTTCTTCATCTCTTACCCGGCGGCCGTGTTGGGCAACGAGAAGGCCAAGAAGCGTCTCAAGAACGTTCTTATGCAGGGCGACTTCAAGGACCGCATCGTCGCGGCGGAGTTCCTGGGTCGATTGGGTGAGACGGAGTTCCTGGACGCTCTGATGAAGGTCGCGGAATACCAGAGCAAGGGCCTCGAGCCCTTCGATTTCTACCTAAGACGCGCCGCACAGCGCGCCGCGATTGAGATACTGCTTGCGCGCGACCGCGGCGGATCGGGGGATGAGTCCTGAGCACCCGATGACCACGGATTTGTGCTCTGAAGCCATTGAGTGCTTTGGAGTGCGGTGGCTCGACGCCGCTTTCATTTGCCGCGGCCTGACGCGGCATCTCATTGAATCAATCATTCGTCATTCTTCAATTTGTCGGATTCAGGTCCAGCAGAGTGGTCTGGAGAAGGCGATGCCAGGTCACCGCCAAAGAAATCCGCCGCGCGGCGGACGCAGTCCAAAAGGGCCTGTTCCGAGCCTGACGTCATCAATCTGATTCTCCGCGGGCTTCGCTCAAGCATTGAAAATGCCGTCTTGTCAAATGTAAGATGTCCATGAAAGGGGACTTAAGCAGTGCAGCTTGAAGGGAAGATTGCCGTAGTAACGGGCGGCGGGACTGGCATCGGGCGGGCGATCGCGTGTCGATTTGCGAAAGAAGGCGCCAGCGTGGCCATCTGCGGCAGGCGGCGCGAACCGCTTGAGCAGGTCGCAAGTGAGCTCGCCAAGACCGAGGCGAGGCATTACGTTGAAACCGCAGACGTCTCGCGGAAGGCGGATGTCTATCGCTTCATTGGCAACGTTATCGAGCGCTTCGGGCGCCTCGATATACTCGTCAACAACGCCGGCATTCTCTTCCGCAAGAACCTCACTGACACGACGGAGGAGGATTGGGACGCGATGTTCGACGTCAACGTCAAGGGCGTCTATTTGTGCTGCAACGCGGCGCTCCCGCACATGATCAACCAGAAGGGCGGCGGCATCTTGAACATTGGCTCGGTATCGGGCCTGAGGGCGGCCACGTGCGCCGACGCATATTGCGCCTCGAAGGCCGCGGTTCACATGCTGACACGAAGCCTCGCAAGGGGCTATGCCGAGCACGGGATACGGGTCAATTGTGTATGTCCCGCGCACGTTGATACGCCAATCATGGACATCACGATTGATTTCTTCAACAGCATCGGCGTTCCGAGCGACAGGGCGAAGATCGATTCGCTTTATCCGCTGAAGCGCCGCGGAATGCCTGGGGACGTCGCGTCGCTCGCTGTGTTCCTCGTGTCGGACCAGAGCTTCTGGATGACGGGTTCGCTGATCGTTCTGGATGGCGGCGCGACAGCATGATTTGGATTGGTGTGGTGAGAGGATGAAGGTTGAGATCGAGGGGAAGAAGCTCGATACCACACGAGGCGCGCTCGTGCAGATGGCGCTACGAGGGGAGGTCCAGCCCTGGTTCTATATCAAGTCAGACGAGCTGACTGGGGGCAAGTGGGTCAAGGCGGGCGAACTACAGTTCTTTGCGGGCGCCTGGGGGGACAGGGAGAACGTGGCCGCAAAGGTTCGAGCGTCGAGGCTTCCCGTCCGAAAACCTAGAACCGACCGTCAGAGGCTTGGACTTCACGTGCGCAAGGGCAGGCCACCCGCTCGCAAGAGCAAGTTACCCGCCACGAAGACCAGGGCATCTTTCCCGGCCGCGGGGTTGGCGTATTTCGACCTTCATGGCTTCAGAGTCCATTACAGGGCAGGTTGCCCCAAGTGCAGCAGCGCCTTGACGAGGCTGGGCGTGCCCAACTGCCCGCGATGCGGCGCGAAACTGGCTGCCAGCAAACAGGTCTTTCTGCTTAAGAAGGTCCTGTATGCCATTTGCATGCTCCTGTTTTTTGCCAGCACAGTCTTCCTTGAGGAACTTGGCGAATGGGCGAAGTTCCTGTATCCCGCGGCAGGCGTCTTGTTCAGCCTTGTGTCTGTGATTGGCCGCGGCGCCAAAGTGACCATAGCCATCTCGATCAGGGGTCACTCAATGCCTCCGAAGGAGATCGTAATCCCGCTTGCTGAATACTACTCCGCGAACGCGTGGAACAAGTTTGTCGAGCGCGTCAAATCCCTCTTCAAACTCGACGCTGTGCTCCGCAAGATGAGGGAGGACGAGAATCTTCGTGCGCCCAAACGCGCGGCGCCGCAAAGGTCATAATTGTTGTGCCCAGGATTACGACAACTTGAAAAGCAAGACCAGCATCCAACCTGACGCAAAAATGATCAGAGCCCTGAGAGGCATTCCCGGCGCCTCGTTCGCTAAGTGGTTCCGAGTCAATCGTCGTGCCACGAGAGAGTCTGCAATGGCTCTAATCTCAGCCGGAACCTCCAATGTCCCACGCGACCGGCTGTTTTACGTCCAGGAAGACGCGGCGAACGAGATCATCCTCGGTTGCCCCAACTGTCGTGAAGAGCTCTTCAGGATTGGCGCAGAGAAATGTCATAATTGCGGCGCTATGCTCGTGCCGACCCGCGAGAAGTCGCTCAAGACAGACTGGAAGAAGCTGTCGTCAATCGCTGTGGCTGTTGCGGCACTGGTGGTATATCTCTTGGGATCGCACGGATTGGTTGTCCCTATTTCGTTCTTTCTTGCCATACTAGGACTTGTCGTCAACGGGCTTATGCTAGACGCAAACCAAGTGAAGCTACTTTATCGCCTTGATCCTGACGGCGAATTCATTGAGGGGAGGGTGCTCAGGCTCAATCCCAGGGCCTATTCATCCTCTGGCGCGCCTACAAGCGTAGGCCGAGCGCTTGCTGATGATCTCGATCGATTCAGGAATGCCGAAACGGCAAGGCGGAATCGCGAAAGACCTCCCAAAGAGTCCAGCGATGAGGAAAGGCCCAGCCTTTCAGAGGCCTTCAGCCTCGGGAAGCAAGAGTCGCGATGAGGATACTCGTCAGGGCTACCAACTGGGTGGGGGACGCGGTGATGAACCTGCCCGCCCTGGAAGCCATAATCAAACACCACCCGGACGCGGAGGTGCACGTTCTCGCCAGGCCCCGGGTGGCCCCCATATTCGAGGCGGTCGATGGCGTCGCGGGTGTCGTGCCCTACCTTGGCTTGCATCCGCGTGGGTCTAGTAGTTCCGCTGAACTTACCTTTATGAGAGCCATCCCGATATTGAAGAAGCGGCGTTTTCAGAAGGCATTTCTTTTCCAGAACGCATTCGAGGCGGCGCTGCTGGCCTTCGCGGCGCGGATACCCGAGCGGGTGGGGTATGCGACCGATTGTAGAGCGTTATTGCTGACGAGCCCCGTGCGGGTTACGCCCGAGGTCAGGCGCCTGCACCACGTGGAATACTACTTGAACCTGCTCCAGGCGGCGGGAATGAGCACAGAGGGCAGTGGGATTCCGACACTGAAGGTTCCTCAGGAACAGCAGGAGAGAGCACGTGAATTGGTGGCGGAGGCTCTGGGCGGGCGTGCCCCCAGAAGCTATCTCGCGGTGTGCCCAGGTGCGGCATTCGGCTCCGCAAAGCGCTGGCTCCCAGACCGTTTCGCGAAGGTCATCGAAAACGTGTGGGGGGGCCATAGGATCCCGTCTGTCCTGCTAGGGAGCGGGAGCGAGGATTGGATAACCTCGGGCATAGCCGGGATAACGTCGAGCAGGTGCGTTGACTTGGCTGGGAAAACATCCCTGCTCGAGGCGGCCGGGGTTCTGGCCCGGTCCCGAGCTGTGTTATCGAACGATTCTGGCTTGATGCACATTGCAGCGGCGGTTGGGCCGCCAGTCATCGGCATTTTCGGCTCGACCGATCCAGCGGCCACGAGGCCCCTCGGGGACAAGCACGTCGTCATCGCGTCCGGGGTCGAGTGCGCGCCGTGTTTGAAGCGGGAATGCGCCAAGCACACTTACGAGTGCATGAGGGCTATTACTGTCGAGGCAGTTTGCGAGGCGCTGGACCGGGTGCTTGGCATTGACGAGCCCAAGCTGGAGGTTCGAGGCTGACCCGCCGGCCGGAGGCCTTCGGCTTCCGACTATCTGCCGCCGAGATTTGACGGGTGTGACCTTAGATTGTGGGTAGAGTTTTAGTCATCTCGACCGCGTTTCAACGCGGTTATATAGATGGCTCTCATTATCTTAACAGCCTCTTCCAGTCGGGTGATGTGAGGCCGCCGAGGCGCCATCCTCCTCCCCAACACCCTCACCTAGACAGGATATAGAGGAGGATGTCGAGCTGGCCCAGAGCCCCCATCTGGAAGATGCAGGTTAGGACAATGGTAGCCTTCCGCATCGCCTCGGCTGAAGCCGGGCGATGAGGGACTCATCAACTCATCACATGTCGGAGATCGCAACGTGGGCGGCATCTTCCACAGGTATCATCGCATGAACCCAACACTACCTACAATCCAGGGTCAAACCCCATTTGACAAGGAGGTCGCCTCTGGGGTAGGTTTGCGAGACCTGCATTCGTGCGCTTGCGTTCACGGAGAAGAAAGGGCTTCGATGAAGAAGAGCGAGATCGCTCTTACGATTGTCTGTCTGTTCGCATTTATCTATACGTCGGTCTGGGTGCACGTCTTTCTTAGGTCGCGGGCCCAAGTGCGCCGAGGCGATGCGCTAGTGGCGAGTATCCCGAGTAGTTTCAGGGCCTATGCGAAGCTTCTTCCGCGGAAGGAAAGGGACCTTCTTTCGGACGCCGAAAAGGAGCAGTTCGAGCAGGTCCAATATGACTACTTCCAGAGCGTGGTCAAGGCGGTTACGGCTTTCGACAACTGCCTTCATTCCTACACGCCTTTCAATCAGTATTTGCCGAGGGCCGCGAAGGCTCTGATGCAAATCGGGGACGACTGCCTCAACAAGAACGAGTTTCATCTTGCCCTCTCGGCCTACAGGACGGTCAGAATCTCGCCAAACCACGAGTGGGTCGAATCAGCTGAGAATAAGATCGAGGACACCTACGCCAAAATGGAGCGGCTTGAGGCCCGCAGGCGCAAGACCAAAGTACCATGAGGTTGTCCAGGGGCGGAGCTCACGGCCCCCGAAGCGTTGTCGGCCTGGGCTGTGCAGGGCCGGGGCGCCGACGGAGACCGAGCGATCGGCGCCAGTCCGTATTGTTCATAGACTGCGGATGAGATGTGGGCGGGCTTTCCAGCCTGCCTTGCCTAGTGATTACTGCCTCCGGCTCATTGAATCGCGTGATTGCTGCTGATAACTCTTGGTCTTGCCATTCCCCGTGAAGGGACGTTTTTCTGTTGACATGGGTCTTGGAGATCGGTATTATCCTCTCGGAAGACGAAGTCTGTATCAAGAGTCAGAGAGAGACGTTGACAGACTGCCTAAACCGGCGTCCCGCGTTTGGTCTTGGGCCAACTGGCTTCCGGGACGCTCGGAACGGGCAGGACGAAAGGGGCTGATGCTTCAGTAATACACTTCCTCATACGGGTACAACGGCGAACGGCGGGTTTGGCCCACCTACCGCATCTGCCGCATGGTGTTTGGACTTGATTCAAGACCGCATCACAATCTTCTAAGGGAGATAGCTTAGGATGTATTTTCATCCTCATCGACGATTTCATGCACTGATCGTGACGTTTGCGCTGTTTGCTGGCCTGGGCCAGCTGGCCGGCGCGAGTGGAAGTTGGGAAACAATAGGCCCCTGGGGCGGAGAGATGTATTGTCTGGCGCAGGCGCCGCTTGAGCCGAACGTCCTTTTCGCAGGTTGCGATGCCTTGTTCAAGTCCGGGGACGGCGGTGCAAGCTGGTATAGGCTTCCGGTCCCTAAACAAGGCTTTGTAAGCTGCGTCACTGCAGCCGGCGCAGGGCAGGACCTGCTTGCTACGGCGTTCAGCTTCGGCGTGAATTATCCCCTTGTCTCGAGCGACGGAGGCCAAAGCTGGCAGCAGGCCACGGATGATGTGTTTGCCGACAACAAGGTTCATTGGCTTTCGTTCACAAGCCACACGGCGGACGGTGGGTCTCTCGTTGCCTGCACGTCTGAAGGGCTTTTCGCCTCGGATGACAGCCTGACGGATTGGCAGAGAATCGGCGAGGGCATTCCCACAACGACTACAACTGCTTTCTTCACGTGCAGCGCTCCCGGGGAGGCCCGGTATTACTTCGCGTGCGGGCAAAACCAAGGGCTTTATCGTTCGGAGGACCTGGCATCAGGTTGGCAAGAGCTCGATTTGCCCCAGCCAGAACTTCGCATCAAGAGGGTCGCGGTCGAATGGCGCAACCGCATGAACGTCTATGCGTGTGGTGAGGCGGGGGTCTTTAGGTCAACCGACGGTGGGTCCACGTGGGATACAATCTGGCAAGAGGAGACGGACAGAGTAGCGCTCGCCTCATCCGCCACGACCGTGATTTACGCCGCCGGGGGGTTCGGGCTTGTGGTAAGTCCAGACTCTGGCGCGAGCTGGCAGACCCGGCAGGACGGACTTGTAATAGGCAATTGGGTGACGGGCGACCTGGTCGTCTCATCCCAGTCGCCGCTTGACGCTTGGCTTGCCTCATTCGCTGGCGTATATCGGACAGAGGATGCCGGGGGATCGTGGTATCCATCCAATCAGGGGATATCCTCCTGGAGCGTCAGCAACGTGGCGGTCAGCGACCGGGCGCCTGGCCTGATATTCGCTAACTGCGTGGGCGACCTCTTCAGGAAGACGCAAGAGGCAGACTGGCAGCTTTTGGGCGTGACGGGCACGACCATTGATCTTTCTGTCTCGTGGATAGCTCTTGACCCAACCGACGACGCGACGGTCTATGCCTCGACATATCAGGGACTCATCAGGTCACGTGATACGGGAAATGCCGGAACCTGGGAGAGCGTGCTAGAACTGGTCCCCGGCCCATACGGTCTGGCGATCGACGCTGAGAACGGGGACAACCTCTACCTTGCCACTCTGAGCAGAGGCGTCATGGTGTCCCGGGACGGCGGCGAGAGCTGGCAGGAATCGAACTCAGGTCTGGCCCTGGACGGAAAGGGTGTGTGGCTGATATCAATTGCTCCGAGCGATCCAAACGTCCTTTGGGCAGCCCTCGGAGATGTCTGGGCGGTCAAAGATATCTACAAAACGACTGACGCCGGCCAGAGCTGGGCCACAGTTGCGACCATCACCTACGGCGTCAACTGCATTACGATAGACCCCTCAGACGCCGACGTCGTGTATCTTGGAGTTAACTACGGAGGTAACAGGGTTGAGAAGACCTCGGATGGGGGCAAGACTTTCGTCCCGTTGTCCGAAGGACTACCGGACATGTCCGTTTCCGACGTCGCGATTGATCCCACAGACACAAGAATCGTATATGCCGCCACTGAAATGCGAGGCAGTAGTTATCCAGGGGCCGGGCTTTACGCGCTGGACCCGATCGCCGGGCTTGAATGGGAGTGGATCGAGTGTCCGGGCATCGATGCGCGTGGTCTTTACAAAGTCGCTGTTGACCCCTGGGAGCAAGGCCGTGTTCTGTGTGCATTCATGGGCGGCTCCCTTTACGCTTACCAGAAAGCCGCCGGGCCAGCCATCGAACTCTCGCTCTCAACGGAGCAGAACCAATACGTCGCCGGCGAGACCCACGTTGCCAGAATATCAGCGACGAACAGCGGTGGAGACATCAACGTTGACCTCTACATCGCGATAATGCTGCCGGACGGCGCCCTGTTCTTCTGGCCCGGATTCAGCTCCGAGATGGGCCCCGGATACTGGATGACGCCGATGCCGGAGGGCTTTTCGATCAGCGACTACGTGTTTTTCGACATGGCGCTGCCGGACAGTCTGCCAGGTGGCAATTACACCTGGTTCGGGATGTTCTATGGACAGGGCACCGAGGATGCCGTCAGCAACCTGGCAAGCGCCAACTGGACATTTCTGCCGCAAAGGTCCCTCTGCGACTTCTGTGTTCTCGAGGAGACCGAAAGCGATGTGGGGGGTCATTGCGAGGTCCAATTTGGCGTAAGCCACCTGGTGCAGAGCGACCTGTCCTGCGGACACCATGCGAAGGATGTAAGGATTGCGGTCAATAGCCGGACCTATCAGCCAATGACCCAAGGTCTCACTGAGGAGGGTGATCCTTGCAACAAACTCACTTTCAGCTCAGGGATGTACTATCTCCGAAGTGGAGTCGAGGCTTCGTGGTCCGTTCTGTGCGATGGCCATGGCGAGTGTGACTTGTCCGGAAGCATCACACCCTACTGCGACTAAAGAGATTCAGCTTACTTAAGGATGCAGGCGCCGGCTTGGCCCACCGGCGCCGAGTCCAACAACATCAGAATAGGATAATGTAACTCGTGGAATTCTTCGGAGGTTCGATTCATGGTCAGGATTCTTAGCTGTTCTCGTATTCACATTGTTTTGGTGTGGACATTGCTCTGCTGCTTGGCCCCTGTTGGTATGACCGCAGGACCTTGGCAGCCGATAGGCCCCTGGGGCGGTTATATGGAGTGTCTGGCCCAGGCGCCGCTTGACCCGGATGTGTTGTTTGCGGGCGCCGTAGGCCTGTTCAAGAGTACTGACGGCGGGGCAAGCTGGCAAAGGCGGAAGCTTTGGCCTGGGCCGCAAAAAAGGGTGGCGTGTGTTGCAGTAACCGGTGCGGGCCAAGGGCTAGTTGCCGCATCCTCAAGCAGGGATACTTTTATCTCCATGGACGCAGGCCAAAGCTGGCAGCAGGTCACGGACGATGTGTTTGCCGACAACCGGGTCCATTGGCTTTCGTTCACAAGCCACACGGCGGACGGCGGGTCTCTGGTGGCCTGCACGTCTGAAGGGCTTTTGGCCTCGGAGGACGGCCTGACGGATTGGCAGAGAATCGGCGAGGGCATTCCCACAACGACTACAACTGCTTTCTTCACGTGCAGCGCGCCGGATAGGCCCCGCTATTTCTTCGCCTGCGGCGATGATTACGGAGTTTATCGGTCGGAGGAGCTATCGTACGGCTGGGAGCTGCTTGACATTCCGCAGCCGGAGGAGGTGGTCTGGCGAGTCGCGGTGCAGTGGGACGATCGGCGCAACGTCTTCGCCTCTGGGAATGCAGGGCTCTTCAAGTCAACCGACGGCGGTTCCACTTGGGACACCATTTGGGCTCAGCAAACAAACAGAGTGGCGATCGCGTCATCCGCCACGAGCGTGGTCTATGCGGCCGGGCACTTTGGGCTTGCCATAAGTCCGGACTCTGGCGCGAGCTGGGAGACCCGGCAGGACGGGGTTGTGATTGGCGGCTATGTGACCGGGGACCTGGTCGTCTCATCTCAGTCGCCGCTTGACGCTTGGCTTGCCTCACAGGCTGGCATATACCGGACAGAGGACGCTGGCGGGTCGTGGTACCCATCCAATCAAGGCATATCCGCCTGGGGCGTCAGCAACGTGGCGGTTAGCGATCGGGCGCCTGGCCTGATATTCGCTAATTGCGTGATGGGCCTTCTTAGAAAGACGCAGGATACAGACTGGCAGCTTCTCGGCGCCAGCGGCACGACAATTGAATTGAATCCCAAATGGATAGCTCTTGACCCGACCGACGACGCGGCGATCTATGCCTGGACAGGCTCGACACTCATCAGGTCTTTGGATTTGGGTAATGACGGGACCTGGGAGACAGTTCTAGAGCCGGGCCCCGGCGCCTACGGTCTGGCGATCGATCATGACACCGGCCAGAACATCTATCTTGCGACAGCACACAGGGGAGTCATGGTATCACGGGACGCCGGCCAGAGCTGGGAGGAATCCAACTTGGGTCTGGCCCTGGACGGAAACGAGGTCTGGCTAATATCAATAGCGCCGAGCGATGCGAACGTCCTTTGGGTAGGGCTCGGAGGCATGTTTGGAGCCTACGATTTTTACAGGACGACTGATGCCGCCCAGAGCTGGGCCACGGTTGCCACCATGGAACACGGCTTCCGGTGCATGGCGATAAGCCCGGACGACCCCGACACAGTCTATTTGGGGGGCCGTGGTGTTCAGAAGACAACGGATGGCGGAGTGATGTTCTCCCCCTTGTCCGAAGGCCTGATCTGCACAAACGTTAACGACATGGCGATCGACCCAAGAGACCTTACAAGAGTTTACGCCGCTGCAGGATATAGCGGAAGCGTGGTTCGAGGTTCCGGGCTTTATCAACTGGACCCCGCGGGGCTTCAATGGAACTGGATCGAGTGTCCTGAGCTTGAGGATGTTGCTCTAGTGAAGTTGGCCATCGACCCCTGGGAGGAAGACCGGGTGATCTGCGCGTTTGCGGGCAAGTCGCTTTACGCCTATCAGAAAGCCGCCGGGCCGGCCATCGAACTCTCGCTCTCAACGGACCAGAACGAATATGCGGCCGGGGACACCCACGTCGCCAGAATATCGGCGACGAACAGCGGTGGAGATATCGACGTTGACCTCTACATCGCGATAATGCTGCCGGACGGCTCTCTGTTCTTCTGGCCCGGATTCAGCCCGGAGATGAGCCCCGGATACTGGATGACGCCGATGCCGGAGGGCTTTTCGATCAGCGACTATGTGTTCTTCGAGATGGCGCTGGCGGACAGTCTGCCAGGTGGCAATTACACCTGGTTCGGGATGTTCTATGGCCACGACACAGAGGACGCGATCAGCAACCTGGCAAGCGCCCAGTGGACGTTTCAGTGAGGAGGCGCCAACTCGTCAGAACCAAGTAAGATCAGAAAACGGTGAGTATCTGCTCTGCGGCCGCTCGCCGGTCCCTGGCTTTTGTGATGGGCCTTCCGACGACGAGGTAATCAGCGCCGAGCTCAACTGCCCTAGCGGGCGTGATCGTTCTCTTCTGGTCGTCTTGAGCCGCGGCCGGCCTGACGCCCGGGACAAGGACCTTGAAATCGGCGCCGAACTCTCTCTTAATCGCCTCAAGCTCTTGTCCAGACGCCACAACCCCGTCGAGTCCCGCTTTCTTGGCCAGCCCAGCCAGATGAAGGACCTGGTCCTTCAGAGGCCTCTGGCAGGAGAGGTCCTCCGTGAGCATCCGTTGGTCAAAGCTCGTGAGCACGGTCACCCCCATCAAGAGCGGCTTGTGAGGCTTGTCGCCCCAGACCTCTGTAACGCTGTCCGCCGCCGCCTTCATCATCTCCGCCCCTCCCGTGGTATGCAGAGTCATGACCCTCACACCCATCTCGGCGAGATTGACGCAGGCTTTTGCGATAACAGAAGGGATGTCGTGGAATTTGAGGTCCAAAAACACGTTCAGACCGTTCGTAACCAGCGTTTCCACGACAGCGACGCCAGCGAGTGTGAAAAGTGAGCTTCCTATCTTGAATGAGGAGATGATTCCCGAGAGCTCATCAACGATTGATAGAGCGTCATCCACAGAATCGGTGTCGAGCGCCACAAAGAGTTTCGATGGGTCCATTTCGGTTAGTTCCAAGTTTCAGTGTAGGGGCGGTGCTTGCCCCGCCCTTCTCTGATGTGACCGAACGTATCAAGGGCGGAGCAAGCGCCGCCCCTACAGCCCCGCATGCAATTATGACCCGGCCCGCACAAGCCGCGCTTACACGAGCTCTTCGTCGTTCTTTCCTGATGTCTCGCCCAGCAGGCCATAGTGCTTCATCCTTGTTCTAAGTTGTTTTCGAGTGATCTTGAGGTAATGCGCGGTCGTGGTCTGGTTCCAGTTGTTCGCTTCGAGCGCTCTGACAATGATGCCTCTTTCAACCTCTCTGAGATCGATCCCATCAGCTGGCATGTTTGGAGGCACTTCATCGAACGCGGACGCAGACATGATCGATTTCCGTATGTTCTCCGGGACCACCTTGCTGGCGGTGCACATCACCGCCGCCCGTTCGACAGCGTTCTCGAGCTCCCTCACGTTGCCTGGCCAATCATAGTTCATAAACGCTCGCATCACCTCCGGCGAAAACGAGGTGATCTGCTTCGAGTTCTCCTCTGAGTATTTCCTGAGGAAATGTCTGGCCAAAAGCGGTATGTCTTCCTTTCTCGAGCGAAGCGGCGGGACCCTTATACTGATAACATTGAGTCTGTAAAAAAGGTCCTCACGGAACTTGCCCTGCCGAACCAGTTCCTCAAGGTCCTTCTGGGTTGACGCCTCAACTCGGATATCGACGCTTATGTCCTTCGTGCTGCCTATCCGCTGAAAACATCGCTCCTGAAGCGCGCGGAGCAGCTTCGCCTGGGTTGCGGGGCTTACGCCAGCGATCTCGTCCAGAAAGAGCGTGCCACCGTCGGCCACCTCGAACTTCCCTTTGTCCCGGCGATAGGCGCCAGTGTATGAGCCCTTCTCGTGGCCAAAGAGCTCATTCTCCAGAAGCGTTTCGGGGATGGCCGTGCAATTGACCGCAACGAACGGGGCCGCCTCGCGGATGCTTGTGTAGTGAAGCGCGCGCGCTACTAGCTCCTTACCAGTGCCGCTTTCCCCCACGATTAGGACCGTGGCGCGGCTATTCGCGACCCGGTGAATTGTGTCGAACACATCCTGCATCTCGGGAGCAGCTCCTACCATCCCACCGAATTCACTTTCGCGGTCAATCTCGGGCTGCTCCGAGGGAACCAGGTCCCGCTCTCTAAGTGCACGGTCAATCAGAAGGCACATCTCATGGTAATCAACGGGCTTGGTCAGGTAGTCATAGGCGCCTTGCTTCATTGCCTCGACAGCCATCTCGATGCTGCCGTACGCCGTCATCATTATGACAGGCAAGTCGGGACGTTTCTCTCGAACTATCCGCAACAGGTCCATCCCGCTCTGGCCCGGCAGTATGTAGTCCGACAGAAGGACGTCCACATCCTCGTTCTTGAGCCTCGCCAGAGCCTCCTCAGCTGTCGGGCTGGTCAACACGTTGTGACCATGCCGCTTGAGCCGCGCAGCAAAGACCTTCAGTATGTTGGCCTCGTCATCGACGACGAGAACTGTTCCCACCTAAGAGTCTCCTAAAAGGCACGATAGGATTGATGATCCAGGAATGACACGAAGAGACCTTTACTGACCTTCTCCTGATTCACGTTGGAGTTAAGACGCACATACAACGACCGAGGGCATCTTGCAGCTTAGGTTACCGAAAACAGCAAATGCGAGAGAGAGACCATACTCTCTTCGTGTCTCTTCGTGTCATTCGTGGATCCCTTCTCATCAATCGTTCTCGCTCCAATCCCTGACCAGATTCTCTCTGCGTATGTCCGCGAATTCGTCGTCTTCCTCGTCAGCCTGTCCGCCGGTTGGCGAGACTGCGCCTTTGGCGAGCTGAGCGTCGGGTTGGCTCTCCCGGGCCGGCGCCGACTGATCGGCCGCACCGGGTTCCCCGGCAGCCGTTACCCCGCCCTGGTCCTGCTTGGGCCAAAACGACTCTGCCCTCGACTCCTTGTCCCCCATCTGCTCTTTCTTCTTCATGCTGGCGAATTTCTCGAGCTTATAAAGCTCCGTATCCAAGGCGAGGCGATCTTTGTCCAGGTCCTTGCGGCCAACAAACAACCTGCTGAGCGCAAAGACCACAACGAGGATAGCAATCGCGACAACCACAACGACAACCGGCCCGAGGGCTCGAGGATTCTGTCCCAAACTCTCAATCCAGTATTCCATTGCTGTCTTCCGCCATGTCTCAGGAGCTATTCAGTATCCTAGTAAAAGCTGCCCAAAGAGATGCCAGAAGTCAAGCAATTGCAGCGAGGAGTTAGGCTGAAATACACACGTTCATCGACTCGACGGTTGAATAGAATGGCTCAGTCCTTTAGATTCGAGCCGGCACGAAAGGATGTGTGGAGGCGTGTGAGCAGATTAATGGTTGGTTGCGTGATGAAACTGGAAAGGCCCTAAACTGTGAGCAATTCAAGAGCGTTTCTTCTCATTGTCCTCCTCGCTCTGGCAACCAGGGCCATTTTCCTTCTGTGCTCGGCCGAGCCGCCCGAGCTCAGATACTTCAACTTCGACGAGGCGGACTACGAGCTGATCGGCAAAAACCTCTATGAAGGGAATGGCTATTGCTACGTCAAGGGCCAGCCGTCCGCGTTCAGGCCGCCGCTCTACTCAATGATGATAGCCGGCGTCTATCAGGTTGTCGGCAAACGCAGTCACAGAGCTGTCAGATGGCTTCAGGCCTTCATTAGTGCCATCACCGCGGGGCTGATTTTCTCTCTCGGCTATCTTACGCTCGGTCGCAGCGCAGGCGTGTGGGCGGGGGCCATTTTCGCCGTCTATCCTACCATGCTTTACTACGTGCCCAAGCTTATGACGGAAACCCTCTTCATCGCCCTTCTAAGCGCCTCGCTATGCCTCTTAGTTCTAGCCATCAAACGAGGCGCTACGAAGTTCTTCGCTCTGGCGGGACTGGGTTTCGGGATTGCCTTCCTCTGCCGGATGGTCCTGCTTCCGTTCCTTGTCCTGTTCTTCATTCCCATGATGATCATCCTATGCAGGCGTAATGTGTCAACGAAGATAGGGCCCCGCATCGTTGTGTTCTACCTGCTGTTCGTGGCTGTGGTGGCGCCCTGGGTCATCAGGAATTACGTCGTGTTTGGCGAGTTCATCCCGACGGACACTCACCTGGGGTGGGTTCTGTGGCACAACACAAAGGTCCATTTTGAATTCGACGCAGACCTCTTGAGGGCGCGGCGTGACATTGAGGCTCAGGCCGAGGCGGGCGCGCTTACCAGCGAGGCGTTTTTCGACGCGATCCAAAAGCACAGCCTCTTTGGGGCCCAGGCGCAACAGGACGGCATACGCAAGGCTTACAATCCGGCCCAGATGCCTCAAACAGAGACCGAGATCAGCGAGTTCTTCACAGAGAGATCGTTTGAGTTCTTCCGCGAGAATAAGCTTGTCCTCGTGAGGGACAGGATAGCCAACTTCGTCAACTTCTGGATGCCAATCTCATCGATCGAAGGCAGAAAGGGCGAATACCTCTACGCCTATGGCGTCATCGCGATATTCGCCGCGCTCGGTCTATACTTCGCAATCAAGAAAAAAAGACTCGTAGCGACACTGCCCCTGCTGGCGATTGCTGCAAATTTCTGGTTTGCGACGACGATCATCCTCTATCATTCCCGGCTCAAGATGCCTGCCGACATCGCAACGATAGTCTTTGCCGGCTTCGCCATCGACACAATCAGCCGCGACAAGGGCAAAGCGAGGCTCGCGCTCCTCGTAGTGGGCGCCGTCGCCGCCAATCTTCTCCTGGGCCTCTTCCTTCTACCCCTCAAGGAGCTGGTTAAGACTGTCTTCTGATGATGTGTTTTCGTAACGGCTCGCGCCCTGAGAGGGCGTAATGTCAATAGCCGTGGGTTTCAACCTATGGATCGATGTAGATCGAAGCCCACAATAGAGCCCGAGGCCTTCGGGATAGAGGATTGTCTGCTTGGACAGATTCCCCGCGTTTCACACGGGGCTACTCACGTTCCTCCCCTTCAGGGAGCCAAGACTTACGAGATCGATTCCTGATCGGGCCTTAGGATCGTTCGGGTTATAGTAGCCGGGCGGCTTCTCCTCTTCAGCAGACTGGCCTTCCGGCGCCTCGCTCTTGTCCTTGTCCATCATCCGCCCCTTCGTGCTTCTTGGTGTCCTTCGTGGACCCTCTACCACTCCTCGATCATGTTGCGGCGTGAGTAGGGGATGGTTTGCTCGGGCACGAGCTTGCCGGCCTCGGCGTCGGCTATCGTTTTCGCGAGGATCTTGAGCCAGCGGACGGGCGGCTTCTTCAGCGCTTGTTTTTCTGTCTTGAGGTATTCCAAGAGCTCCGACATCTTTGCCTCCCAGTGGTCGCAGGTCGCATGCACCCGCGCGGGCGCGTCGCCGATGTATCGGGCTGGGTCCTCTAATATCTCAAGGTTACCAGCGCTTAAGGAGGCAAGAGCGTCCTTAAGGGATTCGTCCTGGCGGGCGAGCTCCAAGACGCTAAGGCCCCGCTCTGGCGCGGCCGAGGCGAGGTTCTTTGCCTTGTCGTAGGCGTCCGGCAGACCGGCCAGCGAGAGCAGGATGTAGAGCGGTTCGGCGGCGATGAAGCCCATACTCGGGTCGAGGTTCGCCTTCATTTTTTCCTGGTCTATGACAAGCCCATCGAGCGTCTTCTGCATTCTCACGACGGCGTAATCGAAGGCCGCAACGAGCTCCGTTGTGAACCGCCCGGACGCGGAATTCGTGAGGTCGCGCTGGTGCTCCGAGGTCTGGTCCAGATACTGCGTCACCATCCTGGGCATGAAGGCCTTGTAAAGGCTCTTGATGTTCTCGAAGCTCTTGGGATTGGTCTTGTGCGGCATCGTGGATGAGCCGACGCCCGTGCTGCCGCGAGGCTCGATCACCTCGGCTATCTCCGAGCGGTGCAGGTGGCGCATATCGTCCGCGAGGTTGGCCAAAACGGAGAAGCAGCTGACGAGCGAATGGCTGTAATCGGCCACGAACTCCGGCTCAGCGATCTGCGTCGATGTATATGTGTCCGACGGGAGCAGCCCTAGTCTGGCCAGGAAAAGCCGCTCGACCAGATGCGCGGACTTCGGGAACATCAGAGCGAGCGCGTTGTGACCGCCCACAGCCCCGGAGAGCTTACCCCTCAGGTTCTGCCTGGCGGCCTCAATCGCCATCGTACGATTTGCGAGGCGACTGACATATACCGAGAGGAAAAGCCCGAACGTGATCGGTTCAGCGTGCATCCCATGCGTCCGGCCGATCTGGAGTGTGCCTGCGTGATTCCTCGCGATGCGACAAAGCGTCGAGACGAGCGCGGCCAAGTCGGGAATCAAGACCTCACGAGCGAGGTCCTGGTAGCGTAGCGCGTTGGTGGTATCGAGGATGTCGAACGAGGTCGCAAAGAGATGCACGAATCGCTGCGACTCGGCCGAGACCTTCTCGCGAATCGCCTCAACCAGCGCCCTTGACGTGTGGTGGAGAGCCTCGTCGAGCTCATAGACGCGCGAGGCGCTGATGGATTCGGCTGCTTCAGTGACCTCGTCAGCGACATCGCGTGAACAGAGGCCCAGGTCGGCGAACGTCTCAACCAGTGCCGCCTCAGCCCTGGCTTGGTAACGAATTGACGCCTCTTCGCAAACGAAGGGCTTGAGTCTTGAAAAGAGCGATTGCTCGCCGCCGTAATAGCGAAAATCGAGCGGACTTACCGCGTGAAAACGATCCATTGCTGTGCTCCTTATGCTAGATTAGTATCGTCAGTATATTTGCGGTGAGGCTTTCTGGTCAATGGGCTTGTCGCGTCGGGGTCTTTTGAGCCGACAATGGCCACCCATATCGCGGGGTAAAATCAACGGACGAGAACGATATGACTGAGCGGACAGATCGGGCGCGGTGGCTTGTCTTCGCGATAGTCGCGGTCGGCATAGCGGTCCGGCTGGCTATCTACTTGCAGAACAGAAGTCTTTGGATAGACGAGGCGCTGCTTGCCGTCAACCTCGTTGAACGTTCGTACGGAGGTCTTCTGAGCCGACTTGACTGCATGCAGGTTGCTCCTCCGCTCTTCCTGCTTATCTCCAGGCTTATCCACGTTCTATGGGGGCAGCTGGAGTATTCGCTCAGGCTCCTGCCGCTGGTTTGCAGCTGCCTCTCGTTGTGGCTCATGGGCCGGGTTCTGCTGCGCACGACCTCGCGCTTCTTTGCGCTGTGCGTGCTCTCAATGCTGGCCATTGGCCCGTCGCACATCGAGTGGGCCACCAGTTTCAAGCACTACGCGTCGGACGAACTGTCAGCGGTGTTGGTCCTCATGGCCGCCATTGCCTGGGAACGTCTGTCAAGATGGACAAGATATATCGTTGCGGCGGCGCTGCCGGCGCTAGTGTGGCTGTCATACACTTCCATATTCGTCCTGCTGGGTCTTGTGATCGTGGCTGGCGTCTCCGCGCTGAAAGATGATCTCAGGTCGAAGCGTGTGGCCTTGACCGTGCTCCTTTGCGCTATGGCCATCGCCTGTTGCTCTGTCTATATAGCCGCCGCCCGAGACTCCGTCAATTACGAGGACATGATGGCGTTTTGGGTCAACAGCTTCCCTCAAAGCCCTTATACTGACTGGCTGACGAATAATCTCGTGAAGGTTGTCGCCTCCGCGGCCGGTCTACCAGCCGCGCCGCTCCTTGCGTTTGTGCTGTGTGTTTGGGGCGCGTGCGCGCTCGGCAAATCGGGGAATTCATCCTTGAACCTGCTCGCCGGGGGCATGCTTGCCTCGGCGCTGGTGGCTGCTTGGCTGCATGTCTATCCATTCTCGGCCGGCAGGCTCACCATATACTCTGCCCCGGCGGCGCTTCTATTTCTGGCCTCCGGACTCGATGCCGCACACCGTTCGTTGAAGCCTCAGGTCCTTTCCCGGGCCATGCAAGCGCTCGGCGTGGCCCTTGTCCTCTTCGCTCTTTATAACCTGGTTGATGATTACCCGAGGCTTATTGCCCGGCAGGAGATGCGTCAGGTTCTCGAAGAAGTAAAGCATGGACCTCATAGCGATGCCAAGTTTGTTGTCTCTGTGTATGCAAGCCCCGCGTTCTTGGTCTATGCCGGACCCGAAATGCAGAAGAACACAGTATGGCTCCAGAACTTGGGCCTGGACTCTGGGCAGATCATCTGGGCCTGGCATATAGCAGGCAAGCCTATCAGGTTCTGGCTTGTTGCGTCACACGGGGATTTCGAGTTTGCCGAAGCGATGTTATCTGACATCGAGCCATTCTGCGTAATAAAGCAATCGATAAGAAACGCCGACAGCGCCGCGTGCCTGCTGGAGCTTCGGCCTCGCGAATAATGGCCAGCCCGTCGAGGAAAAGACCCGCAGTGAGCCAAACTGCCAAGAACAATAGGCGTCAGACGCTTATCCTTGCAGGGCTGCTTGGCATCATCGTTTTCACAATGTCATACTCCACCACACAGCCGCAGAGGGCACAGATGCCGAATAGTCGCACCCAGCGTAGGCTGCGTGACAGACGATACCGAGCCGCTACCTTCGCCTTTCCGGGCTGATGGTAGCCCTTTCCCGGATTCGGTATTGAACAATCGTGCCGTTCGGGCGCATTCTTGTGTTGATATTGATTGGGATGCTTGATTATATGGGTCAAAAGAATTGAGGCGTGAGGCCTGTGCCTACGTATTGTGCGTTCTGTCATCGGCCGATCCGCGATATGAGGAAGATGGTTGCGGAGGCGGGCTACACGTATTGCAGCGGGGATTGCCACTCGCGGGCGGTGGTGCTTTTTGAGGAGGACGTTCGGGCCTCAATAAAGCGGTCGGCGGTTGAGAAAAGGCTTTTGGGCGCTCAGGAGGAACCCCGGCCCGGCTATCCGGCCCTTCCAATGGGCGACGTGTCAAGAACCACAATGGTCATCGCTGCGCTGTATGAGCGGCGAGGCGAGTTCAGAAAAGCGATGACATGCTGGAAGAAGATCGCGCTTCTGCACAGGAGCAACCTGGCGCTGCGAAAAAGAGCGATGTGCCGGATCAGGGACCTGAAGATAAAGGGAAGCGTCAGGTGTCATCCGGAGGTGGGCAGGTAATCTCCGGGGCACAGCACATCAAGGCCTGTTGTAGGTGCAATGTTGTCGCTGTCGATGGCCCTAGGACGAAGATTCGCCGGATACCAAGCTGTAGCGAAATCAATCGTAAATGCTAATGCGACAATCAATCGAGGCGTCTGGGCATTCGACCGCGCCGCTCATCCCGGCTCGCAGTTGTATCACCATTGCATTAAGACTGTATCCAGAGAGAGCTCCACGCATACCTCTGGCCCCCCACATTAACGAGATGCCGCGCTCTGCGCGACAGGGAGAGCCCTGATCTGATGAGGCACGCCCACTCGTTCTGGTTTCTCTTGGTTTTCGTCGCCATCGCCTCGATCGTTCTGGTTTCGATTCTGCATGAGGGATTCACGGACGAGCCAACGGTCGTCAAAGTTGATAATCTCATGCTTGGCACCCTTGTCGAGATACAGGCCTGGGCTGAACAGCTCGACGATTCGGGTCTGAGGCGCGCCATCCAAGAGGCTTTTGATGAGATTCGCCGGGTCGAGAGCGAGATGTCAGTCAACATCGACGGAAGCGTCATCCAGAGGATCAACGAGTCGGCGGGACAGACGCAGGTAGCGGCCCCGGCCTCATTGATTTCAGTTCTCGACAGCGCAAGGCAGGTGTCAGAGCTCAGCGGAGGCGCCTTCGACGTAACGATTGGCGCGGTCTATCACCTTTGGGACTTCGCATCAGAAAACAGCGCCAAGCCTCCCCAGCCCGACGCTATCGCAAGAAACCTTCGGAACGTTGACTACACCCGGGTTGAGGTTTCGGCGACTTCGGGAACCGTCCGTTTGCCGATGAGGGGGATGAGGCTCGATCTCGGCGGGCTGGCCAAGGGCTATGCCATCGACGTTGCCGCCAGAGCTCTCGTAGGCGCGGGCGTGCACAATTTCATCGTGAACGCGGGCGGGGATATGTTCGTTTCCGGGAGGCGGCTCAATGGCGAGAGATGGCGGATTGGAGTCAAACATCCGAGGCGCCCGGGGGAGTTGATGTACACTCTGTTTTTGACGGACCGTGCTGTTGTTACGTCGGGCGATTATGAGCGATTCTTTGAGTACAATGGAAAGAGGTATCATCATGTTCTTGACCCGACGACGGGTTATCCGGCCGAGGCGTGCCAGAGCGTAACTGTTGTTGCCCAGGAGGCCACGGTGGCGGACGCTCTGGCCACGGCGGTCTTTGTAATGGGACCGAAGCGCGGTCTTGAGCTAGTCGATCTCCTCACGGAGGTCGAGGCCCTTATTGTCGATGCGGACCGTGAGCAATGGCATTCAAAGGGGTTCGGTCAGTTTCTGCCCGGCAGTTCGCCGGGTTCGCCCTAGCCTCGCCCGTAATTGAGGTTGTCTGGCTATGGAAAGTGGTGTCGCAACGAGAGATGATCGCCCCCAACTCTCGGTCATAGTTGTCAGCTACAACAGCGAGGATTGCATCAAGAGGTGCATACAGGACGTTGCAGCGGCCGCAGAGGGCGTTCGGTTCGAGGTCATCCTGATTGACAACGCCTCGAAGGACGAGACCATCGGCGTGGCGAACGAGAAGTTTGGGGATGCTCTGTGGTTCCATCAGATCGCAAACGAAGAAAACCTCGGCTTTGGCAAGGCCTGCAATATCGGCGCAGAAAGAGCCCGCGGCCGATATCTCCTCTTTCTGAATCCTGACGTCTTCCTTCTGTCCGGGGCTCTTCGCGCCTCACTCGATGGCTTCGCCGAGCAGGACCGGTGCGGCGCCGTCATGGCTAGAACATTCTGGGACGATGAGATGCAGTTCCAGCTCTCTTTCTTGAAAAACATAAGTCCGCTGGCCGCGCTGGTTCAGCAGACCGCTCTGCGTCGGCCGTTTGGAGGGAGCATCTTCGAGAAGTTCTGGAGAATGGACTGGGCGACGTGGCTCAGCGAGGCGCCGATTGAGGTGTTGGGAGTTCCCGGCGGATACCTTATGATGCCGCGCAAGTTGTTCGAGCGGCTGGGCGGTTTTGATGAGCGTTTCTTCATGTATCACGAGGACAATGACCTGTGCTTGAGAATAAGAAAGGCTCTGCACAAGATATATCTTATACCAAGCGCAAGGGCTATTCACTATTGTGGGCAGAGCCTGAAGAACTACGAAGGCCCCTGCATCCGCCAGACCCAAAGAAAGAGCCTAATCGGCTTCTACACAAAGCACTACCCTGTGCTCGGTCGGCTGCTGTCTGTGTCAGTCCTCGCCAACGACGTTGCCACAGGCGCCGCAAAGCGCCTAGTGGAGCTCTTCTCGGGCGCACCGGTCTCTGGCGGCATTCCTGTCGGCGATCCGGACGGCATCGAGCTTCGCTGGAAGAGCGTGCCCGGCGCGGAGTATTACTTCCTCGAGATTACACAGGACCCTTGCTTCTTGCACAAGGTCGGAGCCAGGGTGAGCGGAAACAGCTACTTTCTTGCTCACAAAGCCTACCGCATGCTCACGCCGGACATCTACTTCTGGCGGGCGGCGCCTATGGCTGGGCTACGGCATAGGGGAAGTATCCAGGTCGGTCGATTCAAGATCGTGGCCAGTCCAGAAGTTCAGGGGCCATAGCGGATGCGTTACCGAGAGTTTCAGCCACCAGCTGACATTCAGATAGTCGATTATCAGAACCAAGAGCACGTTCAAGGGATTCTCTCTCTTATGGAGGCGTCATTCGGCAGGCAATTCCCGAAACAGCACTGGGACTGGAAATACAGGATGGTCCCCACCGCTCGGACGGGCAGCCTTGTGACGGTTGCGGGAGACCGCATCGTTGGACACTGGGGCTTCAACCTTATCAAGTACAAGGTCGGCCCAAGCAATCACATCGCGTCGGTATCCTTTGACATGGCCGTTGACAGGACGGCGTTCGGTCGAAGAGAGGCCGCGCTAAGGCTGCTTCGCCTCGGCAAGATAGCGTATCACGTGATCGAGGCCCAAGGCTCGGTATTCGGATGTGGCTTCCCAAACACGAATTCACTGTTCCTCGGTGTCAAGAGACTTGGCTGGATACCGCTTGTGCACATCTTGAACCTCTCGTGCTACTTGAGGCTTGAACCCTTCCTGAACAAGAAACTCAGAAGTAAGCTCCTTGTCAAGGCAGTGGCCTTGCCATGGCGCGCGGTGGTGAAGATTGGCCTATACTCGAGGTTCTTGGACCTCTGGCCGTCCTGGGGAAGAAGGGTTCGGAAAGTCAAATCCTTCGATGAGCGCGTGGATGCCCTCTGGGAGAACGTCTCGCGGAGGATTGGCAACGCAGTCGTGCGGGATTCCAACTACCTCAACTGGCGATATTGCAGCCCGCTAAAGCCTGTTTACGACGTCTTTGTGGCCGAGCGCAAGGGTGAGCTGGTGGGTTACATCGTCCTGCGGATAAAAAAGGATCAGGACGGCTTAAAGGAGGCGCTTGTCGCGGATATCCTTGCAAAGGACCACAACCCCCTCATCGCGTCTCAGTTGATACTGTCGGCAGTCCGATTCGCGGTGGAGAACCATTGCGACGTTGTCCGAGCCTGGTGCCTCAAACATTCGCCTTACATGCTGTATTTGCGCGCTGTTGGCTTCCTGAAACGGAAATCCCTGGTTTACTTCATCCTGAGACCCTGGACCCCGAATCCCAACATCGCCAAGCAGATAATCACCGCGACCGCCTGGCACATAATGATGGGCGACTCGGATTCAGTGTGAGTTCTCGGGCCAGTTGGCGCTCGAACCCGCGGGTTCAAGGCCGGCATCTACCCAAGATCAAACCGAGCAACGAGGATTTCCCACTTTCTCCCCGAGGCTGTCCGGTAATCGCATTTCCCTAGACCGTGTTATTCATAAACTGAGGCTGCGATGAGATGTGGGGCAGGCTTTCCGAGGCTGCCTTTTGTAGCGATTGCCACATTCCTCACACGCAACACTACTGTCGCGCGAGACCCTGACTTTGGCGGGCTGGAAAGCCTGCCCTACACCGACAAGAGTCGCAGCCTTAAACTACTCCGGCTAGGCGGCATACCTTATATCCGGAAGTCACGAACGTCACACGTAGGGGATCTGCGTGGCGAACGTGTCTGCCCAATGAGGTTTGGCCGGACACATAGGTTCGGCCGTGCATTGCGCGACCGTGCGCTTACACGGCTCCCGATTGTGGATGCTCAACCCCGGCATCCACGTGTCGCCGTGAGGACAAACTGTCCCAAATGGGACAATTGGCCCTTTTCTGCTGTCCCAAATGGGACAACTTTGAAACTGATCCGCCTCGATTTTAGCGCTTGCCCCACAAGTTCCCCGACGTGGAGCAACACGTGGCTGAGGCCGTCACCATAGACCCAGATGGCAACAGATCGAGGCTGTTTAGGATAGTATGTATGGATCAACCGCGACTTTTGAGGCAGGGCGTCAAGGTCGCGGGACTTTCGGCGCCGGGACCTCGGAGGTCAGATCCGGTAAAACTGTCCCAAATGGGACAACTGGCCTTTTTTTGCTGTCCCAAATGGGACAATGCGCAAAACTGAGGGATGGCGCCTAATATCTTCATACGCGCCACTGGTGGTCGGAATCGGGTCATATCTGGGCGATCATAATTTCAACTCCGAATCGGGCCCGGAAAAGCTGCTGCCCCCTCCACATCTGCCTTACAATCGGCGATCAAGCAAAAAGATCATGTGTATGGCACGGAATCTGCTAATTCTACGGGTTGGGTTTGAATCCCTAACAAGGTGGTCGCGAGAAATGTACTTTAGAGTTATTGTAGAATGTGGGCACGTTGGCGCCGGCAAAAGCTTCGATGCAGTCAGGTATTGGGAGGCCAAGAACGCCTCACATGCCTTGTCTTCGGCCTCAGCGCTTCCGCGGGCCAAGAAGAAGAACCTGGCAGTTGTGAAGTCTGTGATACCCATAACACGGCATGAGTATGCCCTCGGCCTGAAGGAAGAAGCGTCAAATCCTTATCTTTGTTGGGGCTCACGGCGGCTTGAGGCCGGGCAGGCGGCCAGAAAAGCTAGTTGACCTCGCTTTCCACGCACGACATCATCTGACTGTTCTCTCATTTTCTCTTCATCTCCTCCGCCAGCACTAGCGCCGGCGTAACTCATCCAACCTTGACAATGTTTCCCATTTTGCGTTGACTTCCCACCCCAATCCCGCAACTTGGGACTTGAAATTCGCCGTTCGTCAAATCTTCGACTGGGAACTCGGAACTTGAGACCTGGAACTCAACCGTTAAAGCGGCTTGACACAGTCGGGCTCTGCGTATTCTTGCTCGCGATTCTCGTAGCCTCCGTTGGGCTGTTCACCTACTTTTCGCTCGACGACTACATCTACCTTCATCGGGCCGAAGAACATACATCGAGTCTTAAGACGTTCTTTGCGCCGTTTTGTACGTTTAGCCCATGGCTCTACTACCGTCCGCTGCCCACGATGTTCTGGGTGATACTTTTCTCGCTTTTCGGGGCCTCGCCCGCGCCCTACGCAATCGGCGTGATATTGATCTTCGCGGGCATGGTTTTCTTCATCTATCGGATCGGTGGTCTTCTGAGCGGGCGCGCGGCCGGGCTTATCGCAAGCCTGCTTGTATCTCTCTATTTCCCCATCTACAGCGTCGTCTGGTTGAGGAGCTCGTCATCCCTTCAAATGGAGCTCTTCTTTCTCGCATCTGCGATGTTCTACCTCGTGCGGTGGGCAAAGTCCCAATCGAGCGGCCAGGAACAGACCGGTCTGCCGGCGATTGGGATTCTGCTAATGATTGGCGCATTCTTGTCAAAGGAGACCTCGTTCTTGGCCCCTCTGCTTCTGCCCCTTCTAGTGCCTAAAAGGCGCGTCATTAAGCTCGCGGCGGGGCTCTCCTTTTCCGGTCTCGGAATCTTTCTGCTGGCAAGAGGATTAATCACGTCAAAGTTCCCGCTGCCGGCGCCAAGACTCGACCTCTCGCTCATCGCCCGGAACCTCGAGTTCTTCCTACGAGAGCAATTCCTGTTCTATCTGCCGGCCTCACTTATTGTCGTCGCCGCGCTCGCGTGGGGCAACAGGAAGCGACACGTATGGCTCCTTGCAGGCATGACCCTGTTCATCGCAATGAACGCGCTGTTCGGATATACCGTCGGAACCCACAGATTGAAACTTGCTGTGTGTCTTGCTGCCGTCATCTACTGCGTGTTCAGGGCGCCGGCAAGGGCGCGATTCCCACTTGGATGGGCTGCACTCCTGCTCTTGCCTCCTCTCTTAGTGCTCGACACAACCGTCCATCAATCCGCCGAATCGTTCCTGGGATTGTCCCTCTTCATCGGCGTCGGCGCAACCCGGCAGACACGCCTGGTCCGGAAGATGATAGCCGTTAGGTTCAAAGTTCCGAGTTCCAAGTTCAAGGTTGGCGGTTCCATCAGGAGGGCTTTTAGCTCAGGACGGGGATTGGGGTCATTGCTGCGGGTAGCCGGCGCATTCGCCTCTTCCTTCCTTCTTGTTTACGGGGCCTACACTGTTGTGTCGCTCAATTCCAGGATAGGTGTGGCTGAGGCGCGGCGGGTGGTGCAGGTTTCGCGGCTGACCAGAGATGTCCGGGAGTATCTTTGCAGCGTGCACGGCGACGGGTCGGCCATTCATTCAACCAACCTGCCAGGGCTGATCTCGGTTCCCGACATCCCTTTCGACGCGAGCCTGCACGGTTGTCGGCTCAACGTTGACGATGACCTCTCGGCGCCAGACGGCGTTTTCGTCGTGGCAGACGGGACGCCGAAAGAGACGATTGACGAGATTCGGTCGAGGTCCCGCCTCATCAAGCGCCTCGTCAGGGGACCTTACCAGGTGATGGTCTTCTCGACTTCAGACTAAGCGTTTCTGACTGTTCAGGCCCATCAGGTGCAGGAACCTTCGAGCATTGGCCGCTACAGCAATCTTACTTGGAGAGCCTGCCCGACCTCGAACCAGGACGTTGCCCGATCCCGACCTGATGATCCTTGGGGTCTGACCGCCGGGCTTGACTCGACTGTGAGCGAAGCTATAATCCATTAGACCAAACCGGCGCCTTGCAAGGTGTCTTTGGTTAAGAAAAACAAACCGCTAATTGACATGGGAGAGACGCATGGACAGAACCGAGAAACTCATGAAGAAAATGACTGAGATCGAGGGCATCTCTGGGTTTGAGCACAAGGTGGCGGGGCTAATACGGGATGAGCTGAAGGATACTTGCGAGTACGAATGGGACAATCTAGGCAGCTTGGTCTGCAAGCACAGGGGAACATCCGACGAGCCGAGGATAATGATGGCCGGCCACATGGATGAGATAGGCTTCATCGTTCAGCAGGTAACGGACGAGGGCTTTGTCAAATTCCTGCCGGTCGGCGGCTGGTGGCCAGGCAACGTGCTTTCCCAGAAGGTTGCGATCCAAACTAGAAAGGGAAGAGTCCTCGGCGTCATCGGTTCGCCTGCTATTCACGACATGGACAAGGAGAAGCAAGGCAAGCTGCTGAAGCTCAAGGAGCTCTTCATCGACGTCGGTCAGTCGGTCGGCTACGACGTGAAGAAAAAGCTCGATATACGCCCGGGCGACCCGATCACGCCCATCACCGAGTTCGAGATAATGAGCAACAAAAAGATGTATCTGGCGAAGGCATGGGACAACAGGGTAGGCGTTCTGATCATGGTCGAGGCGATGAGGCGCTTAGTGAAGATGAAGCACCCGAACTTGGCCTTCGGTGTGGGCACGGCTCAGGAGGAAGTTGGCCTGAGGGGGGCCAAGACGGCTGCCGCTTTATGCAAGCCGGACATTGCCTTCGCGTTGGATGTTTGCACGGCCAAGGACACAGGCTCGGACACGAAAGGTCGTCCCGAGAAGCCGGGCAACGGCGTTGGCATAATGGTTTTCGACAATTCGCTCATACCGAATATGAAGCTTCGCGACTTTGTGATAGGTCTCGCAGAAAAGCACAAGATCAAGCATTTTCTGGGCATACTCGATGGCGGCGGGACCGACGGCGGACGGATCAACCTGAGCAGAACCGGTGTCCCGAGCATATACATTGGCATCGCGTCGAGGTATATTCACTCACACGTGTCGATCATCCATCGGGGCGATTTCGATGCTGCGGTAGAACTCATGGTTCAGGCGTGCATGGCATTAGACGAGAAAACGGTGGAGAGCTTGAAGAGGTTTTGAGGGAATACGCTATGAGAATCCGAAAGGCAGTTTTCCCCGCGGCGGGTCTTGGGACGAGATTCTTGCCCGCGACAAAGGCTCAGCCGAAGGTAATGCTTCCGCTGGTTGACAAGCCGATCATCCAGTACGTAGTTGAGGAGGCAAGGGACTCCGGGATAGAGCAGGTTATCTTCGTTACTGGGCGTGGGCAGCGTGCGATCGAGGACCACTTCGATATCTCGTTCGAGCTGGAGCGGGTCCTGGAGAAGAAGCTGAAAGATACCTCGGACAAGAGGAGAAAAGCGGAGCTCAAAGCCATGCTGGACGAGGCGAGGGAGATCTCGAACATGGTGAACACGGCTTACGTGAGACAAAAGGAGGCCAAGGGTCTTGGCCATGCGATCCTCGCGGCGCGCGAGCTAGTTGGTGATGAGCCCTTTGCCGTTCTTCTTGGCGACGATGTTATCTACAGTCGGACGCCATGCCTGAAGCAGATGATAGATTCCTATTCCCGCTACAAGTGCCCTGTAATCGCGCTTGAGCGTATCGAAAGGGACCAGATCAATCGTTTCGGCGTAATCGAGGGAGAATTGGTTGACGACAGGCTCTACAAGCTCACTGGAATGGTCGAGAAGCCGAAGCCGGAGGACGCCCCATCTGACCTGGCGATTATCGGCAGATACATCCTGACGCCCGATATATTCGACATCCTCGATAATCTGCCGCCCGGCAAGGGCGATGAGATACAGCTGACCGACGGTCTGGTCGAGCTCTTGCAGCAGCAGGTAATCTACGGCTACGAGTTCGAGGGCCGCCGATATGACGCCGGCGACAAGCTCGGTTTCTTGATCGCAACCGTTGAGTATGGGCTCAGGAACCCAGAACTCAGCGGTGATTTCCGGGACTATTTGCACCGGCTTGACATAGGCACTGTCAATGGGACTGAGCCTCCGAAAGGTTCAAAGGAGCCACGCCAATGAACGTCGCACAGATGTGCGCGGCGAGGGCGGAGTCTTTCCCGCACAAGACGGCTGTTATTCACAAGGACGTAACCCTCGATTTCGAGACGCTGCACTCGCTCGTGGAGAGATGTGCGGCAGGGCTTGCTGGCCTCGGCCTTGGCCGAGGCGCGAAAGTCGCGTTGCTTTCAGAGAAAACCCCGGAGCTCCTGGTTCTCTTTGTTGCGTGCGCGAGGCTCGGGTCGATGGTCGTCCCGCTCAACTACCAGTTGAAACCGGCAGTGCTGGGGGAGATAATCCGCAGCTACGATATTGACGCTCTGATTGCCGCCGGCAAGTTCTTGAGGCTTCTGTCCAAGGCGCCCAAGGGCCACAAGGCGCTGAAGAACCTCGTTGTTTGCGGGCCTTGTGATGCGGAGGCGGGCGGCGGCTTGCAGAAGTGGGAGGAGTTCATCGACAAGGCGCCGGGCGGGCTGGGGCCAATAGAGGTCGATGACGACGAGCCCTTCTACCTGAACTTCACGTCAGGCGCCACTGGGGCGCCCAAGGCGGCGGTAACGACTCACGCCAATCTGTTCTACAACACAATCGCCTCGGTCGAGACGCTCGGCCTCCGTCACAACGACGTTCATCTTTGCATGTTCCCGGCGTATCTTCACCCCCACGAGATATTCCTAAGGGGGCTATATCTCGGCGGGACATCAGTTCTCGAAAACAGCCTCTTCCCCAAATCCGTCGCGAGGGCGATAAGCGAGCACGGGGTGACATGCATGATGGGCGCCGCGACGCTCTATGAGCGATTGCTGCCGTTCGCCTCGAACAGCGAGTTTGACTACGAGACGCTCAGGATCGCCGAAAGCGGCGGAATGATTACCCGCGAGACGCTCAACCGCGCGTTCGAGGCGGGCTTCGGCATCCCGATCACTCCAGTCTGGGGCAGCACTGAGACCGCAGGCATTGCGGTCGCGCCTCATGCAGGTGAGGTCAGACGCGGTGGGTCGGTCGGCAAGGCAGCGCTGCATTATTCGATACGTGTCGTCCGGGAAGATGGCTCAGACGCCGCCGACATGGAGCTCGGTGAGATGTTCGTCTCCGGCAAGGGCGTAACGTCGGGCGAATACGGGGCGCCTGGGCAGGCGCACGACAAGACCAGCGACGCGTTCTCCGACGGCTGGTTCAAGACAGGAGACCTCGTCAAGAGGGATGAGGACGGCTTCATCTACTTCGTTGACCGCAAGGATTCGATGATGAAAGTGGCGGGCATGAAGGTGTTCCCGGCCGCGATCGAGCGAGTCTTGAAGGAGCATCCGGCGATCGAGGACGTCTGTATCATACCTGTCGAGGACGGTCTTCGCGGTCAGGCGCCCAGGGCCATTGTCGTGAAACGGCCCGGCGTGTCAGTTGATGCACTCGCAATCAAGGCTTTTTGCGCATCAAAGCTCGCACCGTATGAGGTCCCGAAGAGCTTCGAGTTCAGGGAGAGTATCCCTCGTTCACCTTCAGGTAAGCTGCTCCGGGCCGCGGTCCTTGAGCTGTGCAAGGTTGACTCCATCCACGCGGACATCGCCGATTTCAGGGCGCAGATTGACCGGATTGACGTCCAGCTAGTGAAGCTCCTCAATGAGCGAGCGAGATCGCTTCTGAGGGTCCGCGAGCAAGTCGAGGCGAAGGGCGAGAAGATGTTTTCGCCGCTGAGGGAGGAAGAAGTGCTTCGCAACGTGCTGGGGCACAACCCCGGGCCAGCCCACGACGGCACGATCGAGGAGATATTCCGCAGTATCCTCGCCGCCTTCAAGAAGATGTGATGCTCCACAAGCGGATTCGAGGAGCGAGGCGTGCAGAAAGCTCCTGTGCGACAGCGACATGCTCGCTTATCTCGCCATGATGGTTCCGCGACTCGCTTGATATTTTTCTCCGACACATCTAAGTTTACGCGCAATGAAGGACACGATGTTATTCGGAGGACTGGGCAGAATGCGGGCTTATTCTGTTGTTGGTCATCGACCTAGCCAGGAATGGATAGGCAAGCTGAGCGGGCAGTTACAACCAGCGCTGCGCTGGTGGATATCAAGCTAGTGTAGTGTAACACATTTCACTTGATGCTATTTTCGCTTTCTGTTATGAGTA
>CBDVDH010000024.1:0-50689 GCA_965372715.1 uncultured bacterium | reverse complement strand
GCTACTAGAAAGCAACTACACCCCGCTGGCGTGGTAAAATCCCACGCAGATTGCCCGACGCCTTCGGGGTGAGGGTCGTGTTCCCGCACGAGTACCCCGCGTTTCACACGGGGCTACCCACGTGGCCCCCTTTCAGGGGACTTCTGCCCCTCTGACCTGACGTCAATCCCACTCTCCCCTCGCTGTAAACCAAGCCGAACAGTCTACAACCCGGCAAATCAAGACCGAAAAACACGAAAACTCCTGGTATGTAGAAGATGGCGAGAAAAGGGAAAGATGCAATTGGCGAGGCTTCGCCGCCCGGCGAACGCACTCCAAATCGACCCGTCTCCAAACTGACCGCGAGCAATGTGATTCTTCAGGTCTATTGGTAACTGCGCCCTAGTTATGCGGCGAGAATACCACGATTCATCAGATTCTTGTTGTCTGTGTGCCGCCTCCCTGACCCATTCCGTTAGGGCCGTCAGTCTCTGGAAATGGCCGCCCAATGGGGGTCTCGTAACTAGTATGAATTGGCTTAGTGATTTATCCCCGCTTTGGCACGTGAACTGCTGTATATTTGGTGCGTTGCCAACGATGACTTCTTCGCTTCAACAACTCGGTAAGGAGAAGAGAATGAGAAGCGCACACCTGATTGGGTCTGTATTCGTCCTCATGCTGCTTGCATCCGCGGTGATGTTTGCAGATGAGCTGATCGAAGAGGCTCTGGTCACACCAGACCAAATCCTCATCCAGTATGAGAAGAGCATGGGGGCTTTAGAGTTCGATTCCCTCTGCTCAAGGTTATCCCAGCTGGGTTTCGGATTCATTCGGCACTATCCCCGGAGCTGCGTGCTGAAGGTTCAGGTTCCATACGGCGACGATTCCAGAAGCGCCATAGCCAAGGCGAAAGGGGTCTCTGGTGTCCGTCATTCCGAAATACCATTTGCGTGTCGTGCGTGCGGAGAACCGAACGACGAGTGGTATTGGCTCCAGTGGAATCTGAGACACATAGGTTACGAGGCGGCCTGGGACCTGTTTCTCAAGGATGCGGCGTTTGCTGACCCCGCTATCATTGCGGTTCTGGATACCGGGATAGCGTATGAAGATTACGCAGATGCCAAGTATCAGTATGAGCGAGCGCCGGACTTTGAACAGATAGAGTTCGTGGACGGCTACGACGCGGTTAACGACGACTATCATCCCAACGACGATAATGGGCACGGCACGTTCGTATGCGGCGTTATCGCCCAATCAACGAACAACCTTGAGGGCGTGGCGTCAATCGCTTTTGGCTGCAAGATCATGCCCGTCAAAGTCCTTGGTGAGTATCAGACCGGCGATACAGCGTCATTGGCGGAAGGCATCTACTATGCCGTAGATAACGATGCTGACGTTCTCAATTTCAGCCTGGGGGTCTCCTGGTATTTCTCTCGCAGCGAGATTCTGGCGAAGGCTGTTACTTACGCGGCGGACAACGGTGTGGTGATGATTGGTTCGTCGGGTAACAACGAGCTTCGCTACGTCAAGTTCCCCGCAGCCTACAATGAGTGTTTAGCGGTTGGCGCTAATCTTGCTGACGACGGTCCGGACGAGGTGAATAGGGCGTCCTACTCCAATTACGGCGTCGCCTTGGACTTGATAGCCCCCGGCGGTGATTTCGGAGATAGAGACGACGACCTCTATCCGGAGGCAGTTCTTGCTGAGAGCTTTGACGGAGGCGCACCCTCCGGGTGTTGGGACCTTTGGTGGGCGCCTGGGACGTCCCCCGCGGCTGGCCAGGTTTCTGGCATTGCAGGGCTATTGGTCTCGCTTGGGCTGGACCGAGAGGAAGTCATGGCCGTCTTGAAGGGGACCGCTTCCAAGGTCGGTTGGGACCCCAACGACGGCGACCCAGCAGCCATCGACCGGTTTGATTGCGAGACCGGGTACGGGCTTGTGGATGTCGATAGGGCGCTTGAGTGTGCCTTGGCTGGCCTGATACCTCAATTCCCGGAATACACCGCTTCAATCTCCGTGACCATCAAGCAGGACAAACGCGGAACGCATGAAGCCGTGGCGAACGTAACCGTTACTCTGAAAACTGATAGGGGGCAAAAGCCTGCAAAGCGCGTCACCGTATATGGTTACTGGCAAGGCTCGGTGGTCGGAGCTGATTCCGAAGAGACAGATAAGAAAGGCAAGTGTGAATTCAAGTCAGAAAAGACCGAAGAGGAGAACCCCCATTTTGAGTTTGTCATCACAAATATCGTGAAAGACGGCAGGAAGTTCTCAGCGACCGCGGAACTTGCGCTTAGCGATGTCGCTGAAGCCGACGCGATGATAGTGAGGCCCCTGAGGTCAACGGGTGGCGCTTGCACGTCCGTACTCTACACGCCCTGGTTGATATCGCCAGATGACGGTATCTACTGATGAGTTGGGAATCAGACCAGATCAATATACTATTCATCGACGATGATGACGCGTTCCGGCAGGTGACGACGGATGTGCTCGACCATCTGGGATACCGGGTGCAAGCAGTAAACAGTATGTCCGGTGCGATGAGAGCACTGCGAACAACCGGATTCGATCTAGTGCTCTCGGACCTCTGCATATCAGGCGACAAGGATGGGCTTCTGATTCTGGACTTCCTCGATTCCATGGGCATCGAAGTCCCGGTGATCTTCATCACCGGGAGCGGTTACGGGGAGTGGCTCGTCGCGGAGGCAAGGGGCAGGCGAAAGGTTGGCTTTCTACAAAAGCCGGTCACTATGTCTCAGCTGGCTGGGTCGCTCGAGTCTCTCCGTCCCCGTCAGGCGACGGTGCAACAGGCAGTGTGAAGCTTACGTTGGTTCCTTTGCCTCTCTCGCTTGTTGCCCAGATGCGGCCACCGTGCTGCTCAACTATGCTCCTACAGATATAAAGGCCAAGACCGGACCCCTTGATTCGATGCTCCGCCTCCGTCTTTCGGGTCCTCGCATATCTCTCGAGTATGCGTCTGCATTCGGCCTCATCCATGCCCTCGCCGTCGTCAATCACGCTGATCGTGACGAACGTGCCTTCCTGTTGATACTCACGACGGCCCAAATACAGGTATGAAGAGCCGGGATCTGAGGGATCGTGTGCGAATGATGTCAATTGGGACCTGATCCTGACTGAACCCCCCGGACCAGTGTATTTGCTTGCATTAGTCAATAAGTTGATCAGCACCTGCTCCAAGGCGTCCCTTTGTCCCTCTACGTCGGCCGACCTCTGAGAGAGCTCCAGTTTGAGCGATAACTTGTTCTTCTGTGCAAGCGACTCGAACGCCTCCGCGACATGTCGAATGAGAGCATTCACATCTACGCTCTCAGGACTGAGTATTCTAGAGGAGCTCTTCCCCTTTATTAGGTCAATCGTCTCATCGGCAAGCCTTGACAGTCTTGCTACTTGGTCGCCAACGACACCCACGTAGTGCGCGGAAGGCTTCGCTGTGTGCGCCGCCATCAGCTCAACCGAGGATAAAATAGCGTTAAGCGGCGTCCTCATCTCATGAGCCAACGAGGCAACGAGCTCCTCGACCAGCTCATTCTCGTTCGCGATTCGGACATTCTCAATGCCACAACGTGCGAGCGGACCCGGTCGAATGCGCGGACGACCTCGCCCCAGGAGCCCTGACCCAGGGAATCCAGGAACTCATACCTGTCGTCAAAGAGCTTGTCCTTATTCATCTCCGTGATGCTCATAACTCGGCTGGCGCTGGCCTCACCCGACGGAGGGTCAACGGAATTCCTCGGCCTGTATCCCATGCTTTTTCATCAGAAGCCACAGGTTCTTACGGTCCAGTCCGGCAAGCCTTGCCGCCTTGGATATGACCCCTCTGGTTCTGCTAAGCACACCCCGGACAAATCGCGTCTCAAATGCGTCAATTGCCCCTTTCTTGGCCTCACTGAATCTCCACGCGGAGGCCGCTGGTTCCTCGACCGGAAGATCAATCGCAGAAGGTGCCACAACCTGGCCAGGCGCCAGGAGAATTGCCTGTCGGACCTTGTTCTCGAGCTCCCGCACGTTGCCAGGCCAATCGTAGGCAAGAAAAACTTCTATGGCCTCTTTTGAGAAGATCTTACATCGCCCGCATAGAGCGGGACCGTGAAGCTCGGCGAAATGCTTCACAAGCAGTGGGATGTCTTCTCTGCGGTCGCGCAGCGCTGGCAGCGCGATTGGAAACACATTGAGCCTATAAAACAGGTCGTCTCTGAACTGTCCACTCTTGATGGCCTGCTCTAGATCGCGATTGGTCGCAGCGATCAGACGAACGTCCACTGTATGAACTTTTCCGTCCCCCAGCGGTCTTAGTTCACCTGTCTCGAGCGTTCTAAGCAGCTTCACCTGGGCCGTCGTGTCGATATCACCGATCTCGTCCAGGAACAGAGTCCCTCTATTTGCCAGGTCTATTAGGCCCTTCTGGTCCTTGTCCGCCCCGGTGTAGGCTCCCCTTTTGTGCCCGAACAACTGTCCCTCAAGCAAGGGCTGCGGAATTGCCGCACAGGCCACCGCCACAAATGGGCTGCCCGCACGCGGACTGCTTTCATGCACGGCCCTTGCCACAAGCTCCTTGCCGGTACCAGTCTCACCCCTGATCAGAACCGTAACTCCTGACTCAGCGACCATTGCGATCTTATCCAGAATCGACCGAATGGGGCCCGAAGCTCCGACTATGAATGGTCCGGCCGAGGTGCGGCTCAACTGCTCGCGGAGCGATGCCACCTCCGCCTCAATCTGATGCTGCCGCCTCGCCTTATCGACGCGGAATTTGAGTTCGTCCAGAGTGATGGGTTTGCGCAAGTAGTCGGCACACCCCATGTTGATCGCCCTGGCGGCCTCATCGGCCCCACCATAGCCGGTCAGGACTATTACGGGCACAAAACGATCAACATCCCTTATCGCCTCGTAGATACAAAGGCCATCCGTGCCCGGCATCCTCAGATCGGTTATGACCAACTCGTAGCTTCTCGCCACAAGCAGCGTCAGGGCTTTCTCTGGAGATGGCGCCGTGTCCACCTTGTAGCCTGCCGACGAGAGAGCGGTCTCCAGATTATCCAGAAAGGGTTCGTCATCATCGACTATCAGAAGACGCCCATTGGTCTTGTCCGGCACGATAGCTACTCCCTTGAATCCGTTGCCCTCCGCCACTCAGCCATTCACACTAATCGTAACCGCCACTTTACACCTTTAATCGCTCCGTAAGTGTATTCAGGAGGTCCGGCACAAAGCAGAGCGTGACTCGGACGGTTGTAGGCTGTGTGGCTGAGACTAGCCCCATGGCGAACTAGCACTGAGCTTCTCAGACTTGGGTGTTCATGTTCCCTGAGGGGGTTAGGATATGGTGCAATGACCTGCTCACGCAAGCTTGCTCCGCATAACATATCGCCAGCGAGCAATGATAGAACTGACCGCTCGGATTCTGCCATACGAAGCCGAATGTGGGGCAGGACTGCGGAAGATCTCCCTATTGCAATCCCTCACGCCTCAAGATAATGTATCCACCGCTTTGAGGTAGCTTCGTGCTTGTCGAAAAGAGCTGCGAACTGGCATCTTCGAACGCTTGTCGTAGTCCTCGTTTCGAATGCTCTTTAGATTGCCGCATGGCTACTTTGACAAGCTGAGGTTGGAGTCCGTCTTGAATCCGCATTTCGCCATTATAGGCTGAAGACATTGATGGCTGGAGCAAATCGCCAGCTTCTTAATCGAAAACGCCGGCTGCACCTGGTTGTTCTCTTGGGGCTTGTCGTCTTTTCATCTCTGCTTTACTACAAGATCGCCTTATACTACTTCGCCAGCGACACGTTCGACTTCTTGGGCCCTTTAAGTAAGGCCAACCTGACCAAGGCGCTCCTCACGCCCGAGCTAACATATACGTATCGACCCGTTCCCCGCTTCTCTTGGCTTGTCCTGTTCACGGTCTTCGGTCGTAACCCTTTCTGGTATCACGTTCTCAATTTCGTGACCCACGCGCTGTGCGGCTTCCTGGTCTATCTCTTGGCGGGGCGCCTCAAGGATGATACGCTCTGGGCGGTCATTGCCGGGGTGCTATTTGTTTCGATGCCGGTTCATTTTGACGTTGTCAGCACTGTCTATCACTGGGTAGAGCCAATCAGCACCTGCCTGCTACTCACCTCGCTGCTCCTCTACATGAAAACCACCGGCGGTGAGCGACCGCGCCTCCCGTGGCTCTCGGCCGTCGTCTACTTCGTCGCTCTCATGACCAAACAGAGCACCGCCTCGATGCTGCTTATCCTGCTTGTGTGGGAGCTTTTCTTCCACAGGGAAGGCCGGAAGTTATGGGGCTACGTCAAGAACCGCGCCAAATACTGGCTTCCGTTCGTAGGCGCGATCGCTCTCGCAGCGGCGCTGAATCTCATAGCCAAGCCAGGCGACGAGGGCGCGCGCATCGTCCTATCGATTTCGTTGAGCTACAGACTGCCTTTCTTTCTGGTTTCTATGCTCGTCAAGGCCGCGAAGCCGTGGTTTCTGCCGGGACTTCTGGTCATGGTCGCCGTACCGCTTTTCAAGGGCGGCAAGCTGGCCCGGTTCTCGCTCCTCGCAACAGCGCTCTTGCCCTTCCCATTCTACTCACTCGCCGCCGACCGGCATGCGTATCTGCCGGCCGTCGGACTAGCGCTTGCGCTTGCGGCGTTTATCAGATTTGGCAACGAGGCAGTCCGCGCTAGTCCCGACCAGGCGAAGGCCGAGAAATCGGAAGCCAACCGGGCAGACCGGCCGCGTGCAACGGCGCCAATGGTTGTGGACCTTCTCCTGATTTGCGCGATAATCGGCTTCTTCCTAATACCATACCGCGCTCCGGACCCTGCACTCTTTGACGGGAATGGAACCGTAAGCTGGCACTCACAGGTTGATCCTGCCTATTGGCGATCAATGGGAAGTCTCATCAAGAGGCTCACAACCAACGACTCGTCCGGATTCGGCGGGCTGTCCGGCAAACGAGCTTTTCTGATGCTTGCGAGTCTTGTGAACCTGACTGCGATTGCAGGCCTTCTCATACTGCGGGTCACTCGATGGAGAGGGCCGTTGAATCAAGCCGCATGGAAGGTGGTAAGAGCTGGCGTCCTGCTCGTATTCCTCGTCGTATTCTCGGCAACGACCTATTCGACGACTGGCAAGGACTGGAGACTCGATGGGTGGAAGACAGACCTTGCGATGATCGAAATGAAGAAGAACTACCCAGACCTACCGGACAAGACCGTTGTCTATGTGTCGGACGACGACGCCTTGCGGCTGTTCAGTCGATTCCGGTTCTACTACGATCTAAAAGACGTTATCCCCAAGGTTTATTCGGATTTTTTCAGCGATGTGGCAATAGGCGAGGACCCGCCTGACGCTGAACGAATGCGCTGCTTCGTCTTCAAAGACGGCAAGCTCGTGCGGATGGAATCTGACGAGATGGCGCTCAGAGAAAAGCTCAGGACGCGCTGGCGGCCAGAGTATGCGGAGTCCGAGGTAACATTAGGCCAGTACACCCTGCCTCGCGGGCCGGACCTTGGCGAGATTGACAACAGATGGGAGGTGCGGCGTTTCTCTTCGGGAGGAACTGACGTTCAGGGGCTTTCGGGCTGCGAGCCGGACGGGGAAATGGCGCTCTGCTACTCCGACCTCGCGGTCACAACGCTTGCCGTGAATGAGGCGGAGCTGATCTTCGGGGTGGAGGCGCAGGATCGTGGGCTTCACAAGGTTTGGCTTCTGTGGCAGCTGGACGGGGACCGGTGGTTTGGCCATGAGTTCGATTTTGCTTACGACGGCGTAGTCAGGAGGCTCGATTTCAAGCTCAGCGGGTCGCGGGACTGGTTCCTTGCAGATGAGTTGTCGGGGCTTTGCCTTGTCTTCGAAAGGGAACCGGACACGATGAGGATTGACGCCGTGAATCTGACCTTGGGCCTAAGGGTGGGCTTCGGCATAATGTGTATCCCCGGCAGGGACGAGCAGCTCGACCTTGCCTTTGAAGAGATCTTCAAGGTAGAGTAGTAGAGGAGTTTCCGTAAACGGAAACGGGAGAATTCTCCTCCGCTGACGCGTCGGCGAACGCGGAGGGGAAATAAGGAATCCTCCTTCGATAGAGCTATGGCGGACAAGAAGGCGAAAAGGGAAGTCAGCAATACCCGCTACAAAGGTTCGGTCCGGTTCATGGCGAATCCAAGACGGCTGATTGCGGGCGCTGCTTTCGGAGACAGGTATATTCCAATCTGTGACCGTTATGAATATGGCTGCACAGCTGGTGTTTGGACAATCCGACCGTCAGTTCTGGAGAGAGCTCCTGAGTGTAGTGTTGCGAGGCGTTTTGGTGGGCGCCGGGCTTCAACTGGAGCCAGCGGGCGCTCAATATAGTCCCTTTTTGAGATTCGCGCAGCGATTTTTGCGATGTCCATAGAGCAAGCTCCGCAGGTAGCGGTTTTCAGGGACCCCGAGGTCGCGTATCCCTCCGCGGCCCCGTTCAATCCACCGGTCGAGTATCCTGAATACCCCTTCAAGGGCAAAGACGCGTTGGACAGGACCAACTGTGTCTATGGCGCAGTGCGGGAGACATTGCAGCTGCTTGGGCTGGACGAGGCGCACTTCGGGACCGCAGACTGGAACCCGCTGGGGGAGGTCATATCAGCCGGCGACCGGGTCGTTATCAGCCCCAATCTGGTCATGGACTACCACATCAATTCAGAAACGGTCTTTTCGATAGCGACGCACGGCGCTGTGGTGAGGGCGATTGCGGATTACGTCGAGATAGCGCTTCGCGGCGAGGGCCGTATCCTGTTCGCCGACGCCCCCCAGTTCAACGCGAATTTCGATAGGCTTGTGGAGCTGACCGGCCTTTTGGGCGTGGCAAAGTTCTACGAGGAGAACTCAGGCCTCGAAACCGCGCTAATGGACTTGCGGCGGGTTAGAAGCAGAATGCGGCACGGGCTGGTTGTCGATAGGCAGACCGTCGATACTTACGCGACCGAGAGTGTGGTCGTCGATCTTGGGCAGGACAGCGTGTTGCTGGAGCTGGGCGAGACGCTGCACAATCTCTTTGGGTCGGACTATGACCGTCGCGAAACCTGCGCGCATCACAACGTGACGACGAACAGGTATTGCCTGTCCAAAAGGGTGCTCGAGAGCGACGTTCTCGTCAGCGTGCCAAAGCTCAAGACGCACAAGAAGACAGGTGTAACGCTCAGTCTGAAGAACCTGGTCGGCATAAACACTGACAAGAACTATCTGCCTCACTACCGCGTCGGGGACGCATCTGAGGGCGGCGACGAGTTCCCGGTTGAAAGTGACAAGTTCCTGAGGATGAAGTCGACGCTCGTTCGGAAGGGGGTAGATGGCCTGCTTGCCAGAAGGGGGCGAGCTTTTGCCAGGATCGCGTCCGCTCTATTGCCGGTGTTGTTTCCGGTGAAAAAGAAGGGCCAGCATTGCTCTGAGCAGCCACAGATAGACGCCTTTTATGAGAAGTTCCTCCACAAATCTGTCCGTATGGGGAACTGGGAGGGGAACGACACGACGTGGCGAATGGTTCTTGACATAGCGCGCGCCTTTTTCTATTCGGAGATTGAGGGCAAAATGCGGACTGCTCGGCAGCGGCGGCTCTTCGTGCTTATTGACGGGATTATTGGAGGAGATGGCAACGGCCCGATGGCGCCGCGGCCGCGGCCAGAGGGAGTCTTGGTGGCCGGTATGGACCCCGTTGCCGTGGACTTCACAGCGGCGAGAGTGATGGGTTTTGACCCAGCCAAGATAAGCTTGCTTGCCCGAGCCGCGGCAGAGCATAGATTCCCGCTCGGAAGTGCTGATAACATTTCACTCCGGACGAATTGGGACAATTGGAAGGATGGGATAGTCGCAGACGAGAGCCTACGCTTTCTGCCCCCCAACCACTGGGACAGCGTCGTGGACTGGCGAAATGGGTAAGATGATGGCCAAGAGAAGACCTGCGATATGATCGAGTTCAAGATCAGGGATTTCCTTTACCCGAAGGACCTCCTTTATTGGAGATGGCTCCTCTGGAGAAGTCAGTATTATCCCCGGGACAGGCTGCTCAGCCTCCAGTGGGAGCTTCTCTCGAGAATGCTTGACCACTGCTTTGAGAACGTGCCGCATTATCGGGAGCTTTTCAGGAAGCTCGGCCTGAAGAGGTCCGATTTCACGCGCCTCGAGGACCTGTCGAGAATCCCGATCCTATCTAAGGATTATCTGATCGAGCACCACGACGAGTTCAAGGCCGACAACTTCGAGAAGTTCCGGCCGAAAGCTATCCAGACGAGCGGGACGACCGGTTCCCCGTTGACCGTGTATTGGGACAGCGATTCCAACGTCATCGAGTTTGCCTGCATGTGGAGGCATTTCTCTTGGCTCGGCTATCGGTTGGGGGAACCGTTTCTCGACATCCGCAGCGTCGTGATGGATGCCCTTGATGGCTACAAGTGGAACTTCAAGTGCCGCGGGCTTGAGCTCTCATCCGACATAATCGATTTGTCAAACGTCCACAAATACGCGCGGCTTCTGCGAAAGCACCGTGTGAAGCTGTGGCGTGGCCACCCGGCTGCCATCGCTTCATTCTGCCATGTCCTATCGGAAGCTGGCATCGACGACGTGAAGCCCAAGTATGTCTTCACCGCGTCCGAGGCCGTGCTTGACCATCAACGCAGGTTCATCGAGACGTGGACCGGGGTCCCCGTGTGCGACAATTACGGCCTAAGGGAACACAACGTCCTGATCATCCAATGCCCCAAAGGCAGCTATCACGTGGCAATGGAATACGGCATTGTCGAGATCGTCAAGGACGACGGCAGTCCGGCCGGCCCCGGCCAGGAGGGCCGGATAATCGCCACCGGACTTCACAACAAGGCGTTTCCGCTTCTGCGTTACGATACGATGGACTACGCGACGCGATCAGACGCCGTGTGTCCGTGCTCAAGGACGCTGCCGATGGTCGAGAGCCTTACCGGACGGGTTGACGACCGCGTCCTGACCGCCGACGGCCGGTGGGTCTCCGGGCTTTCTTTCGCATTCTTCTTCCCAAAAGGCATCAAAAGGGCGCAGCTACTGCAAAAGGAGAAGCTCGCGCTCGATGTCTATATCGTGCCCAACCCCGAATTTGGCGAGGCGACCACCAACATGCTCCGGACCGATTTGAAGAAGAAGCTCGGCCAGGCGACGGAGATTCGCATTCACGTGGTTGATGAGGTCCCTTACCGCTCGTGCGGCAAGTTCAAGTTCGTCATCAACCAGATGGACGAGAGGCCGCCCAGGTAATCACGAATAATTCAAGGGCGTGACTCTCATCGGTGTGGGGTGGCCTTCCCCAGGCTGGGTCATAAGTCGATTGGCGAGGATTTCGTTGTCCATTCACACAACAACGATACAGGCAATACCGTCGATTGTCAAGATCAACGCGGTGGTTTTCATTCGCGACGCGATTGCCGGAATCGGCCTGTAGAGGCGGTGTCTCAGACCCGCCCGCCTACATCAATCCCTGCGGATACGAGGCATCTTATGCGACCATCAATTCAAAAGGGCGGGTCTTCAGACCTCGCCACTACACAATCCCAGATTCGACTTATGACCCAGCCTCGGAAAGCCCGCCCACACCTCATTCTAGTAAAGCGTTCCGTATATGCCGTAGGTTATGGAATGATTTTGATGCTATTCTTATCGTTGGTTATTATGAATCGTGATAGTGAGGCGTCAAATGCGCAGACGTGAGAGATTGGATGAGGCCGCAGTCGCTTGAATCCTATGTTATTAACGGAACGCACTACTAGCCAATGGTTATGCCCTGCGATGAACGAGGTCTCTTCTGCACGAACCGGTCTGCAGTGGAGTTGACCGGGTAATGGTCGCGAACGAATCTCGCTGGGCCTAATCCTGCAATATGCGGAGGTCTTGCCAACGAAACTGAAGAAGAGCCTGGGCCTTCTTGGGACTTTCTGCATTGGCGCGGGAAGTATGATCAGTTCCGGCTTGTTCGTGCTGCCGGCGATTGCGTTTGCGGCGACAGGACCCTCTGTGATTCTTTCGTATGCGCTTGCCTCGCTTCTTATGGTCCCCGCCTTGTTCTCAAAGGCGGAGCTAGCGACCGCTATGCCCAAGGCGGGTGGCAGCTACTTCTTCATTGAGCGCAGCCTCGGGACGCTGCCAGGAATGCTAACTGGGCTTGGCAATTGGTTCTCGTTAGCTCTGAAGAGCGCATTCGCTCTTCTTGGGATCGGCGCAATCGCCAAGCTGATCTATCCAGACATGTCCCTGTGGCAAGTCAAGCTCGTCGCCATAGGCTTCTGTGTCTTGTTCACGGTTCTCAATCTCACAGGCATTGCAGGTGTGGGTAGGGCTCAGAATGTCCTCGTGATAATCATATTTGCGCTGCTTTGCATTTACGTGGGCAAGGGAATCGGGAAAGTGGAAATACTCAACTTCACCAATTTCATGCCCAAGGGCGGAGAGGCGATGCTGGCCACGGCCGGACTAGTCGTCGTTTCGTTCGGGGGCCTAAAGAAAATCGCCATGGTCGCGGAGGAGATAGAGAATCCAGGCAGGAACATACCTCTAGGGATGTTTCTGGCCTTCTTTGCTGTCAGCGTCCTTTACGTTGTTGTCGTATTGGTAACTGTTGGCGTTGTGGATGCGGAAGACATGGCACGCAGTCTCACCCCTATATCACTCGGCGCGGGCGTTGTGATGGGCCGGACAGGGAGCGTCATGATAGCCATAGCCGCCGTTCTCGCCTTCATGACAACGGCAAACAGCGGAATCGCCGGCGCAGCACGGTCGCCGTTTGCGATGAGCCGTGATGGCCTGTTGCCCCGATTCTTCCAGAAGTCCACATCGCGAACCCACGCCCCATACGCCGCCATTCTTTTCACGTCAGGATTCATGATCCTGGTGGTTGCGTTCCTCTCCATCAAGGAGCTTGTCAAAACTGCTTCAACCATGATGCTGGTTGTTTTCGTGCTCGTGAATGTCGCCGTCATAGTGATGCGAGAGGGTCGCGTGCAAAGCTATCGACCTGTGTTTCACTCGCCGCTGTACCCCTGGATACAAGGCTTTGCGATTGTCATTTACTGCATCTTGATATACGAAATGGGTCTCTTGCCGGTAATCATCACGGGCCTATTCGGCTTAATGGGTCTGGGCTGGTACGCCACGTATTGCAGAGCCTGCACAAAAAAACAGACTGCTCTTATACATCTCGTCGAGCGGGTTACATCCAAGACGCTTGCGGACGATTCACTTGAGAGCGAGCTGAGGAAGATCGTCCACGAACGGGATGAAATCGTCCAAGACCGCTTCGACGGGTTGATCAGGCAATGCGAGGTTCTTGACATTCAAGGGCCCATTTCATCAAAGGAGATGCTCTCGATGGCAGCGAACACACTTGCGCCTCGCTTTGGCGCCATTGAGTCTGACCTGCTCTCTCTGTTCCTTCAGAGAGAACACGAATCCAGCACGGAAGTGGGGGAAGGGATAGCGATACCACACGTTGTGATCGATGGCGAGCACCTTTTTGACATCGTGTTGGTGCGCTGCAAGGACGGGATATCATTCTCGTCGTCGGCTGCGCACGTACACACGGCGTTTGTACTCGTCGGCTCCAGAGACGAGCGCAATTATCATCTTCGCGCGCTCATGGCCATTGCTCAGATCGTGCAGGAGCCGGGCTTCGAACAGAGATGGCTCGAGGCAACGAGTGCTGAGCAGATGAAGAATGCCATGCTTCTTTCGAAGAGAAGGAGAGCTAAGGAGTGAGCTCGACTCATGCCGTAGGGAGGGCGGTTATTGCCAGCTAAACTGAGAAGAGACCTGGGTCTTCTTGGGGTGTTCTCCATTGCCGCCGGGGCCATGATCAGCTCCGGCCTCTTCGTGCTTCCCGGAATCGCATTTGCGGCAACCGGGCCGGCTGTGATTCTGGCGTACGCCCTCGCCTCGGTACTTGTGATTCCATCATTGTTATCTAAGGCCGAGCTGGCGACAGCCATGCCAAAGGCCGGAGGGAGCTACTTCTTCATAGAACGCAGTATGGGGCCGCTGGCAGGGACGTTAGCGGGTCTTGCAGGTTGGTTCTCGCTCACGCTCAAAAGCGCGTTTGCGCTTCTTGGAATCGGCGCATTCGCAGCGCTTGTCTATCCCGACATAACCTCATTGCAGGTCAAACTGATAGCCATCGCTTTCTGTGTCATCTTTACGATCCTGAACCTGGTGAGTATAGAAAGCGTGGGCAGGACACAGATAGCCCTCGTCCTAGTTCTTCTGGCGCTCCTGATTCTATATGTCGGCAAAGGAATCGGGGAAGTAAGAGTCGAGAGTTTCACCGATTTCATGCCCAAAGGATTTGGCGCGGTTGTCGCCACAGCCGGGCTGGTTTTCGTATCTTTCGGCGGACTCACAAAGATCACGAGTATTGCTGAGGAGGTACGGAATCCGGGGAGAAACATCCCACTCGGAATGTTCATAGCCTTCTTCGTTGTGAGCGCGCTTTACATCTCGGTTGTGTTCGTCACAGTCGGCCTGGTACCAGCGGAGTCGCTTTCTGGGAGCCTGACGCCTATCTCACTCGGCGCTAGCGTCTCAATGGGTCGCCTAGGGGTTGTAGCGTTGGCCATTGCGGCTATCCTGGCTTTTGCTACAACTGCCAATAGCGGTATCGCCAGCGCGTCCCGATCCCCCATGGCCATGAGCCGAGACGGCCTGCTGCCCAGCTTCCTTCAAAAACTTAGCCCCGGTCGCGGAATACCTTACATGTCTGTTATAGGCACATCAGGATTCATGGTCCTGGTTATTGCCTTTCTGACCCTCGAAGACCTTATCAAAACTGCGTCAACCATGAAGCTCGTCCTCTTCGCGCTCGTCAACGTGTCGGTCATCGTGATGCGCGAGAGCAAGATACAGGGCTATCGGCCGGTGTTTCGCTCTCCGTTCTATCCCTGGGCGCAGATTGCCGCAATCGGCTGTTACGGCTTCCTGATTATCGGGATGGGGCCTCTGCCAATGGTCATCACCGGAGTGTTCTGCCTGTTAGCCACCGGCTGGTATGCGGCCTACTGCAAGGTCAGCGAGCGAAGACAATCGGCGCTCGTGCATCTTGTCCAACGCGTTACGTCAAAGGAACTCGTGGACGGGTCCCTCGAGAGCGAGCTCAGACACATTGTCCACGAGAGAGACAAGATCGTTGTGGACCGTTTTGACAAACTGATCAAGGACTGCGAGATCATAGACATCGACGGATCAGTTACCGGGCGGGAGATGTTCTCCATGGTCGCCCGGATTCTCGCGCCTCGCCTCGACATCCCCGAATCCCGCCTCCAGAAACTTCTCCATGAGCGAGAAAGGGAGTCGAGCACCATCGTAGGCCCGGGCATCGCCATCCCTCACATCATCGTCGATGGCGATCACCTTTTTGACATGGTTCTGGTGCGGTGCAGGGAGGGCATCACGTTCTATGACAAGCAGCCGCACGTCCACACAGCTTTCGTCCTGGTCGGCACCAGGGACGAGCGCAACTACCACCTTCGCGCGCTCATGGCGATCGCCCAAATCGCTCAGGAGACGGGCTTCGAGTTGAAGTGGCTCGCGGCCACCAGCGTTCAGGACATGAGGAATATCCTTCTCCTTTCCGGCAGAACGAGGGCCGAAAGGTAGCAGGCGGCATCTTGGTGGCGGACTGACAGAGGCACTCCCTCTAAGACTCTCGGCTGGTCACGCATCGACTGAGCCTGATCCAACGGAATACAGGCTGGACAGAGCCTGTCCTTTCGGCCGTTTCACCAATGCGAAAACTCCTCATCACAAAAACCGCTTGACAAGTGCGTTGAAGTGTGGAGTATTAGGAGTGATAACCTCTTTTTTGAGGTTAGACAGAGGCTCAAATATGTGTCTTGGGGGTTATTCGTAGGCGTTATCGAATAATCTGCGAAGCGAATTGGCGCTATCTCGGGCGCCAGGAGATGAGGAAATGGGGGAGCCTGGGAAATCGTGCTCCAACCGGGCGACGGCGCCGCCGCCTCAGGATAATAGTCGCATAATCTTCATTAACAGCCTCTCTACGGCTCCGATCCTGCTATTCAGTCGGGGGGGGGGGCAGCTTACCACCGCGCACGAGGCCCGCCCGTAAGCCTAGCGTGCGTCGTTACTTCCTTTATTCACAGACAAGACAACCGAGTTCAGATAGAGGAGGACTCGAATTGAAACGTTCAAGAAAAACAAGGAGGATTGTTGTGATGATCAAGAGGCTGTTTAGCTTTCAATTGTGTCTGGTGGTTTTGATTGGCGTGTTCTTCTTTGGACCTGACGTGTGTATTGCCGGGAGGGAGGAGCTTCTGCACGATGCCGGGCGCCGAGACATAACGGGGTACTGGCAGCTCAGCTATGTTCCTATCCCGACACGTGGCCTGGCGGTGCAATTCGAGCCGGCCGGCTTCCCATGTTTCGTTCGTGAGGTATCCGTGTTCGTCAACTCCACGGCCGAGTTTCGGGTTCACATTGTGGACTTTGACCAGGTGGAGCTCTGCGAGATCGCGACTGTGTCCGCAGTCGAGCCTGCTTCGTGGGTCAATTACGCGGTTCCGTCCGAGGTGAGAGTCGAATCTCAGGGGTTCTGGGTGGTTGCTGAGATCGTCAATGCTCCGGAGCCGGGCATTGGAACCACGTACGAGCCGGACGGCGGAACTACCGTATATACAAAGGATTGGGACTCGATGGCCGGGATCAGGTATACCGGGACTGGCGGCAACGGCGGCAACGCGATGATTCGCGCGCTGGTTGACGTGCCGGTGCAGATCGAGAACATATCAAACGTCAAGGCCCGGAACGATCACATCTTTGTAACGTTTGACTCGCCCATGGAGGCGTCCACGCTCAACGCGGAAACGATACGAATCACGGATCCACAATCTGCTGCGGTCTCGGGAACCTACGACTATGACAACAGTCTCAGGCGTGTGGAGTTCATACCGGACTCGCTGCTTGCGCACGGCACCTACACTCTGGAGGTCTCTACCGCGATCGCGGACGTCTATGGCAATCATCTGGGTCTGCCCATAAGCAAATGGGATTACGTGTATGACGTGCTGGACGAGAGTCCCCCGGCAAGGCCCGGAAACGTCTCGTTGGAGGCCCATGACACGATAACGGTGACCTGGGAGGCGCTGCCGATGGCCGACGCTGCTGGCTACTATCTCTATTCGGGGCTTTGGCAGTCGGGAACCACGGACGAGCAATGGCTCGCAAACGCCCAAAAGACTGACGTCGGCAACGTCATTGAGGCGTAAATCCCGGTTGCGCAGAAGGAGCTCCACTATCGGGTTGCGGTTTCAGCGTACGACGCGGCCCGCAACGAGGGAGAGACCGCGTATGATGACGCCGTTCCACATCGAGGCTCTGTCCTGCTGGTTGTGGAGTCCGCGAGCGTCATGCACATCTCCGATCAGGGCGAAGAGGAGTTACAGGACTGTCTCCAATCGGGAGCATTCGACTACAACGTCTGGTTAGAATGGGAGTGCGGAGGCCTGCCCGATGAGCAGTATCTAGACGCGTTCGACGTCGTCTTCTGGACAATGGGCCAGCGCTTTGTGACAGAGGACGCCGGCGTGTTTGACCTCTTACAGCCGTTCTTGTCGTCCGGCGGCTCGCTCTACTACGAGGCACACCGCCTCTTGTCGAGGACAGTCCGCGAAGACCCATTCTTCCCGGATTGGCTTCACCTCATGTATGATGAGGAGAGTACCACGGATTTTGATGCGCCGGTCGTGGTCGGCGCCTCGGGCGATCCAGTGGGCGACGGGCTGGAGCTGATATACGTCACCAAAGCGGGCGCGACCAAGCGCTATTTCGAGCCTCAGGACAGCGCCGTCGGCTTTCTGAACGTCAAGGACAAAGAAGACGAGGTCTGCGGTTTGCACTATGCGGATACAGGCGATTACGGCTACCGCGTGGTCTTTTCGACGGCGATTCTGTCCCTCGTGTATAACACGGAGGACAGGGACAAGCTGATGTCGCGTGCTCTTTGCTGGCTCGACGGTAAAGAGCTCGACTTCAGGGTGGCCTCCAACACGCGGGTGCTAGAGCCCTATCGCGTGCTCGAGCTCTTCGTCTCAGCAAACACGCTCAACGTTGAGGCCGACGTTGACGCCTATCTGGCTGTTCTGGTTGAGGCAGATGGCGGCTCGGTGCTATTGTTCTACGACGGGACGGGCTTCGTCTCGGAGATGACGCCTTTCGTCTCAGGCGCACACCTCGAATCCGGTTTGTTCCTGCCTCGAACAAAGGTGTTTGAATATCTTGTTCGGGACGAGCTGCCGAGCGGCAAATACACATTCTTCGTGGCCTTGATGCAGGCCGGGACGCAGACTCTCTTGACGGAGCCTCGAACCACAGTCGTCTTCATGAAGTAGCGCTTTGCCCACGGCCATCCTTCCAGTCACAGTAGGATGAAGAGGCGAACTAGCTTGCCCAGGATGCGCTTGGCGCCGGCGAGGAGCTTGTAGGCGAGCTTCCAGAGCGGCCTAAGAGGTTTGCTGTCGAGGACCGCCGCGACAGAGGGGCTGGACAGCAACCGCACGAGGGACTTGGGGAAGTGGTTATGGATCGCCAGGACAAGGAAGTTGAGGAACGATTTGTCGAACGCGTGGTAGTATTTTCGATAGACATTCTCGATAGCGTCCTTGATGACGCCGTCCTTTGTTGCTCTGTCCCACAGCTCGGTCCCGGGGTAGAACGTTAGCGAGAAGAACTGAATGATGTAGGGTTGCGGTAGCTCAAGGAGCAGCTTGACGGTCTTGAGCACATCCGCGCGGGTCTCGTACGGATTGTCGAGTATTATGTCATAGACAGGCGGGAATATCCTGTCCTTGTGCTGGTTGAGGATGTTGGCTGCGAGGACGACCTGCTCGTTTGAGGTGGACCGGCGATACATTCGGTTGGTGCACTCGCTGCCCGATTGTATCCCCATCTCTACCGCGTGCATCCCGGCATTGACGAGGTATTCGCATTTCTTCTCGGACACCGTCGGCGGGCTGACGAGGACGAAAAAGGGCATGTCTATCCGCCGCTTGTATTCCTCGCAAAACTCCTTCATCACCTGCTCTGAGACCGCGGTCATCGAGTCGTCCGAGAAGGCAAACAGCTCGATGTAAGGCATCCTCTCCTTGACCCGCTCCAGCTCCTGCATCACGTTCTCATTGCTGCGCCGGCGCAGTATCTTCTGACCGGGGAAGAGCTTTCTGAAAGCATTGTTGCAGCAGTATGAGCAGGCGTGAGGGCAGCCGCGAGTCATCATCGTCTGATAGCAACACAGCCCTTTGCCGAGCCGCAGCCCGTTCACGAAGAGGTCTTTCTGGATTTCGTAGTCCATCCGGACGAGGCGCTTACCGTCCTTTGCGATCGTAAGGTGGTCCTCGTAGTCGAAATCCTGAAATGGGAGGCCATCCAGGTCGAGTATCAGCGGCTCGAGCTCGTTCTTTATGACCCTCCCGTTTTCCTTGAACCAGAGGCCCTTGATGCCGCGGGCGTCCGCATTCCGCTCCATCGCTCGTACAAGGTTGAGCATCGGATACTCGCCCTCGCCGACGCAAACGAAGTCGCAAAAGTTCAAGCAGTCGTCGGGGATAACGGTCGGATGAATGCCGCCCCAGACGACCGGAACGTCCAGTCCCTTTTTGAGGGCCTTTGTGATCTGAACCGCGCGGTCGAAGTAATTGCTCATGACCGAGACGCCGACGATCTGCGACTGTGAACACGCCTGGACAACATCATCCATGAGGCTCTCCGGGTAGCGCCTCTCGAAGTGCGGCTTCTCCTTCAGTAGCGCCTCGTAATCGGGCAAAAGGACCAGCTCACACTCGTGGCCCTGCGCCTTCAAGAAAGACGAGATGCCTCGAATGCCGGGCGCTATCACATCGAGATAAGGTGAAACGAGCGTTACTTTCATGCGGAGAGCCTCGGCTCCCCAAGCTGCACCTGCCGGTGAATTGGGGAGGTACGTCCCGTTCCCTGATCCGTAGGTTGAAACCTACGGCTATTCACATTATCCCCCTTCAGGGGACTACATAGACTGAGTCCAATCAGCAACCACCGACGAGCACTGGCAGGCTGGAAAGCCTGCCCCACACGGCCAACTGCCAACTGCCAACTGCCAACGTGCCCTGGCAGGCTGGAAAGCCTACCCCACACGGCCAACTGCCAACTCACTTTCTCTTCCTCAATAGTCCCTTGATGTCCTCGCTTGGCGCCCCAAAGAGCCGTTTTTTGAGCCGAACGATGAGGCCAGTCATCGACTCAAACCAGCGCCTGTCAAAAAGGAACCTGAACGGCCCTGCCGCCAGACACCTTAACAGAATCGATGGGACAGGTGTGTTGAAAAGAAAGAGCAGGCAATTAAGGTAGGTCTTTCTCTTGTAGAAGAGCTGTTTGCGATAGACCTCGGTAATCATGTCGGTTATCAGACCTTCCTTTCTGGCCAACCCCAAGAGCTCCGTGTCCGGCAGAAGCGTCAGGCAGAAGTACTGGATGAAATACGGCCTCTTGATCTTTGACAGCAACCTGACAGTCTTGGCCACGTCCTTGCTGGTCTCAAGAGGGTTGTCAACTATGACGTCGTAGCGCGGCGGCAGCGTCCGGTCCGAGAACTTGTGCAGGACGTCGGTTACCTGGAGCAGCTTCTCGTTGGAGATGCTGCGTTTGTAGAGCCTCGCGGTTCTAGGGCTCCCGGTCTGGATGCCCATCTGAATGTATCGGAGGCCGGCATCAATCAGGATTCCCATTTTCTCTTCGGTGATGCCGAATGGTGTGCCGAGGCAGAAGAAAGGGAGCCCCGCGCGGTCTTTGTAGAGCTCGCGGAACCGGTCAATCTCGGAGACGCCGCGGTCGAGGAACGAGTCATCGCAGAAGAAGATCGAGCCTATGAACGGCATCTTGTCCTTAATGAGCGCGGCCTCGTCCACAACGCTCTCAGGCGAACGATACCTCAGCCAGGGCTGATTGGGATACTTCTTCTTCAGCGCCGTGTTGCAGCAGTATGCGCAGTTGAACTCGCAGCCTCGGCTGGTCAACATTATGTAGTATGCGGTTCCTGTTACGGTCTTGACGGGGCTTTCTTGGAGGAAGAACTGTAGGAGTTCGGGCGTCATCCTGATCAGTTCATCCTCGTAGAGCACGTAGTCGTCGAGTAGATCGTAATCCTGAAACGGGAGCAGGTCGAGGTTCTGTATCAGCGGCCTGAGTGGCCCCATGATGAGGGTCCCGTTCTTTGCGGGCCAGATGTTTTTGATCGCTTCTGCGCCATCGTCACGCGCGAGCTTAAGCGCCAGCTCCACCACCGCCTCCTCGCCTTCTCCGATGCACAAGTAGTCCGCAAGCGACGCGCATTCTTCGGGCTGGAGTGTGGGATGGATGCCGCCCAAAACCACTGGTATATCGACGTTCTGTCGCAGGAAGCGGCAGAGCTGTATGACCCTGTCGTAGTAGTTGCTCATGAACGAGATACCGATAAGAAGTGAGCCAATGCACTGCTCCGCGACCTGTTCAAGGACCTTTTCGGGGTATAGATACACGTCGGACGGTATGTCGCCTCGGCCCTCAAGCCTGGAGATAGGCAGAAAGACCATTCTCACATCGAAGCCCGCCCGCTTGAGGCACGAGGCGAGCAGTCTTATTCCACAAGAGGATATGTCCCCATACGGAGAGATCAGCGTCACCTTCGGCCCTGGGCCAGCAAGCTGCAACTCATCGCTTGCGGGGAGCGGCTCGATTTCCCACTCAGCCAGCTCGACGGGCGATTCTGTCCTTGGCAAGATTCAGTTTCCCGTTAATGACATAAAGCAACCTGTAAACCGGCCCCAACCACGAACCAGACAGGAGCTTCACAACCCATCTGGAAGTCAGGAGCCGCATCAGAGCGGTCGGGGCGCCTCGATTGACGAGCGCAATTAAAAGCGTTGCGTATCTGCCCTCGCGCTCCATATAGAACTTGTTATAGATCTCCTTCGCCTCGTCCTCGATCAGCCCGTCCTTGCTTGCTCGTTCGTAAAGCTCTGTACCGGGGAACATAGTCAGCGAAAAAACCTGAATCGTAAATGGCTTCTTGAGCTGCATCAGGAGCTTGACCGTCTCGATGCGGTCCGCGACCGTCTCGTAGGGGTTATCGACGATGACGTCGTAGAGCGGATGCAGCCGGCCTGCGTAGCCGTTGATCAGCTTCGCCATCCTGACAACCTCTGCGTTCTTGACGGTGCGATTGTAGATTCTGTTGATGCGCGCGCTCCCGGTCTGGATGCCAACCTGAAGCGCCGAAAGCCCTGCATCGACCAGCGGTTCGAGTTTCTCGGGCGTTACGTTGCTCGGGCTGGAGAGGCAAAAAAGCGGCAAGTCGATCTTCTCTTTATACTCTTCAGCGAATTCCTCGATCTCCTTCGTAGTTCCAGCAAGAAAGGAATCGTCGAAAAAGCATACTCTGTTGGTGAACTCGTAGCGCCTCTTGACGGCCAGAAGCTCTGAGATGATGCTCTCGACACTCCGCCGGCGAAGGTAGCCCTTTCGACCGTAAAGATTGATCAGCGCGCTGTTGCCGCAGTATGCGCAGTTGAAAGGGCAGCCACGCGTCGTGATTGTCTGGTAGTTGAGCTCTCCCCTCGTGTGCAACGGGCCCTTGCCGTGGAGTTGTCTTAGCATTTTCAGGTCGGGGATCGCGAATTCGTGGGTATCCGGGTCGAACACATAATACTCTGGATTGTCGAAATCGGGCGGAGGGATGCTGTCAAGGTCAGCAATAAGAGGCCTGACCGGGTTCTTCCTCATCCCGTCGGACGTTCTCAGGCAGAGGTTCCGCACGTCGTCGTACGGCTCTCCGTTCGCGATACGTTGCGCTAGCTCGAGCATGGCGCCTTCGCCCTCGCCCACGACGACAACGTCCGCGTGTTGAGCGCACTCCTCGGGCCGTACCGTCGGATGAATGCCGCCCCACACAATCGGGGTTGGCATTTGTTCTTTCAAATAAGACGTCAGCTGAACGGCACGGTCGAAGAGGTTGGTCATCAGCGAGATAGCGACAAGATCGATGTCCTGGCAGAGCTCCGCGACGCCCTCGAGCAGTTCGGGGCTGTATGGCTCAAGGAACTCCTGAAGTACACGTTGGGCGTAGAGATTCGGGAAGCAGATCAGCTTCGTATCAACGCCGCCGGCGCGCAGATACGCCGAGATGCTCCGGACCCCCGGCGAGAAAATATCCGAATAGGGCGAAATAAGTGCAACCCTCAAACCACGATCTCCTCATATCCTCCAGCCCAATCTTATCACCGTTGATAGCCTCCGCTCAAGCGGCGATGCGTGACGGCAGTAGTTACCGCAAGGGCGAGTCGCTCGAACGTCAGAAGCTCCGCATAGGCGGTGCATTCCGCGTCTTAGGCAATTCGCCGGAACTTCAGTGTGTCGCGCGTGTTGAACCCATTGACAGATGCTGAATATAGTTCTATAGCATGAATATAAATCTGATATGTCACATTGCGATGCATGATGTGAATGTCAATACGCATTTCTTGGCGTCTTGCTGCAATTCGTCCAGATAACATAACAACAGGCGAGGTATTCGAGGTGACTGAATCACCTGAAACGCACAAACTATCCCGAAAGGAGAGGGAAGCCGCGTGGCGAAGATCGGAGATAATCGAGGCCGCGGCGGGGCTGTTCATCTCCAAAGGTTACGAGGCGACGTCGCTTCAGGAAATAGCCGAGGCGTCCGAGTTCTCAGTCGGCACTTTGTATAACTTCTTTGAGAATAAGGAGGACATGTATTTCGCCGTAATAGAGGCGGAGTTGGCGGAGCTCAATGGGCTCGCGCGGGCCGCTATGTCTCAGGCTGCAGGCCCCAGAGAGAAGCTTGAGGCATTTGCCAGCGCCTATTTCGGATATGTTCTGAAGAAAAAAGAGGCGGTTCTGAAGTTCTGGCAGGAGATGGGCGGCTTCGCCTGGGCTGTGAAGGAGAGATTGAGCAAGCGTATTCAGGAAAGCGGGATACTGCCGCTTGCGTTGATTGTTCCTGTTATTGAGGATGCAAAGGCGTCTGGGATTGTCCGTAACATTGACGCCACGGAACAGGCAATTGTTTTTCGCCTGATGTGTTTTTCGTATCTTTTCTTATGGTTGAGGTCCGGCGAGAAGACGGATTTGGTTTCGTTCGCGCCGATTGTTGTGGAGCGGTTTCTAGAAGGATTTGGGAGGCGAGGAGATGAGAAGTAATACGGGGCGTGTGTTTGCAGTTTCTCTGGTTTTCTGCGTTGCTTTTTCTTGTCTAGCTCACGCTCAGGAGCCGCTCACGCTCAAAAGCAGCATCGAGGAGGCTCTCGCCAATCATGCCGCGATCAACCAGGCGAAGGCCTCGCTTCTGGCTGCTGAATCGCAGTTGAAGTCCGCGACGACTGCGTTCCTGCCGACCGGCTCGTTGAGTGGCAACTACACTCGGCTCGACCATGATCGCTATCAGACGATGTCATTCGACCTTGGAACGGGGCCACAGACGATGACTTCGCCGGTGATGCGGAAGTATCAGTATTCGGTGGGGCTTCGGGTCGTTCAGCCGTTGTTCGTGGGCGGCGCCATCTACTACACGCGTAAGCAAGCCGGAGGCGGCGTCGGCATCGCCGAAGAGCAGCTCGAGAGCACGAAGCAGGACGTCGCTCTCGGCGTGGCGCAGGCGTATTATTCCGTGCTCCAGGCGCAACGGCTCCTCGGCGTGGCAAGTCTGGCGGAGGGGTCTATGGCGGCACATCGCAAAACTGCGAAGGACTTCTACGATGCTGGGGTCGTGGCCAAGGTTGACCTGTTGCAGGCGGAGGTTCGGCTCGCCGAGGCCCAGCAGGGAGTGATCAAGGCCGAAAACGCCGTTGAGACCACGAAATCAGCATTCAACAACGCGCTCGGCAGGGATATCTCAGGGCCTGTTGAGCTCGCGGAGACTCACTTGCCGATGCCGTTTGAGATGTCGCTTTCGGACTGCATGGAGGTTGCCTTGAGTGAGCGGCCCGAGCTTATGGCTATGCGGAAGTCGATCGATGTCGCCACGTTCTCGGAGAAGGCTGCTCGCAGCACGTTCTTCCCGCAGATCAGCGGCGTCTATGAGAAGAACTTGGCTAAGAAGCCTCTGAGCTGGGACCGCGACGAGGACTGGAGCGTCTCGCTCGTCGCAAGCTGGGACCTATGGCAGTGGGGCAAGCAGAAGTTCGACCTCGACTACGCCCGGGCGAGGACGGACGAGGCGCGTTATCAGGCGAGCGTCCTGGAGGACGGCGTCCTGCTCGAAGTCAAGCAATCATACCTCTCCGTTGATGAGGCGCAGAAGCTCATATCGGTTACCAAGCGCGCGATTGAGCATGCCGAGGAGAACGTCAGGATGAGCGACGAGCGCTATGCGCAGAGCATCGTAACCATAACGGAGGTCTTGGACGCAGAGGTGCTCCTGGCCAACGCGCGGATGAACTACTACTTCGCACTTTACGATTACGATGTTGCTGTCGCTCGGCTGTTGCGTTCGATGGGTACGCGGATTGAAGACCAGATGTCAGGCGCCAGCATTCAAGGAGGACAGGACAGTGATCAGTAGGTTCAACAGTGAGCTATGCGGCGGAGGAATTATGGCAAAAGCTCGATTAGCTTGTGTAGTGAAAGTGATGGCCGGGACAGTGGCGGCTCTGCTCTTGCTGGCAAACTCATCAATAGCAGCCCAGCAGAGCGCGGTGCCGGTCACGACAGTTGAAGTCAAGAAGCACGTTCTGGAGGAAACGCTGGAGCTAACCGGGGACGTTTGCGCGTTTGCGGAGGTTACGGTCTATTCCAAGGTCAGCGGCGTCATCGAGAAGCTGTTTGTCGAAGTCGGAATGCGAATTGAGAAGGATGATGCGATTGCCGTCGTTGAGCACAAAGCCGAGACAGCCAAGAGGGCCCAGCTGGCGGCAGCCGTTGGCGTAGCAGAAGCGCAATTGGTTCAGGCCGAGGCGCAGCTGGAGAACGCACGCCTGGAGAAGCAGCGTGCCGAAAAGCTGTCGAAGGACAAATCAATCGCGGACCAGCGCTTTGACAACATAATGGCCCAATACAGGATAGCGGCAGCAGGAAAGGACCTGGCGAAAGCCAACCTCGCCGCGGCAAAGAAGGGGTTGGAGCAGATGGACGTGCGCCTCTCGGACTACACGATTCGGGCGCCTATCTCGGGTGTTGTTTCAGAACGTTTCATTGATGAGGGAGCGATGGATAACCCTCAGCTCCCGATAGTTACCATCGCTGACACACGGGTTCTGAAGATAGAGTCCCAGGTTCCGGAGGCCGATGTCATCAAGGTTCGCAAGGGAATGGAGGCGGAGGTCGCCGTTGATGCCTACCCGCAAGAGAAGTTCCTCGGCAAGGTTGAGATCGTTGATCCCTCTCTGGACGAGAAGACGCGAACAATGGGCTTCGAGGTCTATATGAGGGACGCCAACGAGCTCCTCAAGCCGGGGATGTTTGCCAGAATAACTCTTCACGTCAGGACGCTTGACGAGCTCGCCTTGCCCATCGACTGCTTGCTGCGGCGGCCCGGGACCGGCGTCTATTACGCATTCATCGTTGAGGGCGGCGTTGCCAAGAAGGTCATGGACATAAAAACTGGGATGCGGAAAGGCAACCTGATCGAGATCAAGACCGGCCTCAAGGAGGGGGACCAGGTTGTTGTCGTAGGGCAGGGACTCTTGAAGACCGGAACCCCGGTTGTGGTCCGAAATGAGAAGGGACAGGAGGTGCCCGCCCGATGAGGCTGCCACAGTTTGCCGTCCGACGCCCCAACACAGTCATGATGATATTCCTGGGGATATCGCTTTTCGGTGCGATTTCCTTGTCCAAGCTCGGCATCGACATGCTCCCGGAGATCGAGCCCCCAGCGATAAGTGTCTTGGTTCCCTATCCGGGTGCAAGCGCCTCTGACGTCGAAAGCGACGTGACGGTCTATCTTGAGAACATGCTCAGCGCTGTCAACAACCTCGACAGCCTGATTTCGCTTTCCAAGGACAATCTTTCCGTGGTCACCTGCAAGTTCGACTGGGGAACCGACCTCGACGTGGCCTCTAACGACGTCCGCGACAAGATAGACCTGGCGAAGTCGGACATAGGCAAGCACGCGCCGGATGCAAGAGAGCCTATGCTCTTTAAATTCTCAAGCGCCACAGCGCCGATCATGATTGTTGCTGTCAACGCGACCGAGAGTTGGAAGAACCTCTTCCGCATCGTTGACAAGCAGATTATCGACCCCCTCAAGCGCGTCGAGGGCGTAGGAGCAATCGTCCCCTTCGGCGGGCTTAGGAGACAGATAAATGTGGAGTTCGATAAGCAGCGCCTCGTTGCGTTTGGTCTGTCTGTTGACACGATTGTTCGGACGCTTGCTGCCGAGAACCTCGATATGCCAGCGGGAAGTGTCAAGATGGGAAGGACCAACTACGCTATCCGCCTGCAAGGGAGGTTCGACTCGGCGCAGCAAGTAGCGCAGGTTGTCGTAAGCCGGCAAGAGGGCCGCCCAATCTATCTTAGAGACGTGGCCCGCGTCGAGGACGCATTCAAAGAACAGAAGATGAAGGGCTGGGCGAACGGCAAGGATGCCATCGTCTTTCTGATCCAGAAGCAGTCCGGCGCCAACACAGTCGCGGTCGCCGAAGGAATAAGAGCCAAGCTTGCGGAACTTCAAGACCGTCTTCCGGCCGATGTTAGCATTACAATTCCAATGGACAACTCTGAGTTCATAGTCAACTCAGTCAAGAACCTTGCCCGGACTCTGGTCTTGACTGGTCTTCTAGTCGGCGTATTCACTTTCCTTTTCCTTCGCAGATGGGTGCCAACCATCATCGTTCTTCTGAATATCCCCTTCTCGATAATTGGAGCGCTTACCTTTATGTTCGTCATGGGCTACACCATAAACATCGTTTCACTGATGAGCCTTGCAATCGCTATCGGGATGGTCGTCAGCAACCCAATTTTCGTGATGGAGGTGATATGGCGGCATATCGAACAAGACGGACAGAAGCCTCGACAAGGCGCCGTCCTTGGCGCCTCGGAGGTCGGGACTGCGATAACTGCCTCCACGTTGACTACCGTGGTGGTATTCGGGCCGCTAATCTTCGTGACCGGTCTTGCCAGCATCATTTTTGGGCAGCTGGGGATGATCGTAGCGGTAACTTTGATCGGCTCTCTCTTTACTGCACTGACGCTGACACCGATGCTGGCTTCTAGATGGATTAAGCCCGCGGCGAGACACAAGAACGGCCGGTTCTACAGGTTTGGCGAGCGCCTGCTCACGACTGCCGAGTCGTTTTACGAAAGAGCTCTTGGCGGCGCTTTGCAGCACAGAAAGAAGATATTGCTCAGCCTGCTCGGTGTTTTCATGGCAACCGTAGCACTAGTTCCTCTGGTTGGGACGGACCTCTTCCCAGATGTGGACACAGGCGACCTGGATGTTTGCGTGGCGCTTGATGAAAGCGCCAGGCTTGAGGAGACCGAAAGCGTCGCAATGAAGCTCGCCGGCTTCTACCCAAAGTTCGTTCCAGAAAAAAGGGATTACTACACATTCGTTGGCGAAACGGAGGAAGGTGTTGGAAGTGTCCTGGGCACGGAGGAGGGCCCAAATGTAGTTCACTCCGGGGCGAAGCTTGTGGCCAAAGATAGACGCACCCGATCAGCCAAGGAAGTCGCCACTGTCCTCCGTCAGCAGATCACTGAGATCCCCGGCATTGAGAGGATGACGGTCATGGCCACGACTCCCATGAAGCAGATGCTGCTCGGCGGTGGCAAGCAGATTGAGGTGGAGATCATCGGCCACGACCTTGAGATAACCGACCAGCTCGCAGAAAAGGTCCGGAAGATATTTGAGAAGACCCCCGGCGCTATCGATACTAGAGTAAGCCGCAAGAACCCGCGCTCGGAGGTCTGGATAACGCTCGACCGGCCAAAGGCTGCGAGCCTTGGCGTTACTGCCGCGGCCGTCGCAACAGCCCTCCGCACTCACTACTACGGGTTTGAGGCGACCAAATTCAGAGATGCGGGAGATGACTTCAACATTTTCGTGCGCCTCAACGAAGAGAATCGGGCAACACTTGACGGCATCGGGGACATAACAGTTCCCTCCACGGACGAGGATATCGGCCTGGTCACGCTCAGTAACATTGCCAGAATAGATAATGCGCTGGGCCCAGTTCAGATAGACCGCAAGAACCGCGAGCGCATCGTGAAGGTGGGGGCTGACGTTGAGGGACGATCGCTTGGCGAGGTGAAGGCCGATGTCGAGAGAGAACTCAACGACCTCGAGATACCGCCAGGCGTTACGGTGGATTTTGGCGGCGAGGTCGAAGAACAGCGAAAGACTTTTGCAGCCCTCGGCGCTCTCTTTTTCGTTGGCATAATTCTTGTCTATATGGTCATGGTGTCTCAGTTCGAGTCGCTCCGGACGCCTTTCGTCATCGCGTTTTCCGTGCCTTTCGCCTTTGTCGGGGTCGTCTGGGCCTTCCTGCTAACGGGGATCACTCTGAACATCATGTCATTCATGGGAATGATCCTGCTGGTTGGCGTGGTCGTCAACAACGGCATCGTATTGATTGATTATGCCAACATCCTTCGCGCGAAAGGTCTATCTATGCTGGATTCCGTCAAACAGGCGGGTTCACGCCGCCTGAGACCTGTCTTGATGACCACGCTGATCACCATATTCGGGGTGCTACCGCTGGCCATCTCACGAGGCGAGGGCGCTGAGATGTGGCAGCCATTCGCCGTTACGGTCATCGCTGGCCTGATCGTCTCAACGCTCGTGACGCTTATCCTGATACCCATTCTCTACTCGTACATCGCCTCAAAGGCGAGCCCAAGTAGCACGGAGTGATGGATGTTGCTGTCGTTCGGCTTCTACGGTCGATGGGCAAGCGGATTGAGGACCAGACGTTCACTCACACAGGTAGCAGAGGAGAGAACTGATGGCCGTGGCTAACATAGAGCAGTTACTTGGATCAGGGATTGACTCGTCAAATAGGAGAAGCTCGGTGAAGAGGATGATTCGACGTTTGCCAGTCTTGGGCGTCGCGTTGGCCCTAATACTTGGCCTGGGTTGCGAGAAGAGCACCACCTCTCAGAACAACAACCACAACAACGCGGCGCGGGTTGAGGTGAAAGTTGCGACGGCGCGGCTAGGCGAGATTCAGACGACGATTGACGTTACAGGCACGGTGAAGGCGGTTCGGGAGGCCAAGATCGGGACGAAGGTCCCAGGTCGCGTGGAAAAGGTGAACGTTGACGAGGGTGACCGTGTCAAAGCGGGCGGTCCTCTGGTTGTGCTGGAGAAAACCGATTTCGACCTGGCAGTACAAGAGGCGGAGGCGGCGGTCAAGAATGCCAACGCGTCGGTTTCGGTCGCAAAGGTCTCCCAGGAGAAGGCCACCCGCGACTTCGACCGTTACGTGAAGCTTCGCAAGCAGGCGGTCATTTCTGAGCAGCAGTTTGAGGATGTCGATACTGCGAAGCGTGTTGCAGAGGAAAACCTCAAGCTTGCTCGGGCGGGTCTTGCGCAGGCTCAGGCGCGGCTGGAGTCGGCGAGGCAGCGGCTTTCGGACAGCGCGATTCGCGCCCCGTTCGATGGTGTCGTGGTCGGCAAGATGACGAACGAGGGCGAATTCGTCGGCGCGGGCGGTCCGCCGCTTGTTTGGTTGATGGACCTTGGCTCAGTCAAGGTCGATGTCGGCGTCCCGGAGGAGCATTCCGGGAAGGTGCGCGTGGGGCAGGACGTGAAGGTCTCTGTCGATGCGTTCTCTGATAGTGCTTTTTCAGGGAAAGTAATAAGGGTGAATCCCCGTGTGGATGCAGGGAGCAGGTCCTTTAACGTCCAGATCGAAATCGACAACTCGGACCCCGACCACTTCCTCAACTCAGGGATGTTCGCGCGCATTGCGCTCGTCACGGGCAGCAAGCCCAATGCCGTTATCGTGCCGGACAAGGCGCTTGTTACGGTCGAGGGCAAGCGGCTGCTCTACGTCGTGGAGGGCGCCGTTGCCAGGGTGCGGGAGATCGAGGTCGGCGCCTCGGACAACGGCAACGTGGAGATAATCTCCGGCGTCAAACCTGATGAGCTCGTGATCGTCGAGGGCAATTGGGCGCTCACGGACGGTCAAGAGGTTACTATTGTCCGGACCGGAGGCAAAAACTAATGAAGCTTGCCAATTTCTCGGTCGATAGACCGGTCGCCACCACGATGTTCATTCTCATCATCGTGCTGTTCGGGGCTGTGGCCTACTTTCAGATTGGGTTGGACCTGCTGCCGGACATCGACTACCCGCTAGTTGCGGTCGTGACGACCTACGAGGGCGTCGCCTCGGAGGAGATCGAGGAGACCATCACCAAGAACATCGAAGAGGCGGTCAGCCGGGCAGAGAACGTCAAGAAGGTCTTTTCGACTTCCAGTGAGGGCAAGTCGATGGTCATGGTGGAGTTCAACTGGGACGCCAATCTGGACTTTGCTGCGCAGGATGTCCGCGACCGGGTAGGCATGATGGCGGCCTATATGCCTGATGACGCGGACGATCCGCTTATCATGAAGTACGACCCCAACGACCAGCCCGTTCTCGTGTTCGGCATAACCGGCATGGAGAACACAATGGAGCTTCGCAAGTATCTTGAGGACTTCATGTCTCCTTACCTGGAGCGACTCGAAGGCGTTGCCATAGCTTTTGTGATGGGTGGCCTTCAGCGCGAGATAAATATCACCATCGATGAGCGAAAGCTGAAGTCCTACAACCTCTCGATGGACAATGTAGTAGCGACGCTAAGAAGAGAGAACGTCAACATCTCCGGCGGACACGTATCCCGCGACTACACCGAGTATCTGATACGGACGCTCGGCGAATACAGAAGCCTGGAGCCGATCCGAAAGACAGTCGTCGCGGTCCGGGACGGCGTGCCGATACGCATCTCCGACGTCGCGACTGTTGAGGACACGCACAAGGAGGTCCGCAATCATACTAGGCTAGACGGCAAGGACTGCGTCATGGTCGCGATACTCAAGCAATCGGGTGTCAATACCTACTCCGTGGTCAAGCGCGTCCAAAAGGCGCTCGATGAGATGAAGGACATCATGCCGCCGGACATCAAGATGGCGACTCTCATGGACCATGGGGTTTTCATTGAGGCGACGGTCAATCGAACGCTTACCGACGCTCTAATCGGCGCAGGTTTGGCGCTCGTGTTCTTGTTTTTGTTCCTGCGAAGATGGCGCCCCACAATCACGGTAGCGCTGGCGATGCCTATCTCAATCACAACGGCCTTCATCGGGATGTATTGGTTGGATTACACATTCAACCTGATGACGTTGGTCGGGTTCGCGCTTGGCGCCGGGATGCTAGTTGACAACGCCGTAGTGGTTATCGAGAACATCTTTAGATACATCGAGCAAAAGAAGGGCGCCAAGGAAGCGGCCAAAAGTGGCGCCTCGCAAGTTATGATGGCAATCACGGCCTCGACGTTCACAACAATAGCAGTCTTCCTGCCGATGGCGCTCATAAAGGGCGTCTCCGGCCAGTATGCTAGGCCGATGGCGCTTACTGTGTGCCTCGCGCTTCTGTCATCGCTTATCGTAGCGACCACGATTGTTCCCATGATCGCGTCGTTGCTCTTTAGGAGAGGCATCTCTGGTTATTCGGCCGGCAGCTTCAAAAAGCCAAAGGCGATCTATGAGAGGCTCTTGCGGAAGGCGATTCTCAACCGCAAAAAGGTCCTACTCGGGGTCTTCGTGATATTTATTCTTGCGATTCTCGGCGCCTCGATGCTCGGATTTGAATTCATGCCCCCAAGCGATTACCCGATGCTGGTCATGAACTTCAAGCTGCCGGTGGGAACCAAACTTGAGCAAACCAGCAAGATCGCAACTGGCATCGAGGGGAGCATCAAAGGCCTCGAAGGCGTGGATGGTGTGCTCGCCTTCGTCGGGCCAAAAGATGGTGGCCACGGCCCCGGCGCCGAGGATGTTAACGCCGGCATGATGTTCATCAGGCTGGATGACGCGGACAAACGAACTACGACAAGCGATGCAATTCAGGACGAGATACGTAAAGTCCTTCCTAAGATCAAGGGGACATCATTCAGTTTTTCGGGCTTTGGGCCGGGCCAGACTCGCTCCGGAGCCGACAAATCTGATGTCGCAATTCGCATCTTTGGCAAGGACTTGGAGGTTCTAAAGACTTACGGTCAGCGCATTCTAAAGATCGTCAAGGGCGTGCCCGGTATCCGCGACGCCGACATCAGCCTCAAGGAGGGCAAGCCGGAACTGGTAATAGAAATCGACCGGGACAAGGCGTCGCAGCATGGGCTCTCCGTCCGACAGGTCGCTGACTACATAAGAAACGCCGCGCTGGGTGAGATCGCCACACGGTTCCGGGTCGGTGGCGACGAATACGACATGCGCGTGCGATTTGCCGAGAGCGACAGAAATACCATCGAGAAGATTCTCCATATCAATATCCCGACGCCAACCGGCGCTCATATTCCGCTCTATCAACTGGCCAAGACGGAGCTTGGCGCCGGCCCAATCAAGCTATCAAGGGAGAACCAAGAGCGGAAAATAACCGTTACCGCGGACGTATTTGATCGGGACCTCGGAACCGTGATGGCCGACATCAGGAAGGGCCTGGCCAACATGCAGCTCCAGAGGGGATACTTCATCGACTACGGTGGCGGAGCTGCGGACATAAAGGAGACCTTCACCGCGCTCATCTATGCGTTCATTGCAGCCATGCTCATAGTATATATGCTGATGGCCGCTCTGTTTGAGTCCTTCAGGCAGCCGTTTGTCATCATGTTCACGGTTCCGCTCGGGCTTATCGGCGTCGTCATCGGCCTAACAGTCTTCGGCAAGACCATATCGACACCATCCCTCATGGGACTCATCATTCTCGTCGGAATCGTCGTCAACAACGCAATCGTGATGATCGACTACATCAACCAGCTCAGACGCAAGGGCGTTGATAAGGGCGAGGCGCTGATGAGAGGCGCAGTTACGCGTTTCCGCCCCATCCTTATCACGTCACTCACCACGATGATGGCTATGCTGCCGATGGCGTTCTCCACTGCCGAAGGCTCTGAGATGCGCTCGCCGATGGCCGTGGCGATAGCGTTCGGCCTCGCCATCTCCATGGTGATGACGCTCTTCGTCATCCCGATAATCTACAGCATTATCGAGCGCATTCGCTTCAAGCCAGGCAGTAGCGAGCCCAAGGCTTCAGACGCTATTCGTTGATCAGCCTCAGTGCCGCGCTCATCAGCTCGGGCTTTATTCTGAAGCCAAGTCCAATCATCTCATTCAGGATTGGCTCAACACGCGACAACAGCCCAGTCCGCTTGCCAAGCAAGATGACGCCCAGGGTCCCACGGACAGCAATGCCGAAAGATAACGCGCATCTTCTGGCCGCGCGATCATCGATGACAACCTCGAAACCGGGCTTATTCCGTGCGAATGAGATAACTTGTGCTTCTCCCAATCCGAGGTCCCACTCTCCCACAGCGGATTCTGCAGGAGGCGCCGGAACAAGATACGCCTGCCCTTCTGCTCTCAACCACGCTTTCGCCGGGTCGTTACCTGGACCCCGATCGATTTCCTGAGCAACCCCTTCTGGGATGGCAATTTCACTGCATAACCCAGTAAGGAGGTCCAGATGGCTGACTTTAGCCAGAATGATCAGGGGGGATGAGTTGACAACCCATCTCCTACTCACGCGCTAATTCCTCGACCAGCTCCTCCTCCGTACTCTGGAAAGGCGACACCATGTAGCGATTGAGTGCCGAAAGGAACTCCTGCCGGCTGATGCCGGCCACCTGGGCCGCTTTTGACTGAGAGATCATCTCCATCTCATACCACTTGACCGCGGCAGCCAGCCTCATTTCCTTGGCAAATTCATCCGGACTTGCCCGCAGAGCTGAAAAAACATCTTCCGGAAGCTCGATTGTTAATTGGATAGACATCTTGACATCCTCCAGACAGATACTTCATCCGACCTTATCCTCAATTCCATGAAATCCCTCTTAGACCGGCAGTCACACTACATGATAGAGACTATCGTGTAAATGACCGCCGGAAGGTGGTGGCGCTTGGCACGCCAACCAAGGCGCTCTTCCGACTTGCGCCAAGGGGGAGCTGACGAGCCCCTTACCTGAGTGATTCACGATCTCGCGCGAGGATAAGCTCTGTGCCCAGAATGTGCTGGTCGAGGCCCGACGGACAATTGGCGATGGCCTTCAGCCGCTCGCTTTCCGGATTACCACCTTGTCGATGAGGACAGAGCCTTGCGAGCTGCCGGCCGAACCGTCGGGGGCGAGCATCTTGATCGAGAGCATCCCACGCCGCTTGCCAGCCCGCGCCTCAAATCGATAGACACGGGGCTCCTCGGACGTTATCTTGCCTCGCCAAAGCCGCTTCCCGTCGAGCGAGACCTGAATCGTCGGGAACTCGCCGTTCCAGGGCCTTGACTTGGCGACGAGGCTCATTGAGGCTTTGCCGTCCGGCAGCAAGACGGGGCCGAGCTGTGTGCTCGGTCGCAGTATCTCCCAGCCACCGTGCACACGTCTTCCCGCGAAGATGTTCGCGCCGAAATTATGGACCATGTCCTCCGCCTCAAGAACATCGACGAGGTCTGGTCCCCGCGCCGTCTCAAGCCACGAGCGATTGAGGCCCTTGGCCTCCAGTTGCTCCCAGACCTCACGCGAGCGCCTGTACCACCCATTCCGACGATAGAGTATCCTGAGGGCAATGTCCCTATGCTCCCTCTTGCGAAAGATCGGCGAAAGTAGCTCCAGCAGCTCCACTTGCTCATCCCCGGTGAACTTCGAGGTCCGCTTCGAGATTGTTACGATCTGATCGTCACTGCCGTTCAATCGGGCAACCAGTTGATAGTGTCGGCTTAACAGTCTTGGCGGATCGGCGAGCAGATTCTCCAGAAGCACGACCTGCCGGTCGGCAGGAACCCATGGCGACATCTCGGCCTCCCAAGACAACGTCAGGAATGGGCCGGTCCTGGTGACGATATAGTCCGAATCAACCAGACCCCAAAAAAAACTGTCACTGCTCAAGGTCGTGAAGAGAATCCTCTTTCTCTGATTCACAATCGCCTCGAAGTTGCAGTAGATGTCCTGCAACGCCGGCAATTTCGGCGCCACCGCTACCGAGCAGAACTCTGAAGGGCGTCCCCAGTCAGCAGCGATTGTACGAACGATGCGCGGTATTTGCCAGTCGTCTCGTGTCGGGAACAGAGGCGTCACGAGGTGCTCGAAGAACGAGGACTTGAAGGTGGTGGCGATGACATCATGGGGGATAACGCTCTGCAAGAGCATTATCAGTCCCAATGCAACAATGAGTGTGATCAGGACTGACCGGCCAGTCGATGGCTTCAATGAGCTGATACCGTGGCCAGCGACAATCGCAAGCGCAGGGTATGCCGGCAGCATGTATCGCGGCCACTTAGGATAGAAGAACACCATGATGGCGTACGCACCCAGGACCCAGCCTAAGGGGATGGCGACACGGTTTAATCTCTTCTTGATCAAGAGGATCACAAAGCCGAGCACAACCACAGCGGATAGGACCGGCGTCATCCCACCTATGAAACGGATGATGTAAAAGCCGAGGCTGAACAAGTTGAAAGGGTGTGGTGGATATGTGCCCGTGTAGATATCCTTGTTGAGCCGAAAAAGCGAGAGCACGTCTTCAAGGTGCTGAACATACCACGGCAGCGCGATCGTGAGGGCAAGCGCGATCGCGATGCCGAGGTTTCGCAGCCTCTTGGCCATGATGCCCTGGCGGGCGGCGCTAGCGACAGTCAGTGCAAAGGGGCCGACCACAAACACGAAGAAGGTCCACTTCACCAGAAGCCCAAATCCAAGCGATAGGCCAAGCGCAGCGGACCAGCCAGCCCCCCGAAAACCGTCGCTGCGAATGAGGCACAAGACGCTCAAGGCCACACCGAACGTCAGCATCATGCTGAGATTGTCGAAGTGCGAAGCCGCGAAGACGGCGGGGAAGCATCCGACTAGGAACGCAGCGAGCAGGGCGGGCAAGGTGTTTTCCTTAACAAGAGCCCTCGAAATCGCATATACGACCAAGATAAGCGACGCGAAGCACAGGGCGGATGTGCCTAGCGCAAGTCTCTTGTCCACACCAAAAATGCGGAAGAGGCTGCCGACGACAGTTCTGTGCGCAAGAGGGTAGGCGTCTAAATGCCGATCGATCATGTCGATCAAGCCGGTCATGAAGCGGCTTGTTTGTGGCAAGACGCGCACCGCATCTAGCGTGTGCCTGATGCAGTCCTGACCGCATGGTGGGCGTTCGTCATAAGCTATCCAGAAAATGCTCGCGCCAACTTGGACGCAGACTATCAAGATCAAGAGCCAAAAGGCTCTGCGCCGACTCACGGTAATGTTCTCACTTCACTCAACCGCCGGTCAGCTCGCTCCTCGCCGGGACAAAAGCTGCAAGAGAAGCTCTTTGTCCGCCCTCGTCACGCCTCGGAACAGCAAGAGACTGGCGGCGAAGACGGCCAACGTAACGATGCAGGCGAGCTCCGGCAGAGCGCCTCGGACCAACCAAAGCGTCCCGCCCGCCATGAGGCCGGCCGGCGCTACCCGGCTTATGTATCTATACATCCGAAATGTAGGCAGCGGCTTCCTAACGAAGCGCGCGCTGAGCGTCATCAGCAGGACCTGCGTTATCACCGTGGCGAAGGCGGCCCCTTTGTAGCTGTAGATCGGTATTAGGAAGTAGTTGAGCGAGACGTTTAGTATGGCGCAGATTAGCGCGGCGATTGCGTTTTTTCGCTGGTGTCCGCTTGCGACGAGGAGATAGATGAGGACGTAATCGACGTAGATCAGCGGGACCGTCCAGACGAGTATTTGCAGCGCAAGCTGCGACTCGAGGCCGAAGTCCTTGCCGAAGATCGCTATTATGCGCCCTGCAAGCGTCCCCAAAACGATACAGACAGCGAATCCGGCCGCGAATAACAGACGGACGATGTTCCCGGAGATAATCACCAACTGCTCCCTGTCCTTTACGAACTGCTTGGCGAAGAGCGGCAGCACAACCATCGCCGCTGCGCCCGGCAGGAGCAGCGTGAACTCCAGGATACGGAATGCGGCCAGATACCATCCCACGACGGCCTTGCTAGTGAATATCTGGAGCATCACGACATCCATGTAAAAATAGACAAAGGAAAAGAAAATGGAGAATATGAGCGGAAGCGCCTCAAAGAGAAGATGCCGAACCCGCCCCGTGCCGATCCTGGGCCAGGGCTTGATGTCGAACCTCGAGGACACAACGAAGCACGTTACAACGAGCGAGATAATGGCCGCTATCACGTAGGAAACCGACACAGCGAAGACGTTTCTGAACACCAGTACAAGGACAATACCAATCAGCACGGCTAGTGCTCGATGGCCGATGTTGATCGCGGCGTCGTAGGCCAGCTTCTGCCGCTCGATATACACGGCGTTGACGAGGTCGATCGCCGTGTTCAGAACCCAATACAACGCAAACAGCGTCAGCGTGCCAGTTTCTCCGGCAGAGAGGCCAAGCCTCCCGACCGCGATGAGAATGTAGGTCCCTGACGTGATGAGAACAGCCATCACAGCCGAGAGAATGAGCTTGATCAAAAGCAGAGCGGACATGATCTTCTGCCGGCTCTCGGGGTCCTTTGCCGCCTCTCTTGCATAGAGCGTGTTCAGCCCTGCATCGACAACCATCGCGAAGAGGTTCGTGTAGCGCAGCATGAAGCCATACTCGCCCACACCCTCGTCGCCAAGCGTGTTGGCCAAAAACACGAAGAACCCGAAGCCGATGAGCTTCCGCCCAACCTCGCTCAGGCCCTTGAAAGATACGTTCACGAAGACGCGCTGGAGGAGGTTCAACACTTCCCCTCTGAGCGATCATTCAGCCTTGTCATCGCGATGCCCGCTCCCATAATTGCGGCCGCGACGAGGTGGACCCCGTGGTAGCGATAGATGTCGATCATGTTGTAGGAGAAAAAAGCGCACGCGGAAACGCACAATGACGCGGCAAGGCCTCTCGCCTCCGCGGTCCGTGCCTCGCGCACGCCTCGCCAGACCAACCGAATAACGGACACAACAAAGATGAGAAACAAGCACAGGCCGAGTGTCCCTGTTTCAAGGGCCACCTGAAGGTAGAGGTTGTGAAGGTGCGCTCGTTTCAGTCTCTCCTCGTCGTGTGTCATGTTGACGCTCGCGGCCGCATAGCTGTAGTTGCCCGGCCCGTGGCCAAGACAGGGCTTTTGGGCGATCATCGAGAGCCCGGCGCGATACAGATTCAGCCGTTGGACGCCCGAATGCCTGGACACAAGTGTTGAAAGGTCCGCGCCTCGGAAGAGGAGAACGGCCACCAGAACAAGCGCTACAATAATCAGCGAAGGCGCAATCAGCCTCAGATGTCCCGGACGACTGGGCGCGCCAGTTCTGGGATGTAGGGGCGTTTCACGAAGCGCCCTTCTCCTAGCCAGTAGAAAGAACGCAACGATGGTGAGGAAAGCCAGTGGCCATGAGGCGCGAGAGAACGTGAGCATCAGGGCGACGAGGTTCAGAGCAACCGCACAAGTGGCGGCGGCCTTGCCCAGCCTCGTTCTGCTTCGCACCGACAAGAACAGAGATAGAGGCAGAACAATGATAAGGTAGCACGCGAACGAGTTGGCCTGGTTGAAGAATGAATGCGCCCTGACGTGCCATCCCGTCGTTAGGCAGAAGAGCGAATCGACTCGCGAATGCGGTTCGAGCTCAAACGCGGCGGCCGGCAGGCCCAGGATCGATTGAAAGATGCCATAAACCGACGCCGGGACACTTGCCGCGACGAGCCATCCTGATAGCCTTCGGACGTCACTTGCGCCTCGCATCGACGACGCCGCTGCCGCCAAGATCGCAAAGAACGAGAGCCAACGGAGGACCTCCTTGACCGCGTCCGGAAACGATACCGAAAGCGCTGCTGAGATGCACATTGACAGACAGAACGGCAAGAAAAGCAGGCAAACCTTCAGAATCCGTTTGTAGCACGTTTTCCTACCAATCAATCGAGCCAGCAATCCCAAGGAGATGGCGACGATTAGGAGCTCGTTGCTGGTTACAGTTACTCCGAGCTGGTAGTAATTCTCAAAAGGGAAGAAGAAAACAGCTATAGCGATTGCCGCCGCGGGGCTTCTGGCCGAAAGCAACGCGAGCATAAGAAGGCACGCGAGAAAGACAGCGGCAATCAAGAGAGCCATCCCTGTTCCAAAGCTGTTGACCTTGAACGAGCAATTGACGTTATTTTGCAGTGTCAGTGTGTGTCAGGAGAAGATAACCTGGCGTCGAATCTAACATTAAGGCCCGATGCTGGCAAGTTGAGCGCCTTGACATAGCGTTGCCATTGTGTAATTGTCTAATGGGCTATTGGCTGATTCTGAGAACTACGCTAGCAGCTTCATGCTAACTGATAGGGGTGGTTTAGTAGAGTGGCAGAAGTGGCTGAGATGTTTGGGGACGCTAGATTCATCGTTCTTGTGGTGGCAGTCTGTGTGGGCATATTCGCCCTGGTCTTTCTGCTGAAGCTCCGCCCCCGCGAGATAAGGGTCTTCATAACCATCTTCGCGATTGGGATGGTGGCCATCGCCGGGATGTATATCCTGACGTTCTTTGAACCGAATCTAGCCGTGTTCTACGCGTATGCGGTCTTGGCGACTGCGACTGGCATCCTCTTGTTCATCTACTATCGGTATTTCGCCCGCTGAATCCCATCGCTTTCCAACTGCTCCGCGCATCCGTAGGCCATCCCGGACGTTCATCCCATAGACCATAACTGCCAACTCACCTCCGAGCAAGGGGCTTGACCCTGACTTGTAGGGGCTGTCCAATAATTCGGATTCTGGAGATGTAGGGGCGCGGTCTCAGACCCGCCCGTTCTAATTGACTGCTAAGCTCTCGACGCCGGATTCTGTTCAATCCATAAAGCGGGCGGGTCTGAGACCACGCCCCTACGGCCCAATTCCGACGATTATGTCGCGAATGAAGACGATGCTCGTTGATTTTGAAAATCTGACGAATCTGACGTATCATTACTCTGCGAATGGACAGCGAAATCCCCAGCAATGCACTTATTGGACAGCCTCTGGCAGTGTGGCACGAAACAGGGCGCAGCACGCCTCGCTCAATTGGGCAGAGTCTCTTCGGTATTGCAGGGCGGCGGCGTCAGGGTTATTGTTCTTGAGTAGATCAGAGCCACAAATCTGTTGGGAAGGAAGCACGATGACGACAGGACGGCCGGCCGTCAAGGCACCGGAGCTTGATCTGAAGCATCTTGAGCGGATGTATGGCTTTCGCAATAGACAGGATGTCATAGGCTTCATTCGTGAGCGCCCGCATCTTGTTGCCCTGCTCTTGCAGGCAAAGGCCAGAATCGAGAAGCATTTTGGCAAGGGCGTGCCAGTTGTGCTCGAGGTATCGGTCGATCCCGAGGCTGACCGCGAGGATGGTGAGCTGTTCGTCTGCATCCAGACATCTCTGTCGGTGGACGAGGCGCATGAGCGGATGGAACACTTGGACAAAGATTGGGCTTTGAGCGCGTTCGTGGAGTCAGCCGGAGACTTCTGTGTGGACATGGCATTCGTATGAATTTCGATTGGTCCACCTATTTGGCAATAGCGCGGCATTTGTTGAGCGCGCCGTTTGCCACCGAACACCAAGAAGCAGCCCTTCGCTCCTCAATCAGTCGGGCTTACTACGCTGCATTTTGCACGAGCAGCGTCTCATCGTTCTCCAGTTCCCTCAACGTCGCGACGATATTGTGGAACGCCTCCCAGTTCCGGGCCGCCTTCCCGGTTCCGCCATAGACGATTAGCTCCTGCGGCTTCTCGGCAACGTCCTCGCTGACGTTGTGCATCCGCATCGCCGCCTCTTGCAGCCAGCCTTTACACGAGATCTCACTGCCCATCGGGCGCTCAATCGGCATGTATCGCGTCACGGGTTATCCTCCAGGGTTAACTCAAATCGCTCTCTTCTGGGTGAGGTATTCTGCACCAGAAGCGATGCTGCGTCAAATGAACTTGAACTTGTCTCAGTTGTTCCCGATATAAGTGGTTAGGCAAGCTTATTAATGAGTGCTTCACTTCTGTAATGCACGTGGTATTCTGCTTTTTCGGGTAAGGAAGCAGGAGATTCAACCAAGAGTGGCCGAGAATACTCGTTTTGGGGAAAGATCATGGTTAGGAAATACAGCAATCCGCCTCTTGAAGAGGTCTTTTGCGAGTTTCGGTTCAAGCCGTCCGACGAGTGGGACTTAGCTGTCCCTGGTCTGATATATCACGAGTTGGGGCCCGACAAGTACCCCAATAGAGAGCAGGTTAGGCTACCGGCAAGTGCAAGGGTGTCAGCCGGGCCTGAGGTCGTTAGCTATGAAGCCAGACTTGTAGATCGAGTGAAGTTTTTGACCCAAGACCGAAGGACGATCGTGCAACTAGGCTCCGACTTGCTGAGTGTGCACAGGCTCAAACCATATGAGTCCTGGGAGTGCTTCAAACCGACAATCAAGGAGGCTTTCGACGCGTATCTGAAACCGCTCATGCCCGAAGGGCTTATTGGTCTAAGACTGCGATACATCGACCGATTCGAGATACAGGGTGGCATTCAGAATCTAAGGCGGTATCTCAATTTCGGGCCCTTCGCCGGCGAAGAGCTTTGTAAGTATGAGCAATTCAGCGCATTCATTGTGGGGGTCCAAAGTTCTCACGAAGAAGATAGAGACATTTTGAGAATGGAGTTGGTTACGACCAGTTCAGACAAGGAGGAATCTCTTGGGCTTGCGCTGGACACTCAATACATTCTGAATCGACCGCATGAAGTCGGCTTGCACATAGACAAGATAATGCAGTGGCTGGACGTTGCTCACGACAATGTGAACCGTGCGTTCGAGGCCTGTCTGACGGATGAGCTGCGGGACGCTTTTGGCGAGGTGAAGGAATAGATGCAGCCACAGGAGCAAGAGCGACACATGCTGCGCCCAGGCGGAACCTATCGCAGAGATCAGGGCCCCGGTGCATCTCCACAGTCCCATTTCCCGTTGCCGCCGGAACTTAGAGAGAGTCGTGCCTTCCTGATCGTTGCAGGAGACTCCACTGCCAGCAACATTGTAACGCTCGCGCATTCGGGAAAGCCTCTGGGGCCCTATTTCGAAGAGACTTACAATCAGTTCGCCGAGGGGCTGGACAGGCCATCAACGGCAATGGTCGAGGATGAGGCGCATTGGCGATACGTTTGGGCTTCAGTCACAGAGGCTCCTGCTGCACAAGTCTTGGTGAAGCGGATCGGCCGGCTAGACCGATTCTACGCCTTCCGGGACAAGCATAGGGTGACGTTGTTTGTCCACGAGCACCCGTTTCTGCTCCCGCTCTTACTGGAGGCGAGGCCTGCTATTGAGCGACACTTTGGCAGGGAGGCCCGGGTCGTGCTCGAGGTGCTCATTGATCCCGAGGATCACCCAGCCCAACCAGTACTCTACGCGTGTGTTCAAACGCCTCTCTCGGCAAAAGAGGCTTCGCGTCTTCTAGACCAATTCGACGAGGACTGGTGGCTTGATGCCTCCGAGAACGCTGACGGAGAGCTCTGCATAACGGTGGATTTCGTATGACGTTCAGCTGGGAAGATTATTTGAAGCTAGCGAGACAAATCTTGCCAAGCATCTTCGGAGACATCTATGAGGCGAAGCTCCGCACCGCTGTGAGCAGAGCGTACTATGCCGCGTTCAACACAGCGACAGAATACTTAAATGAGGCCGGCCCGGCCTTCAATTATGAACCTGAAACATCCCATAAGCGGATTTGGTTGGCATTCTCAGATCTCGACAAGAAGGTCAAAGAGAACGGGCTTAGGATTAAGCGACTACGAACGCTGGCCGACTATCACGCGGACCCTCCCGTCAAGGTGAGCGACGCCGAGCTGGGTATCGATAGGGCCGAGAAGGTCATCGAGAACATAAGGGACCTCAGAAGCCGTCCTTCGTGCAGTTGAGAGCGTATGTTGTTGCGGCAATTACTAGCCCAGGAATCGATGCCGGCTGCTATGCAACCAACCTACGTCCACCGTCGTCACGGTAATCTGTCGTCAAGACCACTCTCGTGACAGCTCAGATTTCCGCCAGCATCTTGGCCGCGGCGTATGCCATGACCGAGGCGCCCAGCGTGAGGACGCGCTCGTCGATGTTGTATTTGGGGTGGTGCATTGGCTGCTTCGGATTCCTGTCGGAGACCACACCCAGGAACATAAAGACCCCCGGCGCCTTGTGCGTATAATAGGCGAAATCCTCCCCGCCCATTATGGGAGTTGGCATCTCCACAAACCTCGCATCCCCGCCGAACTCGCATATCGCATCCTGCGCAATTCTCTTCAGCGCAGGATCGATCAAAAGCGTCGGATAGCCGTCCTGATAGTCCAGCTCGTATGACAAGCCAGCGGATTTCGTGATACCGTCGGCCGTCTCGTGCATCGCCTTTCGGATTATCTCCTTCACGGGCATGTCGAGGGTCCTGACCGTTCCCTTCATCATAACTTCGCTGGGTATCACGTTCGACCTGTCGCCGCCGTGGATAGTCCCGATCGTGATGACCGCCGGCGCCGTCGGGCTTATCTGCCTGCTGACAATCCGCTGGTAGCCCAGAATCACCTCCGCCGCCGCCACAATCGCGTCCTTGCCCTGTTGAGGCATTGCGCCGTGCGCCGCCTCGCCGACTATCTTCAAGTCAAAGTTGTCCGCGCTTGCCATCATGGGCCCCTCCCTGAACGTGATCTCACCGAGGCGGCCGTCGTTGTGCGTGTGCGAGGCAATAATCGCATCGACATTCGGGTTCTCAAGGGCGCCGTCCTCGATCATCTTGATTGCACCGCCCGGCGGCGCCTCCTCGGCCGGCTGGAACAGAATGCGCACGTTGCCCTTCAGGTGCTCCTTGACCTCTTCTGAATTGAGAATGAGAGCCGCGCCCAGCGCCATAGCGCAGTTGGCGTCGTGACCACAGGCGTGCATCTTGCCCGGGTTCTTGGACGCGAACTCAAGCCCCGTCTGCTCCTGTATCGACAAGGCGTCCATGTCGGCACGAATCGCTACAGTCCTGACCCCTTCCCTCTCCGGCTGAATACGGCCGACGACGCCAGTCCCACCGACGCCGCGCTCAACCTTTATCCCAGACTTCTCCATGCGGTCCGCAAGAAGTGCCGAGGTCTCGTGCTCCTCGAAGGCGAGCTCCGGGTTATGATGAATCGCGCGCCTTACCGAGACTACCTCGCTCTCGAATTCCCGGGCCTTCTTCCTTATTTGGCTAATCAAAACTCCATTGTCACTCATATCGTTCTCCGAATCTGATTGACGGAAGGCTCTTTCTAGCGGTCGGCGTGCAAGAGGTGTTCAAGCTCCTCAAGGAACTGATCGGCGCTCTTGAAATCCCTATAGACCGAGGCAAACCGCACGTAAGCGACCTGATCGAGCCCTCGGAGCTCGTCCATCACATACTCGCCGATCTCGTGCGTCGTGATCTCCTTGTCGGCCTTGCTGTGCAATTCTCGCTCAACCTCGCTAACTATCTCCTCGAGCTGAACCGTCCCTATCGGTCGCTTCTCGCAGGCCCGCTTAAGACCCGCTAACAGCTTCTGCCTGTCGAACGGCTCACGCCGCTTGTCCTTCTTGACCACGACATACGTAACGTCCTCGATCTCCTCGTATGTAGTGAATCGCTTTAGGCATGCGGAGCACTCGCGACGTCGTCGAATCATCGCACCGTCCTTGCTCATCCGGGAATCGACAACACGGTCCTTTGTGACACCACAGAATGGACACCTCATCGGTCCAATCTCCTATATATTGCGCATCAGGCCTACATCATCCTGAAAACCCGTTGTAGAGCCAGACAAACACCAACGCGTGGTGCTGGCGCAGCTCAAGACACTTCTTGGACACAACATATTGTATATGACAACGTTACATGAGGTCAATAGGGAACTTGCGAGGAGTTTCCCAGGGAAAACGGGACAAAAGGAAAAAGGGAGAAAGGGAGAAAAGGGCGGGCCGTCCAGCCTGCCATTCGCATCGCAGGCGAATTGATACTGCATGTGTTCGCCGCGTGGCCAGCCATTACGCAGGCCTGTGAACCGCGAACCGAGAAGGGGCAGGCGCGGAGACCTGCCCCTACATCTACCTGCAACCGTTAACTGACAACTGACAACTGCCAACCGCCAACGGGTGAATTCGCCGCGCGGCGAACCCCTACCAGATCTTGGCAGGCTGGAAAGCCCGCCCTACGACCGACTGCACCCCGGCCTGGAACTGCAAGGAGTCAGGCCCTCAACCGCCTCACAAGCATCGCGGTGATTAGGGTCAGGAACTGGACGAGAACGATCGTCGCGCCGGAGGGAATCTCAAGGTGGTATGAGACAAAGAGGCCGATAAGAGATGAGGCGATCCCGATGGCGACGGAGATTATGAGCATTTTTTTGAGGCTGGTTGAGAGCAGCTTTGCTGTGGCGCCGGGGATGACGAGAAACGCCGAGACGAGTATGATGCCGACGACCTTGATCGAGATGACGATCGTCAGCGCGAGGAGTATCAGAAGGAGGTAATGCAGAAAGCGGGTTGGAAGGCCGCTGACGGCAGCGAGTCGTTCGTCGAAACAGAAGAAGAATATCTCCTTGAAGAAAGCGAGTATGACCCCGAGCACCAGCGCCGCTAGCACTGAGATAGCGACTATGTCGCTCGCGCTGACGCCCAAGATGTTCCCAAACAGGTAGCTGAAGACCTCGCCAGTATATCTTTGCCTGAGGGATATGAATATCACGCCGGCGGCCATGGAGACAGCGAAAAAGATGCCGATGGCTGAATCCCCAGAGATTCGCCTCCCCCGACTCGCCCAGCCGATGAGGACGGCGACCACGAGGCAGAAGACGAGCGTGACGGCGCCTACCTTAAGGTCGGCGAAAGCGCTGTCCTCAAACAGCAGGAGCGCGAGTGCCACTCCGCCAAAAGCCGAGTGCGATATGCCCTGGCCGATGAATGCGAGCCGCTTCAGAACCACATACACAGACAAGATTGAGCACGTGGTCCCGATGATCAGACCTGCCAGAAAAGCATGGCGCATGAACTCGAACGTCTGAAGCGACTCAAGAAAGGAGATGTCGCTGCCCATGCGCCTACATCTTCAATTGCGGATTGCGGATTGCGGATTGCGGATTAACTGGCAATTCGCCGCGCGGCGAACCAACGGGCAACAGATTTCGTGGATCATCGCTTGTTCCTGTGGAACTCGTCTATGTGGCGCAAATGCTCCTTCAGATAGGCGTCCAGCTCGCACATGTGGGCTTTCTGCAGAACCTCCTCGTTGATTAGTTCTGATCTTGAGTGCCAGTGCATCGTGTGGAAGAGGCAGGCAATCTCATCCACGTGGCCTGCAATCTGGGCAATGTCGTGCGAGACCATGACAATCGTTATACCGAAGTCACGATGGAGCATTGCCACCTCGTCGTAAAAAAGCGTTTGGCCGTCCGTGTCGATGCCGACCGTCGGCTCGTCGAGTATCAGAAGCTCCGGCGACGGCATGAGCGCCCTTGCGATGAACGCCCGTTGCTGTTGGCCGTAAGAGAGCTTGCCGATCTGATCCTTGGCCTGGTCCGCTATCCCGAAGCGCGCCAGCAGCTCCTTCGCCCGCTTCTTCTTGGCCCCGGAGACCCTGCGAAGCAGGCCAGTCTCGAAAAACGAGCCCATCAGAACGACGTCGAGCGCGGATGCCGGGAATGAAAGGTCAAAATGCGCCTTTTGTGGGACGTAACCGATCTTTGCCCTGAGCCGGCCCAGGTCATGGGGTGCGCGACCAAAGACTTGCACCGAGCCCGTCGTCGGCTGAAGCTCACCAAGCAGAATCCTGAGGAACGTGGTTTTGCCCCCACCATTCGGCCCAATCAGCGCCAGAAAAACACGTCGCCTGAGCTCGAAATCGATGTTGCGCAAGGTCGGCTCAAGCCCCGACGAATAGGAGAAGCTTAGGCCCCTCACTTGAATCGCCAGGTTGCCGGTCTGCCCAGCGCCGCCCTCGCCCTGCTCGTTGAAGCTTCCCGTCTCCTCTCCATGGCTCGGCACGATTCCTACCTCAGACTCCTCAATAGCGCGTTCAGATTGAACTCCATCAACAAAAGATACGTGCTCCGAGGCGCGACGCTCGCGTCGCCGAGCGGGTCAACCAGGACAAGTGTTGCGGACGCCTCGCGAGCGACGGCAGCAGCAGCCGTTGAGGACAGCTGCGGCTCGATCAGGACAACCCGTTTGGGCTCCCTGCGCAGCCTGACGATGATGCTCTGCAAACGCTTGCTCGTCGGCTCCTTGCCAGGATGCGGTTCGATCACGTCAATCACGCCAATACTATACTGAGTCAACATATAGGTGAACGCTGGATGGAACTGTACAACCTTCCTGTCCTCAAGCGCCGCGAATTGTGGAGCGAACCGCTCGTGCAGCGACTGAATCTCGCCGCAGTAGCGATTCGCGTTGTCGTGATAGAACTCCTTCGAGCTGGGGTCGAGGCGCGAAAAGACCTCAGCAATCGAAAGCACCATCTTCTGCGCAAGACTTGGGTCGAGCCACACGTGAGGGTTGTCGCCTTGCTTGAAGCCGATCCGTTGGCCGAGCCTCAGAATGGTTAGGTCGGTCTTGGCGGCCGCGGAGACGAAGTCCTCCGCCCACTCTTCTAGACCGATGCCTATCATTATGAACAAGTCAGCGCTTGCCAGCCGCTTCACGTCAGAAGGGGACGGCGCGAACGTGTGTGGGCTTGAGCCGCCCGATAGAACGCAACTGACGTTCACGCGGTCCTTGCCAACGTTCCGCGCCCAGTCCGCGACCGGCAGAATCGACGTTGTTACGCTAAGCTGCCTCCCGTGGGCAAAGCCGCCAAACACAAAGAGCAACGCCAAAACCAAGACCGTCCCACAGCTCCGCACAGTCACAATCCATTGCCCCATCGACGTGGCGTCCTATTGACCTATTGACCCCTTGACCTGTTCACCCATCATTTCTGTTACTATTATACCAATTGTGTCAAGGAGTTTTTTTGGCAACGGTCTGGGGAAACAAGGCTCATGGATTCCGTGGTCTTACGGGGCGTCTATTGCTGGCTGCGAAAGAACCTCGTGGGCGGCAAGGTGCTCTCTGTCGAGCCTTGTGATCGAAAGAGTGTTTTCTTCACGGTTAGGCACGGTGGCATCACTCTCATCTACCTAGTCGTCTCCTGGGACGCCTCGTTCTTCAGGCTGTATCCGACGCGAGCAAAGCCACAGAAGGCACGAATCCAAAGTCCGTTCGTGGCGATTTTGAGGCGCCACATCTTGGGCGCCAAGATCGCTAGCATCCTGATGAAGTCGCTAGAGCGCGTCGTAACGTTTGAGCTTGTGAACCTCGACCTGAGGGGGAATCCGCTGGAGTTCACGCTGATCGCCGAATTGATGGGCAAGAACAGCAACCTGATTCTAGTAGATAGGGCCTCGCGGGAGGTCATCGACGCGGGAAAGCATGTAACGGAGGCGATGTCGCGGCCAAGGCCTATTCTGCCAGGCGTCGAATACGTCGAGCCGCCGGCGTCTCAGGGGCGAAACCCGCTCGCCGCGACCCAGGATGAGGTCCGGACAGCGCTCGAAGGCTCACATGATGGCCGACTTGACAAGATCACACTCGCCGAATTCGCCGGAATCTCGCCGACGATCGCGCGTGAGATCGCTGCCAGGGCGCAGCAGCAGTCCGCCGGGAACAGGGTCGCGGGAGCCGCGGCTCAGGCATTTGCCTCGTTGATGCAGGCGGTCTCCGAGGAGCGATTTGACCCGTGCGTTATGACGGAGCCCGGCCCAAGCTCGATCGCAGAGGCAATTCCCGTGACAGACGGCGTCAGATTACGCACTAGGAAATCGTTGCTGTGCGCGTTCCCGCTCGTCGAGAAGGAAGGCTGGGAGGTTCAGCGGTTCGAGACGATGGCTGAAGCGGCGGAGGTCTTCTTCGCAAAGGCAGATGAGGCAGTCGCGTTTGAGAAAATGGCGCAACGGTTGATGCAGATTGTCAGGTCCAAGCTCGCAAAGGCCAAGCGGCGCCTCGCAAATGTCGAGGGTGAGGCCGCCGACGAGGATGAGGTCAAGCGGCAGTTTGAAAGGGGCGAGCTGCTCAAAATGAACGTGCATGACGTCAAAAAAGGCATGGCCACTGTCGCCGTTGAAAACGTCTTCTCGGAGGCGCAGGACAGCGTCACAATCGAGCTCGATGCGTCGCTTTCGCCGTGGGCGAACGTCGATGCGCTCTTCAAGAAGGCGAAGAAGGCCAAGCGGCGCCTGGCTCACAGCGAAAGGCTGGTCTCAAGCATTAAGGAAGAGATCGCCTACTCCGACGGCCTGCTGCTCCAGATCGAGGGATGCGAGGGTGTCCAGTGTTTAACGCAAATAGCGGAAGAGCTAGTCCGGCGAGCCGGGATGACGCAGCGCAAATATGAAGAGGTCGTCAGCGGCATAAGGAGTCCCGCGAGCAGGGAGAAGGAGCAGCGATTCAGACGCTTCGTCTCATCGGACGGATTCGAGATTCTCGTGGGCCGCAACAACGCGGAAAACGACCAGCTGACGCTCAAAACGGCCAGGCCCTACGACCTCTTCGTCCACG